>CAZELP010000013.1:0-50438 GCA_964513205.1 uncultured Legionella sp. | reverse complement strand
AGAGCAGCGCACAGCGGTTTATGAGGCGATGAAAGCACGATTGCCTCAGTTGATATCATCAGCCAGAGATTTTTTTAATGTATTGGCTCTTCTCAATCCAGAGCAGCACACAGCGGCTTATGAGGCGATGAAAGCACGATTGCCTCAGTTGATAAAATCAGCCTCTGATTTTGGACTGGTCTTATCCTGTCTCAATCCAGAGCAGCGCACAGCGGTTTATGAGGCGATGAAAGCACGATTGCCTCAGTTGATAAAATCAGCCTCTGATTTTAGAGACGTATTACAATTTTTCAATCCAGGGCAATACACAGCGGTTTGTGAGACGATGAAAGCGCGATTGCATGGTTTGACATCAGTCCATGATTTTGTAGATGTATTACACTATCTCACTCCGGAACAATCCACAGCGGTTTGTGAGACGATGAAAGCGCGATTGCCTCAGTTGATCACATCAGCCTCTGATTTTAGACGGCTATTACAATTGCTCAATCCAAAGCAATACACAGCGGTTTGTGAGGCGATGAAAGTGCGATTGCCTCAGTTGATCACATCAGCCTCTGATTTTAGACGGCTATTATCCTATCTCAGTCCGAAACAATGCACGGCAGTTTGTGAGGCGATGAAAGCACTGCTACCTAAGTTGATCACATCACGCTATGGTTTTGAACAAGTATTAGACCTTCTCGATCCGGGGCAGCGTGCAGCAGTTTGTGAAGCGATGAAAGCGCGATTGGCTAATTTAATAGATACGGCTGATGATTTAATGATATTACGCTATCTCACTGTGGAGCAATGCACCGCGGTTTGTGAGGCAATGAAAGCGCGATTGCCTGATTTGATAGCATCAGCTCGTTATTTTGGACCGGTATTAGAAGACTATCTCAATCCAGAGCAGTGTACAGCGGTTTATGAGACGATGAAATCACAATTGCTTCATTTAATAGCATCAGCTGGTGATTTGGCAAAAGTATTACGCTATCTCAGTCCGGCAGAATGCGCGGTGGTCTGTGAAAACATCAGCAGGCAACTGCCTCTCATTATCAAATCTGATCAAGACTTAGCGTTGGTATTAGATTGCTGTCTCGATGAAAACCGTAGAGTTGTTGAGAATATTTTGCGTGGGATTTTGTCTAAACCGATAGATTATAAAGATAAGGTCACAAGAATAAGGTCAGCGGAATCTAATGACTACTCTTATGACAACGGAAATGCACCAGGATTTCGATAGTTTTGATGATATTCGATCATGCTCTTGAAAATTTTTGCTCAAATAAAGTCATCTCCGCCTGCGCGGAGATCTATTTTTTCACCTTATGGGGATTCCCGCTTTCGCGGGAAAGACATAACTCGACGATTCGATGCGTTAATTTTTCTTTTTGGGAATATACAGATCGGTAATCGAGCCTTCAAAAATTTCAGCAGATTGAGCAATTGTTTCTGATAAAGTCGGATGAGGATGTATCGTCAATGCGATATCTTCAACATCACACATCATTTCAATTGCCAACGCGGCTTCAGCAATGAGATCACCTGCATTTTTACCTACAATACCCGCACCCAAAATGCGTTTTGTATTGGGACAGAAAAGCAATTTTGTCACGCCTTCTTCACACCCCATGCTCAAAGCTCGACCACTCGCAACCCATGGAAATACTGCTTTTTCATAAGTCACTTGTTTTGATTTGGCTTCTTTCTCACTCAGACCAACCCAAGCAACTTCAGGGTGAGTATAGGCGACACTTGGAATACACTTGGGATCAAAATAGTGTTTTTTACCCGCAATTACTTCAGCAGCCACTTTTCCTTCTGGAATGGCTTTATGAGCCAGCATCGGCTGTCCAACAACATCTCCTATGGCAAAAATATGTGGAACATTGGTGCGCATTTGTTTGTCTACAGCAATAAACCCACGCTCATCCACGTGTACTCCTGCTAAATGAGCATCTATTTTTCCACCATTGGGTCTTCGTCCAACCGCAACTAAAACCTGCTTGAATAACAGAGGCTTGTCTGAAGCATGCTCACCTTCCATTGACACTTCAATGCCATCTTTTTTCGCTTCCATAGCAACGACTTTTGTTTTTAGCCAACAAACAACGCCTTGCTTCATGAGCCGTTTTTGCAACACATTAACCAAATCCGCATCTGCCCCAGGAATTAGTTGATCAGCAAACTCAACAACGGTGACTTTCACACCCAACGCACTGTAAACTGTTGCCATCTCAAGACCAATGATGCCACCACCTAATACCAACAAATCACCTTTGATATCACGTAATTGTAACGCACCCGTTGAGCTGAAAATGCGCTTATCTTCTGGAATAAATGGTAGGCTTATAGATTCACTACCCACTGCAATAATTGCCGATTCAAAATCAACGACAACATCGCCTTCTTTTGTGGAAACTTTTAATTGATGAGAAGAGGTGAACTTGGCAAATCCGGTTAATCGCTCTACTTTGCGCTGTTTTGCCAAAGCAGATAAACCACCCGTTAGTTTCTTGACGACTCCATCTTTCCAAGCCAGCATTCCATCTCGATCCAATTGAGGTTGACCAAATCGAATACCATGAGATTCAACGCTACGACTTTCTTCTAATACTTCAGCAAGATGAAGCAAGGCTTTTGAAGGAATGCATCCAACGTTTAAACACACCCCACCCAAACCATCAAATTGCTCAATTAACAATACTTTTTGACCCAAATCAGCGGCTCTAAATGCAGCAGTATAGCCCCCAGGACCACTGCCGATCACAACCACTTGTGTTTTTAATTGCTTTGTCATGAATCGCCTCAATTACAATAAAATTCTTCGAACATCGCTTAGACATTCACCAATAAAACGCGTAAACCTAGCCGCTTCAGCACCATCAATGACTCGATGATCATAAGATAAAGACAGTGGCAACATGAGGCGAGGCTCAAAAGAGCCCGCTTTATACACTGGTTTCATCGCACTTCTAGACAAGCCTAATATGGCGACCTCTGGCGCATTTACAATTGGCGTAAATGCCGTCCCACCAATACCACCTAAGCTAGAAATGGTAAAACATCCACCACTCATATCATTGGGCATTAATCCTTTTTCGCGCGCCTTTTTTGAAAGTCGTCCCATCTCTCGCGCAATTTCACTCACTGACAATTGATTTACATCTCGAATCACAGGGACCACAAGTCCATTTGGAGTTTCAACCGCAATCCCAATGTGCACATATTTTTTATAAATTAAGTTTTCACCAGTTTCATCTAATGACGCATTAAACGCCGGGAAAACAGCGAGTGCCTTGCTCACCACTTTACAAACAAATGCAAGTATGGTCAGTTTATAACTGCTGTCTGTAGAAATCTGATTTTCTTGTACACGAAAAGCCTCCAAATCCGTGATGTCTGCTTCATCGAATTGCGTCACATGAGGGATACTAACCCAAGAGCGATGTACATTAACCCCAGTCAAACGCTTAATTTTATTGAGTGGTTTTTTCTCAATCTCACCAAACTGACTGAAATCAATTGTAGGCATTGGCGCAAGAGCAAGCCCAGCAGAACGAGGTTCCGCAAGGCGTTTCTTCACATACGCCTCAATATCAGATTTGCTAATACGGGATTTTCTACCACTTCCGCTCACCAAAGAAAGGTCAACACCCAATTGATAAGCAAGACGACGAGCAGCAGGACCGGCATAAATTTCCGAGGAGCCAGATGAAGCAACTTGTTCCTCTTTTACCAAAGAAATAGACGATGTCTCCAGTTCTTTTTGAGATACATCTGCTTCAACAACCTCCACTTTCGCTGTTTCAGTGGGCAAATCAGCAGGAGGAGCTTCAGTTTGAACTGCATTTTCTACTTTGCCTTCTTGAAGCGATGCCACAAGAATTGCATCCCCTTCAGAAACCTTATCCCCAACTTTGACTTTCAATGCGGTCACCACTCCGTCAACTGGAGATGGAATTTCCATACTGGCTTTATCCGACTCTAATGTCACAAGAGAGGTATCCTTTGTGATCACATCACCTACTTTAACCAAAACCTCAATGACATCCACACTCGCTGCACCACCGATGTCAGGAATTTTAATTTCTTGTTCTAAAGACATGCTCACTCCTCAATTAATGTGTTGCAGGATCAACTTTATTTGCATCAATGCCATAGCGTTTCATCACATCTTTGAGCAAGGTTTCTTTACATTCTCCTGCTTTTACTAATGCTTCTACTGCAGCCAACACAATAAATTTTGCATCTACTTCAAAAAAGTGACGAAGCTTTCTTCTTGTATCGCTTCGCCCATAACCGTCAGTTCCTAATGCAACAAAAGGCGCTTTGACTTCTTGGCGAATTTGATCAGCATATAAACGCATATAATCAGTCGCCGCAATCACAGGTCCTTGACGATCGTTTAATTGTTGACTCACATAACTTTGCAATGGCTTTTTATCGGCATGCATGCGATTGTGTCGCTCAACAGCCAGAGCATCACGTCGCAGTTCGTTGAAGCTGGTGACACTCCAAACATCAGACGTAATACCAAAGTCGTCTTTTAAACATCGAGCCGCTTCAATCACCTCTCGCAAAATAGTGCCCGAACCCAATAGTTGAACGTGCTGTTTCGCAGGTTTTTTGGTTTCTTGAAGCAAATACATGCCTTTTAAAATACCCTCTTCCACACCTTTGGGCATATCCGGATGCGCGTAATTCTCATTCATTACGGTGATGTAGTAGAACACATTTTCTTGATTTGTGTACATTCGACGTAGACCATCTTGAATAATGACAGCAAGTTCGTAAGCATAAGTTGGATCGTAACTCACGCAATTGGGAATAGTCGATGCCAAGACATGACTATGACCATCTTGATGCTGCAAGCCCTCTCCAGCCAATGTGGTTCGACCTGCCGTGCCACCAAGCAGAAAACCTCGCGCTTGCATATCACCAGCCGCCCATGCCAAATCACCAATTCGTTGAAAACCAAACATCGAATAGTAAATATAGAAAGGAATCATCGGCAATTGGTTTGTACTATAAGATGTTGCAGCCGCCATCCAAGAACAAAATGCACCCGCCTCATTCAATCCTTCTTCTAATATTTGACCTTCTTTTGCTTCTCGATAATACATGACTTGCTCATGATCAACCGGCGTATACAACTGTCCAACAGGAGAATAGATCGCGATTTGTCGGAATAAACCCTCCATGCCAAACGTTCTGCATTCATCAGGAATAATGGGCACAATAAATCGACTCAATTCTTTATCCTTTAACAACAGAGAAAGAATTCGTACAAATGCCATGGTCGTTGACAGTTCACGCTCACCCAAGCCCTTTGTTACAGACGCAAACGCATCTAAATCAGGGACTTTTAACGCAGGAGAAGCGGTTGTCCTCGAAGGTAAATATCCGCCTAAAGCCTCGCGTTGTTTCTTCAAATACTGAATTTCAGGACTGTTTTCAGCTGGACGATAAAATGGAATATCGGTAATGTGATCATCTGAAATGGGAATACTAAAACGATCTCGGAATGCACGCAGCTGTTCAATTGTCATTTTCTTTTGCTGATGAGTGATGTTCATGCCTTCACCAGCGGCACCCATGCCATATCCTTTGATCGTTTTGGCCAAAATCAGCACCGGACTACCTTTGTGTGCAATAGCATCGGCATAGGCCGCATAAACTTTTTGTGAGTCGTGACCACCTCGATTAAGCCGCCAAATTTCCTCATCGGACATATGCTCAACCATTTTTTTAAGCTCAGGATATTGTCCAAAAAAATGCTCGCGTACATAAGCGCCATCATTGGCTTTATACGCTTGAAAATCACCATCGACACATTCTTGCATGCGTTTGGCCATAAGACCTTGTGTGTCTTTTGCGAAAAGAGGATCCCAACGCCCTCCCCAAATGACTTTTAAGACTTTCCAACCCGCACCTTTAAAAACACCTTCGAGCTCTTGAATAATCTTTCCATTGCCGCGTACAGGACCATCAAGACGCTGTAAATTACAATTGACCACAAAGATTAAATTGTCGAGTTTTTCTCTGGCCGCAATCGACAAAGCTCCAACTGACTCTGGCTCATCCATCTCACCATCGCCCAAAAATGCCCACACTTTGCGTTGGTTAGGTTCAATTAATCCTCTGTTTTCGAGATATTTTAGAAATCTGGCTTGATAAATTGCCTGAATTGGGCCGAGCCCCATAGAAACAGTAGGAAACTGCCAAAAATCCCCCATCAACCATGGATGTGGATACGAAGAAAGCCCATCGACTTCTATCTCTTGCCGGAAATGAGCCAACTGCTCTTCTGACAAACGCCCTTCTAAAAATGCTCGAGCATAAATACCAGGAGAACTATGTCCTTGAATATAAAGCAAATCTCCACCACCAGGCGCTTGTGGACCCTTAAAAAAATGATTAAATCCTATTTCATATAAGGTTGCAGCAGAGGCATAAGTGGCAATGTGTCCACCCAGTTCAGGCGCATGTTTACCCGCACGCAACACCATAGCGACAGCATTCCAACGAATCAAAGCTGCGATACGCTTTTGAAGGCCTTGATCGGGCGGCATCAATTTTTCATCTTCAGGCCTGATGGTATTACAGTAAGGTGTGTGTATGGCATCTGGAACAGGAATACCTAAAAGGTTAGCCTGATTTAAAAGGGCTTCAATAATATAGGCTGCACGAGATGAGCCATTGGCTGCGACAACAGCACTTAAAGAATCAAGCCATTCACGGGTCTCGATTGGATCAATATCAGCTTTTATTTCATTAGACATCATTTACCTCTCTAGCAGCAGGACTTTTCAACCTGAATTTGTTTATGAATACGTCCACGACAAGACTCCACACAAACGCGCAAATCTGCCGAACAATTACATGTCATTTTACGGCATTCTAGTGGATCATGATAGGACTGCAAACGTAGAATAAAACTTTTTCCCTCAATACAACGTTCTCTAAGGTAGCGCTCGTGATTTTCTCGTGTTCGATTTACCGCTTCTTTTTCACATTGCTGACAATTGTCTGTGCATATTTTTTGACAATGCTTCATTTGTATTTCACATCGAGCAACACAAGCTCTCTTCGTTTGTGCTTCTTCATCTTGCTGCTTTGTGCAACCGCTCAAACCAAGCAAAAGCAAAACTGAAAACAGCCATACTCGACAAACAAAGATTCGCTTCAGCGAATTTAATGTGCGCATAATACCCCATTGGATTGAAATGAGAAGGTTAATCTTTCCGCATTTTATCTGACAAAGACATTGGTGTGGGATATTTTATCACAACCAAATAAGAAGAAACGATAAAGGTTAGAATTGTTGTCGCCTGAATTAAATTAGAAGCAACATCAGAAATCAATTTCGTTCCCCACGCAATGCTTGCCACCAGCAAGGAAAACTCGCTTGCTTGACCTAAACGGATCCCTACTTCTTTTGCAACAGAAGCCTTTTCCCAGCTTTCACTAACAGCAAATGAAAAAACAACGGTTTTAAAACCAGCATCAGTAGTGCAAGAATACAAGCAGGAATCACCACTTGTGCTGCGAATCCAAAATTAAATGTTGCCCCCACCGCAAAAAAGAACATCACTAAAAAAAAGTCTCTTAAAGGCTTCAAGCTTTCAGCAATAAATAAAGAAATCGGGCTTGATGCAAGTGCAACACCGGCAACAAAAGCGCCGATGTCTTCAGATAAACCAAGACGATTGGCGAGCATGGACAAACTCAAACACCATCCGATAGACAAAAGAAACACGTATTCTTGGGTCCTATCAAATCGAGCCAGTAATTTTACAAGAACATACCGCTCAACTGCAAAAGAGAAGAAAATTAAAGCAGGTAATGTCACACACACAGAAATCAAATCTTGCCAAACAAATCCTGTTGCTTGATGAGAGCTTCCATTGATTAAAATTAAAACGATAATCGCCATGATGTCTTGCATAAGCAAGACGCTGATCATGACCTCGCCTGTATGTTGATGATGCAAAATGGTAGTGGGTAGAAGCTTAAGTCCAATGATGGTGCTGGAAAACATCATCGAAGCGCCCAAAATCATTGATTCGGTCGTCGAAAGCCCAAACCATCGGCCAATGAAATAGGCCACCACGGCAAAGAGCATCGAACTTAACATCGCAATCCAAGTGACTTTCTTTAACATATGCAACAGATTTTGAGGTTGCAGATGCAAACCCAATAAAAAGAGCAGAAAGACGATACCTACATCCCCCACTTGTCGAACAGCGCTCAAATCAGAAACCAGTGCCAATCCCCATGGGCCTAAAGCCGCCCCGAGAAGAATATAAGCCACAAGAAGTGATTGACGTGTATAAAGCACAAACGTTGAGAAAACGGCCGCACCGGTGAACACTAAAAAAATGGTATAAAAAACAGCTCCATCATGCATAAGGCAATACTCCAGATTGCGCCATCATCACTGATGAGAATTTTAGGCGACGACGCTTTTTTTATCCAGAAATTTTTTAAAAAGTTTACGTTTTAATGTCAATTCAAAAATATCAGGATAATTTGTGAAAACCGCATCCACACCCAAGGCCAAAAATTTCATGGCCTCTCGTCGACGATTCACCGTGAAAACACAGACCTTAAATCCAGCTTCTTTGAGCGCCAAAATACGCGAAGGAGAAGCGATTTTCCTATTGAGATGCACAGAAAAACAATCCAGCTCTTTTGCACATGCAATGCTATCGTCTTGCCACTTATTCAACAACAACCCCATTCTCATCTCGGGCTCAAACTGTCTGCAAAGCTTGAGAGCAGAGACATCGAAACTAGAAATCAAAATACGTTCTTCGTAAGTAGGCCAGTATCGATGAATTGCTTGCAGTGCAGCCATTGTCGTTTCATGAGAAAATCCAGGATAAGGTTTAATTTCAATATTTAGATTAAGACGTGTTGGCGATATCCAAGTTAAAACCTGCTCGAGTGTAGGAATGGGTTCGGCTTCAAACTCTTCTGAAAACCATCCCCCCGCATCCAACATGCCAATATAATTCGAATCCACCTCACCAAAACTTCCTCTTCCGTTGGTGGTTCGTTCAAGTTCCTCGTCGTGAAAGACAAAAGGCTTGCCGTCTGCACTCAACATCACATCCAGCTCAATCCATTCGGCACCCATTGCTGCCGCCTTTTTAAAAGCGACCATCGTATTTTCTGGCGCATAACCAGATGCACCTCGATGTGCAATGTATTTTTTTTCAAACATGTCTTCCTCGTTTTATCAGTAGGTCAAATTCTCGAGGTATTGTAACCGTTGATTTAAAATCAAAATAGGTCTATAACAATGATTTAGATTTTTTGGGGTAAACATGACACATTCACCTAATATTTTTAACGAAAATGACCTTTTTGAATACGCTGCCACACATGATTTTGGAGATTTCCACGTCAAAATCGATCCCAAAACAGGAATGCAGGCGATCATTGCGATTCACAATACGAAATTAGGTCCAGCTTTAGGCGGATGCCGTTTTATTGAATATGACAATCCCAGTGCCGCACTCTACGACGCCATGCGACTGGCTCGCGGCATGAGTTATAAAGCAGCCTCCGTTAATTTACCTTTGGGTGGAGGAAAATCAGTTATCATCAAACCTAAAAAAGCTTTTGATAGAGCAGCTTATTTTGATGCCTTTGCTCATTTCGTACATGAACAGGGAGGACGCTACATCACAGCATTGGATAGCGGCACTCAACTCGCCGACATGGACAGAATAGGATTACATACACCTTATGTGGCCAGTCTTTCACGACATGGTGATCCCTCCCCAGCAACAGCAGACGGTATTTTTCAAGGTATTCGTGCAGCCGTGCAGTTTCATTATGGAAAAGATTCGCTAGAAAATGTACATGTTGCGATTCAAGGATTAGGCCATGTTGGATTTCAACTCGCCCATCTTTTGCACGCACACAACGCCATTTTGACAGTGGCTGATTTAAATCAGTCTGTTGTGCATGACGCGGTGCAAGCATTCCAAGCTCGCGCTTGTTCTGTTGAAACAATTCACCAAACACCATGCGACGTATTTGCCCCATGTGCACTTGGCGCTATTTTAAACGACGAAACAATTCCTCAACTGAATACACATGTAGTCGCAGGCGCGGCGAACAATCAACTTGCACATGCCTATCACGGACAAATATTACATGACAAAGGTATTTTGTATGCTCCAGACTACGTTATCAATGCCGGTGGTTTGATTTTTGCAGCAGGCCAATATTTACATGGCGAAGGATATGACTACAAAGAAAAAATTAACCACATTTATGATTCGTTGATGGAAATTTTTGAATTTTCCAAACAGAAAAACAAACCAACCAGCGATATTGCGGATCAACTTGCTTTTGAGAAACTACAATGAAACATTTGCAAATGACTCAAGGGCTGTACGAGTATATGCTAGATGTGTCATTGCATGAGCATCCTGTTTTATCAAAACTGCGAAAAAAAACGGCCGAACTGCCCATTGGAAGCATGCAGATTGCACCAGAAGAAGGGCAATTTTTACAATTTTTGATTCGAATACTTCATGCTGAAAAAGTCTTAGAATTGGGAACCTTTACGGGATATAGTGCGCTGACTATGGCTTTGGCACTACCAGAAAAAGGCCACTTAATCACCTGCGATCGCAGCGAAAATTGGACAAAAGACGCACGTTTATATTGGCAAGAAGCAGGCGTTAGCGAAAAAATAGAGCTTGTGATTGCTCCAGCCAAAGAAACATTGGGCAATTTACTCGCAAACGGTCACGGCAAAAGCTTCGATTTTATTTTTATTGATGCAGATAAAACCAATTATGTTGACTACTACGAACTGGCGTTAGAACTTATCAAACCCAAAGGAGTAATTGCAATCGATAATATTTTTTGGGAAGGAGATGTCATTAACCCATTAAATCAAGATGCACAAACTCGAGAGATTCGATCACTGAATGAACGAATCAAAACAGATGACAGGATACACTCAGCCCTCATTCCCATAGGAGATGGACTGTTTTTAGTTCAACAAAAACATTAAAAGGAGTTGATTGATGCACACAAGCGTAGAAAATCCATGCGGGTTAAACGGCTTTGCCTTTCTTGAGTTTTCAGGTCCAAATGACAAAGAATTACACCAAATGTTCGAACAATTTGGATTTCACCTGCACGCGACCCATCACAATCAGCCCGTCTTCCTCTATACCCAGGGAGAAATCCAGATCCTTGTGAATTTAACACCAGGAACACAAGCCGAAAAACACGCGAAAATTCACGGTGCAGGCGCGTGCGCCATGGGATTTCGCGTTCAAGATGCAAAAGCAGCTCATGCATACGTACTTTCTCGAGGAGCAAAAGACTTCAAAGATGCAACACTCAACAACGGATTACTTGGTATCGAAGCCATTGGCGGCAGTGTTATTTATTTTGTTGACGACACCCATACCCCCTTCCAAAATCACTGGACACTCCATCCCAACGCCACCACATCTCAAGGTCTCACATGCATTGATCATCTGACACATAATGTTTATCGTGGTCATATGGACAAATGGGCTGATTTTTATAAAAATCTGTTTAATTTCAGCCAAATTCGATATTTTAATATCGAAGGAAAAATGACCGGCTTGTTAAGTCGGGCATTGGGAAGTCCATGCGGAAAAATCAAAATTCCACTCAACGAGTCGAAAGATGATGTATCGCAGATAGAAGAATTTTTACACGAATATCATGGTGAAGGCATACAGCACATTGCATTCAGTACAGAAAATATATACCAAACTGTCAGCGGTCTTCGCAAACAGGGCGTGCATTTTCTTGATGTACCGAGCACCTATTATGAAATGATACAGACTCGTGTGCCCTGGCACCAGGAGCCATTGGCTGAATTAGAACACGAAAAAATTCTCATTGATGGCGAGAAAGATCCAGCACATGGATTATTGCTTCAGATTTTTACAGAAAACCTCTTTGGTCCAGTATTTTTTGAAATCATCCAACGACAGGGCAATCAAGGCTTTGGCGAAGGAAATTTTCAAGCACTTTTTGAAGCCATGGAGCGCGATCAAATTCGACGTGGAACATTGAAGGAAAATCATGAAACTTTATGACTATTATCGCTCATCGTGCAGTTATCGGGTTCGAATTGCATTAAATTTAAAGCAGATAACCTATACCTCTATCCCCATCCATTTGGTCAATCATGGTGGGGAACAACATCAAGCCAGCTATCATGCTTTAAATCCCCAAGAGCTTGTGCCTACCCTGGATGAAAATGGCCACATTCTCACCCAATCGTTGGCCATTATTGAGTATTTGGATGAGCTCAATCCATCTCCGCCTCTTCTTCCTCAGACTCCTCTTGCTCGAGCAGCTGTTCGTAGTCTTGCGTTATCAATCGCGTGCGATCTCCATCCACTTAATAATTTGCGAGTACTCAATCAATTGCGTCAACAATTTAACGCCACAGATGATGATGTTCAACAATGGTATACACACTGGTTAAAAATATCATTCGATGCTTTTGAAGAACGGCTGCAGACATTGCCTCGCAAAAGCAATGTCTGCTATGGTCATGACATCAGCTTGGCTGATATTTGTTTAATCCCTCAAGTTTACAATGCAAAACGGTTCGGATTTTCTTTAGATCCGTACCCCATGATTGAAGAAATTAACGCGCATTGCTTAACCATAGAAGCATTTAAAGAAGCCAGTCCAGAAAAAGCTGAAATGACACTATGAACGCACACTTATCCTCTCATTACATCGATGGCGAATGGATTCAAGGTGAGGGTTCAGCCTTTCATTCAATTAATCCTTCTACACTAGAAGTTTTCTGGCAAGGGAAAAAAGCCACCATTAAAGAAATTGAAACTGCAGTACAAAAAGCACATCAAGCGATTGCACACTGGAGCCGCACATCACTTGAGCAGCGAATTGACTACATGAAAAAATTCGCACAACAAGTGCAACTTTGTGCAGAGAGTTTGACACAATGCATCTCAAATGAAACAGGAAAACCACTCTGGGAAGCCCGAACCGAAACTCAAGCTGTGATTGGAAAAATTGAGCTCTCTATTCATGCTTATGAAACTAGAATGTCTCCTCAATTTACAGAAGACGGCCCTCTTCGAAGCGGCATCAGCTACAAACCTCATGGTGTCATGGCCGTATTGGGTCCTTTTAATTTTCCAGCGCATTTGAGCAATGGCCATATTGTACCTGCTTTACTGGCTGGTAATACCGTTGTGTATAAACCAAGCGAACTAACGCCTGCTGTTGCCACTTTGATTATGCAGTGCTGGCATAAGAGTGGCCTACCCAATGGAGTCCTGAATCTTATTCAAGGCGATGCCACATCCGCTCAATCATTAATCAACCAAAACATACAAGGTCTTTTGTTCACGGGAAGCTATCGTGCGGGATTACAAATTCATCAGCAATTGAGCGCAAGGCCGGAGGTGCTCACCGCGCTTGAAATGGGAGGAAACAACCCGCTGATCGTACAAAAAGTAGAAAACATTCAAGCAGCAGTTTATCAAACTATTTTGTCTAGTTTTATCACTGCAGGACAACGCTGCTCTTGTGCCAGGCGTCTTTTTGTTCCTCAAAATGAATTTGGCGATCATTTTATTGAGGCATTACAAGCAGCAACACAGTTGCTCATCGTTGGCCCACCCGACGCAACAACAGAGCCATTTTTGGGTCCTGTGATAAGACCACAACATGCGGCCCAACACCTGCAAAGTCAAAAAAATCTCATCGAGCTGGGTGCAAAGCCCATCCAGCCTATGCGACAACATGACATGGAGCTTCCGTTCTTAACCCCGGGTATTCTTGATATGACTGATGTAAAAAATTCACCAGACGAAGAAATTTTTGCCCCCCTTATCCAACTGCATCGTTACAATACATTTGAAGAAGCACTCATTCAAGCCAATCAAACACGATATGGACTAACGGCGGGTCTACTATCAGACCAAAAAGAAGACTATGATTTATTTTATAACCAAATCCAGGCAGGTCTCATTTACTGGAATCGCGCCACAACAGGAGCATCAAGCGCGCTACCTTTTGGTGGCATTGGACTGAGTGGCAACCATCGTCCTTCTGCGTTTTTTGCAACGGATTACTGTGCTTATCCAATAGCCAACATGACTCAGCCTATCGTCACTTTACCCTCTACCTTGTTACCTGGCATTCAGGTGTCCTTATGACGCGTGTTTTCGAATTAAATTTAGATGGACTTGTAGGGCCAACTCATCATTACGGAGGATTGGCTAAAGGAAATATTGCATCCACCACGCACGCTTATTTGGTCGCTAATCCACAAGCAGCAGCTTTGCAAGGCATTGAAAAGATGCGTTTTCTGCATCAATGCAATATCAAGCAGGCTTTCTTACCTCCGCATGAACGCCCTAATCTGGCTCTTCTGCAACAATTGGGATTTCGAGGTTCACTGGATTCGCAACTCAAACAAGCATCCGCCTACCCTCATCTTTTAACCGCTTGTTTTTCAGCATCGAGCATGTGGGCGGCCAATACAGCAACAGTGACTCCCAGCATAGATACTCAGGATGGTCGCGTTCATTTCACACCCGCAAATCTTGTCAGTCAATTGCATCGTCATCAAGAGGCTGATTTTTCATCGAAACTCTTACAGATGATCTTTAATCATTCGAAATATTTTAAGCATCATCCACCACTCCCTAAAACCAATGCACTCAGTGATGAAGGAGCCGCGAATCATAGTCGCATTTGCCAACATCATCACACCCGAGGCATACATCTGTTTGTCTATGGTCGAAAAGCGTTTGGTGCTGATGCTCACCCCGGACGTTTTCCGGCACGACAAACCCTAGAGGCGTCAGAATCGATTGCAAGGCTACATCAAATTCATCCAGATCAAGTGTTGTATGCGGCACAAGCTCCAAACGCAATCGATCAAGGAGTTTTTCATCACGATGTGATTGGTGTCGCCAATGAAAATGTGATGTTGATTCATGAAAAAGCTCTGCTTAATCAAAAAGAAATTTTAAATGCATTACAAAAAAAATTAAATGATGAATTAAAAATCATTCAAATTTTAGAAAAAGACGTGAGTATACAGGATGCGGTTGCAAGTTATCTTTTTAACTCTCAACTGATTACAATTTCTAAAAACAACATGCTCTTACTTTGCCCTAAAGAATGTGAAACACATTCCACGGTAAGACCGTGGATCGATGCATTGCTTCAAAAAACAGATCATCCTATCCGACAAGTTCGATTTTTTGATTTAAAGCAAAGCATGCAAAACGGAGGCGGGCCCGCCTGTCTTAGATTAAGAGTCCTACTGACAGAGGAAGAACTGAACGCGATGCATCCTGAAGTGATGATCACAGATGAAAAACTCGACCTACTTGAAACTTGGGTTTTAAAACATTATCGCACATCGCTTCATCCCAATGATCTTCAAGATCCGAAATTAATCGAAGAAGTGCATTGCGCTTTAGACGAATTAACCCAACATTTAAAATTAGGCTCACTCTATCCGTTTCAAAATAATTGAACTGGCCTAAACTTTATGAAATTTAGGCCAGTTCGCTGTTTATAACCCCGAGCGCTTGGCATCAAACGCCTGATATGTTGCGTTTGCCACATCATCGTATGAGGAAACATTATCTGGATCCTCTTCTTTGAGAAATAACCCATTTGGATTTTGTGCACCCAACTGTCGGTAAATGCTATCAATCGCCAAATCTAACGCCTCTATCGCATAAGGCAAACTGTAATAAGGTGAAAGATTAAATGCACCTGATTTACGTTTTGATGCTCGCTGATCACACATGCGATGATAAAAGAAATTTGAAATCAAATGAGGTGCTTTAGGGAAACACTCCAAAGAAGCCATTGCTTTCCTATCGATAAGATTTTCTTCTTCCAGGATTTCGTCTGGATATACAACGTCAGGATAATCTTGCTGAATCAAAAGATGCATTTTTTGATTTATCACGTGCGAATTACAACATTTCTGACTTTGCTTAAATAACTCAGAAATTTGCTCACTATGCTTCATTTTATTAAAAGCAAACAATGCGCGCGTATAAAGTGCTGGATAATCAGGGAAACGCATCAAAAGATCGTCAAACAATTTCTTTGACTCTTCGTATTGCTTGTTTTTTGTGTAGCAAACCGCCAATTCAAGTAGAAGTCTGTGATTTTTTTCTACAAAATTGACATGCTTCTCCAAAAGTAAAACCGCTTCATTAGGCAATTTTATGTGGCACAAATAAGTCGCGTAAGCTCTTAAGTAGTACTCATCTTCACCATATTGATCAGCATATTGTTGAAGTATGGGTAAAAACTCTTTGTTTTGTTCGACATAAGTCAACATAAAAATCGAACAAACAACATAATTTTTTAATGATTTTTGGGCTAGCTCATTAAAAAATTCACTGAGTTTTTGTTTTAGCTTACTTTTTTCCGTCGCAGGAAACCGCGCGATAAACTCGATGAAAAACGTAAATGTTTGATTATCATTCATCTCACCTCTTTGCAGTATATCCATTGCGATTTTCAAAGCTTCTTGATATTTATTCTGAGCAGAAAGCAACGTCATTTTTTGAATCAAAACCTGGTCTGATTCTGGTCTCATCATTAAAATTTGCTCTACTTCGTGGTGACAGTTTAAACCAAGCAATGCACAGGTCTTGTACTGTTGTGCAAGTTCCTCTGAAACCAATCCTGTTTGCAGTGATCCTTCAACTAAAACCAACAAGTCACGTAAAGCGCGTTCATCACCTATTTTCAAATAAAGATCGAATATCCTAGATAAATTGTGTGTTTTTCGCTGAGCATTAGCATCAAAATTGTCATTTATTTTATTTCGACACTCAACCGCATCACGATATTTCCCCACTTTTTCTAAAAAATGAGCCTTATTCTCAAGGAGAAATTGATGTTTAAAGGATTGCTTATAGAAACGCTTCTTTTCTAAAATCTCATTGACATAATCGAGCCCTTCACGGTAAAAACCAAGATGTTTTAAACACAAAATCTTAGACGACTCGTAACGCGGCTCTCCATTAGACAATTTTTGCTCGACAAAACTCAGTATTTTTTTAAGCGTATTGACATGACGAAGACGTATTTGGCTCGATAAATACTCGAAGTTTTCATACTGATTTTCTTCTTGTTTTCTCTCAAAATCATCTAGAATTGCATCGACCTCTTCGGCAAAAATTGTACCCTCATCCGCTTCAGATTTGATACATCGCATTAAGTGATCTGTGGTCGGTTTGGTTCTCATGTGCAGTGTTCTTGCCTCAATCAAAACTCTTTCTAAACGATCTAATCTTGGAGATAAATCCTCCATTTTTTGACACTTCTCTGAAAAAAGCAGATGGTCTTCAGAATATGGAGAAAGCAAACTTTCTATTTTTTGCAATATATGTGCAAAACTGTCGATATCCGTTTTCTCTTCTAAACGAGAACGAAGCGCATTCAATCCAGTTTTCAATTTTGAAAATGCTTGCCACTCCATTCTAATTTTTTCAGGCATTTCAATATGTCCAAGATTAAACTTATCAATCAGCATGACAAACAACTTCACTAAATTCTTATCGCTTAGAGATACAGCAATTAGAGTCTCTAACATTTTATCTAACTGAGAAGATTGATTTCCTGAATATTGCATCAACTGTTCAGCAAAAACATGTATAAAGTTAAAACACGCGCTATCTGCCGTATTTTTTTCTATTCTAGGAATTAAAATTTGACCAATTTTGCACAGTTCATCTTCTATCAAAGCCGGAGTTGCTTTTAAGAGTTGAGAAGCAATTGAGAAAAGCTCACTCACTAACACATCCGAAATCTCTGTTTTAGACTCAGCAAGACAGGACAACATTTCGATATAGGTCATCAACTGTTGTTTCGGAATATGACGAAACACATCCAACATCACGTTTAACGATTTGACTAAAGCCTCAATCGATTTTGTCTCAACCACTTGATTATCCCAAAGACCAAACGCTTTTGTAAAAAAGCCATACACATCATCTGGGGAATAATAATTTTTTGATAATCTTGATGAGATAATTGCGGTCACATCGTCAAACGAAGATTGATTTCTTTCAATATATCGACACAAGTCTTCGAAAGGAATATGTGAAGAAGCATGAATGAAAATGTCTCGGATATACTCCCTAAAAGCGTCATAATCTGGATGATTTTCAGCTATTCTGATTGCCGAAAGCAATATTTTAAATGATTTTTCTTTCATCTGAATTCGAGATCCGCTCTCAGCATCTTGCGCTAAAATAGCAGAAAATCTTTTAAAGAAGAGTGACCAGTAATGTCGCTGAATCTCTCTTTTTTCTTCAATAGGGTAAAGCGAACGCGCTTTTTTGATAATGTCACTCAAAACAGATGACAGTACTTGCCTATCAAAATCAAAATTTTTGATGTGTGTTTCAAAAAATGGTTTCATTTTTAAAACTTTTTCGTTCAATGCCTGAACTTGGAGAATCCACCCACCATCCAAAGCAGCGATATTTTCTACACCCTTGACATTGCACGTCAAATACCAAGAAGTATTCTTCTCGGTTGTCTCGCTGGCATTAAAGATAGACCATATCGTATCTTCAGCTTCTGAACGTTGCTGTCCTAATTTTGACTCAATAACAGAAAGAGAATCAGACATCTCTTCAAGCGAAGATAGTCTTATCAAATCCATATCGCCTTGTTCGGCCTCTGCAAAAGAATGGATTTGTTTTAATTTCGAAATAAACGAATAAAATAACGTTAAATATAAGAAACTATCCTGCGCTATCTTTGCTGAAAGACGTTTATGCTGAGCAGCATCTCCCTGAGTTTTATTCAGTAATTGATATGTGATCCCGATCGATTTCTCAAGAGAGTCCACTTCCCTAAATGCGATTTGATTTTTTAACTTAAACTTTTCTAAAGAGGCATCCACAAAAAATCCAGAAGATTTCAATCGTTGAAACATCTTCAGCATGACTTCTCTATTTGGATTTTTTGATTCCAATATATTCACAGAAAAGGATAGCAATCCGTCAATTTCGATCTCTTTTTCATGATGTTTATACAACTGCCCCATGATTTTGAACGCATTGTTATCGAAAAGTTCTAACCAATCTTGCGCCCAAGAGTGCTCATTACAGTACACTTGATTAAAAACATCAGAACGAAAATTCGAGAAAATGGTCATAATCTCAATATAATGTTGTCGTGCGCCGTCTTGTTGAGAGCCGTTTGAATTTGAAATCCCACGTTTACAAATCTCGATCACCACATCAAGGGGGATTAATTTTAAATATTTTTCAAAGATTTCTTTCTTTTGCAAAATATGAGAAGCCTCTTTAATGGCTTTTGAATTTAAATTTATGCCGAAAAGATTAGATAAATTTGCTGATATTGCCGCGAGAGAGCTTGCTGATTTTGCGGAAATTTCTGATGAAAGAAAAGGGGAATTTTGCAATTCAGTGGTTAAATCAATGGATTCTTGAGGACGTACCATCTCCGTTACAAGATTTGACGCCAAAGCTGCTTTTACTGTTTCGTGCACTAAATCATAATAAGTGAAAAGTACGTGCACATGCAATGGACCAATAGACGCATCACTTTGAGACTGATTGATGATTTTAGTCAAATCATCAAAAACAAGCTTAAACAAATCATATGGGAAATACTCATCAACATCCCAGCCAGCAAGATACATTGACAGCAGATAAGATTTAATTGCATTTTTAAATTCTAACGAAGAACCTTTACGCACATTTTTGGCATGTTGGTCTGCAGATTTCTCCGCATAAGAAACAACCTCTTGTATAATCTTCGCATGTTCAGCTCTTTTTTGCTTATGCTGTTCTCGAAAAGAAAGTAATTTTACAAAAAAACTGGAAGGAACTTTTGAAACATCATGATAAAGCGTCATTAGAAAATCTTCAAAAAAAAAAAGACAATGGTATGAATATTTAAACTTTTAGTCAATAAATTATCTTGAGATGTTAAATTTGTTACATATAACATGGTCAGGAACTGATTGGAACATCAATCGATAACGCTCTGCGGCGCATTCCATTTTAGACAAGAGATGGTCACTGTAAACAATATCAGAATCTAGGGGGGAAAGGCCCTTACATGAAGTAAGAGCCTAAAAATGTTCAGTCTCTATCCATGCGAGAAAACTGTTTTGTATCCTTCATGAGTAGGTAAACCAGTAACGAACAACCGATACACGCTGTGACGTACCAATAAAAACCGCTTTCGCATCCGATTTCTTTAAACCACAACGCGACGTACTCCGCAGTTCCACCAAAAACAGACACGGCAGTTGCATAAGGAAGCCCAACGCCTAATGTTCTAATTTCAACAGGGAAAAGCTCCGCTTTCACAACCGCATTAATTGAGGTATATCCACTGACAACAACCAAGGCCAGCATAATCAAAGAAAAAGCACCCCACCAGCTTGTGGTATGACTCAAACAAGACAAAATGGGCACAGTGCACAATGTCCCAAGAACACCAAAAGTAATCAAAATAGGACGGCGACCAATTTTGTCTGACAATGCCCCAATGAGTGGTTGAAGCAACATAAAAACAAATAGCGTTGCGGCAGAAATTAGCGTTGCATCGTCTTTGGTCATCCCCACAGAATTAACCAAATACTTCTGCATATAAGTGCTGTATGTATAAAATGCCAGAGTTCCTCCCATTGTCAAACCAATGACAATAAAAATCTCTTTGGGATAACGAAGCAATGTACGCATCAAGTTCTCTTTAGGCTGAGTTTTTTCATGAGCCGTAAATGTCTGTGTTTCTTGCATCCCATACCGCAGGTAGAAGGCAACTAAAGAAAACAACGCCCCCAACGCAAATGGAATACGCCATCCCCAAGCTTCTAATTGCTCAGCAGATAAAAAAACATGCTGCAACAGAATCAAAACCGTCAACGCTAGAAGCTGGCCCGCAATCAAAGTGACATACTGAAAGCTCGAGTAAAATCCACGACGATCTTTGGTTGCCATCTCACTCAGATAAGTAGCAGAAGAAGCGTATTCGCCCCCAACCGATAGCCCCTGTAAAAGACGCGCAAGAACCAACAATACTGGTGCGGCAATGCCAATAGACTCATAGTTGGGCGTACATGCGATGATGAGTGAACCAAAACACATCAAAAGTACAGATGCAATCAAGGCTTTCTTGCGCCCTTTCCTGTCAGCGTAACTCCCCATCAACCATCCACCAATAGGACGCATAAAAAATCCAACTGCAAAAATTGCAGAAGTGTTGAGCAATTGCGCAGTCAGATCACCATTAGGGAAAAATGATTTTGCAAAGTAGATCGAAAAAGCAGCGTACACATACCAGTCATACCACTCGATAAGGTTGCCTACAGAACCACGAAAAATAGATTTCAAACGTTGAGCAGATGTCAACGGCTTTAGATGTTGTTGATTTTCCATATTTGACTGATACCTCAAAAACAAAGGGGCTATAAAATAATAACGGGATAATATAGTACTATCTTGTGCGGGTTTCCAGAAGAATTTTTCAATTCTCCAGAATTATATCCATAATGCCATAAAATCCGAGACAGAAAGTGCATCTAAAGTATCAAACTTCATGATTTTACTTAGAATATTTTCAACTTTAGAAACAGGATAATGCGTTGATAGATTTTGCTTAAATTTTTCAATCAACACTGGTAAACCCTCGGAACGACGCCGACGATGACCAATTGGATATTCAATCGTCACTTCTTTCGATACCGAACCATCTCTAAAAACAATGCGCAGACGATTTGCAATTGAACGCTTATCCGGATCAAGATAATCTTTTGAAAATGCCAAAGACTCAGACACATGCATTTTATCGCGAAGCTTATCTATTCTTTCATCGTTTGCCACATGATCTTCATAATCATCTGCGGTCAAGTGACCTTTCAGAAGTCCAATTGCAACCATATACTGCAGGCAATGATCGCGATCAGCAGGATTATGCAGTGGTCCTTTTTTACTGATAATACGCATCGCAGATTCATGCGTCGTAATGTCAATACGTTCAATTTCATCCAGACGATCTTTTACCAAAGGATGAAGCTCGACCGCGCACTCCACCGCCGTCTGAGCATGAAACTCAGCAGGATAGGATAATTTAAACAAAACATTTTCCATCACATAACTACCGTAGGGACGTGAAAAAGAAAACGGTTTTCCACCAAAAGAAACATCATAAAACCCCCAAGTTTTGGCGGTTAATGCACTGGGATAACCCATCTCACCTTTTTCAGCAATCAATGCCAAACGCACCGCACGAGCAGTCGCATCTCCCGCAGCCCAAGATTTTCGAGAACCCGTATTGGGTGAGTGTCGATATGTTCTTAAGCTCTGCCCATCAAGAAAAGCCTGAGAAACGGCTGATAACAATTTCGGCTCATCAAGCCCCAATAAAGCACCTGCTACAGCAGTGCTGGCTATCTTCACAAACATGACATGATCAAGCCCGCGGCGATTTAAACTATTTTCTAGAGCTAAAATGCCTTGAATTTCATGCGCTTTGATCATCATACACAACACATCTCGCATCGACAAAGGAGACGATGAACGACGATGTCGACTGACATAATCCGCAACACTTAAAATCGCACCCAAATTATCGGACGGATGTCCCCACTCAGCGGCCAACCAAGTGTCATTAAAATCAAGCCAGCGAATCATGGTACCTATATTAAAAGCAGCTTGAACGGGATCAAGACGATAAGCAGTACCAGGAACAGGCACTCCCAAAGGCATCTCAGCACCCTCAACAATTGGTCCTAAAAGCTTTGTGCACGCAGGATAAGAAAGTGCCAATATCCCACATCCTAGCGTGTCCATTAAAACGTGATGCGCAGTTTTAAAAGCTTCTTCACTCGTGATTTCTGTTTTTAAAACATAATCGACAATATCTTGGATGACACGATCATAAGTCGGTTTTACATTATCTTCTGCTGAACAATACATCTTTTTATCCTCGTAATGCTATGGGTTGGAAGGCTCGCGGTTCAGGGCCTATATACTCAGCTGTTGGTCGTATCAAACGATTGTCATGACGCTGCTCGAAAATGTGGGCAGACCACCCACTGATACGAGACAGCACAAAAATTGGCGTAAACAAAGCCGTTGGAATTCCGGCATAGGCATAGGCAGATGCACTGTAAAAATCGAGATTCGGAAATAATTTTTTCTCTCTCCACATCACCGCTTCGACACGCTCAGAAACATCATATAATCGAGTATCCGAAGAAGTCTGAGCCAATTTTTTTGACCACGCTTTAATAATATCAGAGCGGGGATCACAGGTCGTATAAACCCGATGTCCAAATCCCATGATTTTCGCTTTGTTGTTTAAAAGCTCCATCAATTTTTTTTCGGCATCATCGGCGGATAACATCGGCTCAATTAATGCCATTGCCGCCTCATTCGCGCCTCCATGTAAAGGCCCTCTTAACGTGCCAATCGCACCAGTAATCGCCGAATGATAATCAGATAATGTCGCAGCCGTCACACGAGCTGCAAAAGTGGATGCATTGAATTCATGCTCAGCGTACAAAATAAGAGAAACATCCATCATATCACGCACGAGATCAGAGGGTTTCTTTTGATGCAAAAGTGATAAAAAATGTCCTGCAAGAGTCTTTTCGTCGCTTTCGCCAGCGATAGACTCATGATGAAAATGATAACGATACCAATAACAAATCAGACCTGGAGCCACTCCAAGCAAACGATTCGCCCGATCCAATTGCTCGCTGAATTTTAATTCAGGTTCAAGATTACCTAGAAAAGAACATGCGCTTCTTAGTACATCCATCGGGTGTGTGTGTTGTGGAATTTTTTGCAGAAATGCTTTCATCTCATCAGGGATAGTACGATAAGCTTTAAGCTCGCTCTGATAGCCATCGAGTGCTTGTCGTGTGGGCAGCTCGCCTCGCATCAACAAGTAAGCGACCTCTTCAAATGACGCATGTTGACTCAAATCTTCAATTGAATAACCGCGATAAGTTAACCCGACTCCCGCTTTTCCAACTGTGGAAATTGCTGTTTTACCAGCCACAACACCCGCTAATCCCTCTCCATTATGACTCATCTTCTTGCTCCCTGTCTCGATCGAGTGTTTGTTCGTAATAGTGATAATTTAAAACATCATATAAATCTGATCGGGTCTGCATCATGTCCACTACACCAGCTTGAGTCCCTTCTTGTAAAATGGTCTCATACACTTCTTTTGCCGCTTGAGACATTGCACGAAAAGCACTAAGCGGGTACAAAATAAGATTAACTCCCACGGCTTTTAATTGTGCTCGGGTGAATAGTGGTGTACGACCAAACTCCGTAATGTTTGCCAAAACGGGGACATGAGACGCATTTGTAAAAATCTGATATTCATCCAAAGTGGTCAACGCTTCTGGAAAAATCATATCTGCACCAAGCTCAATGTAATATTCAATACGCTCGAGTGCCGCTTCAAGACCTTCAACAGCATAAGCATCGGTACGCGCCATAATGACAAAATTTGGATCGGTTCGCGCATCAACAGCCGCTTTAATTTTATCTCCCATTGCCTCTTTAGAAATGAGTTGTTTATGAGGTCGGTGACCACATCGCTTCATTGCGCGCTGATCTTCAAGATGCACAGCAGCAACACCTGCGCGCTCCATAGATTTAATGGTTCGAGCCACACAAAATTCGTGTCCAAATCCGGTATCAATATCAACAAGTAAAGGCAGATCGGTTGCGTCAGTAATGCGCCTTGCATCCTCAAGCACATCACAAAGCCCTGTCATCCCAAGATCAGGTAAACCAAAAGAAGCATTGGCAACACCGGCACCCGATAAATAAATTGCACTGGCGCCAGCGCGTTCAGCCAACATTGCCGTATATGCATTGATAGCCCCCAGAACAGGCAATGGCGATAAATCGCGTACAGCCATCTTGAAGCGTTTTCCTTTCGATTGCATTCTTCTTTTCCGTGAATATCTTCATGGAAAAAATACTACACGGTTTTCAGCGGAGTTTAAACCGAAATATCGTGCAAAATGAAGACCCGTATCAGATCACCAAATGACCTTTTGAATACCAACGACAAGCCCCTGAAATTAACACACGCGATGCGGCAACCTCACAAAACAATTCGCCACGACGAATTGAGCCTTGTATGGCATGTAGTTTTTTCTTTGAAAGACGTTCACTCCAAAAAGGAGCAAGCACACAATGCGCACTTCCTGTAACAGGATCTTCGGCAATATTGTGTTTCGGATAAAAACAGCGGGAATAAAAATCCGCATCTTGACTTTGAGCCGTCAAAATCAGACCTCGTTTCGGTAATGCCGCCAAAGCTTTTAAGTCGACTCGTGCAGTCAAAACTTGACGCTCATTTTCCAGCAAAAAAAGATAATCCAGCTCACTTTGAAAAGTTTCGACAACCGGTTTATCAACCAAACGATGAAGCAAATCAGACTGCGCTTGTGGTTCAAAATCAAGTCGAGGAAAATCCATCGTCAAGTAATCCCCCTCTCGCTGCACCAGAAGCTCGCCACTCAACGTGGAAAATCGAATAAAATCACCATCGGTTCGACCAAGCTCGAAGAGTAAAAACCCCGCAGCAAGCGTGGCATGGCCACACAAGTTGATCTCTCCTTTTGGAGTAAACCAGCGTAACTGATATCCTCCCTCGTCTTCCATGACAAAGGCTGTTTCAGACAAACTATTTTCAACCGCGATGGCTTGTAATAATTCATCATTTAGCCAACTCGAAATTAGACACACGGCCGCCGGATTACCATGAAAAACTTTATCCGTGAATGCATCTATTTGGTAGATTTCGATACTATCCATAGGTCACTTCACCCACAAGTCAGATGTGCGAAGCGTAGCGAGGTCTTATGCAAATAGCAAGAACTCCGTTTAATATTGCTTAAGAAAAGTATCCGAATTGAAATGTTGTTTTAGAGATTGAAGTAAGATTTGCACTTCATCATAAAGACCAAAAGGTGGATTGATCACCCACAAACCACAACGCTGCATCGCATGTAAAAACTCTCCCTTCAAGGACCATTCAATTTGCAAAGCGGGTGCTTTTATAGCGGATAAATCACGGATCATCCGTTCATGCATTTTCTGATCAAGAATGGGATACCATAGACAATAAACACCCGTTTCAAACCGTCGATGCGCTTTTTTTATGGCTTGAGGAATGCTCTGATACGTCGATTTTATTTCAAATGAAGGATCGATAAAAATTAATCCTCGTCGCTCTTGTGGAGGAAGTGTGGCCAAAAGAGCAGATATCCCATCCACATGAGCATAATGAACACGCTGATTTTTTTTAGGTAAATGAGTCAAGATCTCATATTCTTCAGGATGCAATTCACAACAATACAAACGATCGGTTGAACGCAGCAATTCAATTGCAAATGCAGGTGAACCGGGATAAAAACGCAATTCATTTTGAGCGTTGAACTTTTCACAGACTGAGAAATAAGGCTGGAATACATCAGGCAACGTATGACGAATAGGCCAAACAACTTCTATCCCAAAACGATATTCTTGAGTTTTTCGAGCAGCCGCACTACGCAAATCATACTGTCCGCGACCTGCGTGTGTTTCCAAATAAAATAAGGGCTTTTCTTTTCGAGTCATGGCGTTCAACATCAAAGATAAAACCGCATGCTTCAAAACATCAGCAAAACCACCCGCATGAAAACCGTGTTGATAACTTAGCATTTTTAAAACCGTTTTCTTTACATCATGTCATTTTTAACATACATTCTCGCATACTTATGCCAAGAAACGCCAACTTCTTTTAAACTTATGACCGCCGAAATTCTTGATGGAAAAAGTGTTGCGCTTCATTATGAAACGCAACTTAAACATGCAATTGAACAAAAAAAATTGTCTCGATCACCGGGGCTTGCGGTTATTTTAGTCGGTGATGATCCCGCCTCAGCCCTTTATGTGACTCGAAAACATAAAGCATGTGAGAAAATGGGATTTTATTCAGAAACCTACCATCTTGCTGAAACAACAACAGAAGCACAACTGCTTCAATTGATCGACACACTCAACGCCTCAGACAAAATTGACGGAATATTAGTCCAATTGCCTCTGCCCCAACATATTCAAAAACAGCACATCATTGAGCGTATTTCTCCACAAAAAGACGTGGACGGATTTCATCCATATAACTTTGGTCGATTGGCTCAAGGCCATCCAACACTAAGACCTTGTACTCCCTATGGAGTCATGATGCTTTTGGAATACTATAAAATTGATGTGGCGCAAAAAAACGCGCTGATTATCGGCGCGTCTACGATTGTGGGTCGTCCAATGGCGCTTGAATTACTACACAAAAAAGCGACACCAACCATTTGTCATCGCAGCACAAAAGATTTGCAATCTCATGTAGACAAAACAGACATTTTAATTGTTGCCGCAGGGCAACAAGACGTCATTGCCGTTGACTGGTTAAAACCTCATCAAATCGTCATCGATGTCGGAATTCATCGTCTTGAAAATGGTAAAATTCGTGGGGATGTTCATTTTGAAAAAGCAAAAGAGATTGTCAAAGCAATCACGCCTGTACCTTTTGGAATAGGTCCCATGACCATTTGCATGTTGCTTCATAACACCGCCCAAGCGTATTGGGATGCGCACCGCGGCTAAGACAAAAAATCACGAAAACCGACACGCGCCGGTGACAAAGACTGAGCCATTTTACGAGCACAAGGGAATGGTTTGTTATCAATTAGAGCGGCAAGATAAGTGGCGGCCCACGGAATCGTCGTCAGTCCTCTCGAACCAAATCCCGCACATAAAAATAATCCATCATAAAAAGAAGCCAATCGAGGAATAAAACGCAACCGATTTTTTTTCAAACCATCAAAAGTGGATTGCCATAAATCAACCTTTGACACAGCACCAACCCATGGGAGATGATCTCGGCTTGAAGCGCGAATACCACTCCAATGCTGAAGGACTCGAACAGGCGTTTGAGATTCACCCATCTGTTGATAACGTAATATATTGGCCCGATCATCTTCACTTGAACAGTCCATATCGGTATTGCCTTGATGATAAGTCGCCCCGACCCAATGTAATCCATTGTTTAAAGGCGTGACATGCCCCTCTGCACACAATGGAATTTTCAATGTTTGACTCCATGATGCCGGTTCAATCCCTGTCATTTGTCCTTTAAAAGCAAATAAATCACATGCGCGAGTAGGTGCAAAATGAGATGACATATGCCCTGCCGCAACGACAAGCACAGGAGCATGAGATTCACCAACCTGCCAACCGCCTTCAAGATTTTCTATCACGTCAATTTTTTTATTAAAAACTCGATGGATACGTGGCGAATCAATCAAAAAAGCGCACAAGGACTTCATGTTGATCCAACCTGAGCGAGGTAAAAAAAGTCCCGGGGCATGACAACACACACCAGTTAAATTGCTTGCCTCCTCGGCATTCACCAACTGTCCTAAAAGGGGGTAAGCAGACAACCAACCTTCTAGAGAAGCCAAATAAGTCAACACATCATGATCCGCCCCCAGCTGCAACACACCAGAAAGCTCACCTTCGATCAATCCGGATTTAATCCAAGGTGTGTAAGTACGTAGCGCATGTGTATAGGCATGCAACATAAAATCGGTTAAAGGGGCATCATAAATCGATAAATTGGGATAAAGCACCGCTTGAGGATTATTGGATGCCTGCAACGCCTCATGTGCACGCTCATCAACAAGCGTAATTTCCCATCCAAGTTTGGCAAGTTCATGAGCGACAAAACACCCAGACAAACCAGCGCCCAGCACGATTGCCTTTTTATTTGAAACGGAGAATTTTGTAATATGCCAAGGTGTAACAGGTTTTACAGAGCAGGCCATATGCTCAGCAAACACGCCCACTGACATTTCTTTTTTTTGACCAAATCCTTTGCATTTTTCAACTTGAAATCCAACCGCACTTAAACCTCGCCTCACCCAACCTGCTGACGTAAAAGTTGCTACTGTCGTTCCTTTTCGGGATAAAAGCGCAATTGTTCTAAGTAATTCATCAGACCACATTTGCTCATTTTTACTGGGTGAAAATCCATCTAAAAACCACGCATCCACAAACCAATCACGACAAAATTTTTCAAAAAAACTGTCCTTGGTCAACAGAAGCTGCTCAAGCATGTGGCATGCATCACCGAACATCAAATTTAGATAAACATTGCGATTATGAAATTCACAATGATGAAACCCTGGCGTATAAATTTCGGGATAATGCGTTAAAAGCATCTCAGCCTCTAAACCAAGAGAGGGCCAAAGTTTAACCACATCAGCAAGATCTACCGCGGTCAATGGATGCTTTTCAACAGAGAAATAGTGCAACTGAGCACCTGCTTGTGCACACTCTTGAAAAATCTGCATGGTCAATAAAAAATTAAGTCCGGTTCCAAATCCTGTTTCAGCAATCACAAAATGAGGCCAGTTCTCATCAGACGGATTAAATGCCGACAACCGCCCTCTCAGACGACTTCCCTCAATAAAAACATGAAGTGATTCTTCTTTGCCTGACTGAGAAAAATAAATGTCTTCAAAATCATGCGCATAAGGCAATCCATCCTTCCAAGAAAGATGAGCTGTTGAAATGGGTTCAAAACGTTTACTCATGCATTGCTCGTTGCAACGCCTGTTCAAAAGCAACTAAAGTTTTCTCAATATGAATCGACTGATGAGCAGCAGAAACAAACCCTGCTTCAAAAGAAGAAGGAGCAAGATAGACTCCTTCCTTTAACATCTCATGATAAAAACGCTTGAACAAAGCATCATCTGACGATGCGGCCTCTTCATAATTTTGAGGCATTCCCGATTTTTTAAAGAAGAAACCAAACATCCCGCCAATACCATCTGCAACAAAAGGAACACCAAGATGAACAGCACGCTCACACAACCCATCAACCAGCATACGTGTGGTCTGATTCAATGCATCAAAAAATCCTGGTTTTTCAATTTCTGTCAACGTTGCAAGACCTGCTGCCATTGCCAATGGATTCCCAGACAAAGTTCCCGCCTGATACACACCACCCAAAGGAGCCAATTTATCCATGATATCCGCACGCCCACCGATGGCTCCTACCGGCATCCCTCCTCCAATGACTTTCCCTAAAGTCGTTAGATCCGGGCTTACTCCATAGATAGACTGCGCGCCCCCTAAAGCAACGCGAAACCCAGTCATCACTTCGTCAAAAATCAACAAAGTTCCGTGGTGATCACACAACTCGCGTAATTCTTGTAAAAAAGTGGGGGATGGCATAACAAACCCCATGTTTCCAGCAATTGGCTCTACAATCACGGCGGCGATATCTTCTGGATACTGCGCGAAAAGTGCCTTTGTTTTTTCAATGTGATTAAATGGCGCCGTCAATGTATGTTCAGCAAGACCCGGTAAAATACCAAGACAAGACGGAATTCCCAATGTCAAAAGACCTGAACCTGCTTTGACGAGTAAACTATCACTATGACCATGATAACATCCTTCAAATTTAATGAGCTTCTTTTTTTCCGTGAAGCCACGTGCCAGTCGGATTGCGGTCATAGTCGCCTCTGTTCCTGAGCTGACCATCCGAATTTTTTCAATTGCAGGCATCAATTGAATGACTTTTTCTGCCAACTGGATTTCAATTTCTGTCGGTGCCCCAAAGCTCATGCCGCGCGGCAAAGCATCTGCAACCGCTTTTACAACAGTCGGGTGAGCATGCCCCAAAATAAGAGGCCCCCATGACCCAACGTAATCGATGTATGATCGCCCTTCCACATCGTACAAATAAGGCCCTTCTCCACGTTCAATAAAAAGTGGCTCTCCACCAACGCCCTTGAATGCACGAACAGGAGAATTCACTCCCCCGGGGATACTGTGTTGCGCTCGTTGAAATAATTCGTGTGACGTTGACATGAAAAACCCCTAGTATTTTTTGCTGTTTATTAAATGAGCTGATTGCGATAATTTTTTTATTATAATACACTGGCCGATTTTGATAAACAATGAGGCACACATGAAATTCCAAGCATTTGAAAATGCACATCAAGATGCGCTAAAAGCGCTTCTTTCCAAAGAAAAAGATATGATCAAGACGACATTACAGCATCTTCAAAAAACATTGCAGGGATTTCGTTGGACTCAATTTAATGAAATCGATCAAAGATTCACTTGGAAATATTTGGATGAGTTACAAGACGCCATTACCGAACACCATACCCTTTTAGAAGACGAATCATTTTCTTCTTTTCTGAAAGAAACGCATCAAATACTAGGCAGCTTTAAAAATCAATCTACATTAAATCCATACACAGTCTACAAACATTTCCTCAAAACCAAAACATCCGCTCAAGAAAACGCGCCTTCACTCAAAAAAATGGCCGTCTATGCTTGCGGAAAAGCAATTCAAGGCCACTACGAAAAAGCGATTTTTGAACAAATATTTTCAGAATTGACGGGATTAAAGAATGCCGATCAAACATCGATTGTTTTAAAAATTGAAAAAACGTCAAAATTATTACACTCAGAATCCTCCAAAGAACGCCAAGTATTCATTGAAATGCAGTTGCTACTGGCTCGCCTTTATTTTATTACTCGGGCTAAAAAATCCAAAGATGAGATTTCTCAATTTGAAAGTTATGAGCCAATTGCAAGTTTCGCCTTTTCAGAATCGATACGACAATTTCATAACGACAACCACAATATTGAAGCGTTAATTCGATGGTACGGAGCTCAAGCGCAAACATTACCACAACCGCTTAAACTGTTATGGCAAGATCAACTGTATTATTTTCTGAGAAAAAAACTCAGCGCAGCTGAGCTCGCAAGTCATGCGAAAAAATGTTCATCTGAAACCAAAATATTGCTACAAGAATTTGCCTTCATGCATCCCAATTCTGGTCATCATGATGCACTTGTGCGTTTCATTGCATTGGCTTTTCAAGACAAGAATGAACTTTCAGCCCATGAATTTGAGAAGTTTTTAATTCAACAACCTGCATTTCGTCCTTATAAACGTTTATTTAATTACAATCACATTTCCTTTTCCACCTTCACACTACCACTACAAAGAGGAATCAAACCTTTATCAGCGCACGATCTTGAGACGCTGCATAAAACCAGCTCAACGATTCCTCATTTGCATGTACTTTTTCATAAGCTCGATCAAAAAACATCTGAAGAAAGCAGCGTGTTGGCAGGAACCGTCGATCTTGATATTCAAGATGTACAAAAAGAATTGACGATGTGCCTTGAAAAGTCGCTTACTTTATATCGACGACGATGGACTCTTGAAACCATTCAACTGAGTTGTGAAAAAATAGAAACACCAAACGCTCTCCATCAGGAAATCCAAAAACTTAAAAGAGCATTGCAAACTGCAGAACAAAAGAAAAAATGCCCTCAAGCATGGACTTTTATAGATAAAGCTTTTTCCTTTCTCGAACATCAAGGATTGTCATGCGCGTCCCAGCGCATGCTGATGGCCGAGTTTTTGAAAGAAGATGAGAAAATAGAGTCGGCAGTTCAAATGTTAACACCCTATCGAACCTCTGCTGCCGTTTGTCTGAAAATTATCGAACTACTGTATGTCACTCGAGATTATCCGAGCATAGAATACACGCTCAATTATTTGATGCCACACCAAGAACAACAATCTAATATTGAATATTGGCGTAAAAGAATTGCCGATGATATTCAGCGAAGAGAAGAGAAGCTCGCCGACATCATCAAAATCCGAAAAAACCAAAATGCATCTGTCGATGAAATGAAACAAGCCGTATCCATGACAAAACCGCTTCTATCGGAATTTCCTCTGGATCAAATTTTTAAAGCACGAGTGCTTTATGAAAAATTGGCTTTGGAATTTACCCTATTCCAAACAGAAAACAATGGGTACTATACACAGACCGTTTATAAAAATGAGGTTTCTATACATATTGATTTAAAAAACTTAGAAAATGCCGCTATATCGATAGAAATAGAAGTACTTCCTTATCATCCTAAAAAAGAAGATCCAACTTACACTTTAGCTGAGATTTATTATTTCTGTGCAAAAGCGTTTCACATGGGCCAAGTGACCAATCTCATGATGTCGAACTCTGAAAATAAAGTTCAATTGGGTGAGATTAAAAAAGTTCAATACGACAGCGCAATTATCCATCTTAAAGAGGTATTGGCGTACAACAAAAATCATTTGAGTGCAAAATGGTTGCTTGCAGAAGCGCATGCTCAATTGGCCGGGAATTATGAGAGCATTATTGACGAGCATGCCGAGTTGGCAAAAAAACATGCCGAAACAGCTGAATCGCATAGTGAATTGATTGACCTTACCAGCCAAAAACTGGCGCAAGAACATACACAATTGGCTCAACATCACAAAAATCAAGCCATGTATCATATTGAAACGGCCACAACCTACAGGAAAGAAGCGTTATCTCACATTGCAGAAGCTGAATGTATGTATCAGACGCTCATCCAAGAAAAAACTGCCGAAGAAGACGCTTTGTTTAAAATGTTTGGCCTCTGCTTTAATAAAAAACGATATGATGAAGCATATAGCCATATTCGTGACCTCATTGCACGCTTTGAAGGCGCTCAGAAAAACCATATGGAGACTTACTTCAAAGAGAACATCTCTCTGACCAGTTTGCTCTACTTTGCTGGATGTACAGCCGAGTTACTCGGAAAAAAAACAGAAGCTCGCTTTTATTTTAAAAAAACCAGAACTCAATATGAAAAAGGCCCTTGTTTCGATGTGCTATTAGGCCAATTGAATATTTTTTACTGCAAAAATAAAAAAAATATCAATGACGTTCAGCCGATCAAAGGCGATCAAGGCGCCTCAATTGTGATTTATCAAAACGAATATTATTTTCGTGATTACTGTATCAAAAAAACGCAGTCTATTGGCGATCTAATCCGGATTAAAAGTTTGAAACCACTTTTTGCTCGTTACATGATTCCCATGCTCAAAGAAGGTTCGCTCAAATTACATGCTTTTCTGAGAACCACGATGTTATATCAAGTACTTCTTGAAGAAGTCGGCTCTCAAAGCGTTTATTTCAAGGATTTGCAAGAGAAATTCTTATCCAATCTCGCACAACGTGAAAAAAGATGCATGTCTCAACAATCTCAATTTAATTTATTCGAAAGATCTAAAGTAATGCAAAACGCTGCCGATAACAGGACATCGCTGGATGCAAAGGAAAATGATGAACAAAATCAATCGAGCCACACAAGCAACACTACTGTTTGAACTCGGTGAACTCTATACCCAGGTCTTGCAAACAAACTTGGCCTGGGAAACTCGTATCGCGCTCATTAAAGCCGCGATTGAAAGTGAAACCTATATCATTCAGGCGGATAAAATTATTCACCGTATGCTAGAACATCATGATGTAGAAACTCATGATCGCTCGCACTCGACTGAAATTTTAGCTTAAATAGCGCGATTTTGGGAAACAGGCTCAATACAAAATTCATAATTGACAGACTCAAAATAAGATGCACAATATACGTCATATATGGATTTTGCTTTAAAAGGACCCCCATGAATCGCTCCATCAAGGCATTTTTTTTATGCTTGCTTTCCACGAATATGAGCCTACTTTATGCCGGAAGCATGGGCCAAGAGATGCCATATACTTATGACTATGGCTATCTCGGTGGAAATATTGGTATTTTGGGACTTGCCGATAAAGAATCTTCTCTGATGCCCTCACCTTCGTCTCATCGGTTAAGTGCGACAGGAATATTAGGAGGTGGTTTTGTCGGGTATGCAAAAACGCTCACAGACAGAATCTTTATTGATATCGAAGGATTTGCAAATGGAGTCAGTGCCAATGCAACGGCGATCCAAAATTATGGCACAAGACCCGAATATCAGGTTGATTTGGCTTATAATCTCGGCGTTCGACTTCTTCCTGGTTATTTGATTACTCCTCACTTACAGGGATATCTGAATATCGGATATAGCGCTGCTCAATTTCAAATTCAAGACAATGGAAATTATGGCTACGTAAACGATACTTTTTTCGAAAATGGGCTGCAAGCAGGATTAGGCGTCAAAACTGAATTGAGCGCGCCTTTATCGTTACGATTTGATTTAATTTATAGTTATTATGGCCTACAAACAACATACGGACGCACAACCTCAGGTTATCAAGTTTACCAAAATAACTTATCCACACTTGAAGCTGATTTGGCTTTAGTTTATGCATTTTCTTTTTAATTTAGGATGACATCATGCGAATCTCTTTTCTTAGAAACTACATCGGATTATGGATGCTGGTTTCGCCGCTGACGCAGGCAGGCACTCTTGGTGATGACAACCTTTCTCCAATCTACGATAACGGTTTCTATATTGCAGGAAATATTGGATTAGAAAATCTATTTGACAATGAATCACATACCCTTTTTCCAGAAAAACACGAACTCGGTTCACTGGGTATTTTAGGCGGTGGTTTTATTGGTTACGACTATGCTTTTGGCGCTCAAACAACACTTGCTTTAGAATTTTTTGCTGATGCAATTGGCGCACAGACATCGATTGGTCATACCCCCTCTCGCTACACCATGAATCAACAATATGATATCGGTCTTCGATTGCTCCCCAAATATCGGTTTAATGAAGATGCAACTGCTCACCTCATTTTAGGATATGTCAATGGACATTTTTCAATCGCAGACAATGGTGTATACGGCATCATGTCCTCAAACTTCAACAACAGTGGATTTCAAACTGGTTTTGGATTAACCACGACATTGACCACTCATTTAATGACAAGACTAGACATGATCTATAATCTTTATGCGTCAAACACCAGTGTTGGAAATTATATTACCCCGCCAGCACGTCAAACGTATCAGAATCAATTCAATACATTGGTCGGGCAATTTTCTGCTGTCATCAAGTTTTGATGGGGCAAACAAACAGCTGCCGTCAGTTTTTAGCGCTCAAAAATTGACGACACCACGTGTTGACATCCTCAGGAAATAAATGCCCCAATGCATGCATTCCTTCGTGAAAATGATGCAGCTGTATTTGAGGATGCACGTTGAGGTTGTCTTGAACCAGACAATCCGGAACAATTGTGTCATTTCGGGTGGTTAAAAAAGCAATTTTTTTAGGTAACGCATGCATTGGTGGAAGAATCAACCGCTCTAAATCGACCAGCAATCGTGCCTGATTGATTGACATAAGATCTGGCCAATTTGACACACCCACACGTTGATAAAACAGCTCCAAAGTTGGACGTGGTGCGCGCTTTAATTGTGTTCTCAATGCTCGCCATTCCTTTAAGCGAATTTGATTCAATCCCAAATCGTACCCTAAAAAATAAATAAATCCATGCAAGCCTAAAGCACATGACCATGGAATGGGTAAATTCAACAACTCAATCAAGCCGAATGAATGCCCAATTGCAATATAATTGAATTTATCGATTAAAATCTCCGTTGGAAATCGCTTCTCTCCAAAATAGCCAAGATCACAATAAAAAGTTTGTTCATTTTCAAAGTAAGGCTTTAAAGGATCCCAGAAACTTGAATCAAACCCAAAGCCATGACAAAAAATATAATAATTTTTTTTCATGTGAGTGCACTTAAGAAAAATTGGATGTCAGTCATGGTATGCGCTACATTCAAAGCAATTCGAATGCGTTCACCTTTAGGAGGAACAGTCGGACGACGAATCAACGACGTGCGAATTCCTAAAGCCTGTAAATGCAGCTGCAGATCACATGCTTTTTCAACACTTCCCATAATCAATGGAATAATGGGTGTTGTCGACGTCCCGACATTAAAACCTCGGCGTTGCAATAACAAACGAAAATGTTCCGCCAGTTCAAACCATGTTTTGCGTATTTCTGAAAAAGAGGGTATCAACGTCCATGCCTCAAAGGCCGCCCCTATCACAAAAGGCGAAGGAGCAGTTGAAAAAATGAATCCTGTCGCAGTATTCATCACATAATCTATAAGACTGGCACTGCCAGCGACATAAGCACCCGAAGAACCAATCGCTTTACTTAAAGTGCCCATCACAAGACAAGGCACATCATGTGCAATCGAGGTAGAAAGTCCGTAACCCTTTTCACCCAAAAGACCCACGGCATGCGCTTCATCTAAATACACAAATGCACCATGTTCTCGAGCCAGCATCATGATGCGATCAAGCGGTACCACATCGCCATCCATTCCAAAAAGTGTTTCCGTCACAATAAATTTTGGACCGTCATATCCTGCGTAGGCATTCAAACAAGAAGACAGGTCATCGTAGTCTAAATGTCGATATCGAATAAGTGTCGCCTGACTGAGAAAAACAGCTTGATAAAGACTAGCGTGATTCAGTTTATCGAAAAATACCAGTGGTTTCTGCTTCAAAACTTTGGGATTTAATAAACTTGAAAGCACGGCTAAATTGGCTTGAAATCCGCTGCTAAAAAGCAGAGCGCGCTCGGTTTTTTTATCTTTTGCAATTTGACGCTCAAAATCAGTAAAAATAGGATGATGACCAGAAAGTAGTCTGGAGCCTGTTGAGCCTTGACCATAAGTACGTGCAGCTTCAATGCCCGCTTGAAGCACTTGTGGATGACGACTAAGATTCAGATAATCATTACTCGAGAAATCAAGTTGTATAGAGGAATTCAACGACTCGACTGGCAATTGACGATAATTTCCTGTACGCTGCAGATTTTCGCAGTGTTCCTGATAACACGCAAACATAGTTAACTCAATTGTAAAGGTGGCACATGACAGAACAAAAAGTTTGGACTCTCGAAGAAGCAGAAGCGCTCTACGATCTTCCTTTTAATGACTTGCTTTATCGTGCGCATACAACGCACCGCGATCATTTTGAACCAAACACCGTTCAGACTAGCACACTCTTGAATATTAAAACAGGACTTTGCCCCGAGGATTGTGCATATTGTCCTCAATCCGCACATTATAACACAGGACTGCAAAAAGAGCCGCTCATGGAAATTGATGCGGTTGTTGAAGCAGCCGCACGAGCAAAATCGATGGGGAGCACTCGTTTTTGCATGGGTGCCGCCTGGAGAGGTCCTCGCGAAAAAGATTTGGACACCGTCTGCAAGATGGTGACTGAAGTCAAAAAACTTGGTATGGAAACTTGCGTGACACTCGGTCTTTTAAAAGACTCGCAAGCCGAAAAACTCAAAGAAGCAGGCTTGGATTACTATAACCATAACGTGGATACTTCACCAGAATACTATCAAGAAATTATCAGTACTCGAACATTTCAGGACCGACTGGATACGTTACAAAAAGTAAGAGAATCAGGTGTTAAAGTCTGTAGCGGCGGTATTCTAGGTCTCGGTGAAACCACTCAAGATAGAATCAGTATGCTTATCTTGTTGGCTAATCTTGAAGAACCACCAGAATCATTGCCCATCAACAAACTCATCCCCATTCCTGGAACGCCTTTAGAATCACATCAAGGCGTCGACACGTTTGAATTTGTCCGAATTGTCGCACTCGCGCGTATTCTCATGCCCAAAACTTACGTTCGACTTTCTGCCGGTCGCGAGCAAATGTCTGAAGAATTTCAAGCGTTGTGCTTTTTTGCTGGTGCAAACTCCATCCATTTTGGAGAAAAACTTTTAATCACCAAAAACCCAACACCCGAAAAAGACAATACACTGTTTGAAAAACTGGGACTTAAAAAAATGGTCATCGAGCCTTTAGCGAAACATTGTTAGAGGTGTGGGCAAATGAAAGCGCTTTTTTTGGCAACGCACAATGAGGGAAAAATAAAAGAGCTTCGCGCTCTTTTATCGCCTATCTCCTGCCTTTCTCAACACGACATTGCGCTTCCCGATATAGAAGAAAAAGGCAGCACCTTTATTGAGAATGCGCTTTTAAAGGCACGTCACGCTTGTCTTATTTCAAAATTGCCAGCTCTTGCTGACGACTCAGGTCTCGTCGTTCCTGCGCTTTTGGGAAAGCCTGGCGTCCATTCTGCCCGTTATGCCGGTCCAAATGCTCGAGACAAAGACAATATTGAAGCATTGCTCTCAGCAATGGAGTCTCTAGAAAATCAAGAGAGAGACGCCTATTTTTATTGTGCTCTGGCCCTTTTACGCCATGCAGAAGATCCTACACCGCTCATTGCAACCGGTATTTGGCGAGGCCGAATTGAACGCACGATGAAAGGCACAGAAGGCTTTGGTTATGATCCTATTTTTTATGTTGACAGCCATGGTTGTACCGCCGCTCAACTGCCTATCGCCGTAAAAAACAAAATCAGCCACAGAGGTCTTGCCTCTCAAACACTACGAGAGGCACTTATTCAAGATGGAGTGCTATTGTGAAAGCATGGATAGGATTTGTCTGCTTGTTGTTGGCCTCTTTTGTTTGGGCGAATCCCCCCCCTCCATCTGCTTCGAGTGTTTTTAAATTTCAAGCCCAACGACATGATCCCAACACAATTCTGTTGCATTGGAAAATCAAGTCTGGCTTCTTCCTATACAAAAAAAGCATTCGACTCATCGAACCTGCAACAACAGCACAATTTGCAGAGTTTACCCCTCTGTCTTTACCTCAAGCGATAGAAAAACGAGACCCTAAGGGACGAGTGTTTGAAGTGTATCGCGAAAAATTGTCTATACCAGCACGACTCATTGGAACCCATGCAGGTGAAACATTCATTCATATTGCCTACCAAGGATGTGCTGATGACGGCTATTGTTATCCTCCTGAAACCGTTACACTCCAACTTACCCTAAACTCTGAATTTGAATTAGAAAAAGTCGCTCTTGAAGAAAAATATGAACACGTACAACCATCCTCCTCTTTAAAAAAATGGCTTGAACACCCATTTGAAACATCTTTTATTTTGACACTCCTGATTTTTTATATTTTGGGCCTATTGCTGTCTTTTACACCATGCGTATTACCCATGATCCCTGTTCTTTCAAGCATTATTGTTGGACAACGCAATCAAAGCTCTACTCGGCATGCATTTGGACTATCTCTCACTTATGTTCTCAGTATGTCAACCACTTATGCGGTCATTGGTCTTGTAATTGCTTTGGTTGGAAAAAATATACAAGCAGCTTTGCAAACACCATTTGCCATAGGTTCACTTAGCGCTTTGTTCTTTGTGCTGGCACTCTCTATGTTTGGATTATTCGAAATTAGATTGCCCACGAAACTTCAGTCTAAACTTGCAACACTCAGTTATCAGCAAGCTCATGGTCATTATATCAACGCCTTGATAATGGGCTGTTTATCAACTCTTATTTTATCTCCTTGCGTGACTGCGCCCTTAATTGGCGCATTAAGCTACATTGCAGAAACAGGTCACTTATTTCTGGGAATGCTTGCGCTTTTTATGCTTGGAATTGGAATGGGAACGCCTCTTCTTCTAATTGGAACTTCTCTTGGCCGACTTCTTCCCAATAAAGGAACATGGATGAATCAAGTCAAAGGTTTCTTTGGTCTCATTTTAGTGGGTGTAGCAATTGATTTGAGCAGTAGAATTACCCCTCCCCTAATCACGATGTTTTTATGGGCAACACTTTTCTTGTTTTCCGCGCTTTATTTGGGAATATTTAGTCCCTCTCAGACAAATCTTTTAAAACTAAAGCGCGTTTTCGCAATCGTAATTTTTATCCATGGCCTTTGTATTTTAGTTGGTGCAAGCCAAGGACATACCAATCCTTGGACCCCTCTTTCAGCTGTTGAAACCGCTACACCCACCACAACCGTTCACTCGCTTAACGAATTGAATGCATTGCTAGAAGAATCTAAAACCCACCAAAAAGCCGTCTTAATTGACTTTTATGCAGACTGGTGCCGTTCTTGTAAAGTAATTGAAGAAGATTTACGAACCAATCCCAAAATTCAAGCTCAATTAAGCGCATTTCAAATCATCCGTGTCGATATCACGGAGGACAATGCAGAAACAAGAGCACTCAACGAACATTACCATGTCATAGCGCCCCCAACTTTGATTTTCATTTCCCCAAAGGGCACCGAATTAAAAGATCTCACACATGCAGGCGAAATTCACACTGAAACACTGTTGTCAAAGCTTGAGCAGACACTGGAGTACGACAATGAATGAACCGTTTAAACCCAAAATTATTTTTATCACAGGCTGTTCAAGCGGTATTGGATTAAATGCAGCGCTCAAACTGACGATTCGAGGGCACCGTGTGATTGCCTCTTGCCGAAAACATGCCGATGTTGAACGACTGCAATCGCTCGGTTTAGACACCATTTTAATGGATGTGTCTGATACTGCCTCTATCTATGAAGGATTTGACCACCTACTTCAAAAAACAGAAGGAAAACTCGATGTACTGATTAACAATGCAGGGTATGGCCAAGCTGGCGCGCTTGAAGATTTACCCATTGCTCGTTTACGAGAACAATTCGAAACAAACGTATTTGGCCTCATGGAGCTTTCAAGACTGGCCATACCCGTCATGCAAACCCAAGGACAAGGACGTATTATCCACATCAGCTCTGTGTTAGGATTTATCAGCATGCCTTTTAGAGGTGCGTATAATGCCTCAAAACATGCTGTAGAGAGTCTTGCTGATACATTAAGAATCGAATTAAAAAATACAAACATTCATGTCTCTTGCATACAACCAGGCCCCATTGAAAGTCAGTTTCGTCAAAATGCCGTCGATCGCTCAACACAGGCTTTAGACATTGAACATAGTCGTTTTAAAACACAATACGAGTCAGAACGCATCGAACAAGAAACACACAAAAATCGACCTTTTACGCAATCACCAGATGCCGTAACGAAAAAACTGATCCATGCCATTGAATCCAGCAGACCACGCGCAAAATATCCTGTCACTTTTCCAACTTATCTTTTCATGGTACTCAAACGCATACTCCCAACTCGAGCATTGGACTGGATTATCCGAAAAATGTTTCACTTATAGAGAATCGCGCTATACTGACTATAGCCCTTTTTCATCTGAATCCCATGCAAGCATACTCCAATCCTATAGAAGAAACAGAACCCTTTGCCGGTGGACTTGAACTCAATTTTTTCCCCGAACAACAGACCTCTTTCGATCCAAACTCAGACGATCCAATTTCTATCGCAAAACACGCACTTTCTGTTTTAATGATGGGATGGCCTAAAAAAGGAACTTGGGGAAATTTAGTTTCTGCTCGCGCATTACGTGCTGTTTTTATCAATCGAGATACTGAGCTTTTAAAATATGCTCGCTTGGTTTTCCAAGAAGGATTAGTACATGTTTTCGAGCAAATTCAAAAAAAATCATTTACTGAACAAGAGCACCGACAAATTGAATTTTACCTCAGTAACTGTCTGTGTTTTTTTCCATTTTTTGATCCAAATCCGTATGAATCATTGAAAATTCCCGAATATTTCAACAATCAATGGACGCTTGTCGAATACAAAATCACCGCCATTGAATTAACTCCCATCAATCGTTTCGAACAATATTTTATGCAGAAAAATGACCGTGTTTTCGCCTATGGTCTAGAACCTTTATCTCATCTCAATGCAAGACCCCATCTCATTTTTATGGGAACAACTTATCCACAAGGACAAGGCCTACGCACACAGCTTCGTACAGACATGAATTCATTTAGAACAGTAGGTGAAATGCTCTATAAAAGCGGACGTTCATCCCTGTTAAAATGGATGGATGAACAGCTCAATCCCCCTCACGTCTGCGGCGTTAGTCTGGGTGGCTCTATGTCTTTGTTACTTGCAGTTGATATGGGAGATCGATTATCAAGAGTAGACGCACTCAATCCTGCGGGTTTATACAAAAAACATTCAAAAGAAGACCGTTGGGATAATTTGACAATCAAGCCATCTGTTTTTATTCAAAGACAAGAAAAAGATCCCGTTTCAAGACTGGGGTATTGGAAAAAAGATTGGCATCTTCTACAAATCATTGCACCAGAAAATCGTAAAGCAAACAGCCGATTTGCCGATCATGGCCTTAATTATGCAGGATTTAAAGGGACACGATTTTTCTCTGTCGATCCGGAGAAAGACAATCAAACAAGACAAAGTCGAAATTTCTTCGTCTATGGTTTGTCGCGCAATATTTTTTATTACGCGGTCATACTTCCCTATTTTTATATAATCCGCCCGACCCATGTGCTGTTAAAGCAACAACGATTATTATGGCTTTCAATTTTTATCACCCTATTCGCGCTGACTCCATTGCCCCCTCGCACTATGTTAACGCCTCTTTTAATGACTTCAGGTGTTATTTTCTTTCACGAGATCTATCGCTTTTTTACAAATAAAAAACAAAAGAAGTAGCTGAATTTTGTACACATGAAAAATCTGAGGTTTTGTCAGCCGCTCAACGAGAACACGCTCTTTATTTGGAAGGATTTAAAAATTCTGATCCTTAGACGTTGCCAGCACACGTTCAACGGTCATGACAATCGCTTGCGTGCGATGATCAAGCTCAATATTGACTTCGTCTCCTACACATTTATCTGAAAAATTGGTCAGTCGCAAAGTTTCTGGAATTAGGTGTATTGTAAATCCGCCATCGGGGAAAACTTCGCCCACAGTAAGGCTCGAACCATCTATGGCAATAAAACCTTTTGGTAAAATAAACTTCATCCACTCGGCAGGACACGCTAGTTTTAAGGTTCTAGTTTCATTCGTTATGTCAATCGAGGCAATTCGTGCTGTGCCAATGACATGGCCCGCAACTTCGTGTCCACCCATCTCATCACCATATCGCAAACTACGCTCAATACTGACTCGGCGCCCAACGTAAAGATCGCACAAGGTGGTGCAAGCCAAAGTTTCACCTATCGCATGGAAAGTGACTTCTTCAGCGTCGATTGAGACAACCGTTTGACAAACTCCATCGACTGAAACACTTGCACCGATTTTCAAATCCTTCAGCAAACTAGAAGATAAGCGCACAGCGTAAACGATTAAATCTTTTCGCTTTTCAACAAATACTACATCAAAAAGACCAGAAGTGATCCCAGAATACATCTTTCAACTCACCAAGCGAACGTTACAATAGAGTGCATTGTAAAGTAATCTGCCGTGCAAATAAACGTTCATCACATTTTGAGTTGATGTAAAAAACGCGCTATTTCACATCGCGTATTCAAACCATAAAACAATTGTAATTGCTCTTTAGAGAACAGATGACGAAAATAATAACGCACAAAAGTACGGCTTTGTATCACCGCACGATATTCTGACTCAAGACGACATAAATCATCAAAATGCAATAAAAAATTTCTAAGACAATCTTCAAAAGCTAAATTCGGCAGTGTATTGTTTAAAAGATGCTGATAAAGCCAAGGACGTCCGCATCCTGCTCGAGCAATCATATACGCGTCTGCTTTAGTTTCCATAACAGCCAGTTCTAAAGAAGCTTTATCCGCAATATCCCCGTTGGCAATAATGGGAATGTCGACCGTTTGTTTAATTGCTGCAATTTTGGAAAAATTGCAAGCAACATCATAATCATCATGCCAGCGACGTCCATGAATAATCAATGCGTCCACACCAATATTCGCTAATTTTTCAGCCAATTCTTCATCTCTTTCTGTCCCATAAATTCTCAATTTTACAGTAAAAGGAATGGCGATCTGATCGCGAACACGACGAACAATTTCCAACAAAAGTTCGGGATTATCCATCAAAGCACTGCCCGCTCTTTTTTTACGTATTTTACTTTTTGGACAACCACAATTGAGGTCAATCAAAGTTGCCCCCATTTGCTCTAACTGACTGGCGGCATTTGCCAACACCTCTGGATCTGAGCCAGCCAATTGATAAGCAAGACGCTCTTCTTCAGGTGCTCGATAAAGATAACGAGATTCAGGTGTATGTCTTGTTAACACATCTTGAGCGGAGATCATCTCCGTCACCGCATAAGCCGGGGCGGCATATGCATGAAATAAACGTCTAAATGGTGCGGCACTTACACCCGCTAATGGGCCTTGAATGAGCCGATTTGGACATTTTAAAGTACCAATATAAAAAGGTGACAAAATAAAATCACCTAATTCTTGGGATTTTTTGAAAGACACAATTTTCTTAATAAAACAAATATGACCTACATTTTGTCAAAAATTAATTCGAAAAACAACAAAAATAGGCGCGCATTACGCTGTACAACCCGCTAAATTACCTCCATTACACACACACCATTCAGGATAGTTGCCACAACTTAAACAATTGGATTCAGATGCATTGCAATAGCTCCCTCCTGCTTGTGATTTTCCTTTATCCCAAGTACAAAAACCACCAGAAAATCCAGGATTCGTTTGACAAAAGTTATTGCTAGGAGCCGCTCCTGTCAGCAAAGGTTTTGTCAAACTAGCGGAAATAGAAGCCTCGTAGTTGGTCACACTTGTCGGCACGTTACCACAATAGCCAGAAGAAGGCGTTTTACAATCTTGCATTTGTGTCGTGGTTAGACCTGTAATCGTACTTTGTGCAAAGCTGTCTTCAGTGAGCGTACCTAAAGGTTGTATTTTTTGATTCCCGATGGTCGTAATGTCATTTGGGATTGCAAGACCTGTGATCTGCGTCAAAGACGAAGGACACGTCACTGGAATAACCGTCACATCTTGAAAATTTTGGGTATTAAAACCTGTTGCAGCCGCAGAGGCGTATTGACACGCATTCATCAGTGTCTCTTTTGCCGAATGCACGACCCCGTTAAAGGTCACAGAATAATTGGAATTAATTGTTGAATAATTAGAAAAATAAGTCTCACAAGAAGAGTCCTGAATATGTGCTGCCCAATTCACAGAAGAATCCGTGCCCCAAAATTGTGCGCATGGCTCAGGAAAAGCCCCCGATCCCCCACCCGCCAAATAAACATCAAAGGAACTCGGATTTGCACCAATATTGACTGATTGAAAAATCATATAAGGATAATTGGTTTTGTCATTAAACTTGAGTGCAAAGCAATAGCCATTTAAATCATTACATCCAGTTGAGCAATTTGCTAAACCAAGCTCAGTTCCTATTGCGGCCGTTCCAACCGCGTACACTACATTTTGTGGCGTTAAAAAACTAGGCAAAACATGTTCGGCGGAATCCATTGATACCGCATCGACCATTGCCCAAGAACCCAACATCGTTTCCGGTGTGGCATAATAATCTGAGGTGACACAAACATTTCCACTTGGAGTCCCTCCATAAGGAAAGTCTGGATCGAGCGTGGTGGCTTTCAAAAGATTAGTCTCACTTGGTTGTGAGCACATAAATAAGCTTGGCGTGGCATCTGTAATGCTTTTAGCCACACAAATTTGTGGTCCTAATTTTTGAGCTTCGGCAAATCGATTGGCGTTCACCAAAAGAGATAAAACGCAACTCTGTTGAGGACCTAATGTAAATGGTGAGGCACATGTTCCCTCAGAAATTTCTTGAGAAACACCAGATAAGGGCACCAAAGTCAAAATCTTATTGGTTTTAGTTTCATTCACAACTTCGTAAGAAAGCGCGTAAGTCGTACGAGCGGGTATTTGTAATGTGGGTGTGGTCGTGGGTGTAATTGAAAATTTAGGATGAGATGCAGCGGATATACTGCAAGCAAATAGACAATTAGCAATGAACACAACTGATTTTAGTGACATATTCCTAATCCTTTAGATAAGATAATTTAAACTCACAACCAACTGATTCATATACAAATGAGACAGTGACAATGGCGCATTTGCAGTTTGTTGAGGGGCTCGCCCCAATGAGCTTTGCCCCCAATCAGAAAAAACATAACCGAGTCCAACTTGAACATGTGGATTGATTTGTTTTTGTACTCCCAAACCCACATCATATGCAAAAGCAACAGGAACATTCGACGTATAAAGAGGAGACGCGACTTCTTCAAAAATTTTAGGCGTAATGGTATAACCATAGGAACGATTAAAGCTCAAACCCAACCCTAAATTCACATAAGGCGTCAATTGTTCGAACCCATTAAATAACCATTTTGCAGAAACCGTGGTTCTGAAAGGAGCGACTTTATAAGCGTAAAAATAATTATTAAAATCTGGATCGGCATCTTCCCAAATATCTCCAGACAAAGAAGTGACAGAAGTCATCGCGACAGCGATTCCCAATTGTATATCTGACCAATCATTTAAAACATGCTGGCCACCGAAAAAAAACTCACCTCCCATTAACGTTTGTGATGTCACGCTGGGTGCGTACGTTTTAGGAATGCCTTGTTCAACCGAATACTGATTTTTTTCGCCAGGACTATCCCATTGAGGACCGATGTTCAGTGCAATTAATGGACTCCAACTTTGAGGTGAGGCATAAAGCAGTGGTGAGAAAAGCACAGAAACCAAAACAAAGCATTTTCCTTTCATTGTAAAATCCATTTTAATCCAGCATCTTTGTGAAGAGATCTAAACTGAAAATAACTTAAAAAGAGTTAGGTACGCAATAGCATGACAAAACTTGCTTACAAACCATGTTGTTAAATCTAAAAAAAAATGAGAATATAAATCGCTTTTTTCTCAACATCAAGGATGTGCACGTTGAAACCAAGGATATCTTTTTTGGGGGCTGGAATATTGGCTTCTGGTCTTTCTATTGCGGATATATCAAACCAAACGCAACGTCTTGACAATCTTGACGCATATGGTGAGCTCGTTTATCTACAAACTCGAGGCTATCCGGCCATTTATGGTGTCGTTATTTCAGGTTTACAACCGTATAATCCTTCTTGGTCTGAAAAAATCGTCGATATGAATTACGCTCCTGGCTTTGATATTGGGATTGCGTATCACACCCTCAAAACACCTGAAGCCATTGCATTAAGCTGGATGCACCTCGATGTGACGCAAAAATCAACCACCAATGTCCCGACATTTTTGACGACTTACCCCAATGGAGAAACCAACTATTATACAATCGCGCCCGTATACGACATGGGCCCTGGAATATTCAGCATCAAATCTGCAACTGGTTCAAATCAGCTTAACTTTGATAAAATCAGTCTAGATGTAGACAAAATTTACCGTACAACACAAACTCTCTTTGGTGCGTCGCTCCACACAGACTTTAAAGCAGGTCTTGATTTTGTCCGAATCAGTCAGTCTTTAACGAGTACTTACTTTAATAATGTTGGATTCCCGCCGACCAGTCTTTCCTACCCAGTTCGTGCAGACCCTGGATATAAGTTTGTTGATAAAACCACATCAAAATATTGGGGAGTTGGTCCAAAATTAGGAATAGATGCGGCGTATGGATTATATCAAAATTTTGAGTTGATCAGCCAATCTACTTTCTCATTAACTTGTGGCGGAATTAGTGCAGCCGATCATTTCCAAGGTTATTCAAGCCTCAATCCAAACGTTGGCGCACAATCTCTTTCTATTCCGAACGAAGTGACAATTGTTCCAGGATTTGAGACAAAATTAGGAATAGGCTACCATTATCATCAACTACAAAAACATCAACTCTCAGTAGAAGCGGGTTATCGAATCGCATCTTATCTTAATGCGTTATGGACAGTGCGACCTTCAACACTGGTTTATCCAGGAACCACATTTGCACCAGAAGTCGCAACAGGAAATATGAACATCAGAACCTCCAGCTATGATAAAAATAATTTTACATGGAATGGCCCTTATCTTCGTATCCTCTTAAAATCATAATAGGTGACGCATATGAAGTTTTTTACTCCAATTGGCCATAAAAGATCAAAAAAAAACCAAATTGATTTAAATTGATTTTTTTGTTAAAATTAAATACATGAAAGCTAATGTAGAGCCTAAATGAAGTATATTTTTTCTTTTATAATGGGTATCTGTTGTTCAATGAATCTTTTTGCTCATACGTATCCATATGTCACGTTGCGTGACAAAATTGGTCAAATGCTTCTGATCGGTTTTGATGGCAAAAAAGTTGACCCACAATCGGCCATTGTTAAAACGATTCAAAAAAATAATATTGGTGGCGTTATTTTGTTTGATTATGATAAACGAACACAAACAAAAAATAAAAATATCGAAAGCCCAAGACAAGTCAAACTACTCACTCATGATCTTCAATACCTTGCCAGTAGAGGAAATTTAAAACATAACCGTGCGCAACTGCCCTTATTGATTTCTATCGATTATGAAGGTGGGAAAGTAGAACGTTTAAAAACAGAATATGGATTCCCATCCACCTTCTCTGCAGCAGAAGTAGGGAAAAAAAGTGTTGATGAAGCAGAATCAATTGCAGCCGCTATGGCGTCGACATTACATGAAGCCGGCTTTAACTTAAATTTTGCTCCGGTACTTGATGTCAACGTTAATCCAAAGAATCCGATCATTGGAAAAAAAGATCGCAGTTTTTCTAGCAATGCAACCACTGTAGCTGAGTATGCTGGCATTTATACTCGCCATTTTTTAAATCAAAACATTCAATGTGCATACAAACATTTCCCTGGTCATGGAAGCTCAACTCAAGACTCACACCTTGGTTTTGTAGATGTAAGCAAGACTTGGAAATCATACGAATTACAGCCTTATAAAATGCGACTGAATTCAGATGCGTCATGCGGTATGATTATGACGGCACATATTGTCAATCGTCAATTAGACGAATCGGGGTTACCGGCTACTCTGTCACATAAAATATTAACAAAACTGTTACGTCAGCAATTGGGCTTTAATGGCGTCATCATCACAGATGATATGCAAATGAAAGCCATCAGTGAAAACTACGATCTTGAAGAGGCCTTGGTACTCTCCATCAATGCAGGTGCCGACATGTTGATTTTCGGAAACAATCTTCCAGCAGACCCACAAGATCCAGAAAAATTGATTGACCTCATTGAGTCAAAAGTCATTTCAGGTGAAATCCCAATCGAACGAATTAATGATGCTTACGAGCATATCGTTACTTTAAAAAAATCAATCAAAACAAATGATTGAGCGTACAAACACTACAAGATTGTACGCTCGAACATGCTCATCTACCTATGGACTATTTTTTCTGCTCTCTTGACTTAATGCATGTAGCTCTTGAGTTATGGACTCTAAAGCATCATTAAATCCTCTTAGCTGAGTCTTCACCACATCTTTCGAGCCAGATCGGAAGAGTTTTTCTTGACTTTCATTCGACCTTCGACCCCAAAAGGATGTTATCATCTCAGAGAAAGACTTCATCATTTCGTGAATCGACACCATCAATTTGCCAAATCTTGTGCTTGGCATTTTATTATCTTGTTTTTCCATACCATAATTAATTATATGAGCACTCTTTAACAAAAGAGGATGGAAATGATCCACAGGTAATGTCCCTTTTTGACTCACTATTCTTCTGGCATTCGATAGTGATTTGTTACAATCGTTGACATAATCTGAAAGTGACCTGGTCAAGCAAAAGCACACACCTGGTTAAGCAACTTTTCTCATTTTACC
>CAZELP010000012.1:0-53207 GCA_964513205.1 uncultured Legionella sp. | reverse complement strand
GGCACGATGTAGCGCATCTTTCTTTCCCTCTTTTAGCGGAAATAAGCGTGGCTTAGACTCGTGTAATAAGGCCGAACCTTCAACAAAAATGCAACGGTTAATCGATGAGGGGTACTTGAAAAGACATTTGGAACAAATTGCTCAAAAACCTCAAAGTGAAGAAATATTCAGTTTTATGATTGAACATCAGACGAGTCTCGAGAGTGTCTTTTTTGAAAAAGACGGGGTAAGTGTGAAAGACAGGATAAGTGCATTAGCGGCGCATCATCCTGAAATATTAAAAGATTCTTTATCACCTGAAAGCGAGTTAATGCTTCTTGCTCGTCTCGCAGCAAAGAGCGGATAGATGGGTACGGAAATTTAAGCAAAGCGCTCAATTTCATGATTTAGCGCTTGCTTGATAAACTCATTTAAACTTGAGCACCCAATTTCTTTTGCAATAAGAGCAGCCTTTTCATGTAGCTCACGACCAATTCTGATATTTAAAGAACCCTTGAAAGGTTTCTCGGGTTGAGTTGCTCTGACAGTACAAGTCTCAAGATAATCATCAACGGCCTCTTTAAATGCAGCATTAATTTCTTTGGCTGTTTCTCCTTCATAGCTTATTAAGGCATTAATAAATTCTAATTTTCCATAAAATATTAAATCATCAGCATCAAAATTAACGGAGCCATAGTAGCCTTTATATCGCATCATATTTTTCATAAAAGCCCTTCCTTTTTTAATTGTTGGATAATTTGCCTAACTTGATATGATTTCAACTCTGGTCTTGGGATTTTGATGAATAAAACGAACACGTGAGCCACTTGTTTTTCCTGCGTTATATTCTTCGTATCCCAATCCATATAGTAAGGTTTTTAACTCATCCCATTTAAAATCGTTTGGTTTGCTTAAAAATCTTTTTTTTAAGTTTGTCTATTTTTGTCATAATTAAGCAACTAGTTTTAGTTACAAAAATTATAGAGACATATTCAGCTTAACGCAACTATGTTTAGTTGCAATATGTCACTTGTAAAGATTTTATTCTCACTCAATAGCAATGTGTTGTTATTTACATAAACAAACCGATTTTTGACAAAATATGGTGCAAATAGTGTTTTAATTAATTTGGTTGTATGTTATAATGACTGATATGATTTTTTGATATTGCTGGTTGTGTGATGCGCCTATTTTTAAAAAAATTTTCCTTTTTTTCAAATTTGTTGTGGACTAATCTCAGCAGCAATTGGGCAGGAAGTAATGTTCATCAAGCTCATTTTACTCAAAAAGCAAACCAGATCCTCCCGTCGCTTGAGTATTCACTTTTAGATCTGGAAGGTGAATGTTCTACATTGACTAATTTATATGTGTTATATGCGTCTGAAGGAAGACAAAATGATTTTTTCTCCATTTTAAAGACTCTTTCAAATCACTCTGTTCAATCGAGCTTAGCAGGCGACAGAGTCAAAATAGAAGAGTTCATGCATCGATTAATGATAATCAAAAGAACGGATGGGATTTATTTATCATCGAAAAAATGCACAGACGTCTTCTCGTTGATTACGAATGATCATCTAGAGCTCTCAGAAAATGTAAAAAAAATTATTAAAAAAATTCAGTCAATGAAACAGAGCGTCACCATGCATGTGACCTTAGGATACCTGCATTCGTTTGCCATTGATCAGCGATGTGAAAATGGCGCCTATTATTACTATGTCTATGACCCCAATAGTAGTGTTTTACCCCAAAAAATCTTTTCTCTTGAGGAGTTGAACGCTGAAATTCAAAATGTTCTGGAAAAAATAAAGCTTTCTTTGGGGTGGCGATATTTTTTCTATGAAGATGAAGCCGCTCTTTTTTCATTTTATATTTATCCAGAAAATGAAGACGAGCATTATCTCTCGGTTTTTTATCAAAAGCTCGTTGTGAGTCCATATAAAGATGACGAGTGCGTCAAAGAAATATTGAACTTAATTGATTTGTATCGCTCAAATTTGATAGCAAGAAATATTGTGTTGATACAGATTGCAGAGTTGATGAGTAAGTCACCCCGTATACAATTTTATTTTAGTGAAGACATCCTGGCTATTGAGCGAGAAATTTCAGAGCATCTATATGCTCTTGCATTTAATCCGGTCGAGCATCATAAATATAAAGTCACATGTTTTGGTTATGTTAAAGATTATGGACATATATCTCTTCTTCACGAAGTTGCACGGATTGGGGATGTCAGAGCGGTAAAAGCCTTAATGTCGAGTGAATCGTCAGACAGTTGTTCTTATCAAGAAATTTATAAAACACCGGTAGATTGGGCGATAATGGGCAGTCATCCGTTGATCTTAGATCTTTTGCTGGGTGAATCAAAAATTCAAAGCAAAACATCAGAAGATATCTCGAGAGTGGTGAACTGTCGCGCTAACGCATTTAATTTTTCAAATACAGAATCAAAGGCGATGGGGCACGCTATTTTTAGTATGTTTGATCTCATTCGATCTCATCAAGGCGTTTCGAAAAAATTGCTACCAACCTTGCCTAAGCTTACACAACGATATCGTATTGATTCATTAATTGATTGTAAAACGGAAATGAATTTTGACGATGAAGAAAAAAGTTTACAAAGACGTTACAGTTTTTGATCTCAAGATATTAAGAAATAGCAATGTTGGATTATTTTGATTTAAACTGAGAGGAGAGGTAATGAGCGTATATAATGGTGATGGGGCGACTATAGCTGATATCTATGGTGACAATTCAGACGATGTAAGCAGCATGATGAGGCGCTATGCTTATTTCCACTGTAATAATCCGGAGAGCAATCAAAACGCTCCTCAGCCCACGAAATTTTCACTGTTTGCTAAAAAACACCCAGGAATAGCCAATTTTATTACTCATCGTAAATTTCAAAATGCTTGTCTTTTCCTCGCTATTGCGGCTGGTATGAGTCTTTTGCCACTGGTTTTAATCTGCCCGGGTACTTGGCTTTCGATTATTGCGATGAGTATTATGGTAATAGCCTGTCATTCTTTTTTTATCTCTGGAATATTAGCCAGCAATATGAGAGAGACAAGGGCGATGCCAAGCTGCAAGTAGACATCTAGTTCTGACTATTTATGCCAAAATGAGTCATTTAAAAATTAAATCTTGTTTGAAAAAACCTCATGGACGTTGCCTATATTTTGTGGCAAGGTAAGGAGAAAAATAATGAGTGACTCCATTGTGGCAGCAATAAAAAATAGAATCATTGAGCATGGCAGGGGATGGTGTTTGACACCAAAACACTTCTTTGATTTATTAAAAGTAGATAATGAAGGCTAAAAATTGGTCCATATAATAACCTAGTAAAATTCAAATTTTTTTATCACTTCTCGGGGTACACTTTCATGCCAGATTCGAAAAAAAGCCGTACTGACATTAATATTCTTACCCATAACGAAGCGGCTTGGGACCATCAAGCTTTATTACAGCATGATTGGTCTAGGCCTGTTTCTTCAGAATTAATTGAAGCGGCAAAAAAAGGCCAGTGGGATGTTCATCTTACTAAAAGGCCTATTTCCGAAGATTGGCTTCCCAAAAATATTCAAGGCAAGGATATACTCTGTTTAGCTTCTGCTGGCGGGCAGCAGGCACCTGTGTTAGCAGCAGCTGGTGCTAATGTCACAGTCTTTGACATATCTGAAAAACAACTAGAGCAAGACCTTTATGTTGCAAAACGAAATGGTTTATCGCTTAAAGCTATTCAGGGCGATATGTGCCAATTAGAGGGAATTAGTGATTCTATTTTTGACTATATTATTCACCCCATATCAAATTTATACGTATCACATTTAAAACCCGTATGGCGCGAATGTTATAGGGTATTGCGCACAAAAGGGGTATTGCTGGCAAGTTTTTATAACCCAATTCTTTTCATTTTTGATAAAGATAAACGTTTGGAAGAAAAAGGTTTGTTAAGACCTCAGTACTCTTTACCATATGCAGATATTAAAGATCTTCCTCAAAGCATACTTGATGAGAAAGTGAGAAATAAAGAAGCTTTTGTTTTTGGTCACAGCTTATCGAGTCAAATTGGTGGACAAATGGAAGCTGGGTTTATGCTATCTGGTTTTTACGAAGATGAACATCCTTCACCACGATTTTTAATTGAACAGTACATGCCCACGATGATCGCAACTAAAGCGATTAAATCATGAGTGTAAATAAAATACTTGCCTCTGAAAAACGTGATGCTCGAATCTGGTGTAGAAACCTCTTTCAGATTACAATCTTTCATACTGCTTATCGTCAAGGTTGAGCTCTCAACATTTGTGAGAGCGTTAAACTGATGCTATTGTGTTGAGAAGCTCATGAAGTACATCCAAAATCTTAATGAATGATGCCAAGATAAAATTGAATAATACAATTCAGACTGGCTTATGGCCTCGGTGGATATTTGCGATTTTTTGTGTAGCACTTTCTTTCTCCACTCTAGCTGCATCGACCTTGTCGTATACTTTTCAACGTTTATCTGATCACAAGATTCAGATTCAACTCTCCTTTATGGGCTCTGAAACAGGAGAGACCCTTTTAACTTTACCGAATAAATGGGGAGAGAAAAAGCAATTATATCAATATATTACCGATTTAACGGTTCTTTCGAAGTCAACAGTGCTGAAAGATACAGTACATCCAAGTGAGAAGAGGGTGATTCATCAACCTCATCAACAAATCACAATACTGAACTGGTCAAGCAAAAGCACGCACTAACTTAAGCAACTTTTTAATGCTGAGTGATTTTAAGAGATACTTTGTCAAAATTAGCTTTGATTTTTATTTGACCACCAATAGGAAATGTAATCATTGGATCGGTATGACCAAAATCAACGTTTGCGATGACAGGTAATGTTGCAAGTTGTTTTTTGCTAGAGATAATTTGACGAAGTAGTTTTTCAGTCATCTTGCTATTTTTTTCAAATCGACCGATTAATATTGCGCGTACACCGTCAAAATGAGGTTGATGTATCAGTGACTGTAGGTTTCTATCAAACTCTGCGGCTGAAAATTCTCCAGCTACAGCATCATCCTCTAAAAATAAAACAGCATTTTCTAGAGAGGGCATATAGGGTGTGCCCTTTAGTAGGTTTAAGGTGCATAAATTAGCACCGATAATGGTGCCCGTGGTTTCCCCCTCTTGAATGACCCAAAACCCTTCATTTGCCATATAATGACGATTTTTCTGATCTAAAAACCAAGCGTCATTGCTCCATTTTACGCTTGTTGTAATTTCATAGGGTGCAGATGAGAAGATCGCTTTCTTGAGGTATTCGAGAGTCCATTCAAAGCCTTGTTGCATACCAAATGTTGAATAGTGCGGTCCTGAGTAAGTGACAAGTCCTGTTTTTTTGTATAGGGTGTTTTGTAATGCAGTGATGTCAGAATATCCGCATAAAATTTTAGGATTTCTTTTAATTAAGTCATAATCAATGCCATCGAGTAGTTGATTCACATTAAAACCACCAATCACAGTGAAAATAGCTTTAATATTTGGATCTCGAAATGCGTCGTGTAAATCTTCTAAGCGGGATGAGATTGAGGATGAATTAAAATCATCACATTCCGTGATATGTTTTCCAAAAGACAACGTCAGGTTTAAGTCTTGAAAACGCAGATTGGCAATACGTTTTGTTTCTTCGCTGATAATGGCTAAACTGCGAGATGGCGCAATAATACGTACTTCATCACCAGGAGTGAGTTTTTTAGGAAAAATCATAATTTCTTATGTTCCCTCCGAATTTTAAATTTAGCTTTTGACTGGATTATTCACAGGGTTCATTTTTTATAATGGCGTCCCATCGTGGACGATCTTAGAACTTTTTTCATGGCGTCATCAAGTGAAATTATTAAATATTTTGGTTGGGGGAGTAAAATGTAAAACTTGCCTTTATAAAATATGAAATTTTCAGGTGAAGTTGCCTAAAGCATTGAAAGCTTCTAAAGTGCTCCATGGGTTTTTGATATCCACCTTTTAGTTATTTATTTCTCAATCACAAGATGTTATAATTTTGAACAAAACACTCCGGAATATATACTATGCCTAAAGTTAATCTTATTGGCATTCCATCTAGCGTTCAAAGACAACGCCTTGAGGGAAAAGTTTCCTGTTTAAATAAAATGAATTTTTTCGCTCTGATAGAAGACGTGACGTTATCTTATCTTGGGGGCATTACTAATCATGGCCTAAAAGATAATGACAGAAATCTTTTTATTCGTATTCCAGGTGAAAACTCAGAGCTTTTAATTGACAGAGGTGCTGAATTAGATACGCTTACAAAACTTGCGCATCATGGTTTATACCCACAAGTGATTGAGGCTTATTCAAAAGGTGAGTTAGCAGGTTACAAAATTGAATATTTTATTGAGGGAGAAACACTTCAGTTTGACACGTTTCATTTGCACCAAATGGTTGTGTTACCCACGTTAAAAGAACTACATGATTCGAGCATTCAGCTTCTAAATGAGTTTAATATTTTTACCCGTTTAAATGGAATGATTGCAACTCTGCGATTGAATGAAATCAATGCTATTCCATATTTCAACAGTGGGCGTTTATCATCAATACCTTTAGAAGAACTTGAACGTTATATTGATGAATTGCAAGATAAAATGGCAAAATTATTCCCATATGAAATTGAACTCAGTCCTTGCCACAATGACATTACACCAACCAATTTTATAAAGCTAAAACACCCCATTCATCATCGCGCTTATCAAATGATTGATTGGGAATATGCGGGCATGAATGACAAGATGTATGATGTTGCGATGTTAGCCGCAATGTTAGCTCTTGAGCCCGAACAACACGCCCGACTCGTATTGAATTATTTTAATAGCGCCAATGAAGAGCAATATGCAGAAGAAATCAAACGAGTCCGCTTTTATGCGCCATTGGTAAAATTTTATTACGGTCTTTGGGCTGCGCTTCAAGTTGCCATGTGTAACGAATCATCTTCAATTGATGAGTTAAGGTCGGGATGGGGTCCACAGTCAATCACTGTATTCTTAGAACAATACCATTCAGATGACTATCAAGAGCTGCTTCGCAGTTCCCCATACACTTGTGTGCAAGGAGTCTTCTCTTGTATTGGATAAGAGATTGAATCAAATAGAAGAGGCCCAAAAATTACTCTTCATGGGTTAATGCAAAGAAATATCGACATAATAAGCCCTCTTTGCATATTATGATTTGTTATTTATCTGCTCAATTCATCCATAGAGATCTTGCGTTTTAATTGTAATGACAATTTTGCAAGATGCATGACTTCATGTGTTTTTATTGCATCGGATAAGCTTGTGTGTTGCATGGGTTTATTTTCTGAGAGTGCTGCAAAATAAGCTGAAAATTGTTCGAAATAAGGGTGGTCACCGACCTCTCCGGAAGACAATAGTTTCATATCCAGTGTAATTTGCTCTTGCTTTGCCGTGTAAACTTTATTGGAATCGAGTGAGCCTTCGGTGCCATCGATTTGGATAGGGAAAGCATAGGGTCCATGATGTGCAATGTTTGATGCCACTGTGGCAAAACGTCCATCTTTAAATTGAATGGTGATATGCTGTATAGGGTCATACTCATAATCGATATAATCAGCATGAGGTTGATGTGTTGCGACACTATAAACAGAGTCAACTTCACCATTCATGAAAAACAAAGCACCATCGAGAGCATGACAACCTGCTGATAAAAAGCTATCACCCCCACTTTTTCGCTGAATATTCCAATGAAATTGCGGGTTAGATGGCCCAATGCCATGAGCATAACCCACAGAACATGTTCTGACTTCACCTAAATATTGTGTGATTGCTCGTTTTGTTTTGATAAATTGATCTGAAAAACGGCATTCAAAACAAACGCATACTTGAACACCCTGTGCGGCGGCTGCACGCTCAATGGCGTAGCATTCTTCAATATTCAGTGCTATCGGTTTTTCAATGATAAGGTGTTTACGATGATGTATGGCTTTCAAAGCATTTTCTGCATGTAGATCTGGCCGATTACAGATATCAACCACATCGACATGAATGTTTCCTTCTGCATCTTCTGTTAATAAAGCATCCAGTGTATTAAAAACGCGAAGATCTCCATAGGGTTTTGTACAATCGTACTCTTTTTGAGTTAAATGACTTGAAACGATAGCGGAAATTTTTACATTAGGAATACGTTGTAATGCAGTGATATGTGCCGTGGTCACGGTTCCATATCCTACGATAGCAATCGAAAACTGAGACATACTGCAACTCCGAAATATTTGGGGAGTGAATATACAATTTATTGTTTGAAGTGTATATAACGCCATTCTCAACTTTTCATGGCTTAACTAACAGTTCAAATTGAAGCGGTGGGTTGCCAATTTTTTTGTTAATACATGCACAAATTGTATGAGCCAAAATCTTTCTAGCAATACGATTGGTTAAATACCAGAGTTTACGTGCTCTTATTTTCTCAATTTGAAATCGATCCGTCAGTTGTCCTATTACTGTTTCGACAAGTCTTCGTACCGATTAAGCCTTTGTCAGCAATAATCGTACCATGAATACCATCAACAAGATCCCATAAAGATTCGCGCTCATCAATATTTGCTTGTGTGAATGTAATAGCAGTGATGATACCTTCCGAATTGATCAATAAGTTACCTTTAAAACCATAATATGTCTCGCCTTTGGACGCGCAATATCCATATGCGGCTTCACCTGCGAATACTTGACTAAAATTCGCTCGTCTAAAATGACAAACTGGCATAGGAAAACCATCTGCCAAGTGAAGTGAATCATGAAAAGCACCCAATTCAGTTGCCAATTTTTTTTGAATGCTCTGTTTTATGGCCCACAAATTGGCCGCTTGTTTAGCAAAATTTGCTCTCGATCCAATAGCAGGGAACAAGAACCGCCAATGATTACAGAAATACTCCCATGCGCCCTTGTCAGTATCAATCCCTAAAAATTCAGATATTATCTCCATTGTAATCTTGATTTTTGGCGAAACCAAAATTACATAAAAAGATCATGTCTTTCAATAACCTATTGTTTTTAAAAAAATACCGAAACCCGTCATTGCGAGTGAAACGAAGCAACCCAGGGGTTCGGTGCACAGAATTCTGGGTTGCTTCACTGCGTTCGCAATGACGGGTAATAAATCGGCTTTTCTAATTTAAAGTTGAGAATGGCGTAAACCTATCAAATGTCGGAAGGTGATCAACCACCGATTGGTATTTTATTGTGTACTCAAAAGAACCATGAAATGGTTAAATTTGCTTTGGCCGATATGAAAAATTCATTGTTTGTATCACGTTATCAGTTACAGCTACCGCCGCAAGAGGAGATAGAAGCCTTCTTGCAACAGGCCATTGCTGAATTGAATCTCAAGAGCTAAAGCGAATATCTATTTGTGCAGACACCATCTGCACAAATAGTGCAACGTAACGTTGCACTATTTAGAATGAATTAAATCATAAGATAATAACTGCCCAATTCGGGATTCACTGACTCCCGAATTATAGATCTCTAATTGTGCAAGAAGCGCTTGCACAATTGATTTGGCAACAAGCTGTTGCCATTTTATTAGGAAAATACATGGCGAAACTAACCGCCAAAGCTGTACAAAACGCAAAGCCACGTGATAAAGAATATAATGCCAATCCAAAGCTTAAAAATTAAGCAATCGAATTTACTCTCAGCCGCATAACAAATAAAGCCGCAATCAATTTTTCAAAGACGTACACAATTTAGTGCTGATTTGAGGACCCAGTCACATATAATCGAATCTTTTTTCACCGACCAAGGTTAATAAGGATATCGACATGGACTGGGAATGCGAATTAATATCATTATATCTGTTTGTGTGCAAACATTACCGTGCTGAGCTTTCAAATTACTGTGCTAGAATGGCGCGTTTCTCTGATTTGAAATTTAGCGATGAAGAGGCAATTACTCTGTATTTATATGGTGTAATTGAAGGGCATCGCACGATAGAGGCTATTCATCGGTACGCGCAAAAGCATCTGAAAATGTGGTTCCCTCATTTGCCTGGATACAAGGCGTTTGATCACCGAATGAACCAATTACATGATATTTTTGTGCCTTTTGTTCATTTACTTTGTGACGAATTGCTGTGTACACAAGCTGCTACGCAGCTCACAGGTCTCACAGATTCTATGCCAATCATTATGGCGCAACGCGGACGGCGATTTCATGCAAAAGTAGCTCCATAAATTGCGACAAAAAATGGATATTGTGCAACCAAGAAACTGCATTATTACGGTGTTAAATTACACGTGGTGGCTCATCGGCAAAAAGGCACCTTACCTATTCCTGTCTGTCTTGGATTAACTGACGCAGGGATGCATGATCGAAAGGCATTTGAGCAAATTTTACCTGAATTACCTGAGGCTATGCTTCAATGTTATGCTGATAAAGCCTATCAAGTAGAAGCTGAAGCAATTCATCAAGAACAACATGTAACTTTATTAACCCCAGTGAAAAAAGAAAAAGGACAGCAGTTTCTTGATGCAGCGGATCAATGGCTATCTACGGCAATTTCACAAGTCAGACAACCTATTGAGTCGTTGTTTAATTGGATTAATGAAAAGACAAGCATCCAAATTGCAAGCAAAGTCAGGTCTTACCAGGGACTGATGGTGCACGTCTTTGGAAAATTGGTTGCGGCTTTATTTGTTATGCGGCTGAGAGTAAATTCGATTGCTTAATTTTTAAGCTTTGGATTGGCATTACAGTTGTTATATCAAATCATGATAGCGAGTTTGCGCGCGATCTATATCGGCATAGTGAAATAAGATCATTCTCAGTAAGGCGTAGCATCAATCGTAACGGTGATGGACGTTCTCCTGTTCAAGAGTTGCTGGCTATATTTCGGACGTCTTCAAAACACAGAGAAAATCATGAGTAATGAACTAGAAAATGAGCAAGACATTAAAGAAAAAAAGAGGCTTAAATCCAAATTACGTCTGAATAGCATTTATGCAGCAGCAGACACAATTGATAAGCTGCATGGGCGTAGGCATGTCCTTGATTTGGAAACGCTTATTGAAGAGCTCATAGAGCGCACCAAAGAGGTTGCTGATGGTAATATTAGCGAAATTGAGTTGATGTTATTGATGCAAGCGAAAACGCTCGATTATGTATTTTACGATACCATAGACCGGCTAAATGATTTTGATATGATTAATCAGGTTGAGGCTTTTTCGAATATTGCTCTCAGAGTACAGAATCAATGCAGAAAAACGTTACTAGCATTGATAGAACTGAAGCATCCACGCCGCACAATATTTATTAAGCAACAAAATAATGGTGTTAATCAGCAAGTGAATAACACAGTACCTCCTGACTCTAAAAAAATCAAAAATTCAGAAAAAGTTGCAAACGAATTATTAAGAGAGGTACATCATGAGACATTGGACTTTAGAGGAGCGTCAGAAACAAGCAGAACTCATCAAACAATGGAAACCCTGGAGGTTGGCGGGGGTAAAGACCGCCGCAGGGAAGGAAAAAAGTAAAATGAATGCATATAAACATGGCGGGCGTAGCGCGAATGTCCGTGAAATGCAGCAGATATTTACTCAGTGGAAAGCGGAGCTAAATCGAGTAGTGAATTTATTTGACTAGATGTTCGAACACTATAAAATAAAAACCCCGGATTCGTCACTCACCGAAGGTAAGGAGAGGAGTGGCCCAGGGACTGTACGTACATTATAGGATAAATCGTATGCAAGATCCAAATCATATTTTTTTTGATGATTTATCTATCATTTTGTCTCAAGAAAGACTGAATAGCTATCTTAGCCATGCCACCTGTTATAACAATAAAAAGAGCGCATTAATTGCTCACTCTTGGAATATTGAATTAAGTCAGGCGCTTTACCCTGCATTACAAATTTTTGAGATCACGCTGCGTAATACTTTGCATACGGCTATCCGAGATCTGTATGACACTGAGTATTGGTACGAATTATCTTTTTTACATGAGAGAGAGAAAAAACAAATTCAACAAACTGCAGATAGCTTGGTAAAAAACAAGAAGAAAGTTGAGCCGTGTCGGGTTGTGGCTGATTTATCATTCGGTTTTTGGACATCGCTTTTTGATGTTCGCTATGAGCATGGACAGATATTGTGGCCTAAATTGCTGAAATCCATTTTTCAATTCTTATCAAAAACTCAAAAGACACGCGCTTTTCTTTCGCGTGAATTAAATAAAATTAGATTTTTGCGCAACCGCGTTTTTCATCATGAACCTATTTGGCATTGGCAAGATTTATCAGAGCAGCATGCAAGAATAATCTATTTAACGAATGCCTTATCACCTGCTGCATCAAAATATTTAGATATGTTTGATACCTTTGAAAATATAAGCCTCAATGGTATGCGGTATGTAGAAGAAAAGTTGGATAAAATAAATTGTTGAGATGAGTCATGAGAGAGTTTTTATTTAAGCCATTGCAGGAAAAGGATTTACTTCTGTTACATCGCTGGTTTCAAGAACCAACCATTAATCAATGGTACGCAAGATCAAAACATTGGTCATTAGATGAAATTAAGGAAAAATATGAACCAAGGATTTTAGGAAAAGAGGATGTACCCAGTTTTATTGTGCATAAAAACGAGACTCCTATTGGCTTTATTCAGTATTATCGATTTGAAAATGGTTTTCCTGAGGGTATTAAAGGCGAGCATAATTTATTATTTCAACATTATGATAAAGACGAGTTAGCTGGTATTGATCTTTTTATAGCCGAAGCAGATATGCGAGGAAAAGGCTTAGGAGCCAAATTAATTCATCAATTTACTGAAGAATTCCTTCGTCAGTTTTCTGCTATTGTGGTAGATCCAGAAGTTAATAATATTGGAGCTTTACGATGTTATGAGAAGGCTGGCTTTGTGCGGACAGCATTCAGCGAAGATCCGAGTTATCTTGTGATGTTGAAGGTAAATTTTTCTAAGCGAAACTCTAACAAATCATAAATGAAATTGTATAATTATTGATATATTTTAATTTATATTAATCAATTTAAGTGGTATAATGCCTCCAATTCGATAAATTTTTGATATGAGTTTAGGAGAAAATATGCCGATACTTTTTAAACAAACACATGAAGAGATAGCGTTTAATGGTGCTACTAAAAAGCGTAACGATACATTGCGAGCCACTGGAGGAGTGCTGTCCTTATTTGGCGCAATATTGCATGTAGCCGGAGCCGTATCGTTTTGTGTTAGTCTTGTACTTGTTCTGCTTTCTATTGTTTCTCCTTTCATTTTACCAATCTCACTAATTGTTGGAGGTTTAGGAATGTTTGCCGCAAAAGAGGGAGAGCGTTTAATCAGCATGACTCAAGAAAAAGAAAAAAATGATACTTATAAAAAGAGTTAACAGCTGCTACTGAGCTTACGCAGCAGCAGTTTTTATAATTTTTTCCATATGACGATAAAGCGTTGAAATATGCGCCTCATTTTCAAAAATATGCAGTGAAGCGTGAGGAAGTTGATGCTTATAGAATTCGGCATATGACACAAGCACTTGTTTATCTAATCGACCTTGCCAGATGCTTATGGGTGTATGTATGTTTTCAAATGAAATCTTCCATTCTTTCGACAGTATTTGAAATTCATAAGCAGCACCTTGCACACCTTGCGTAAAAGCTTCTTTTAAAGCCAAGAGAGAGCGTTCTACTTGCTCAGGACTTTGCAGAATAAATTGATCGGGCTCTGGGCATTGCTGAATCATTTTATTAAAAACATTGAGGCGTAACAGTATTTTTCGTTGTAATTGCATCAACGCTTTAGAAAAACCAGAGTAATTTCGAACCAATGCATGGAGTATGCGAAGTCCAACAGGCATATGATGCTTTATTTCAGAGATAGTGACTGGCGGCATAGCAGAAACCAGTGCAACATGTGAAATACGATCGGGCATTTTATAGGCACATGTAAGTGCGAAAGGGGCACCACCGGAATGAGCAATGATTGAAAATTGACCGAAATTCAAATGATTTGCTAGTGCTTGAACATCGTTCACCCAAGATAAAATCGTATGCTGCTTATTGAAGGAGGACAATCCCATTCCTGGTCTGTCGATACCGATTAGACGACAATGCTCGGTTTTAGCAATGTGATGAAAGTCAGTCGCTATGAGTCTCGATCCAGGAAAACCATGGAAAAAAAACACAGGGAATCCTTTTGGATCCCCCGATTCTGAATACCCCATCATTCGACTATCTTCTAATTGAAAAGAGTGTGTGTGATTCATATCATACCTCGTAAGACTTATGACAAATTTCGGTTTGCAAAAACAGTCATCGCTTTAACGATAAACTCCACCAAATCCTGATGATATCGATTGTAAAAAGCGCGATAATCGGGATGGTCTAGATACATTTGACCTAAACTTAAATAGGTTTCATGCGTAGGTGTCCAAAAGTTGTTTACCCAATCATAGTGTTGTTGGATAAGTTTTTGAACTTCGTCTGAATCTGCTTGAAGCCCTTGTTTTACTGCGGCTGAAAGTGCCAAATTGAGTTGTTCACCTGAATTTTTAAATTGCTCCCAATCCGGCTTTTTCCAATGAGAAACGCGTTGCCAACTGTCATCAATTTGCTTTTGTGAAATAATACCTGTATCAAGCATGTATTTTTCATGTTCTTGCTGTTTGATGGGATCAAATCCATCGTACATTTCTGCATCACGCATGATTATTTTTCCTCTTAAATGTGAAATTGTTTTATCAATCGTCTTGATGAGTGTTTCTGTTCGATCAAGACTGGATTGCAACATGGATTTATGTGTTTTTAATGATTCGATTTTGTCGAAATCATCACTACTTAAAATCCGCTGAATGTCATTAAGAGGAAATCCAAGCTCACGAAAAAACAAGATTTGCTGAAGGAGCAACAATTGCTCTTCTTTGTAATAACGATATTGATTATCACCATAGAATGCAGGTTTTAATAAACCAATTTCGTCATAAAAACGCAGTGCTCGTGTACTGACACCCGAGAGCTTTGCCAATTGATTAATCGTGTATCTCATCGTTTCTTCCTCCTACTGACAAGACACACGATAAAGGTTAACGTGGCGTGAAGGTCAAGCATTATTTTAACCTAAGCTGAGAATAGGCCTTTTATTGATTATTTTTCAGTGCTTCCATCACTTTGGCTACATCATCTTCAACTGAAATCGACTCTATAATCAGTGTTGCCACTTCTTCATATAGGCTATCACGCTCAAGATGTTGTTGATCAAGAAATGCTTTTAGATTTGTAATAGGCAGTAATGGTGTACGTCCATCTTTCATACGTTCAATTTGAGTTGGCGTGGAAACCTTCAAATAAATGACATATTCCGAACCGAGTAATTTTCTATTTTGCTCTGTCGCAATAACAGCCTCTTCCAGTACAACCACTAGATGATCTTTGGTCATTTGATGCGATATAATGTCAGCTTCGCATTGATGAAAAGCCTCTTCGCCTTGTTTTCCAATAATGTCACTTAAACTGCGGCCAATGTAACGCTCTAAACTCGGATTGGCATCGATGTATTGCCAGCCTAATCTTTTAGCTAAGGCTTCGCTGAATAATGCTTTACCCGCCCCCATATGTCCAATAACAAAAATGCGTTTAGGTTGGGTCATATTGATATCTCCTGAGATAATAGTATTTCAGTATAACATGAGTAAGTATGGCTGTTAAATTCAAGGATTATACGGGCTTCGTATGACTGAATTATCTTGATGGTGAATCGTTATGTGCTGTTTTGGCTTATAAACACAGCTCCATCACCGTTACGGAATGCAATTTAAATCTATCCATACCGATTGTTTTCCATCCAAAACGCTGATAATACCTTGGTATTTCAGGATCAAAAGTAAATAAGTAAACTTGTTTAAAGCCAAGCGCTTTTGCTTTTTCGATGGTGGCATCAAGCAGCATTTTTCCGATTCCTTGTTTCTGATACTTGGGATCAACGACTAGATCACCAATCCAAGGTTTCAAATCAGGACGAATTCCACCACATAACTCCAGCGTACATGAACCAACAGGAATTTCGTCATAGAGTGCAATATAAGTGAGCGGTAGATCTTGAGTTAGCTCCTCATAATACAAAGACTCAATTTCTTCGATTCCAATCTCTGGCATCCAGATTTTACCTAAAGCTTTTTGCCAAATATTTGCAAGTGCTGGGGTAGCATGAGGATTGTTTTTTAGCAGGTCAATTTTAATCATCATTCCTCACTTTTTTAAATGATATCGATGACTGTTTCATAAACAATAAAGTGGGGGTATTGAGGATATTGATACACCTGAATATTGGGTAATATATTTTTCCAAAAAGTTTGCGCCCCCAGATTATCTTTATAAACAGAGATCTCCCAAGTACCTGGATGCTTCTTCATGATTTCCATAGCGGCGAATCGAGCAATACCTTGTTTTCGAAAGGCTGATAAAACAAAAAACTCTGCCATTTTCCAATTGGCTTTTTCATCGAGCGTATGGTTATGAATGAGTGCGAAGCCAATTGGTATCTCTTGTTGTTTAATGAGATAAGGAAATGCATGCTCTTCTTTCCAATAATCCTGAAAATGTGGCAGTGTTTCAAATTGAGCATCTGCTCCATAGGCATAATGTGCATATTGGGAGTGTTGCTGCATGTCATAACAATAAAACTGAAGCAGGTGTTCAATGATAAATTGTTCTTTTTCGATACAACGCTGAATTGCGATATCCATGTTACACACTCTATTTGTTTGTAGATAAGAGCTTAATAAAAAATGTCATGGTGAGTTTAGGATTAATAAGGTTCTCTCTTACAAACTCTACTTGAAAGCCGCACTTTTTATAGAAGGCTTGTGCTTGAAAGTCACAAGAAACAGTATTGATATTATGAAACCCAGCGTGTTCACAGTATTTTTCAAGTGCTTCAATTAATTGTCGTCCATGTCCTTTCCCTCGATATGCATCATTTACCCATAAATCTCTAATGTGGACACATGAATAGGATGAGAAAGCGTCGAGCACACCAATCAGCTCGTTCGTTTCATTTAAAAGCTCTAAAATAATGGGTTGATAATCGAGATTGATATCGTGGCTTACTTCATATACTTTTAATCCGCTTTCCATTTTCGTTTGAGTTTCGGGAGAGAGTCAGAGTGTGTTGGTAACGGAGATATGAGTATTCATGAAGGTTCCTGATTGAGGGCTTATTGAGAGGTAATAATTAATTTGGTTATCCCCATGGTTATCCCTGGTAATAATTTCATTAGATTTTTATCGAGGTAACTTTCTGTAACTCATTGATTTAACTGGCGTCCCAGGCAAGATTCGAACTTGCGACCTGCCCCTTAGGAGGGGGCCGCGCTATCCAGCTGCGCCACTGGGACCTTTCTCTTTTGAATTTTATTGATATTGGACTTGAAATACAAGGAATCGCCCTCATATCAGAAAAAAGATTTTTGATAGGAGATTAAAATATGTCAGTAAAACAAGAGACGATGGGCTTTCAGGCCGAAGTGAAACAAATGCTGCATTTAGTTGTACATTCTTTGTATTCAAACAAAGAAATTTTCTTGCGAGAGTTGATTTCAAATGCTTCTGATGCTCTAGATAAATTGCGCTTTCTTGCTTTATCTAATGGCGCTCTTTATGAAAAAGATCCTGATTTAAAAATCACGATAGAATTCAACCCCACATTGAAAACTTTAAGTATCATCGATAACGGTATTGGCATGACGCGTGAAGAAGCAATCGCCAATCTGGGTACGATTGCGAAATCTGGAACAAAAGAGTTTTTAAGCCAGCTTTCTGGAGAGGGTGCTCGTGATTCTCAATTGATTGGCCAATTTGGTGTTGGATTTTATTCTGCTTTTATTGTGGCAGATAAAGTCACAGTTGAAAGCCGAAGAGCCGGTTTAGATTCTGCTGCTGGTATCATATGGGAATCAGAAGGGACTGGTGAGTTTACCATCGCAGAAAAAACCAAAGAAGCTCGCGGTACATGCATTACGTTGCATCTCAAAGATGAAGAAACAAAAGATTTCTTGAGTGATTGGCAGTTGCGCGGCCTTATTACAAAATACTCTGATCATATCTGCTGGCCGATTTTGATGAAAAAAATTCAGACGGCTGATGATGCGAAAAAAGAAAATGAAATTCCTGAATTTGAAACAGTCAACAAAGCCACTGCACTGTGGACACTTCAAAAATCTGAAATTTCTGATGATGAATACAACGCACTTTACAAACACATTTCGCATGATCATCAAGATCCTCTAACTTGGTCACATAACCATGTTGAAGGGAAACAAGATTATATCAGCCTGCTTTATGTTCCATCTCATGCTCCTTATGATTTGTGGCATCCCGAGTCTAAAAATGGCTTGAAACTATATGTAAAACGCGTTTTCATCATGGATGATGCGTCTCAATTTCTTCCTCGATATCTACGTTTTATCAAAGGAATTGTCGATGCCAGCGATTTACCACTCAATGTCTCAAGAGAATTACTACAGGACAACAAACAAGTCGAAAGCATTCGTAGTGCGTGCACCAAACGTGTATTGTCGATGCTTGAAAAGATGAGTGAGCACGAGCCTGAAACCTATCAAAAATTTTGGGATGCATTCGGTCTTGTCTTAAAAGAAGGACCAGTTGAAGACTTTGCTAATCGTGACGCTTTGTCTGGCTTAATGCGTTTCGCAAGTACCGCGAGTGGAACAGAGGCGCAAACAGTCACTCTAAAAGACTATGTGAGTCGCATGAAAGAAGGCCAAGACAAGATTTACTACATCACGGCGGCCAATTACTTAGCTGCAAAAAATAGTCCTCATATGGAAATCTTTAAGAAAAAAGGAATCGAAGTCTTACTTCTCACTGATAAAATTGACGAATGGTTGGTCAATTATATGGGGGAATTCGATGGCAAAGCATGGCAATCCATCAGTAAGGGAAAACTTGATTTAACTGACGATACAGAAACTCAAGAAACTGTTGAAGCTCAAGAAAAATCAATGGAACCGCTCATTAATCACATGAAAAAAGTTTTGGGCGAACAAGTTAAATCAGTGCAAGTGACGACACGTTTAACTGATTCTCCTGCATGTGTTGTGGCTGCTGAAGATGACTTGGGTTTGGAAATGCAGCGTATTTTGCAAGCAACTGGACAAAAAATGCCAAAAACACAACCCATTTTGGAAATTAATCCGAAACACCCACTGATCAAGCGTTTGCATGATATTCAAGATGATACGTTGTTTGAGCAATGGACATTGTTGTTGTTACAACAAGCTTTGCTTGCGGAGAGTGGTCATTTAGAAAATCCAGTAGATTTCGTTCATCGCATGAATCAATTGTTGTTGAGTGCATAGTTCGTGTACACTATAGCTTCAATAACGCATGAGCGCCGTGCATGTTAAAACGCGCCTTAACTTTAATGTTTGATGTCTTCGAGAAGCCTGTCCTAAATCTAGGGCAGGCTTCTTTTGATAATGAAGATGTGCTCACAATTCGCATGAGTGATGGTTTACTCAAAGCGCGTGTGATGGGTAAAGCCAATCAAATTCACGATGTTTTTATCAATTTTAAAGTGTGGCCATCTCAACCCGCGAATTGCACATGCGCTAAAAAACACAATTGTGAACATGTAGTCGCTTGTTTATTGGCATTACAAGCCAAAGAAAAACTGAATGTATTGCCTGCTTTTCAAGATCGGTTTTATGAAAAACCTGCATCCGATAGCCCTCAGTGGGTTTATTCACCCACGACGGTCATTGACGCAGATAGTGTTGTTTGGTATTCAGAAAGTCACGAAGAGGGCGGTCGACAAGATTTTTTCTCTTACGAGTTGGGAATTTTAATCGATGGCAAACCAATGAACATTGTGCCATGGATTGTGAGTTTCATTGAACGTTACGATCTTTACTCTATCGAAGAATGGTCAAAAGAAGAGCTTATCCAGCTACCTTTAGGTGATGGTCGTGTTTTGGCTTTATCAGTTGAGCGCATTCGGCCTTTTATTCGATTGCTGATGCATTATGGGCTTCGTGCACGCAAGCGTTCTTTGGATTTTCGTTTAACTCGTCATCAGCTTTTGTTTATGTTTGAAGCTGAACAAGCCATACATGCAACCACCGCTCGTTGGTCAGGTACGAACCTAATCCAAGATGCACTCAAAAAACTCTGTACATTAAAAATAGACATTGAAGCCCCAGAAGGATTAAAAGTTACCCTGCGTGATTATCAACTGGAGGGGTTAAGTTGGTTGTCTAAGCTGCGAGAAGGGGCTTTTGGTGGCGTTTTGGCTGATGATATGGGGCTTGGTAAAACAATTCAAACACTCGCATTGTTGTTGCGAGAAAAAGAGCAAGGACGTCTGAAAAAGGCCTCTTTAATTATTGCACCAACCAGTGTGATTGGAAATTGGCGTGAAGAATGTGCCCGGTATGCGCCTGATCTAAAAGTTTTACTTTATCATGGTGCTTCTCGTACAGAGTATGATTTTGATGACTATGAGCTTGTTCTATCGACATATGGGCTTGTGCAGCGGGATAAACGTCGATTTGTCGATTATACGTTTTATTATTTGATTTTGGATGAAGCTCAATTTATCAAAAATACACAAACTAAAACGCGCCAGATCATTCAGCAGCTCCAGGCTACATATCGTCTTTGCTTGACCGGAACACCAATAGAAAATCATTTGGGAGAGTTGTGGTCTTTATTTCATTTTTTAATGCCAGGTCTTTTGGGAGATAAAAAACAATTTCGTCAGTTTTTTAAAAATCCAATCGAAAAAGAAAAAGACGAAGAAAGACGACATTTATTGATAAAGCGTATTCAACCATTCCTGTTGCGTCGCACAAAAAATCAAGTGGCGAGAGAACTTCCACAGAAAACAGAAATCACGTTGCCTGTGGAGCTCAACGGTCCACAGCGTGAATTGTATGAAATGATTCGAATGAACACCGAACAATCGGTTCGAGAGGCAATTGCAAAACGAGGTCTTATCAAAAGTCATCTGATTCTCCTGGACGCGTTGTTAAAATTGCGCCAAATATGTTGCGATCCGCGTTTACTCAAGATAGAAGAAGCCGTCTTTGCGCATGGTTGTTCTGTCAAACTAGATGCTTGTTTGGAACTTCTAGATAATTTGATGGAAGAAGGGCGATCTGTTTTAGTCTTTTCACAATTTACCTCCATGCTGCGTTTAATTGAAAATGCATTAAATGAGCGGGGTTATCCTTACTTGAAATTGACGGGAAAAACACAAAATAGACAAGATCTTGTAAGACGTTTTCAGGAAGGGCAAGCGCCTATTTTCCTGATTAGTCTAAAAGCGGGTGGAACTGGTTTAAATTTAACACAAGCGGACACGGTCATTCACTATGACCCTTGGTGGAATCCAGCCGTTGAGGATCAGGCCACAGATAGAAGTCATCGAATTGGTCAAACTAAACCCGTATTTGTGTATCGTTTGGTTGCTTCGAACACGGTAGAAGAAGTCATGGTCCGGATGCAGACGGCAAAACGAGATCTGTTTCAGGGCGTTTTATCTGCGGAAATGACGCATCATTTTTCATCTTTGACAAACGAAGACATTGATGCATTTTTTGCGGCTTTGAGATAGTGCTTGTGTAGTTTTGCGAGTTTTTCTTCCAGTTTTTGAAGAGAAGAATCATTCTTAATGACGTCATCTGCCAATTTTTGTTGCGTACCCTCAAGTTCTTGTTGAATATGAAGAAAACGAAGCGCTTCTTTTTCTGTGCAGCCATCTCGTTTAATGATTCTTGCAACTTTGTCTGAAACAGGTGCCTGAATAAGCAGAATACGTGCAATATAAGGATAGCTTTGACGTTCTTTTAGGAGTGGTATTTCGATGACCGCATAAGGCGAACGAGTGTGTTTGATTTTTTCTTGTATGGCTTGCCTTATTCGTGGATGCAGGCAAGACTCGAGCCAAATCCGGTCAGTAGAGTTTTCTAGAATTCGATGACGAAGTTGCCTGCGGTCAATTTGCTTGTCTGTGGTTAGAATATCTGAGCCAAAATGCGCTGTAATTTCAATCCAGGCTGGTGTTTCAGGTGCGACTAGGTCTTTGGCGATTTCATCAGCATTGATGACCTCAACTTTTTGATTTCTGAAGTATCGAGCTGCTGTGCTTTTTCCGCTGGCGATGCTTCCTATTAATGCGACACAATAAGTCATTTTTTCAATAGAGTTTAAGAGTTTATAGTTGCATGGTATCATGCTTCACATTTCTGACAATGGAGTACTTTCATGTTTCAAAAAATTCGAGTTCCTGAACAAGGTCAGCCCATCACCATGACCGACACTCTGAATGTACCAGACTGTCCGATTGTACCTTATATTGAGGGGGATGGTATCGGTGTAGATGTAACCCCTGCGATGTTAAAGGTTGTGGATGCGGCCGTTCAGAAAGCTTATCAGGGAAAACGTAAAATTGCTTGGATGGAGATTTATGCGGGTGAGAAAGCAACTAAAGTTTATGGCGAAAATCAGTGGTTGCCAGAAGAAACTTTAGAAGCAATGAAAAAATATGTGGTTTCAATCAAAGGACCCTTGACGACACCTGTTGGGGGTGGAATTCGCTCATTAAACGTTGCAATTCGCCAAGATCTCGATCTATTCATTTGTCTAAGACCTGTTCGCTATTTCTCTGGAGTTCCAAGTCCTGTTAAAGAGCCATGGAAAACAGACATGGTTATTTTTCGTGAAAACTCTGAAGATATTTATGCCGGAATAGAATGGCAGGCCGATTCAAAAGAAGCCACACAAGTGATTGAGTTTTTGAGACAGACCATGAACGTAAAGAAAATTCGTTTTCCTGAGCATTGCGGAATTGGTATCAAACCTGTTTCGAAAGAAGGAACAAGTCGTCTCGTTCGAGCAGCCATTCAATATGCGATTGATCATGACAGAAAATCTGTAACGTTGGTCCATAAAGGCAATATCATGAAGTTTACAGAAGGTGCTTTTAAGGACTGGGGATATGCTCTTGCTCGTGATGAGTTTGGCGCTCAATTGTACCAAGGTGGTCCTTGGATGACGTTTAAAAATCCAAATACCGGTCGAGATATCATCGTCAAAGATGTGATCGCGGATGCCTTTTTACAACAAATATTGTTAAGACCAGAAGATTATGACGTGATTGCCACTTTAAATTTGAATGGTGATTATCTATCTGATGCTTTGGCGGCTCAGGTGGGCGGAATAGGCATTGCGCCAGGAGCAAATTTAAGCGATCGTGTCGCTGTATTTGAGGCAACACATGGCACAGCGCCGAAATATGCGGGACAGGATAAAGTGAATCCAGGTTCACTTATTTTATCTGCAGAGATGATGTTACGTCACATGGGGTGGGATGAAGCTGCAACACTCATTATTGACAGTATGGAAAAAGCAATTGATGCGAAAACAGTCACGTATGATTTTGAGCGTGGCATGCAGGGCGCAACTGTTGTGAGTTGTTCTGGTTTTGCCGAAGCGATGATCAGACACATGTAAGTTTTTGAGGCTTGAGGAAAAGATGATTTTTCCTCAGGCCTAAGCTTAAAATATTAAAAGATCAAGTTGTTCATCGATAAATTTTTATTTGAATTCATTTAGATTTTTACTGGCTAATCTTCCAAAAAAGATCTATAAAATGAAGTAAGGGTTGTTGAATGGCGAAATTAGTTAGCAGTGCGTTAGTCGAACAAAAAAAGGCTGCTGAAGTGGCAATGCCGAAGCTTCAACAGCCTAAAAGATATAAAGTGCTGTTAATGAACGATGATTATACGCCAATGGAGTTTGTGGTCGATGTTTTAAAACACTTTTTTCATCTTTCAGACGCAGTTGCAATTGAAGTGATGATGAAGGTGCATACAGAAGGCCGAGCAATTTGTGGTTTATACACAAAAGATGTTGCGGAAACCAAGGTCCTCTCTGTAAATGAGTTTGCAAGAATGAATGATCATCCGTTGTTGTGCTGTATGGAACAAGAATAGACCTCGAGAAGGTCTGAGTATCTAAAGCCGCATAGGAGGCAACGATCATGCTGAATAAGGAGCTTGAATTTACCTTAAACCTTGCTTTTAAAGAAGCAAAGTCCAAACGTCATGAATTTATGACAGTCGAGCATTTGCTTCTTTCTTTGCTCGATAATCCTTCAGCAGCAAATGTGCTACAAGCGTGTGAGGCAAATCTCGAGACTTTACGTCGAGATCTCATGGAGTTTATTGAGGAGACAACTCCCAAAATTCCAGAAGAAGATTTTGAAAGAGAAACACAGCCGACACTTGGTTTCCAGCGTGTGTTACAACGCGCAGTTTTTCATGTTCAATCAGCAGGAAAAACCGAAGTCAGTGGCGCGAATGTGCTTGCTGCGATTTTTAGTGAACAAGAAAGTCAAGCGGTCTATTTTTTACGTCGAGAAAATATCACGCGGTTAGATGTCATTAACTTCATTTCTCATGGCATTTCAAAAAATCACAGTCTCAATCAGTCTGAGCGTCTCCATCCTCAGATGGAAGAGGACATGATGAATGGCAATGAAGGTTTGGAGTCTCCTCTTGAAAATTATTGTTTGAATCTTAATCGCCGCGCTAAACTTGGGAAAATTGACCCTTTGATTGGTCGAGATGAAGAAATTCAACGCACCATTCAAGTGTTGTGTCGTCGACGAAAAAATAACCCTTTATTGGTGGGAGAGGCTGGCGTTGGTAAAACTGCAATTGCCGAAGGACTCGCAAAACGCATCGTTGATCAGGATGTGCCTGATATCATCAAAAATGCGACGGTATTTGCATTAGACCTAGGTGCTTTGCTGGCAGGAACCAAATATCGTGGTGATTTTGAAAAACGCTTAAAAGCGGTATTAAGACAGCTGTCTGAGCATGAGGGTGGGATTTTATTTATCGATGAAATTCATACCATCATTGGTGCTGGAGCGGCTTCTGGCGGTGTTATGGATGCCTCCAATTTGATTAAACCTTTGCTGGCAAATGGTGAGTTAAAATGCATCGGCTCAACCACTTATCAAGAATATCGTGGTATTTTCGAAAAAGATCGGGCTTTAGCACGTCGTTTCCAAAAAATAGATGTACAAGAACCATCAGTGGATGAAACTTTTGAAATCTTAAAGGGATTGCGTCCAAAATTAGAAGAGCATCACGGTGTTAAGTTCTCTACACCCGCATTGCGAGCGGCAGCTGAGCTTTCAGCAAAACACATCACCGATCGATTTTTACCAGATAAGGCAATTGACGTGGTTGATGAAGCAGGCGCTTATCAGAACTTGCTTAGTGCTGCTAAACGTAAAAAGAATATTAGCGTGACAGAGATAGAAAATGTCGTCTCCAAAATAGCACGCATCCCAGTGAAAAAAATCTCTGCTCGTGAAGTGGATACACTTCGTGATTTAGAGCGAGATTTAAAATTGCTGGTATATGGTCAAGATGCGGCAATTACTGCATTGTCATCGGCTATTAAGTTATCTCGTTCTGGGCTACGTGAAGCCACAAAACCAATTGGAAGTTTCTTGTTTACAGGTCCAACAGGCGTTGGTAAAACAGAGGTTACACGTCAATTGGCGACTGTATTGGGAATTGAGCTGGTGCGTTTTGATATGTCAGAATACATGGAAAAACATACTGTTTCTCGCTTAATTGGAGCTCCTCCTGGATATGTTGGCTACGATCAAGGTGGATTGTTGACCGAGGCTATTCACAAACACCCACATTGCGTGTTGTTGCTTGATGAGATTGAGAAAGCGCATCCAGATGTTTTCAACTTGCTCTTGCAGGTCATGGATCATGGCACATTGACTGATACCAATGGACGTCATGCTGATTTTAGACACGTTATTGTTGTGATGACCAGTAACGTTGGCGCACAAGAAGTCAGCCGAAATGGAATTGGATTCTCGTTGCAAGACAATACTCATGATGATGTCGATGCTGTAAAACGACAATTTAGTCCAGAATTTAGAAACCGTCTAGATGCAACCATTCACTTTACAGCGTTAGATGAAGGAACGATTGGGTTGATTGTGGATAAATTCATCATGGAATTAGAAGAGCAATTGTCGACTAAAGATGTCAGTTTAACACTTGAGCCAATTGCCCGAGAGTGGTTGATTGCAAATGGTTACGACCGAGCAATGGGCGCGCGTCCAATGGCGCGTTTGATTCAAGAAAATATCAAAAAACCACTTGCTGATGAGCTTTTGTTTGGTAAACTTGTCGGAGGTGGGCATGTTGTGATTAGTATCCGCGACGATAAAATTCATTATGAAACCCACAGTTATCGAGCTGGCGTTCCTACAAATGAGTAAGTCATTTATTCTAATTTGTTAAAAGGCGGCGTTTAGCCGCCTTTTTATTGAAAGAGTTATCCTATGAAAACAACGGTGAATCCTGTCGAACTTGAAAAGTTTAAGACGCATGCAAATTCTTGGTGGGACACAGAAGGTCCTTTGAAAACGTTACACGATATCAATCCTGTGCGTCTTGATTTTGTAAAGCAACATTGTCGATTAGATGGCATTCGTCTTTTGGATATTGGCTGTGGTGGAGGCGTATTGAGTGAGTCTTTGGCTCGAGAAGGAGCTTCAGTCGTTGGACTTGATGCAGAAGAAAGTGCTATTTTTTCTGCGATGCAGCATGCGCAGGGACAAAATTTACCTCTTGAGTATGTGTGCTCTTCTTTAGAGACATATGAGAGTTCTGAGTTCGATGTGATGACATGTATGGAGTTGCTTGAACACGTCGATGATTTTGAACTGATTGTCGCTCATGCTGCTCGTCTTTTGAAGCCTGAGGGATGGTTTTTTGTCTCGACAATGAACCGCACTTTAAAAGCGTACGCGGGTGCGATTTTTGCTGCAGAATATCTTTTATCATTGTTGCCCAGACAGACGCATGATTTTAAAAACTTCATTCGTCCAAGTGAACTGTTGCGTGTAATGCGGCGCCATGGTTTCGAGTGCGTTGCATTACGCGGCATGCGTTATAATCCTTGGACGAGAAAAGCCTCGTTATGCGATGAAACCGATATCAATTATCTTGTGGCTGCTCGTCTTGCACTTCGCTAGGATTTTTGTTGGCTTTTTTTCGATGGCCAGTATATCGCTCTTGATATCTTTGGTAAGCGTATTTGGCTTGATCTTCTGTGACTATATCGACTTCATTTCCGTAAAGGTCGACTCTTGCTGTCCCCATTTTTTGACAAGACAGATAAGCGGGTGACGCGCTGTAATAGTTGAGAGCCTCTCGGATTTTCTTTTTGCTGTATGGAGGACTTGCGAGGCGCTCATAAAAATCAATAATGTCGTCAAAAATGCCGATTTTTAGTGGTTTGATATCACGGGAATGTTTGAAAAATGCGCCTGGGAAATACTCCATCAGCCACTCAATGGTTTGCAAACGCTCTTTTTTATCGCTTCCTTGTTTTAACATAATATGCTCTTGGATAAGATGACTACCTCACAAGGCTAGCATATTTTCTGCTTTTTGGTAATCCCAAAAAGATGTTTTGTGTAAGTGCTGATATTAAGAAAGCGTTCTTTAGGCTTCTATTTCACCTTTGGAACGCTTGCGTATATTTGTGAGTTATGCAACGAAATTGGAGTGTGAAAGATATTTTTTATCTGGGTAATATGCAAACACAACTGAACCATCTTTGATGGTATTGATGACTGGCTTTGCTAACGTTTGGGCAATTGATGGACATCCCCAGCTACGGCCAGCATGTCCTGTTTTTTTAATAAAATCAGGCTCTACGTACCAGGCGCCATGAATCACAACGCGACGTTCGTACGCATGATCGTTAAATCCTTTTTCTAATCCTTGTAAATTTAATGAATAGCCTTTCGAGCCAAAATAAGTGCCTTTGGTTACATAAGTGCCCAGACTCGTTTCTTTGCTCTCAAATTGATTTGAGAAATGACGAGGTACGTCGTTTCCGGAGTTTCGTCCGTGTGCAACGTAAGTATGGTACAATAATTTTTCATGTTTTAAATCAAAAACCCACATGCGTTGCTTCCATGAAGGGAGTGAATAATCAATAACGGTTAAAACAGGTTTTTTGACTTCACCGCGTGCTCGAGCTTTTTGATAAGCGGTCAATGCCAATCGCAATACTTTCTTGCTGAGTTTAGGTGCTTTTCGACTGAGATGATTTATTTTTACACTTAAATCTTGTTTGGGCTGAGCATATAAAGCAGCGCTTGAAGTGATGTTGCCAGCCAACAATGCAATAGAAAGCAGAGTGAAAAGTGGATTCATTGGTGCTCCTAATGGTTGAGGTTTTATAACTTACTTCAAGATACTTGACAACTTCCATGGTTTCGCCTAAAACGACAACGTGTCAAATTATCCTGATACCTATCTACAAAGGTGGGAATTATATCAACAATTCACTAAATTGTAAACCAATAAAGTGTTTTTGTTGTGCAATTAGAGGCTTTTCTTACTAGAAAAAAGGCAGAATATGTTAGAAGAAACAATCATTTACGCACCAACAGGCTTACGTAAATCCATCAACGATGCTTATCGCATGTCCGAACGTGCTTGCGTGGAAAAACTGATAGAATATGGTCAACTAACAGACGCCGAATTGGCTGCTGTTCGTGCTCGAGCAAAACATCTGGTTGTGAATGTTAGAACACTTCGTCAGAAATCTACGGGAATAGATTCTTTTTTAACCGAGTATGCATTATCAAGTGAAGAAGGGATTGCATTGATGTGTTTGGCTGAGGCGCTTTTGCGTGTTCCAGACAAGGATACCATTGATAAACTCATTAAAGATAAGTTGACGAGTATTAATTGGAGCGACAGAGATACCCAAGGAGGTTCTTTTTTTATTAATGCGACAACTTGGGCATTAATGTTAACTGGGAAGATCTTGAGTCCGGAGCGAGCAGAGTCGGCTTTAACAAAAAGCTTAATGGGTTTTGTTAATCGTAGTAGTGAAGGTATTATTCGAAAAGCTGTTGATGCCGCCATGCGTCTTCTCAGTAAACAATTCGTTACAGGAAGAACAATAGAAGAAGCATTAAGTCGTGCAAAACAAAAAGAGGCAGCAGGCTACCGCTATTCTTATGATATGTTGGGTGAGGCGGCTTTAACTCAAGAAGATGCAAATCGTTATTTTCATGCTTATACTCATGCAATCAAAGCGATTGGTGAGTCTCAAGAAAAGACACTTGAAGTTTATGTAAAACCAGGCATATCCATTAAACTGTCTGCGTTGCATCCTCGCTATCAAGAAGCCGTGCATGAGCGTGTTCTTGTTGAGCTTTCTGAAAAATTATTAAGTTTAGCTGAGTTGGCGAAATCTTATAACATTGCCATGACGATTGATGCAGAAGAATCTGAGCGTCTTGATCTTTCATTGGATGTGATTGAGCGTGTTTTTAGTCATCATACTTTGAGTGGTTGGAAAGGTTTTGGGGTGGCTGTTCAATCTTATCAGAAACGAGCCTTTTATGTTTTGGATTGGTTGGCTGATTTGGCACGACGTTACGATCGTCGAATCATGGTGCGCCTTATCAAAGGAGCTTATTGGGATAGCGAGATAAAGAAAGCACAAATGCTTGGATTGGATGGATATCCTGTGTTTACGCGAAAATGTTTTACAGACGTTTCTTTTCAGGCCTGCGCAAAAAAATTAGTAACCATGCAAGATGTCATTTATCCCCAGTTCGCAACTCACAATGCGTATTCGGTTGCCCTTATTTTAGAATTGATGGGCTCAAGTAAGGCTTATGAATTTCAATGTTTGCATGGCATGGGAAATGAGCTTTACGCTCAAGTTGTACCGACTTCTCATGAAGACATCCCTTGTCGTATTTATGCACCTGTAGGGACGCACGAAGACTTGCTGCCTTATTTGGTCCGGCGATTATTAGAAAACGGAGCGAATTCTTCTTTTGTGAATCGGATTGTGGATGAAAAAGCTCCAATCGATTCTTTAATAGAAGATCCGTTATCAAAATCAGCCCAATTGATACCACAAATCAACGCCAATATTCCTCTTCCAAAAGATATTTTTAGTGCATCTTGTCGTCAGAATTCCCGTGGTTTTGACTGGACGAATCGCGAGGAAAGAGCTCAGATGCAGGAGCATTTAAGACCCTATGAGACCATTCAATGGAAAGCAGGTCCTTTGATGGGGAAAGAATCAAATACCACTGGAAAAGAACACGAGATTTTTTCACCATTTGATCAAAAGAGATGCATTGGTCACGTTGAAGAAGCGTCGACAGATGATGTGGCTTTAGCTTTGGATATTGCATCAAACGCGTTTGCGGATTGGTCTCGAACCTCTGTTCAAACACGGGCTGATTGTCTCCGACGTTTTGCTGATTCTCTAGAAAGCCATCAAACTGAGTTTTTAGCAATGGCGACTTTAGAGGCAGGAAAAACTTGGTCGGATGGAATTGCAGAGATTCGAGAAGCGGTTGATTTTTGTCGATATTATGCAAACGAAGCTGAAACATTAATGGCTAATCCTCGTGTTTTTCAGGGTTATACAGGCGAAAAAAACACATTGACTTTACATCCTAGAGGGGTTGTGGTTTGCATTAGTCCCTGGAATTTTCCGTTGGCTATTTTTGTAGGACAAATTGTTGCGGCCTTGGTAACAGGAAATGTTGTGATTGCAAAACCGGCAGAACAAACCCCCATCATTGGCCATTTTGCTGTAAAACTGTTGCATGAATCCGGTATTCCGCAAAATGTACTGCAATTTTTGCCTGGTGCAGGTGAGATTGTGGGGGCCGCTTTAGTGGCTGATCCGCGTGTTAAAGCGGTGATTTTCACTGGTTCGACTCAAACGGCAAATCTCATCAATCAGTCGTTGGCTAAACGAGGGGGTGAAATTGTACCGTTGATTGCTGAAACTGGCGGACAAAATGCAATGATTGTTGATTCCTCTGCTTTACTTGAGCAAGTCACAATCGATGTTTTGACTTCTGCATTTGGAAGTGCAGGGCAAAGATGTTCTGCTCTCCGAGTTTTGTTCGTACAAGACGATGTTTATCCTCGAATGCTTGCATTGTTGAAGGGTGCGATGGCGGAGCTAAATGTGGGGGATCCACGCTGGTTATCCACGGATGTTGGGCCTGTGATCGACAAAGAAGCGCTCAGTATTTTGAAAAAACATGTCGCCCATATGAAAGAAAAACATGAAGTTATTTACGAGTGTGCAATCTCTTCGGAGCTTTCTCGACAGGGGCATTTTTTAGCTCCAATCGCGTTTGCAATAGAGAGTTTAGATGCGCTTAAAAAAGAGGTTTTTGGGCCAGTTCTTCATGTGATCCCTTACTCGTCCAATGCTTTAGATGACGTCATTCAACAGATTAATTCAACAGGCTATGGATTAACGCTTGGTATCCATAGCCGGGTCAATCAAACGGTGGAGTATATTCGTGAGCGTATTCATGCAGGGAACTGTTATGTGAATCGAAATATGATTGGTGCTGTCGTTGGATTACAGCCTTTTGGCGGAGAAGGTTTGTCTGGAACAGGACCCAAAGCTGGAGGACCATTTTATTTGCAACGTTTGTGTCATGAAAGAACATTAACCATAGATACAACTGCTGCAGGTGGAAATGCTAGTTTAATGGCGATTCCAGAAGCTTAGTTGAAAAATTAAGAAAGCCGCACTTGGCGGCTTTCTCTCTTAGACATTGCTTTTTGCACAGTTTTTAGATTTAATTTAAGCTGTTGTTGACTCTTTCTCTTCGCGCTTGTCCGGCATGGTGACATTGAGTTCTAGTACTGAGCTATCACCAATTCGCTCTAAGTTAACGACCACTTTTTCTCTGTCGATTGCGACATATTTCGCAATAACGGCAATGATTTCTTCTTGGAGTTTTGCAAGATAATCGGTCGTGTGGCGTTGTGAACGTTCGTGAGAAATAATAATCTGCAGACGTTCTTTTGCAATGGCAGATGTTTTATTTTTTTTACGCAAGTAGCTGAATATGCTCATGCTGTTGCCTCCTCTTTAGTTTTAGCACCAAAGATTCGACGAAATAGTCCTTTTTTCTCAGGATTTAAGAAACGCATGGGTTTTTCTTCGCCTAAGAATCGTGCGACAGCGTCTTGATACGCAATTCCTGCATCACTATTCTCATCTAGAACAACAGGTGTTCCTGTATTAGATGCTTTCAGTACAGCTTTTGATTCAGGAATAATGCCGATAAGAGGAATAGCTAAAATGTCTTTCACATCTTGAACAGAGAGCATGTCACCTCTTTCAACTCTTTCTGCGTCATAGCGAGTCAAAAGTAAATGCTCTTTAATGGACTCACCCCCGTCAATCGCGCGTTTTGTTTTGCTTGCTAAAATTCCTAAAATTCGGTCTGAATCTCGAACAGAGGAAACCTCTGGGTTGGTCACGATAATGGCGTGATCAGCAAAATGCATCGCCATCAATGCACCAGTTTCGATTCCGGCAGGAGAGTCGCACACAATGTAATCAAAGTCGTTCGATAATTCTGTTAAGATGCGCTCTACACCTTCAAGTGTCAGTGCATCTTTATCTCGTGTTTGCGAAGCGGGTAGAATAAAAAGATCAGACAAACGCTTGTCTTTGATCAGGGCCTGCTTAAGCGTAGCCTCGCCATTGATGACGTTTACGAAATCATACACAACACGTCTTTCACATCCCATAATGAGATCAAGGTTTCGCAATCCAATATCAAAGTCGATAACGACTGTTTTGTGCCCACGCATGGCGAGCGCCGACGAGATAGCTGCAGACGAAGTCGTTTTACCAACGCCGCCTTTCCCTGAAGTAACAACGATTATCTTAGCCACGTGCACCTCACTGTTATAAAGAATAAATTAGAGTGTAATGGAGTCAATCCCATCATTCAATAGTTCTTAAACAATTGCGAGCAAAATAGCACAAAGATAGTGTCCTTCAGGGAAAATTGCCAATGTTGGATGGCACAATGATGGTCCGTATATACCGAGTGTCCGAACCGTTTTGTGCATTATTCGGGCTTGAGTATGCACAAGTAAATTAAATTCTGCAGCGTCAATGGCGGAAGAACAGTTACATGTCATCAACAGGGAGCCTGGTTTCATGGCTTTGAAGACTTCTCGATGTAGAAAACGATAATAATTTTTTGCCGCATGTAAATTGCGTTTTGATGGGATTAATTTAGGTGGGTCGAGAACAACAATGTCGTACTCTCCGGCGCGACTCAAGAAGTTTCTGGCGTCATCTTTGATAAAATCAATGGTTTCTAATCCGTTTAATGTTGCATTTCTCTGTGCTTGTGCGATGGCCGCTTCGGAGCTATCAATTGCCGTAACATGTGCTGCTCCATGCTTTGAGGCATGCAAAGCAAAACCACCCGTATAGGTGTACAAATCAAGCACTCTTTTGCCTTTTGCCAATGCGGCAATTCTTTGATGATTATCGCGTTGATCTAAAAAAAGTCCTGTTTTTTGTGCGTTTGAAAAATTGATTTCAAATTCTATGCCGGCTTCTAATACTTTGGTAGTTGGATAATCAGACACAGCAGAGGGCTCAATTAAAAATCCCTCTTGTTTCAGTGCATTCGTTTGGGGAAACCAGATCACTTCAAAATCGGGACAACATGTTTTCAGGCAAGCAGTAATCAGAGTTCTATTTTTTTCAACCCAAAATGCAGAGCTTGAAACAACCAATACCTGATTAAAACAATCAATGGTCAGTCCGGATAATCCATCTGCTTCACTATTAAAAAAACGAAATGCGGTTGTTTTATTTTCTTCTAGTGCGAGCATAGCACGAAGATGCATCGCTTGCTTGAAGCGATAGTCAATGATGCTTTCCAGTGAGCTTTGTTCGATATTTTCTTCAGCATAGGCCAAAACTCGGACGCGATACAACGAGTTGGCATTGTACATGCCTGTTCCAAGGTATTGCTCTTCTTCATCGAAAATTTTTACCAATTCACCGTTTTTGCACGATTTTTGAGAAAGAATCGCTTTAGGGTATATCCAGGGGTGACCTGCTTTAAAAACGCCTAATTTTTCAGATGATAAAACAATTTTAGCTGACATGATGTTACCTTTGTTGAAGGACGCCAGACTAACTCAATGTTGTTCGAATGGCAAGACACAATGAGTTTTGTTTCGTGCAAGATTTTATAAAATGATGATTTTGATATATAATTCGCCAACCTATCTCGTGTAGTTTGTACGTACTCACGAACAATCTCTATAGATTTAGGCTAATCCGAAAATTTTTATGACGAATGGAGGAGATAGCATAATGGTGATTTTACCGCAAGCACTGACTTTTGATGATGTTCTCCTTGTCCCAGCGCATTCAGAAGTGCTGCCGAAAGATGTTCAACTTAAAACACGTTTGACCCGAGAGATTGAGCTCAATGTCCCCCTAGTTTCTGCCGCAATGGACACCGTGACAGAAGCGCGTTTAGCCATCGCCATGGCACAAGAAGGTGGAATTGGAATTATCCACAAAAATATGTCAATTGCAGAGCAAGCCGATCAAGTTCGACGTGTGAAAAAATTTGAAAGCGGTATGGTTAAAGATCCAATTGCAGTTTCTCCTGGACTGACAGTACGTGAATTGATGTCTGTCATGGAGCAACATGCCATCTCTGGGGTTCCGGTTGTGGAGGGTGAGCAGTTGGTAGGAATTATCACCAGTCGTGATATTCGATTTGAAACGAATCTCGACCTGCCTGTTTCAGCCGCAATGACGCCGAAAGAACGCTTGGTAACGGTTCGAGAAGGTGCAAGCCGTGAAGTGGTTAGAAGTTTATTGCATAAACATCGAATAGAAAAACTCCTTGTTGTGAATGATGCTTTTTGTCTGCGGGGATTGATCACGGTTAAAGATATCCAAAAAGCCAAAGAGAATCCATTTGCTTGTAAAGATCACGCTGAACAGCTGCGTGTGGGAGCTGCTGTTGGAGTGGGAGAGGGAACAGATGAACGTGTTGCCGCCTTGGTTGATGCTGGTGTTGATGTGTTAGTGGTCGACACAGCACACGGACATTCTCAAGGTGTTTTGGATCGTGTGCGGTGGATCAAAAAACATTTCCCTAATGTTCAAGTTATCGGCGGAAACATTGCAACTGGAGAGGCAGCGCTTGCACTCAAAGAGGCTGGAGCTGATGCTGTGAAAGTGGGGATTGGTCCTGGCTCAATTTGTACGACACGAATCGTGACGGGAGTGGGGGTTCCTCAAATTACTGCAATTCGAGAGGTTGCAGATGCGCTTCGAGGAGAAATTCCTGTTATTGCAGACGGTGGTCTTCGCTTTTCTGGTGATCTTGCTAAAGCGCTTGCGGCGGGCGGATTCACCGTGATGATCGGTAGCATGTTTGCTGGTGCTGAAGAGTCTCCTGGGGAAATTGAGCTTTTTCAAGGGCGTACTTACAAAACATATCGTGGGATGGGATCGATTGGGGCTATGGCTCAGGCTACGGGTTCTAGCGATCGTTATTTTCAAGAAGGAATTTCTGCACACGATAAGCTTGTTCCAGAAGGGATTGAAGGACGTGTGCCTTACAAGGGGCCTATTCAAGCCATCATTCATCAGCTTTTAGGTGGATTGAGATCGTGTATGGGCTATACGGGGTGTCGAACACTTGAAGAGTTGCGAGAAAAAGCAAAATTTGTCCAAGTGACTTCTGCAGGTATTCGAGAGTCTCACGTGCATGATGTGAGTATCACCAAGCAAGCTCCTAACTATCAAATTGAGAACTAACCAATGGATGAAGGCTTACTGATTTTAGATTTTGGCTCGCAATACACTCAACTCATTGGCCGTCGTGTCCGGGAAATGCAGGTGTATTGTGAAATTTATCCTTATACATTATCCAAAGAAAAAAGGCCTGCTTTTAACATTTTAGGTGTGATTCTTTCTGGTGGTCCTGCCTCTGTTAATGCGTCATCACCACCTGAAATTCCACAGTGGGTTTTTGAACTGAATGTGCCTATTTTCGGTATTTGTTATGGCATGCAGGTTCTTGCTCGGCAATTGGGAGGGGAAGTCAAGTCGGGGCAGATTCGTGAATATGGACATGCTCGTTTTTTTCCTGAATCGCAATCATTGCTGTTTCGTTCTGTTCCAGTTGATGTATGGATGAGTCATGGTGATAGTGTTTCTGTTTTGCCGGAAGGATTTAGTGTTTTGGGTCATACAGATGACACTCCTATTGCCGCAATGGGAGATACACGCCGTCATTGGTATGGTGTTCAATTTCATCCAGAGGTGACTCATACTGAAGAAGGCGTTTTATTGTTGAGGAAATTTGTGTTTGACATCTGCAAATCCTCTCCTTCTTGGACAACTTCACATGTGATTCACACCGCAATTGAAACAATTCGCTCGACTGTAAAAGAGGAAAAAGTGTTGCTTGCTTTATCCGGTGGGGTAGATTCTTCTGTTGTGGCTTCTTTATTGCATCGAGCAATTGGTTCGCAATTGGTGTGTGTGTTTGTGGATACAGGGTTGCTACGTTTAAATGAAGCTTCTCAGGTTCAAAAAATGTTCGAATCTCTGGGATTATCGATTATCAGTGTTGAGAGACAAGCTGTTTTTTTTGAGGCCTTGAAGGGTGTTTCTGATCCAGAAGAGAAACGTAAAATCATTGGAAAAACATTCATTGATGTCTTTGTTGAAGAGGCAGAAAAACTTTCTCATATCGCTTGGTTTGCTCAAGGGACTATTTATCCCGATGTAATTGAATCTGCTGCAATTCCTGGTCATGGTGGAACTGAGTTGATTAAATCTCATCACAATGTGGGTGGTTTGCCTGAAATTCTTCCATTTAAATTGTTGGAGCCGATTCGTACGCTATTTAAAGATGAGGTTCGTGCAATGGGAATAGAATTGGGGCTTCCCAAAGCAATGGTCTATCGACATCCTTTCCCTGGTCCTGGATTGGGAGTTCGTTTATTGGGTGAGATCAAACTCAGTTCTATTGAAAAATTACGTCAGGCTGATGCAATTTTTATTCAGGCATTACAAGACGCGGACTTGTACGAGACAGTGAGTCAAGCGTTTGCCGTTTATCTTCCAGTCAAAAGCGTTGGAGTGGTGGGAGATGGTCGGTGTTATGAGGATGTCATTGCATTGAGGGCGGTTGTAACAGATGATTTCATGACGGCGCATTGGGCAAGATTGCCATGGGATTTTCTCAGTCATGTGAGCCATCGAATTGTCAATGAAGTGAAGGGGATTTCTCGGGTTGTCTATGATATATCAGGAAAACCACCGGCAACTATCGAATGGGAATAATCGATCTTTATTGGATGCAGCAAGCTTACGCACAGGCTCGTCTTGCGCTCGCCTCGGGCGAGGTTCCGGTCGGGGCTGTGCTTGTTGGTCCTTCAAATATATTGCTTGGCGCTGGATTTAATCAAGTCATTCAGAATCAAGACCCCACTTTGCATGCTGAAATGGTTGCCATTCGCAATGGCGCTCGTACTGTGGCCAACTATCGTTTAATAGAGACGACTCTTTATGTGACCCTTGAGCCTTGTTACATGTGTCTTGGGGCGTTGGTTCATGCGCGTATTTCAAGGCTTGTGTATGCTGCACCTGATACGCGTGTTGGTGCTTGTGGTTCTTTATTTAATTTATTATCCACAAAAGGATTAAATCATCGGATTACAGTGGAATCTGGCGTGCTTGCAGATCCTTGTGCACGCCTGTTGCGTGATTTTTTTAAAGAAAAACGTCTTTAATCTTTTGGCCCTTGCTATGGCGAAGATTGTTTTTCTTCTAAGATCTCCCAGCGTGTATACAGTGTCGCCAATTTATCTTCCAATGCTTTGAGCGTGGTATTAAATGTTACGATTTCTTCAGCCGTTTTTTGATAAAAGTCGCTTTCAAGCATCATTTGATGAGATTGACTAATTTGCATTTCCAGCTGCTCAATCTCTTGTGGAATAGCATCTAATTCGCGTTGCTCTTGGTACGACAGTCGAACACGTTTGATTTTATTGGTAACTGCAGCTGTTTTTGCGGTGGTTTTTTTAATTGATTCTGCGCGTGTGGCTTTGACTCTTAAATAATCGTCATATCCGCCAATATACTCGTTAAATTTTGAAGACTCATAGACCAAAAGACTGCTGGTGATGTGATTTAAAAAAGCGCGGTCATGGCTGATCACTAACAGTGTTCCAGCGTATTCTACAAGCATATTTTCTAATATTTCTAATGTCTCTATGTCCAAATCATTGGTGGGCTCATCCATCACCAGAAGGTTGATCGGTTTCGCCAATAATTTTGCTAATAATAGTCGATTTTTTTCCCCGCCAGAAAGTGAAAAAACGGGTTGATTGAATCGTTCTGGGGAGAATAGAAAATCACGTAAATAGCTTGCAACGTGTCTTCGTTGTCCGTTGATTGTGACAAAATCAGCACCATCTGCAACATTATTTAGAACGGTGTCTTGTTCATCCAATTGTTGACGAAGTTGATCAAAATAACCAATTTCCAGGGTAGATGCTCTTCGAATATCGCCACTATCAGGAAGAATTTCTCCAAGCAACAACCGAACCAAGGTTGTTTTGCCGCATCCATTCGGGCCGATGATACCGAGTTTATCTCCCCGAGAGAGTAGAAGAGAAAAATCTCGTATAATCGATTTTTTTTCGTATGTATACGAAACTTGTTCTGCTTCGATCACAATTTTACTTGAATAAGCACTGTCAACTGCTATTTTTTTGACTTTTCCAAGCGCATCTTTACGTTCTTGGTGCGCTTTTCGAAGTGCTTTTAACCGTCTGACACGACCTTCATTTCTTGTGCGTCTTGCTTCTATACCTTGTCTTATCCATGCTTCTTCTTGTTTTAAGTGCTTGTCAAATAAAGCATTTTCTTTAGCTTCAGCCTCACGAATGGATTCTCGCCTTTCCAGGTAGGTTTTATAATCACAATCGTGTGCATATAGAGTTCCTCTGTCCAGTTCAACGATTCGATTGGCGACTTTATTCAAAAATGCTCGGTCATGCGTGACCAGTACGATGGCACCTTGATATTGTGCAAGGTAAGACTCAAGCCACTCAATACTGTCGACATCGAGGTGGTTGGTCGGTTCATCGAGCAAGAGAAGTTCAGGTGCCTTGAGCAAAGCCGCACCTAATAAGGCGCGTCGTTTCATTCCGCCAGATAAATCCGAAATTGGAGTGTTTAAATTAAGCCCCAAATGCGTGGCCATGGAGTCTATTTGTGGAAGAAGATGCCACGCATGATGTGCTTCTATTTGTTCTTCGCAAAGCGTTTGTTGGTGTATGTTTTCGGTGCGAAGTGCGTCATAGTAATCGATAAGCACGGTTCCAATGTCACCCAGTTCTCCACATAAAAAATCGTATACATGGGCATTTTTTCCATCTGGAACATGCTGGATTAATCCAGCAATCCGCAATTGATTTTTTTTATGAATTTGACCTGCATCAGGAATGATGTCTCCTTGAAGCATTTTAATAAGAGTCGATTTTCCGGCTCCATTTCGGCCAATCAATGCAATTCTATCTTTAGCATGCAGTGTCAAACTTGCATTTTTTAGAATGGTATTTTCTGCCAATTGAAGACTAACTTGATTTAATGTGAGTAAACTCATAAATAACGCATTGCTCTCTGGTTATAAATCGGTTAATATGTCGTGTTTTTTTAACCTTGCCTTACGCAGGTGTATGCGCGAAGTGTACGTCCGAAGGCTATAATCCACAAGGAGAATTTGTATGAGACATTATGAAATTGTGTTTCTTGCGCATCCTGACCAGAGTGAGCAGGTTCCTGCCATGGTTGAGCGCTATGAAGCAATGATTCAAAAACACGATGGAAAAATTCATCGAAAAGAAGATTGGGGGCGCCGACAATTGGCTTATCCAATCAACGATCTTCATAAAGCTCACTATATCTTAATGAACGTTGAGTGCTCTCAAGAAGCGTTAGACGAACTAAAAAATGCATTCAAATACAACGATGCCATTTTAAGAAATCTTATTCTTCAGCGCAAAGGCCCCATCACAACTGAATCTGTGATGATGAAGAAAGAAAAAGAATAGTATATAGAGCATTTTGAAGGAGAATTCCATGAGTACATTTTCTCGTCGTAAAAAAGTTGCCCGTTCTAGTGAAAATGGTGTAATGACCATTGATTACAAAGACGTTGGTCTTTTGAAAAACTATATCAGTGAAACAGGAAAAATTATTCCTTCTCGAATCACTGGTGCTTCTGCGCGTATGCAACGTGATATTTCAAGTGCGATTAAGTTAGCGCGCTTTTTGGCGTTGATGCCTTATTGCGATAGCCATAGATAATCCAATCTTTATGAAACGAGACGGCTTTATTCTACAGCAAGTTCGTAAAACGCTAGAGCATGAGCGATATGCGCTTGTGGCTGTCGTTGCTTTGACTTTGATCCCTTACATGTCGTGGCTGGCGATGACTATCTTGTCGTTGGTCGCTTTGAGAAAAGGGACAAAACAAGCTAGCTTGTTGGTCATGCCTGCGATAACTGCGCATACATTGGTGGGATTAATGTCTACTGTGTGGACGGTGGCTGTGGTTGATGCTTTGATTCAAGTTGTTCCTTGTTTCCTTGCGGCACTTGTGCTGCGTGCAACAAACAGCTGGAAAGCCGTTGCCTCGTTTTTTTTCTGTGCATTGATGATGGCCGCCATATTGATTCATTTGGCGTTGCCAAAGTTGATTGATGCACAGTGGATGTATCTTGAAAGCATACTTCGTAATCTCGATGCAGGCGTTGCTTTATTAGACGCTTGGCATGCGAAGCATATTTCTGTGACGGTGGCGGCTAACTACCTTTTTGGTGTTCAAAGTGCTTGTTTAATCGCGGCACTTGTGACTCCGATTGGATTCGCGCGATCTTTGCAGGCGCAGTTATTTTACCCAGGTGGTTTTCGTCAAGAAATGTTAAATTTTCGTGGCGATAAGTACGGGCTAGTTGTGCTAGCTGTCTTAGGTGTGGCTGCTTATGCCGATCATACGTTGGCGATGAACGGTTTGCCGATGTTATTGCTTTACTTTGCTTTAGCAGGGTTAAGTTTGATTGCATTTGCCTTTTCGCATCTAAAACCCTGGAAAATGACGTTGTTGTTGATGCTGCCATTTTTTTTTATGGTCAAAGGAATTATGCTGGTTTACGTATTGCTGGGCTGTTTAGATAGTTTAGTTAATTGTCGGTTGTTTTTAGCAGAGCGCGCTAGAAATACCATGTAAGGGGATTAAAAATGAATGTCATTTTATTAGAAAAAGTTAGAAATTTAGGTGCATTGGGTGAAACTGTTTATGTGAAGCCAGGTTATGCCCGTAACTACCTTATTCCTCAAGGAAAAGCTGTGTTTGCGACACAAAGCAATGTTGCTTTGTTTGAACAACGTCGTGCTGAGCTTGAGAAAAAAGCCGAGACTGCATTGGCTTCAGCTCAAGAGCGTGCAGAAGTAATCAACAACCTTACGATCGTGATTGCTGCTCAAGCAAGCGACGAAGGAAAGTTGTTTGGTTCTGTTGGTGTGTCTGAAATCAAAGATGCTTTGACTGCAAAATCAGTCGCAATCAGCAAGCGCGAAATCAGCATGCCAGAAGGTCCTTTGTATGCTGTTGGTGCATATGAAATTGAAATTCAGTTGCACAGCGATGTGATTGCAACATTAAAGCTTGAGATTGTCCCACAAAAATAATTTTTTGGTTGGAACGTCAAGCCCCACAGGCCATCAGAATATTTGAAATTTATTTGATGGCGTGTGGGGCTTTTTTTACGTGAGCGATACATGACAAACAGAGAAAATACTATTCTTTCTGTTTGACAAAATAAGTGCAATCAATCTCCAGATGATCTCGATACCCAATCGATTTATAAAAAGCATGTGTTCCATGTGCTCTGCGGTAATTTGCTGTGGTGAGTTCAATTTCAGTTGCTTCCTTTTTTTGCGCATATTCTTCGGCTTTTTGAATGAGCATTTTTCCAATACCCAAACCTCTAGAAGCCTTATCAACGACAAGTGTGTCAATGTGACAACAGCAGCCTTGAAGTCTAAATTGATGGTAACAGCCAAACGCAATCAATCCTAAAATTTCACCTTCTTTTTCTGCAATCAAAAGCTCGTGCATTGGTGCATTGAACGATGTGATGCGCTCTTCAATTTGATTGATGGTGCGTTGATAATTTTCTCCCATTTGAGCGAGGAGTTTTTGTAAAGAAGGGGCGTCTTGTTTTTCTGCTTTTCTGATTAATATCATGATTTTCTCTTTCAATTGATTTACTTAATCTAAATTATAGATGTTAATTTACTCTATGGTTTGTTGGTTGTTTCTCTTTACCTCTTCAAAAAGTTAAGCGATGATATTCACCATACAGTTGATTCAAGGAGTGAAGATGAAAAGTCAATGTCCCGTGATGCATGGAAGTCTTACCACACACGACAACACAAATGCTCATTGGTGGCCTCATACCATTAACATTGATATTCTTCATCAACAAGATCTTAAAACAAATCCCATGGATAAAGGTTTTGACTATCGACAGGCCCTGCATTCTCTTGATATTGAGGGACTAAAGAAAGATCTCACAAATCTAATGACCGACAGTCAATCTTGGTGGCCTGCTGATTGGGGGCATTATGGTGGACTATTCATTCGAATGGCTTGGCATGCAGCCGGAACTTATCGAATAGCAGATGGTCGAGGAGGGGCGGGTCATGGGAACCAACGATTTTCTCCTTTAAATTCTTGGCCTGATAATGTGAATTTAGATAAGGCCAGACGTCTATTGTGGCCGATCAAAAAAAAATATGGCAATGCTTTAAGCTGGGCCGATTTAATTGTTTTTTCCGGCACGGTGGCCTACGAATCGATGGGACTAAAGACATTTGGTTTTGCATTTGGACGAGAAGACATTTGGCATCCAGAGGATCAAACTTACTGGGGGCCAGAAAAAAAATGGCTTGAACCAAGTGAGGCTCGTTATGAATCAGTTTCTCATCCATCGACAATGGAAAATCCTCTTGCTGCTGTTCAGATGGGGCTTATTTATGTGAATCCACAAGGCGTAAATGGTCAGCCTGATCCAATCAAAACAGCACAACAAGTTCGAGAAACTTTCGCCAGAATGGGCATGAATGATGAGGAAACGGTGGCTTTAACTGCCGGTGGTCATACGGTTGGAAAATGTCATGGCAATGGCGATCCAAAATTGCTTGGGCCAGAGCCTGAGGGAGCTTTTCTTTGTGATCAGGGATTAGGGTGGATCAACCATACAACAAGAGGTGTTGGTCGAGATACAATTTCAAGTGGAATTGAGGGAGCTTGGACGACCCATCCGACGCGCTGGGATAACGGCTATTTTAAAATGCTTTTAGAGCATGAGTGGACATTGAAGCGCTCAGTGGCCGGTGCTTATCAGTGGGAACCTGTTCAGATTGAAGAATTGGACAAACCTCAAGATGTTGAAGATCCTGCGATTCGTCTCAATCCAATTATGACGGACGCGGACATGGCAATGGCGAAAGATCCAATTTATAGAAAAATATCCGAGCGTTTTTATCAAGATCCAGCTTATTTTTCAGAGACATTTGCACGTGCGTGGTTTAAATTAACCCATCGAGACATGGGACCTAAATCGCGTTATTTTGGTCCTTATGTCCCCAAAGAGGATTTAATTTGGCAAGATCCGGTGCCTCAAGGAAGTACAGCATACGATGTCAATCAGTTAAAAAAACGAATAGAGGCCTCTTCGCTTTCTATTTCTGATTTGGTCACAACCGCATGGGATAGCGCAAGGACTTTTCGTTCTTCTGATAAACGAGGTGGAGCAAATGGAGCTCGTATTCGGCTTGCACCACAAAAAGATTGGCAAGGGAACGAACCTTTGCGTTTAAAGCGCGTGCTTGATGTGCTGGAGCCTATTGCAATGGATTGTGGAGCGAGTATAGCCGATACGATTGTTCTGGCTGGTAATGTCGGAGTTGAGCGTGCAATAAAAGCCGCTGGATTTTCGTACTTAGTACCGTTTATCCCAGGACGTGGTGATGCCCTACAAGAAATGACAGATGTTGATTCTTTTGCTGTTTTGGAGCCATTGCATGATGCGTATCGCAATTGGTTGAAAGAGGGGATGCATGTTCCAGCAGAAGAGCTTATGTTGGACAGAACTGAGCTGATGGGGTTAACTGGTCCTGAGATGACCGTATTGATAGGTGGTATGCGAGTGTTGAATACAAATTATGGGGGAAGTCCTCATGGGGTCTTAACGGATAGACCTGGTGTGTTAACAAACGACTTTTTTGTCAATATGACTGATATGCAATATTTTTGGAAAGAGACAACAGCCGGTTATTATGAAATATGCGATCGTAAAAATGGCGATGTCAAATGGACTGCAACAAGAGTCGATCTTATTTTTGGTTCAAATTCGATTTTGCGAGCATACACTGAATGCTACGCTCAAGATGACAATCAAGAAAAATTTATTCGGGATTTTGTTGCCGTTTGGAGTAAAGTCATGAATGCAGATCGATTGATTTGAAATCTATTATCGCCTCTCTTTCGAAGTTTTTCTTGGTTTCGCCTATCACGAGGTAATGTTTTAAATGCAAGGAAATTGAATAAATGAAAGAACGTAATCCAAGAATTTTATTAGCACGTCTGCGAGAAGGGGATTATGCGCATCCAGGTGACACGGAAGCAATAGACATTTTTTTAGAACAGCTGGCTCGTTTTGAGCACCCTCATTTTAAGCATATCTTAGATGTCGGTTGTGGGCGAGGTGGAACTGCAGAGTATGTTCGACAAAAATTGTCGTCGTCGTCACCATTACTCATAAACGGCATTGATATCGAGACTCAAGCAATTGAATATGCTAAAGATCACTATCCGGATGTTGTTTTTCATCGTTGTAATGTTGATGCAATAGAGCAAATCGGCAATCAACAGTTTGATCTGATTTATTTTTTCAGTGTTTTGTATGCACTTGAGAGCTCATCACAGCAAGAAATATTTCATAAATTATCGCGTATTGCTCAACCTGGCGCCATTATTGCAATTAGTGATTATGTTCTCTTAGATGAAGATAGACATCCGATTGTTGATTTTGCTAATAAACCAATGTGTCCGCCATCGCTTACGGAGTTGAAAACATGGTTAAACCAATCTGGTTGGGAAATTATCGGGGAATTTGATTTGTGGGATAAGTATCAACGTTGGTATGATCTTTTTTTGAAGCGACTTGATACATTAAAAGAAAGTTTGTTACTCGAGTTTGAGTCGGAGACGATCAGTGTTGTCAGAGACACATTTCAAACAATACTAAATAAAATCAATGAAAAAATTTGGAATGGCAGCCTTATTTACGCTCAATTGAAAAAACAAACGTTTTTTCAAAACGAATCAATAGAAAGAATAGGCGATGATGAAATTCAGTTACAAGGTTTAGATAAAACAGCTCGATGATGTTGTGTATAAACAAACCAATTTTTGATTAGCAGCTTAGCAAGCCCTTTGAGACGCGTGCTACGCACGCTCCTCAGGGCGAACGGATTAAGGAAAAATGGCTAAACTTCAGATAAGCTGAGATTGGGAAATCCGCACTTAAGAGCGATTTCATTCAGCGTTTCTTCAACGGAATGGAGCGCTTCTACAGATAATTGCAATTCTGGTATTGATTGATATTTCTGTAGCGCATCTTTGACAATATTCTAAATGTTCCATTTGTTCGTACATTATTTGACGTTGACGAATAAATGGAACATACTTCATATATTATGAAAAACAAAACATACGCTGAACGGGTACTTGAGCTAGCAAACCAAAAAGAAATAATCAGACTTCGCGATCTCAAGGAAATTGAGATTCCTAGGGTTGTTTTGACACGACTCATTCGAAGTGGTCAATTGGAAAAAATTGCTCGTGGCTTGTATTGTATTCCCAACAAACCAGTTACTGAGAGCAGTAGTCTGGTAACGATTGCAATTAAAATTCCACAAGCGATTTTTTGTTTGCTAACCGCGTTACAAATTCATGAGATTACCACGCAATTGCCTCGCCAAATATGGATAGCTATGCCACGTGGGAGTCATATGCCAAAACTGGATTACCCTCCAATTAAAATGATTCAATGTTCAGCTAACATTTATTCAATAGGGGTCGAGACCATTGAATACGACAAACAAAGCATACGGGTATATAGTGCTGCGAAAACAGTGGTTGATTGTTTTAAATATCGAAATACAATTGGTCTTGATGTTGCCATCGAAGCATTAAAAGAGGTTCGTGCACAAAAGAAAGCCACAGCGGATGAACTATGGCATTTTGCAAAAATAGCTCGTGTTACTAATGTGATTCGCCCTTATCTTGAGGTAATTGAATGAAAAATAATCTCGCGGAATCTATTCGAGCCCGCTTACTTAACTTATCAAAATCAGAAGGTTCTGATTTCAGTACTGTATTAACTCGATACGTTTTGGAGCGCTTTTTATACCGTATAAGCCAATCTGAATATGTGAATATCTTCTTACTTAAAGGCGCGTTATTATTTGCGCTCTGGTACGATATGCCCCATAGACCAACAAAAGATATTGATTTGCTTGGCTTTGGGCAAAGCGATTTACTGACTATGAAGCGTATATTTCAAGAAATTGCCATAATCACTTGTGAAGATGGGATCTCTTTTGATCCCACTAGCATTATCGTTGATGAAATTAGAAAAAATACCGGTTATATGGGAGCTAGAGTTATTCTTTCTGGCGAATTGACCAAGGCTCGCTGTAAAATACAAATTGATATTGGATTTGGTGATGCAGTCACGCCCGAACCAATTGAGGCAACCTATCCTGTTCTTCTCAATGATCTTCCGGCACCTTGCTTGCGAGCTTATCCAGTTTATACAGTAATTGCAGAAAAACTGCACGCAATCACAATGCTTGGTATGGCTAATAGTCGATTAAAGGATTACTTAGATCTTATAGTTATGTTTGATCGAGAAGAGATCGATGCAAACATACTGGCACGTGCAATTTTTGCGACTTTTAGAAGGCGAGGTACAAAAATTTCACCCAATTTACCAATTGGTTTAACCGATGAGTTTGGAAATGATGTCTCTCGGCAGTCTATTTGGAATGTTTTTTTGAAAAAAAATGAACTGGAACCAATTTCATTGCAAAATATAGTAGTAGGACTCAGATCACAGCTTGAACCTATCTTAAATCAAGCGGCATTATTAAGTCCAGATGAATGACGTATTCCAAATCAAAAAACTATTTAGTATAGCTGTTGACTTAGAGATATTAAAAATCACGTAACTGCTAGGTGTATGTAATGGCTCACCATCTGCTGTTAGCTCTACTGTAAAACGAACATTTTTATGGGAAAGAACTGATTTTAGAAGAATGTGCCGTGCGAATCATTGAGAGCTGATGGAAAATGTCTCAATGGTACCGAGGGTCGGAATCGAACCGACACGGTGTCACCACCACCGGATTTTGAATCCGGCGCGTCTACCAGTTCCGCCACCCCGGCACAGGCTCGCATTATAGCACCCATCGTTATAGATGCAATGGTTATTTGCAAAAAATCTTTCTGCATGACAGGTTTTTTATCGTGGGTTGAGATAAAAAAGAAGGCATGTTTAAATTTTTGATGGCAAAAGTTTTTGTACGAGTGTTTCAAGCGTACAATCTATCTCTGCAATTGAAAGTTGAGTGTTTAGTTTGGTTAGGTTTGTGTGCATTTTTTCTTTAAATTCAGTATCATATATAAGGGTTTCTATCATGCTGGAGAGCTCTGTTGCATTACAGTCATATTGCAGAAGCTCTGGGACAGCCATTTGATTCAGCAAAAGATTAGAAAGTCCAAGATAAGGCACACGAATAAATAAAGTAGCCAATATATAGGTCAGCAGAGAAGCTTTATAAACGATACACATGGGTTTATTTAGTAGCGCACACTCTAATGATGCTGTGCCAGAAGCAACGACCACAACATGGCTACAATATGCGATTTCTAAGGCATTCCCCTGAATGAACGAGCATGGTACATCTTCAGCCCAATGATTTCGTATTCGCTCCATGCTCAATGTTTCCGCAACAGGAATAATAAAATGAACATCGGATTGCTTGTGATATATTCTTTTTGCTGTTTCATAAAAAACAGGCATATGCTGTTCAACTTCGTTGACCCGACTTCCAGGCAGCAAGGCAATCAACGTTTTATCTAAAGGCAACTGATACGCCTGTTTTAGCGGATTTTGTTTTTTTATGCGGTCAACACGCTCTACCAATGGGTGACCAACAAAAGAGACGGGAACTTTTTCTTTCTCGTAATACGCTTTTTCAAAAGGTAAAATGACGGCCATATGATCGACATTTTGTGCAATGGTATAGATTCTTTTTGCCTTCCAAGCCCAAATTTGAGGACTGATGTAGTATAAAATTTTAATGCCAAGTTTCTGTTTTGCAAATTTCGCCATTCGCAAATTAAACCCGGGATAGTCAATTAAAATTAAAAGGTCAGGTTTTTTTTCAATCAGATGTTTTTGTAGTTGTCGATAAGCATATCGAATTGTTTTTGCATGTCTTAATATTTCTAAAAGACCTGTTACCCCATGTTGTGCCAAATCGCACAACAAGTCCATTCCTGCATTTTTGAGGTGTTGTCCCCCAATACCGCTAAATGAATAGTCTTCTCCTGTTGCTTTCAATGCTCGAATGAGGGCCGCACCATGATGGTCTCCAGATGCTTCTCCTGCAACAATAGCGATATGTTTAGACATGCAATAAATGGTAATGTTGTGTTAAATGATGCTCAATCAGTGTTGTGATTTTCTCCGCCGTCACAAGAGCTGCACAACCTTGTTCACCACTTACAATAGGAGACGTATCGTTGACAATGCAAGAGACGAAAGAGCGAATTTCTTCTAGTAAAGCGTCATTTTTTTCAATATCAATCTGTCGGGTTAATACATCGGGAATTCCAGGAAAAATTTCACCACTTCCTTTTTTAAAAACAGCAAACTTCTTTTCTTGATAATCCAGCGATATATAAGATTGGGGCTGGAAAATTCTCATTTTTCGTTCTGCTTTAAAGCTAACTCGGCTGGCAGTGACATTGGCAACACAACCGTTTTCAAAATTAATACGAGCATTCGCAATGTCAATTGATTTTGAAAGAACAGGAGCGCCTTGGGCATCGATAAGTCGAATAGGGCTGTTGACTATTGATTGAATTAAATCAATGTCATGAATCATGAGATCCAATATGACATTGACATCGGCTCCTCTCGGCGTGTAGGGCGCGAGGCGATTGGATTCTATAAAAAGAGGTTGATCCAGATAGGGTGCTAAAGCCAGATGAGCTGCATTAAATCGCTCAAGATGTCCTATTTGTAGTTTGGCGTGTGTTTTTTTTGAAATTGAAATCAACTCTTCTGCTTCTTTTACGGTTTGAGTCATTGGTTTTTCAAGTAACACATGAATACCTTTTTCTAGACAGGCTTTTGCAATGTCATAGTGATATTTTGTGGTCGCTGCAATGCTAACGGCATCGACCTTATCAAATAAATCTTGGTAATCAATAAAAGCAGGGACATTGAGTGCGTCGGAAACTTTTTTTACGATATCAGGATTAACATCGCACACGCCAACAAGTGTTGCATGTTCGATTTGTTGATATTTCTGAGCATGAAAATGCCCAAGATAACCTACTCCAATGACGGCACATCTTAATTTTTTCATAAATAAGGCAGATAAATGATAACCCGGCTATAGTATCATTTCGTAGGGTCATCATTCAAGAAAACAACACAGCCTTAAAAAGCATTGCTCTGTAAATAATTGACCATGCTGTCACTCGGATAGCTTGGAAGCAGCAGTTGATTTTCCTTGGGCATTGGTGAAACAAAATAATTCCATGCCCAATAATCAACACCCATGTAGTAAGCACTTTTGGCATAATTTGACGTAATGCCGTTGACATTGGTCATATACAGCACTTGCGTGATATCTGGAATGAAGCTTTTAATTAACGTGAAATTATAAGGAGCCGGAAGTGTGGGGGGAGGAGGGGCATATGTGCCATATTGTTCAAATTCACCAAAACTTGCGGAAGCAGGTCCAATCACTGTATAGGGAATTTGATAGAGAGAGGCATTGTCGTCCGTATTACTGACGTAACTTTTAATGCTGTTATGATAGAGTGAGAGATTGGTAGGAGTCGGCGGTTGGCTATCTTGGACGTCATACAATGGAACTGATAAAAATCCATTCTTTCCCAATGCTGGCTTAACCAGATGTCCGTCTGCAGTTGTTACGTAAGCATAAACGCCCATATAACGACCATTTGGATGATTTTTATCTGTGCATTGTGCAAGTAAATTTGCTGTGGTTTGATACAGTGTAAAAAGTCCTTGGTAAGAAAATTTTGTTGGTTCAATGTCAAAAAATACACCGTCGACATTGAGGTCAGCGCACACCTGAGTCGCTAGACTATTGGCCAATGCTTTTGCCAGTGCTAACGTGCCATTGTCTCCTTGTATCAATTGACCAGGGGTACCATCAACAATCGCGAGTATGGTGAGATCGGGAAATTTTTCACGGTAAGCGGCAACAGATTCAATTGCAAAGCTGTTGTTGTAGTTGACTACTTGAGTACTTCCGCTTGTGTCAATACTGGTGCCGTATACATATAGTCTTGTCAGTGGATTTTTAACCCCGTGCGTATTAAAGGTGGCTATGGCCTCATTCCAAAATCCTGGATGATTGGTGGTAGGATTGGTACTTGGGTTGGCATCTGGTCCATCTGGTGGGAAAGCATCATACAACAGTCCTCCATGACCATAAGGCAAAGGAGTAATCGAGGTTGAAAAAACCATGGATTGATAAGAAAAAAAACAGATGGCGGCTTGAATCAGTATTTTTGATACATTCTTACGTGAGGTCATAGCGATTCCAATACTCGTCAAAAATATTTGTTGATGGTGATGTTAATGCCTTGTTCCACAACCCCTACACTCTGACTAAAGTTTGTAGAGCCCACATTGGTTGTCGTCGGTAAAACAAGGGTCGGAATATTGGTGGTTGGCGTCATTAAAAATGAGTAAGAAATATCTACCATAAATCGATTGGGTAAGCTGTACTCAAAACCAACTTGTGCAGCACCGCCGATGATAGTTTTGGTTTGGCTTGTATTTTCTGGGATAAAAGTGAGCGTATTAGGCGGAAGAAGCTGGCCATTCAAATTGACCTCAACTGTCGCCCAACCTGGACCGACACCCGCATGCATGAGCCAAGGACCAAATGCATAGGCACCAGAAGCCATTAGATAAAAATCCTGCACAAATTTAGTTCTTAATCCGCCAGATTGATAACTCCCGTCGGTAAATGTCGAAGACCAGTCTTGGTCGAAGGCCTCTTGTCCAATGTATTTGTATAAAAATTTAGGACCCACATACCATTGATCAGGTAATGCAAAATAATATCCTGCATTGGCGACAGGAGACATATGGCTCGTGAGATTGTCGCTTAAAATGTATTCGGCAGAAGAAGGGGTGTTTGAGATTTGATTGATATTTGTTTGGCCACTTAAAGTGGAGTAATTGTAGCTTCCGCCAACCCCTATCCAGAAGCCTTGGTACGAGTCTGATGAGACATCGCCCATGCCACCAGCGGAGCACACGCTGCTTGTTAAAATAAAAAGTAGAGTACTATTCCATGTTGTTTTCATGCGTGTCATCCTTTTCTAAAATAAGGGGTTATCTTAAATAGAGCTCTTGCATTAGAAAGCAAAGTGCATAGTTTATGCAAAAGATCTTATCCTCCGTCACATCCTAAATTACTTGTGTAGTCAATCAGTTGTTGTTCTGAAAATCCACGTAATCCGCTAAATCAGTGTTGATGCAAGTCGGTGTTGTCGTAGATCATTGTATTTTGATTCAGCGTCTTTTGATAGTAAATTAAATCCTTGTTTCATGATGACTTGTGGATCGGAGGTGCGACGATTGAGTGCGGCAAAGTGTAGCTCAGCATGGGATGATGCATATCCCAAATTGATCACTGATGCTAAAAAACGAGTCGCCAGTGATAACACAGACAACACGGTATTTAAAATCTCTAAGGTAGAGGAACAAAGGAGTCTAAACAGCCCGTTCCCACTTTCTATGACAGCATTCATATGGCCTGTGGTCAACGCACTGACGAATACCAAAGCGCCATAAGAGAACCGTATTGCGTTAATTGAAAATTGAGCAATATGAAAAAATGGGTGAGACATTGCTTTCAGGTTTGATGTCATATCGTAATAGGGCTTCATCGATAAAGCGCACAATGCTTTAACGTTTTTAATCGAACGATTCAGACAATATTCTGTATCTTGTTTAAAAAACAATCCGTTTTGAATGTCTAATGAAAAGCTCATGATTTTTTCCTCGATCAGAAGTTTGATATATTTTACTACAAAAATTGGACAGGATTTTTATGTAAAATAGAAACTGTGTCAATGATAAACTAGATGAAAATCTAGGGTAAACCCTAACTATGGGTTTTTCATGGTTTCACGATTATAACGTTAGAACTAAATTGAAAAGGCAGTATCCTTGTCCTGCAACCAACAAGACATATTCAGTGAAACGTTGTAGTCGGTGTGTCCAAGAAGTCATAAATTGTCTTTGTATTGGAAGAAGTATTCGCATTTTATTTTTGGTTGTTATTTCATCAACAAGGGTGATTGTTTGTCTTAAATAATGCATTAAGTGCCATAAAAGTTGCAATATTTCATCTGAAGGCTCAAAATGCGCATAAATAAAAACACTTGAACAAAAAAAGTGATTCACTGATTGCCAACGTAGAGATGATATGCCGAAACTAAAATTATCAATTGAAGAAAAATTAATTAAATACAAGATTTCACGTGAACGCTACGATGATGAAAGCAGACGTCTGTTATCTGAAGGATTTACACAGCAACAAGTTGATAAATTGATTGTTCGAGTTTCATCAAAAAAAACTGTTGAGTCAGTATTGACTCACTATGGCACGTTATCTCAAAAACCTTATGATTTATCTCGTGAACAAATCGTAGCGATGGCCTCCAATAGTGGTGGTGCGCAGGCGATAAAGACGGTCCTTGAATCCCACGCCTCTCTGAAAGAATTAGGTTTGAGTGATGAGCAAATCGTAGCCATGGCCTCCAATATTGGTGGTGCG
>CAZELP010000011.1:0-54115 GCA_964513205.1 uncultured Legionella sp. | reverse complement strand
ATCCTAAAATTTGACGAATAGACCCCTCAACAGAGTTTAATGGCGCAAGATTGCGATGAAAAGCATCCTCAGCCATACGACATAACTCCAAAGGCAACAATAATCCCGAATTCAAATAAAACGATAATCTTGAATGATATAAGTAAACCTCATCACGTCGCATTGCGTCTTGATAATCTCCAAAATAAAGCAAACAATGCTGTACAAAATAAGTTGCTTCAGCAAACGCCTCTTTACGAGTCACCGCAAAATTAAACGGATATAATGAACCGAAATGACTTGAAAAATTTTGCTCAACCAACGTCAAAACCGCGGAGGTCGTTTCATCAATAGGATATTGGTGTCGCACAGGAAAAGCCTCAAGGTGATTGGCATTTTTCCGATTTTTTGTATCATAATTCCATAAACCACCAGTAGGTTTCCCTTGTTCATCAATCAGTATGTGATATTTCTGACGCATCATTCGGTAAAAATATTCCATTCGAAATTGTTTTTTACCTTTCGCCCACTGCTTAAACTCGTCAATACCACACAAAAATCGGGTATCCTCATGTAAAAAAATCTGGGTCAAAAGCCTATTTTTCAAGAGTCTAATTTTTTCTAGAACGCGCCATTCTCCCGGATGGGTTAAATGCACCTCGGCAATGTGTTCGTCGAAAATTGCTCGTTCCAATTCCCCTTCAAAAGTACCAGAGTTGAGCGGATCATCGTATCGAATATATCGAACACGATAACCAGCCTGCTCTAATTGGTGGGCAAAATGACGCATTGCTGAAAATAAAAAAGCAATTTTTTTAGGATGATGCTGCACGTAAGTCGCTTCATCCTTGACCTCGCACAGCAGTACAACATCATGTTGTTTGTCGATTTCAGAAAGAGAAGAAATTTCTTCGCTAAGCTGATCTCCCAAAATAAAACACAATTTCTTCATCAGGATACCCTAGCGAAAAAATTCGCTGCCCCTCGAAACTTCTCGAGTTAGCGTGTTGGTTTAGGTACAGAACAATCTTCCGATTCAAATTGTTCCAAAACAGCTTGTTTAGTTCGGTTAATCACCCACATTGTACTCGTAAACAACCCTACTCTCGCCAATCCACCTTTAAAAAAGGCCATGGATTTATTTTGGCGCCATAAATGTTGAGCTGCCTCAGAAACACTCGCATAATTGTAACGCTGCATGGTCGTTGCAATGGTATCAAACGGATGGGACAATAAGCTGCCGGTAATACCCACTGTAACTTGAGCCGGTAATGCATAAGACGGTCCCCAATGTTTTGTGGCATACTGGCCAGCATCATCCATGGCTTTTAAATAGCAAAAACCAAACATGCTCTCTCGCACCATCGTCATTACAACACCACGCAGTGGCCGCATGACGCCGCCCTCTTTCACAAGGTTCACTAAAGCTTGTGTTGGTTTTATTTGCTTTAATTGTTGCTCAAGCAGCGTGTTGCCGATAATGGTTGCAGGAATTCCACCAACCGCACCGGAAATCACAACTTGAATGGTCTTTCCTGCCAAGGTATGCGATATTGTCGTTTGCTCCTCAAAATAATGATTTGTCATTTGCTGAGCAACGCTTGCAGGAATATTGGTCAATGCATAACTGCCAACTCCTCGAAATGACTCTCTTAACCAAATTCGCAATCCCATGTTATGAGCACTGGGTAAGGCTTGGTTACTTTGTAATCTCTTTTTTATGCTCTCAAATGGAAATCCCGCATAACCAGCAAAAAAACCTGATACGCCTGCGGCAATAAGCGATTGCCCTTGCGTATGGCGAGAGGGGGTCACTCCATTCGATAAGTTTTCTGTACTTTGCTTCATATTGTTTAATCTCTTTAATAATGAGTAAGTGCGGCACTAACCTGCTGCACTTACAGTTTTTTCTGATGCGTCATCGTGGTTGTTTCTGACCGCATCAACCGGAATGCACCACGTTTCTCGAATAAAAAGCAACAAGAAAATCGCTAATCCCAATGAAAGCGGTAACAACAACAAAGCTGAATGGTAATTTGCAACAGAAAACTGATGAACACCATCGACAATTTTTCCATCCCACGTCCAATCTAAAATAGCACCAATGACAGGCTCAAAAAGCGCCTCACACACAGAGTCAAATGTATTCATCACGCCTAAAACAGTTCCAGCAAGCGCAACAGGGAATAACTCTCGAATCATGGCGAAGCTTGTAAAAAATCCGCTGGCCCCAAAACCAAAGAAAAACAACATCACACTGAGCAGCACAATACTGGTTGTAGGACTAAATAAGACGAATAAAATACACAGAAAAGCAATCAATGTACCCGTAAAAAGTATTGGCTTTCTGCGACCGATATAATCAGAAAACCATCCAAAAAAAGGTGCGCCAGCTGCAAAACCAATAAAGATCCAAGACACAGAAAATGCAGCACTATTTCTAGAAAGATCGTACGCCGCTTGAAGAAAAGGCACACCCCACAAACCTCCAAATACCGACACAGGAGCAAATGCCAATCCACTGTATAAAGACAGTAACCAAGTTTGTTTTTTGCCAACGACAGATCCCATATGAAGTTTTGATGAACCATCAGAAGATAATTCTTTTGTGGAAGCAACATTTTTGTCACGCACCACCATAAGATACAAAAAGCCGAGTACAATTCCGAGCAAACTAATAATCCGCAAAGCAGAACGCCACCCCGCCCATTCAACCAAACAAGACAGTGGCACCTGCCCAAAAACACCGCCCAGCATCGCCGCAGTCATACACAAGCCGGAAACAAGTGCAAAACGTTTCGGCGAAAACCACAAAGTCGCCAATTTAAAGCAAGACACTGCAGCAAACGCAGCACCAGCGCCCATCATCGCCCTTGAAATACAAGCAAGTTCCAAAGAATTGGTTTGAGAAAAAATGAATGTACTGACGCTACACAAAAATATAGCCAAAGCCGTTAATAATCTCGGACTATATCGATCAAGCAATATTCCGACCGGAATTTGCATGAGCAGATAAGCATAAAAATAAAATGCAGATAAGTTTCCAAGTCCTGCGCCATTTACATGAAACGCCTTCATCAAATCATGCGTCATCACACTAGGAGAAACTTGAACAAGATACTTATAAAAGAAAAAACCGGCTCCTAAAAGCCAAATCAACCAAGGATAAATGGCTTGCTGCCATCGATTTTTATTGAAGTTATTAATTTTTATTCTCCATAACTATTGCTACTCATTAACTAACCACACAACAGCGCTATTTTTGACAAACAACGATGTGTTTAAAACTGGAGTAAAACTCACATTTTTAAACAGGTTAACTCCCTTAAAAGCCCTATCTAGGACCCGATTCACGGCGCATACAATCCCAACGGTATTGTACTAGAATTCTTTCTCGCTCATGATCACTTAGCGCATTATAACTGTCGATATCCGCTCGCTCCCCCAATATGACACCACTACCAAAAAAACGCCCTTTTCTTTCAAGATACCAATTTCTGGCTTGCAACTTTTCCAGATCCTCTTCAGATAGGTTGTTTAAGTAACGATTGTATCTATTGTTTGCTTTAACGGCTTCGGACACCAAATAAGCATTAACTCCAAACGTCGCCACAAAAAATCCGATTTTTTTTGAGAGAGGATACGTCATTTTATTATTCCTTAACTTTAAAATTTAGGTGTCGATTTTCCATTCAGTTCGTTTAAAACGGTACTTTGAACCTCATCAATTGTCAGCATTGCTGTTGTAAACAACCCAATTCGAGCAAATCCACCTTTATAAAACGCTTTTACTCCGTTTTCACGCCATAAATGCTTGACCGCTTCTTTGCTTTTGCTATAACCACGATGCTGCATTGTTGTTGCAACTGTATCAAATGGATGCGAAACAAGACTCCCCAAAGCGCCGACCATGAGTTTAGCAGGAAGAGCATACTCAGGGCCATAATTCGTTGTGGCGTAATGCGCTGCTTGTTTTGCTCCTTGCAAATAAGAAAATCCAAAAAAAGCTTCGCGTGACATAATCAAAGGCAAACCTCTGAAGAGTCTCGTTTTACCTTGAGAAAGCAAATCCGAACACGCCTCTTTAGGTCCACACTTTTTAAGCTGCTGCTGCAACACAATATTTTCAACCATAGTCGATGCAAATCCACCCAAAGCACCCGAAAAAATTGTTTCAGCAATCTCATTGGAAGAGTTTTGATTTGAAAAATAATGATGCGTCATTTGTTGGATAATGCTGGTTGGCACTAAACTACAAGCAAAACTACTAGAACCTCTAAACGACTCTTTTATCCAAGGGAAAAGACTTAAATTAAATTGAGGCAAAGCCTGATTACTTTGCAGTCTTTTTTTCATTCCCTCAAAGAAGAACGAGGCATAAGCACCTGCAAGACCGGATGCACCAGCTGCAATAAGTGAATTTCCATAATTTTCTGTAGATTGATTTTTTTGTTCGTTATTTGGACTCATTTTTTGTTTTTCCATGTTCATAAAGTTTTTTTAAAGTCAGCATGAGCTAATTGGCGGCAATATATCGTATTTTAAATTTGAATACAACGGGACTTTTTATGGATTACAATAGGAACAATACATAGGGTCTGCGGTTAACAATCCGTCTTTTCTTGGTTGATAACACTGGTATTTGCATGCCACACATCCATAAACTTCTTCTGCATACAACGAGGTTGGGGCATGACAAAAATCACAAGGTAAACACCCTTTGGTTTCTTTAAAACCAAATCCAGGACTTTCGCATGCAGGACACGCGGATAATATTCTTGAGGTGAGTTGTTCAGCAAGTTTTTGAATCACACGCATTCTTGTGGGATTCATCATGGCCCTCATATCTGTGGCCAAAAGCAATCTCTCTTCTTTCTTAAATTCAGTTTCACAATAGTGATGCAATAACTCAAGATTTTGAATTCCTTTGGCGATTACTCTCTTTTCATGCTCGGTTTGAAGCGTTAGTGCATGAGAAGGAAATTTGACATGTTCAAGAAACGACGAAAGCTCGGTATTTTTATCGATAATTTTCGTCGCATAGTTTGTTTCTTCACTCCTAATTTGCTCAACAATAATCCAATTGTTTTCTAAATCAACAAAAACCATTATCTCATGATCAACTGGCACAAAAGGGATATGGGGATGCGCACCAAAGCTCCCCTCTGAAGCCACAGACAGATTAAAACCATGCTGCTTTGCCGCATTTTTTGCTTTTAAAACGCAAGTCTCATAAGGCGTCCATATTCGAGGAACCTCCCCTGTGAAGGTTCCAAATTGATCGGTATTAAAATCTTTGACCAAAATCGAGCACGATAATTTATCCCAAAAAGCGGGCGCTATTGCCCGCTCCTTTTCATGCATGGAAGCAAGTAGTACGGACTGATTTTTGTAGCGCATCATCGCTTCTCCAGCTCATATGTAGACCATGTATTGGATCAATAATTACCAAATTAACCCACTCATTGAAAAATAGTTTTTGCAAAATCTCATGTTTATTAATTAATTTTGAAATTCTTTCTTTTGGTGCATACACCACAACAAGCAATCTTTGAGGTTCGTGATAAGGGATATCATCACAACGCATCACAGACTGAAGCGGTAAACCATGCATCAGATCACTTCCATTTCCTTGCATCACACCAATTTTCCCTACAACATTGTGTGTTATCTTACTCCCACTTCCGAATGACACATTATCAAGTGTAGAAAATAAGTACTGTGTGTTAATCCATTCAGCTACCACCATCGGCGCAGTTAAAATTGTCTCAAGTAGAGCGCCATCTTCATCTTCTTCCCAACGATATGAATGTAAAAAACAACGACCATCTAGATTGATATCTTGAGTAAGACGACGAGGCGCCACAATAAATGCTGCATTTCGCGCCAATCCCCATTCTGGTCTTGTCTCAGACCAATCATGACTTTTAGTCAACATGGATTGAGGGTTGGCGTCTTGGCAACGCTCTTGAGTAGTTTTTAAGCTCGCCCGTATTAAATCGTTCTGAACCTTATCTAAAAGTTGAGGGTAAATTGGTTTAGGAGAGTTTTGAATATATAACTCCAATACATCAATTGTCGTATTGTGTATTGCTCCATAAAAAACAGTATCTAAAGGGATATGCATTCCTCTTTCTTCTAGTCCTCTGCGGACCTCTGGTTTATTCAAAATAGAAGCGAGTAATTGCGCATTTACACCACCGTGATTCCCTCCACAAGCCCCACAATCCAAAGCGGAAGCATAAGGGTTATTTTCAGTTTGACTTCCATGGCCGCAAAAGATCACCATTTTCGAAAAACCAGAAGTGAGTCCAATCAAACGCAAAACCGTCTCTCCATAAGTGATCTGCTCTTCCAGAGAAATTCCATGCATTAAACTAGGTTCCTCTGATTCAAAAATAATTGCTTTGGGTAACTCTGGTTTTATCCAATTTTTAATGGTTTTTATTAAAGTTTTTGATTGATTCGGAGCCAAAGATTTCAGCAGCATCATGATGCCACAAAAAAAACCCATCGATTCTGCCAAAGCAAATGGAGTTGAAAAATTATGCTTCAGTCGCATGTATAAATTTTTAAATCCATCCATTGCTGATTGCCCCACTTCATGGCGCTTCATTTTTTTAGGATCATCCACTATTGGCTTTTCTTGAACATCAAAGCGTGGTTTTAATAAAACAGGACAACACGATTTGCTCTTTTGAGTATCCGCTTGGTGCACTCGTATCGGGATTCCAAAAAACCCTGCAAATCCAAATGTTTCATAATGCCCTAATGACTCAATAGAACGACGAAAAGGCTCCGATCGTACATCAATACAGAAAACAAATTGCGCCTCTTTTCTTTGAAAATTAGCCTGTTCTTTATTGGAGTGTGTCAAAAGCGCATGCAATAATTTTTCTCGATAAATGGTTTCGTTTTTCTTTATTTTATCGAGTATTTTATACCCCTTATCACTTTCAACTTGGTTTTCTACCAACGCTGATTTTGGCCACAGAAGACATGTCACAACAAGCCTCACGGCCAAAAAATCAATCAGCCTGACACGTTTATTTTCTGTCTCATTATCGCTGTGCCATTTAACAAAACCCGCCCATCCAGGCAGATAAAGCAAAGTTTGCAAAAAAAACGCCTCTTCTTTTCCAGAAGGAATATTTAATTTGGCAAGACATATTTTGATCACCTCTTCTGGATTTTCTGGAAGTTGTTTTAAAAATAATTTTGATTGTTTTTTATTCTGATGCAGCTGTCTATCAAAATAAGCCAATTTTAAAAAACTAAGATAAAATCCAAGCTCTCGATTCGGCATTTCAATGCTGCTTTGACCTGAATCGAAAAAACCACTACACCATTTGATCATTTGAATATTCACACTTTTTAGCTCTTCAGAATTTGATTTATTTTGATTGCAATCGATCATCTTTATGGCTTCTTCAAAATGTATAGACTCAAATCCTTGTAGAGGATTACAAGCAATAAACGTTTCTATTGGCCATACAGGTGAAATACATTTGAATGCATTTTGAACCCAAATCTGTATATTAAGGGGCTTTCTTTGTAGACGAAACTCTCTTTTTTTGTCGTTTTTAGATTCGCTGATATGCGTTTCTGTTCCACACAACACTTTTGCCGTATTCATGATTAATCCTCTATTATTTTAATAACGATAGTCATCTCTTAAGGCCGTTATAGTCTTCACAGACGGCTGGCTTGCATTAAATAGATGCATATAAATCCACATTCCAAATTTCGAATTTAAAAACTTTCTATGAGTGCCTAAATTAAATAACACCCAGAACAAACCAAATAATCCCATCACGCTCAACTGAGTAAAAGACAATTGGATTGCAAATAAGTGAGACAAGGCAGGAGAAAGAAACTCAATCAGATACACACTCCCACCGTAAACAAGCCCAAAGAGAGAGGCCAAGACAAATCCAACTAGAAGACCTAAAAATCCTCTTTGAACTCTAATCCAAGAAAGCATCAATTCAGCGCCACCAATCCACGCAAAAAAGAGGATAAAAAGCGTTGTGTCATGAAGAGAAAAAGATTTCTCTGTTACCATTGAAAAGATGTACATGGCACTCATTCCTCCAATAAATGAACAAAACAACACTAAGGGCGAAGTATGTGTGCTGTATTCATGTGATTTCTTCTGTAAAAGCACTGAACCTGAATTTAAGAAAAGGTAAGCTTTGAATAAACCGTGCCAGCAAATATGCGCGATTGCAGAAGCAAACAAACCGAGTGCGCATTGCATCATCATAAAACCCATTTGAGCCATTGTTGAACAAGCAAGCATTTTTTTGATGTCATGATTCATGAGCTTCCAAAAAGTTCCAAGGAAAGCAGAACAAGCCCCCATTAAAAAGATGACACTTAGAAGAATGTCGCATGTTGCAATCAGCGATGAAAATTTAACAATAAGAATCCCACCTCCATTTACAATTCCGGCATGCATTAAGCCAGAAACTGGCGTTGGAGAATTCAACGAACTTAAAAGCCATCGATGAAATGGAAATAAGGCAGACTGAGTCATTGCGGCAATGACAATCAAAGCCAAAGCGACTAGAGTTTGCGTAGAAGAATGGGGAGCCTGTTGAAGTACCGTTTGAATAGATGTCGTCGAACTGACAGAGCCCAAAATGAAAAATGCCGCTCCTAAACAAATGCAACCAGGAAAAAGCGTGAGAAAAGTAATCCATCCTGAATTTCTAGAGGCACTCCACTGCCGCTTATGCACCATTAGAAAAATTAGAATGGCATTTGAAACCGACCACGAAAGCCAGAATAAAAATAAGTGATCGGCAAGTACCATTAAAAGCGCACTTAAAGTGATGCTCGACAATAAAAAGAAAAAAGAGCGATACAGCCGATCTCCATCCATGTATCTCAATGAAAATCGATGCACAATAAAACTTACAAATAAAATCAAACTCGAAAGTAAAAGATTCAACGAGTTTAATTTAATCCAATCATGAAAGAAAAATACCGAAGACAGATCACCCAATCCAAGTAAAATCAAAGAAGAAGTCAATCCTAAACCAATGGCATAAGCAGCCAATCGTGCTCTCAAGTTGGAACTTAAATAACCAATGCAGCTAATCCCCATCCCCAAAATAGGAGCACTGATCATGAAACACAAAAGAAATAAAATCATTTCACTCACCTTATTCATCATTAGAAATTGTTTTGATATAATTAAAATGTATTAGATATTATGATATAAGTAAAATTAAAAATATTTATCTTGTTAATTAGGAAATCTAATGTCTCTCGACACCATTACGTTGCAATGCTTTCTGGCAGTTGCCGAAACTCAGAGTTTTACTAAAGCGGCTCAAAGAGTAGGACGAACACAATCTGCAATTAGTCAACAAATTGCAAAACTTGAAAATCTGGTCGAAAAACAACTCATTAGTCGTGGGCGAGAAATCACTCTAACTCCAGATGGAGAAATATTTTTAGGATATGCAAAACGAATCTACGAATTGCATCGCGAGTCACTCGATCGCTTTAGAGCCCCTGAACTACAAGGCGAGCTTAATTTTGGCCTACCTGAAGATTTTGCCTCAATGTTTCTTTCTGATGTTTTAGTTGAATTCTCAAGGCTGCATCCAAGAGTTATGCTCAATGTTGAGTGTGACTTAACACTCAACTTAGTTGAGCGGTTTCAACAACGTGAGTTTGACTTAATTTTGATAAAAACAAATCTTAAAAATCAAATGGCTCATGGAATCAATGTGTGGAATGAACCTGTTGATTGGGTTGGGAAAAAAAAGCTGCTGCCAATATTCAACAAACAACAACCCATCCCCCTAGTACTTTCCCCTCATCCTTGTGTGTATCGAGAAAATGTCATCGAATCCCTTAATCGACACGAACTCAAGTGGCGCCTCGCATTTAGTAGTCCAAGTTACACCGGAAAAATGGCAGCAGTCAAAGCGGGACTTGGCATAACAGCTATACAGCGCAGCATGATACCGTACGATTTAGACCGATTGGATGACGATTTACTTCCTGCTCTTAATGATATTTATGTGTCTTTACTAAAAAAGGAGGAAACCAATGAGGCCGTTCGATCTCTGGAGTTTTTTATCATGGATAAACTTAAGCACTATTGATAAATAAGGGATACAGCATCATGAAACCTGTTTTTTTAATACTAGGATTTGGTTACACCGCAAGCGCACTGGCAACACATTTGCCTGTGGAAAAATTTGACATTGTGGGAACATCTCGCAGCGTGGGGAATAAAAAAGAATCCCCCTCTTTTATCAAGCTGCTCCATTTTAACTCGATTGAGGTAGAATCATATATTTCACGTGCCACACACATATTGATTTGCATTCCACCCACCCAACACGGAGACGATGTGGCTTTTGCTCAATATGCCACTCTTATTAAAAATCAAGCAGCTCATCTAAAATGGATGGGCTATCTTTCTTCGACAAGCGTCTATGGTGATTACCAGGGTGATTGGGTGAATGAAAAAAGCGCATGCACCCCTCACACGCCAACAGGAATAGCCCGACTCAACATCGAACAAAGTTGGTTATCGTACGCAAAAAAAAATACTCTTCCGCTGCACATTTTTAGATTATCAGGCATTTATGGACCAGGACGAAATGCATTGGAACGACTTATTCAAGGTAAAAAATTTAGCTTATATAAAGAGGGGCAAGTGTTTTGTCGGATTCATGTTGAAGATATTGTTTCGACATTATTAGCCTCCATACGGTCTCCTCAACCTTTATCTATTTACAACGTGTCTGATGATGAGCCAGCTCCAAGTCACCTGGTTGATGAATATGCAGCAAAACTTCTCAATCAAGCGCCCCTCCCTGTACGCCCATTTAATGAAGCAGAACTATCTCTCATGGAACAAGAATTCTATAGCAATAATCGACGCGTCTGTAATTTAAAAATAAAACAGACGTTAGGTATTGTATTGAAATATCCCTCTTACAAAGAGGGATTAACTCAAATATGGAAAAATAAATGATATATTTATCTCAATACAGGACCTGTCTCCTCTGCATTTGGCGAAACTGAGCTTAGCGTCTTTTTTTGATTCATTGAAAAAAGAAGATCGCGATGACGTTGAGCAGTAGAGTAAGAAATAATGAAAGGATAATCTTGAGCCTTCGTTAAGGCATGACGATGGCAAGACAAAAGAAGCGCCTCTTCTTCAACGCATTGACCATCTTTTTCTATATTCTCTTTTTCTTCTGGAAATCGCTTCATCAAAAAACTGACAAGTTCTTTGAACTCTGGGCCAAGTTTAGCTCTATTTTCATAAAGCGCTTCAATTATCAAAACAAGATAGTTATATGCCACCGGCGTTTTAATCGATTCGATTAAGTCGATTGTTGGCGCAAGAAGCGCTATCATCTTGTGAGCACCGACCATTTCCATTTCTTTAAAAATCAGTTGAAGCAACTCTTCAACGATAGGCAAGGCACTAGATTCAACAAGACAGTTTGCTTTTAGCGTGTTGATGACCTCATTTGAATCACTGTACTTATGGAAATTGTATCGATAAAAATCAATTAGATTCATTTTATTTTTTTTAATCAATAATGCTCCAAGGGAAACTCCTTTGTACTGATTTCGATGATGACAAGGAGCGGCATGCAGATCGAGTGCATACTCTTGCATTAGCTTTTCTAACAATTCCCATTTTTCTTGCGACGCCAACAAAAAAGCCAGAGACATACCGCAATTTATGTTCTGCGGGAAAGATGGCGCCATTCCCAAATCAACGGCCTGATCTTGAGAAAGCGCTTGCAACAAATCCCATTGACCATTCAATCCCATTAAAAAAGCCAGAGACAAATTTTGTTGCTCATCATCTTCTGACAAAGGGGCCGAATTTAAATCAACTTTTCCCCTGCGAGAAAGTTCTTTTAATAATTCCCATTGACCTTCTGACGCCATCACAAAAGCCACACTTTTACCATATTCGTAATTATTTGAGTGTCTTGAAAAAGCATTTAAATTAACGCGTTGAAACATGGCTTGTTTTTTGATTAAATCAAATTTTTTATCAAAAGACAGACACAAAGCCAGAGAGATACCCCAACAAATGTTATGACGGTGAGTTGGTGCCACATTTAAATCTAAAATTTGGTGACCCAAAAGTGCGTCGAATACATCCCATCGATCAATGCAAGCCAACAGGAAAGCGAGTGATTCTCCTGCCGATTCATGGTGAGGGTTCTTGATATGAGCACTTAAATCAACTCTCTGAGTCTTTCCAAGGCTCAATAACAAATCAAAATGACCTGATTTCACCAAGATAATTGACAAAGACAAACCATACAATTCGTTTTCAGGATGTGTTGGAGCGGCATTCAAATCAATTGAATTTGTTTGTGAAAATTTGATTAACAAGTCAATCTTATTTTTGTACGCTAAAATCCATGGAACAGTAATTCCATTTGCTTTTTGTTGTTGACTTAACCAAGCATAGATGGCATCTATATTTTCAGACTCAATATGAGCTGCAAGCTGCTCTTGATGTTCAAACATAATTTATCCAGTTAAATTTACAAAGATAAAATTTTATCACAAAGATCATATTTTGATCAATAAATATCAAAAAAAAAGGCTTTACTCAAAGCCTTTTAAAGATGGATTGCGTTTCAGAATACATTTGGATCTGCTTTTTCCCATTCCTCTTTGAAGCTGGGTGGAATCGACTTGGACAACAAAGCTCCTTTTTCCACAAACTCGTATACTTCGTCTAAAGGAGCAACGTGATTTAAACGAATCCTTTTCATCAACAAATCGGGAGTGATTTGAGACGAAGAGGAAAGACCCATTGCGCCGATAATCTCCAAAAAGCTTTTGATTGTATTTTCATGAAAATTTTTCACACGAACCTTTTTCTCATCAACCACAAGACCTCTTTGAAGACGATGATTCTGAGTGGCGATTCCGGTTGGGCAGGTATTCATATTACACTGTCTTGACTGGATACATCCCAAGGCGAACATCATTCCACGAGCAGAGTTAAATAAATCAGCCCCCAATGCAATGTGATAAACCATATCAAAACCAGTGATAATTTTACCGCTGGCAATTACCCTAACCTGATCGCGAAGCCCGACCCCGACCAATGCATTGTGCACAAAAAGCAAAGCATCTTCTAATGGCTCCCCCAGATAATTGCTATATTCAAGAGGCGATGCCCCGGTTCCTCCCTCACCACCATCTACAGTAATGAAATCAGGAACAATTCCTGTTTCTAGCATCGCTTTGCAAATTGCTAAAAATTGATATTTTTGACCAATACATAATTTAAATCCAACAGGCTTTCCAGAAGAAAGCTCACGTAGTTTTTGTAAAAACTCAACCAACCCAATGGGTGTACTAAAAGCAGAATGCGCAATCGGAGATAAAATATCATGCCCCATTTTCACTTTTCTCACACGTGCAATTTCAGGTGTTATTTTTGCGGCAGGCAGGATTCCACCATGAGCAGGTTTCGCACCTTGCGAAAGTTTGAGCTCAATCATTCTTATTTCAGGTCGATTTGCTTCTTTTCGAAATTCTTCTTCTGAGAAATTGCCATCGTCATCACGACAGCCAAAATAACCAGTCCCCACTTGAAAGATTAAATCTCCACCCATTAAATGATACTGACTAATACCCCCCTCGCCTGTATTGTGTGCAAAATTTCCAGATTTTGCAGCAAGATTAAGCGACTCAATCGCACGAGGCGAAAGCGCACCAAAACTCATTGCAGAAACATTTAAATGAGAAGACTCATAAGGTTGGGTGCATTGCGAGTTGCCAATCAAAACACGCTGTTCAACATGCTCCGGCGCAAGAGGAACAATCGAGTGTTTGATATAAGTATACCCAATGGCATCAACGTCTTTTAAAGTACCAAACGGCATGGTATCTGTGACATTTTTAGCGCGTTGATAAACAATTGAACGCAACTCTCGACTAAAAGGACGCTCATCTTCGTCACTGGCAATGAAATACTGTCTTATTTCAGGGCGAATAAACTCTAATAAATAGCGAATATGCCCTAAAATTGGAAAGTTTCTTGTAACAGTGTGTTCTTTTTGAAAAAAATCATACACCCCAACACACAAAAGACCAACCAATATAAGAACAAAAAGACGCCAATCTCGATTGAAAATAATCAAGTGAAATACTAAGATTAAACACACAGAAAAGCCGAGATACCATTTTCTTCTCATATTATGTCCCTATAATTAAATCCAAGCCTTCACTTGTTCTATCTGATTTTATTCTAAAATACAAGTGATCTTAGAGCGCCTCAAAAACAGCAGCAGCTCCCATGCCCGTACCAATACACATGCTGACAAGACCGTATCGTCCCTGAGTCCGCCTCAGACCATGCAAAAGTGTGGCGGTGCGAATTGCACCTGTGGCGCCAAGAGGATGTCCCAGTGCAATTGCACTCCCTTGTGGATTAACTTTAAGCGGATCAAGTGCCAATGATTGAATCACGGCAAGTGCTTGAGCGGCAAAGGCTTCATTCAATTCAATCCAGTCTATGTCATTCAACGTTAAGCCTGCTTTTTTGAGTGCAATTGGGATTGCCTCTACAGGCCCTATGCCCATGACTTCAGGAGGCACTCCCGCAACAGCAAAACTACATAGTCGACCCAAAGGCTTTAAATCATACCGTTTGACCATATCCTCTGTTGCCAATAATGCCATTCCGGCACCATCACTTGTTTGAGAACTGTTTCCAGCTGTCACACTCCCTGTTTTTGAAAAAACCGGCTTTAATGCGGCAAGTGCTTCATACGAAGTCTGTTGCCGCGGGCCTTCGTCTTTTGTGACTGTTTTTTCAAAAAAGACAGTACGATTTTCTTTGGCATTAAACTGTTGCTCACATATTTTGACAGGCAATAACTCTGCATCAAAATATCCATTTTCTTGTGCCAATAATGCTCTACGATGACTTTCCATCGCAAATCGGTCTTGTTGTTCACGAGAAACATTCCACTTTTTTGCCACAATTTCAGCGGTAATTCCCATTCCATACGCAATTGCAATATGTTCATTTTTAAAAACTTCGGGGTTAACCATGTAATGATTTCCACCCAAAGGCACCTTGGACATACTTTCTACACCGCCGGCAAGCGCTAATCCATAACAACCATCACGCATGGCGTGAGCTGCAATTGCAATGCTTTGCAAGCCGGATGAACAAAAACGATTGATGGTCATTGCAGGAACAGTATTAGGTAAGTCCGAAAGTAAACCTGCAATACGCGCAATATTCATGCCTTGCTCAGCCTCTGGCATCGCGCACCCAATGACCACATCACCCAATTCGTGCATGTCAATCTGTGAATAACGAGATCTTAACGCTCGAATTGTATGACTGAGTAAATCATCAGGAAGCGTATGCTTAAAACATCCTCGCGGCGCCTTGCCAACCGGGGTCCTAACTGCATCTACAATATAAACTGCATTCATTCTCTTCCTCCTAATTTCTTAAAGACTGACCCGTTTCAAGCCAATGTTTAATTCTGGCTTGTGTCTGCGGTGTTTCAACCAGTCTCATAAACGCATCCAGCTCAAGATTCATCAAATAAGACTCGCTGATCAGTTCACCATAATGAACGGCTCCGCCCGAAATAACATGCAGCATTTCCATTGCAATCACATAATCATGAGGCAGCATAAAATTTCCTTCCATCAAATTCACAAGTTTTGCCTGACATCTCGCTTTAAACTCAATCCCTGCCGCTTTGAATAGGGTCGCTCTAGGAGGAGTATAGTTGAGTTCAACAAGAGAGCGAACGCACTTCAACGCACCGTATAAGACTTCTTCTGTATGCATCAGCACAATGTCTGAAGAACGTAGATATCCTCGCTCGATAGCATCAAGCGCGCTGGTGGCAACAATCCCCATTGCAGTTTGCTCAAAAGCGTGTTGTAGCACTCTAAAATGCTCATCTTTATGCAAATCAGAAGTTCGTCTTGCCCATTCCTTACACCCACCACCCGCAGGGATTAACCCTACGCCCACTTCAACCAATCCAGGATATGACTCAAGTGCACAAACCACACGATCACAATGCATTAAAAGCTCACAGCCCCCACCAAGCGCGCGTCCTCTTAATGCAGCTACAACAGGAACAGAACTGTATCGAAACAAAAGCATTGTTTTTTGAAATTGCGCAATTAAATTTCTAAGCCGATCTTTTTCATTTGCGAGAAGACATTCTGAAACCATCTTTAAATCAGCACCAGCACTAAAAGTTTCTGGATTTTTTTGATACAAAACCAAGCCTGCATAATGCGACTCAGCTAAAAAAAGAGCCTCTTGTAATCCCTCCAGAACCGCTTCATTAATGGCCCCAGATTTTGTTTTCAATGAAACAACAGCAACCCCCTCTTCGGCCCTGACTTCAACGCCAGCATTTTCATAAATAATCGGGTTTTTTAAGATGTATTGTCGAGCATATACAAGAGGTCGTTCTTGTTTTTGATTGGGATAAAAAGTGTTGATTTCATTAATCCATGCGGGCATTGACGCATTCAAATTTAGATCGCGGACTTTAGACTGGATCAACTTCAATAAAGCCTGAACTCCTGATTTTTCCCAAAGCTCAAAAGGGCCTTCTTTCCATCCAAATCCCCACCGCATGGCAGAGTCAACATCTTCGGCAGAATGTGCAATCGCATGTAAGTGATAGGCACTGTAATGAAATAAATCGGTGAAATAGGCACTTAAAAATTGGGCTTGAATGTCTTCAGAATCAAACAACGCTTGCATTCGATGTGCATCAGGCTGTTTTAAGATTTCTTGTAACGCGGCAGAGGCGCTCCCTGCTGTTGAGCGATACGCGTCTAGTTTGGGGTCGTAAACCTCGATATTTTTCCCCACTTTTCGGTATAGACCTGCTCCTGTCTTTTGCCCTAAATGCCCTTTTTGAATTAACGCACTCATCCATGCCGGCAATGTAAAAAAAGAATGCCAAGGATCATCAGGCAAAGTCTTCTGCATGGTAGAAACCACATGCTGCATGGTATCCAAACCCACCACATCCAATGTGCGATAAGTCGCAGACTTAGGACGATTTAATAAAACGCCTGTAATGGCATCGACTTCATCTATTGCCAATCCAAAACGCTGCGCATGGTGAAGAACCGCCAACAACGAAAAAACACCAATTCGATTGGCAATAAAATTAGGCGTATCTTTCGCTCGAATCACACCTTTTCCGAGAAATCTTGTCAACCATGACTCCAAATCATCTAGCAACAAAGAAGAAGTACTCTGTGTCGGGATAAGTTCTGCAAGATGCATATAACGTGGAGGATTGAAAAAGTGAACACCGCAAAAACGCGAACGTAAATGCATGGGAAAAGCTTCACTTAAAGCCTCCATACTCAGACCAGAACTATTGCTCACAACAATGCTTTTATCATGTAAATAAGGGGAAATTTGCTTAAATAGTGCATTTTTTAAATCAAGACGCTCAGCGATTGCTTCAATAATGAGATCACACTCGCCTAAAAAACTTAAATCATCAGTGTAATTTTTAGCATGAATAAAAGATTTTACATACGTGGTTGCGAGTGGCTTTGGCGTCATTGCCAAAAGATGTCCAATCGCTTTATTGATCAAAGCATTCTTATCCTTGTCCTCTGCAACTAAATCATACAAATACGTATCAAAACCTGCATTTGCACAATGAGCAGCAATTTGCGCGCCCATCACACCTGCCCCTAAGACTGCTATTTTTTTTATGTTCATTACGTCTCTCAAGCAATAAAGAACCTCTACTATAAAAAGGATAAGCTTGTGCAGCAAGAGAAACGATGTATTATACTGAATAACATAGAGTCTTATGTCGAGAATAATCATGAAAAAATGGTGCGCATGCATCCTAGTACTACTTACCATACCCGCCTTTTCTGGTGTCTCTAGCTTTTATTGCCCAACAAATCATGGTTATATCAATGTCGGAATGAGCAAAGATCAAGTGCTGTATGCGTGTGGCGAACCCACTAGTATCGAAAAATCGAGCCATTCTTTAATACAGCAAGTCCCTGTCACTCAACTGATTTATACAAATTTAAATCAAGGCGCTCCCTACTCAGGTCTTGATGTCACCTATCAAATGTGGTCTCTTGACAGCGGAACAACACGTGTCGGTGTGGAAGTCAACATCATCAATAATCAAGTCAGCAGCATTGAAGTCAATGGACAAAGCGAAAATGCCATGAGTGTATGTGGAGGAACACCCATACAAGTCGGAGATTCTGCAGACAGTGTGTATGACGCCTGTGGTAGCCCTTCGATGGTCAATCAGACCTACATCAAACAACCGGTCAAAACAAATAACCAAGCCAGACCTGAAACATGGGTCTACATCTTGAATGATTATGGTGTCTCATTTCGCTTGACATTTCTAAACGACATCCTACAATCCATCAACCAATAACACCCGGGACCTCCCTTCCAAACTCATAAGAGGCAGGTTCTCAAAGATTTTTAGTGGAATCGTATGAGTCTTGATGAATTAAGTATTACTTTTTTTGAAGAAGGTGTTGAGCGTGTAAAAGAGCTCGACAAAGTTGTGCTATCAAAAGGCGCTTGGGCAACCGTTATGTATCGTTATCAAGAATGGGTCCCTTCGAAACAAGATTACGGCCCAGTTAAATATTCGATTCGTCGCTATCAAAAACGAAACGACCAATACTGGCAAAAATCAAAATTTAATATCTCCAGTGAAGATCAAGCGCAAAAAATTGTGTCGACATTGACTGAATGGCTCGGGAAAGAAGTCTCTTAACAGTTATCCAAGGCCTCTAATTTTTGCCCACACGCTGCCCAAAATCTCATGCCAAGCCCTGTTTAAATATGCCATGTTGTAAGCATTTGGAATGTAAATGAACAGGGGTTTTTTGTCTTCAAAATAAATGTAGTCACATGGCGCAGGAATCGGGCTCATTCCGGCATGCTCAAACAGTAAAAGACTTCTTCGCATATGCAAAGCAGATGTGACAAGATAGAAAGGAGACGAACCAATCATTGACTTGATTTGCGTGACTTCTTCTGCCGTGTTTAGTGCAACAGATTCAATTTTGTCTTCCATACGTTGTGCGTTGATAAATTCTGCAAAATCATGCATGAGTTCACCTATCGAGCGTTTTGCATCGGGAAGAGCGGGCCCACCAGAAAACAGCAATGTTGCATGAGGCAATGCTTGCTTCAACCGAATCCCCTCGAGAACCCGTTTTAAACTCCCCAAAGATAAAGTCTCAGCAGGCGGAATATGCTCAATTTCATTCGACCCACCACCTAAAACCACAATCCATCGCACTTCAGGATTGACTTCGTCCACCATATGGTAAGGTGCTTGTAGATGTGTAATGCAATATTCAGACAAAAAAGGCGTGGACAACAAAAACAGCAAAAATACAGTCAAAAATGCCACAATCCGAATAAAAAAAGCAGATTGCTTTAACCAAATATACCCAGCAAGCAAGAGAATACAACAGAAAAAAAGAAAGGTTGGATTCCAAATCATTTCAAATATTCGTCGAAAAATATTTGCTTCTGTTGCTGTAAAATGAAACATATTCAAGTTCGCCTCATTAAAAAAAGTCCTAAACAAGCAAAAACAATCGTGGGGCCTATGGCAGAAAGCTCAGGAGGCCACATCAAAACCTGACTAACCGGACCAAAAAAACGATTCACCAAATGAAAGCCAAAACCAACACTGACTCCCATCAACAACTTGGCCCCCATCGTAGAAGAACGCAGTGGTCCAAAAATAAACGGTATCGCCAGAAGCATCATGACCAACGTCGTCAAGGGTTGCGTCAATCGTTGTGCATACGAATATCGATACATTCGCATTGATTGTTTAGAGCCACGACTCAGCTTTAAATCTCGATGCAAATCACTAAGCGTCATCTCATCTGATGGATTTTGATTTTGCTGAGCCAAAAGCAGATCAGGGTTCGTTTTGATATTCCAAAGCAAACTGTCGTGTGTCAAAACATGTATTTTTTTCTTTTCAAAAACACTGTCTCGAACATGTTGAGCATGCCAATGCCCCTCATAAAATTTCGCTTCGTCCACATAACGTGCCCATCGCATTTTATGGTGAGCATCAAAATGAAATTGAAGCACATGCCTGACGATATGATCAGCATTCACCTCTCCAAACAGAATAAAATCATTTTTTTCTCTCACCCAAACTCCGGTTGATGTGCGCACAGCCTTGCCAGAAGTAATGGCCTCAAATTTTAAATCTCGAGCGGTCTTTGACAATGTAGGCACATACATTTCACCACAAAAAGTAACCAATATTATTAAAAAAAGTGCGACTTTAAATACAATCGTGGTGATCTCAGAAATGGACATCCCAGATGCCCTCATCACCACAAGCTCACGCGCATTCGCCATCGAACCTAATCCAACCAAAGTCCCAAGCAGACTTGCGACAGGAAAAAATAAATAGATTTGATAAGGCAAACTCAACATGACATAAAGAAAAGCATGCCACGCATCATAATCCCCCTTCCCCAAATCATTTAATTGATCAACAAAAAGAATAAAAGCATATAAAGCGACTAAAACAAGCGTCATCAGAAGTGTGGCGCTCAAAATGGTTTTTGCCATGTACCGATCGAGTAATTTCATGAATGACGCGCTTGCCTTATCATCAAATATCCACCCAACATTGCAAAAATAAAATGCAACGACCATAACCCTATCCAATAAGGAATTTTTCCTTGCACCAACCATCCTCGTGCCATAAACATTAAATTCGCATAAAGAAAAAAGATAAAAATTGCAGGCAAAAGATTGGCGTATTTACCCGAGCGAGGCGTCACCCGGCTCAAAGGAACGGCCAATAACGTCAAAACAAACACCATAATGGGGACCGACAATCTCCACTGAAGCTCTGCTTCCTTTAAAAGAGATGTGTTGTGTAAAGGCCATAAATTCCGTGTGGGCACGCCTCTGAGGTCACTGGCTTTATAAGTAAATTCAGGACGAGGAAGGCGCATTTCTAATCGCTCAAATGATGCAAGCTGATAATCAGCAGCTCCAGGAATGCCTTGATAAGAATCTCCCGATTTCAGTACAACATAATCTTCATGGTCTTTTTCATTGAGGAACGTTTCCCCCTCTTTCGCCCACAAAACTTGCAACCGACTATCCGCTTCTTTTGTCTGATAATGCGCCACAAAAATCCCATGCGCTCGAGTGTGTGTACGGTCCATCGACTCAACATAAAAAACATCACGAGTGCCAGGAATCACCTGAAAACGCTGCGGCATGATTGTTTTAATCAAGATCTGCGCACCGGTTGTCCTTAAAAGACGAGCTCTTTCTTTGGCAATATCCGGACTTAACACAAGCACGACTAGAGAAACGAGTGCAGCCACAACCATCGCCATATAAAGGCTATGTTTTAAAAGAGCCCCAGCGCCATACCCACAGGCATGCAAAACTGTCATTTCACTCTCAGCATAAAGTCGGCCATATGCCAACAACATGGAAACATAAAATCCAAGGGGCAATAACAGACCCAGTAAATTTGGAAGTTCGAGCGCAAGCAATTTCAAAATAAAAGCAGCGGGAATTTGACCATTCGCTGCACGAGATAAATATTGAACAAATTGATTACTTAAAAAAATAAGCATCAAAATCGCAGTCAGCGCGATCAAAGTTAAAAAAACTTCTTTGGCAAGATAACGAAAAATCAGCACCATTCTCTCTGGTAAATATAAAACGACCCCAGTAAAATAACAGTTTTTGCCGTTCAAAGGAAATGAATCATGAAATACGAGCTACTCAACGAGTTTAGCTTGACACGCAGTGAATGTGTTGTGATTGGTGTTTTTGAAGACTCACACCCCAGCGACCCCATTCATCTGCTGAAAAGTCCACAAGCAGGCGTACTCCCAACGCTTACAGCACATCTTCAGCAAGAGCTCGATATCACATGGCAAATGGCTTTCGATGCGTCGGCTTTGCTGCTTATTCATTGCGGTAAGCGTCATGACTTTGATCAAGCTCGTCTCCATAAAATCATGGCAGAAATTTCGTCACAACTCATTAAATCTCGCTTGCACACTGCCGATATCTATCTACCTCAAACCAGCAACCAAAGTCCCGATGAACAAGTCGAACACATGATTGTAAAATTAGAACACGCACGTTATCAGTTGCTCGACTACAAAAGCGAAAAGAAAAAATTACATGCACTCAAATCGATTGGTATTTTTTTGCCGAATGCACAAAAAACGAGCATAAAAACCGGACAAGCCATTGCAAAAGCGGTCTCTCGTTGTCGAACACTTGCAAATCTTCCCGCCAATATTTGTACTCCAACTTATCTTGGACATCAGGCTTTGGCATTAGGAGAAAAATACGATACCATCCGCACAACGATTCTACACGAAGACGATCTCAAAACCCTTGGAATGGGCGCTTTTCTTGCTGTTTCAAAAGGAAGTCACGAACCTCCCAAACTCATTGAAATCCAATACCACGGTGCACCGCAAAAATCGGCCCCAATTGTCTTTGTAGGAAAAGGAATTACGTTTGACTCGGGCGGTATTTCTCTAAAACCAGCCAATGGCATGGAAGAAATGAAATACGACATGACTGGGGCGGCAAGCGTGCTAGCCACACTTGAAGCCTGTGCCGAACTGCGTTTGCCTCTAAATGTGATTGGCTTAATGGCCTGTGCAGAAAATATGCCGGGCGGCGGGGCAACAAAACCAGGGGACATTGTCACCACATTTTCAGGTCAAACTGTTGAAATTATAAATACAGATGCAGAAGGTCGCTTGGTCCTTGCAGACGCACTGACTTATGCCGAGCAATTTCATCCCCGTTTTGTGATTGATATCGCCACCTTAACTGGTGCAGTCATTATCGCGTTGGGACATGAGAATACAGGTTTGATGACGGAAAGCGACATGATGTCCGATTTAATTCAGTCAGCGGCGCAGAAATCCAGAGATTCTGTTTGGCGACTCCCTCTTCAACCGGCCTATCAAGAAGCAATCGACAGCACACTTGCAGATATGGTCAATAGTACATTTGATCGTTCAGCCGGGAGTGTTACAGCCGCATGTTTCCTCTCTCGATTTACAAAAAAATATCCTTGGGCACATTTGGACATCGCCGGTACAGCCTGGATCGGTGGTCGAAAAAATCAAGCAACAGGTCGACCAGTTCCTCTTCTAATCGAGATATTGCGCCATGCAATCCATTCAAGTTGATTTTTATTTGCTTTCCGATGAAAAACCAGAGGCGCTTTTGTTGTGCGCCTGCCGTCTCGTTGAGAAAGCTTATCAGCAAAGTCTCAGTGTTTGGGTTTGGTGCGCAGATGAAGCACAAACCGAAACCTTTGACTTGCTGTTGTGGGATTTTAAAAAAGAAAGCTTCATCCCTCACGCACGAGTTGAAGAAACCCTCTCTTTCCATTCTCCCATTCTCATTTCTACAAATTATTCCGATGCGTGCGAAGCCGAATTATTGCTTAATTTATCCAACCAACAAGTCACTACCGTCAACCCGACGCTTTCGCGTATTCTCGAGATTGTCCCTCCTCTTGAATCGGAAAAAGAAAAAAGTCGAACACGTTACCGCGCGTATCGAGAGGCACAATATCAGTTAAAGACGCACACGTTCTAATGTTTCCTCAGATGTTGTGCTGAATCATTTTCATTGAGCTTAATCTCATGGATGTTGTCGTGATGTTTCCTTTTAATTTCTTGAAATAATTTATCTTTTGATTCATAGGTACGCAAAACAGTTTCTATTTGTTTTTGCCAATGAGGATGAAGCTTAGAAATCAGCTCGGTTTCTGAAAGAGATTGCGGAATATATTGCCTTAATTGTGCTAGCTGAGTTCTTATACTTTGCGGGTCTTCGCTGAGTAATGCGGCAGCAAAAGATTGAGCGAGCTCAGTATTGTTTGTAATACTGGTCAAAGTAGATAGCAAATTAGGCAATAAATATACGCTTTCTGCTTGCGTTTTAGGAATATATTCAAAGTCAAAGATAACGTGCAAATTATCGTTTGGTTGATCGTATTAACAAATTGGTTGCCTTGAAGCCCATAAAGTCCCTGCAATTCAGCGTCTAGAAGGATATGAGCAAATAATTTACTATCCATAGACTACTTATCCATAATTCACACAGGCATATCATTAGTCTAGCATATTTTAACTCGTTGACTTTTTGAGTCAGACAAGCTCAATCGTTTCAAGATAGGACGGGATTTGACACTGCCAATGAAAACGCTGCTCTATTTTTTCTTTGAGTGATTGCGCAGATTCAATTTGGCCGTGTGTCAGAAAAATTTTTCGAGGCACATTGGGCAGCAAAGCCAACCAGTCTAAAAGCTCAATATAATCAGCATGAGCGGAAACATGCTCTGTTGAAACCACTTCAGCGGCAATCGGAACCATCTGTCCTAAAATCTTGACAGCACGCTCCCCGCGAAGCATGCGATCACCACGGGTTCCTGGAACTTGGAATCCTGTAAATAAAATGGTGTTACGATGATCGGGGGCAAAATGACGAAGATGATGTAACACTCGCCCGCCTGTTGCCATACCACTCGCTGCAATTAAAATAATCGGCACAGGTTGTCGATTTAACTCTATCGACTCCTCGACAGAAGCCACATAAGTTGCACTTTTATAAATACTTTTTATCGCTTGGATTGAGAGACGACATGTCTCTTTTGTATGCGCCAATATCTCTGTCACATGCGTCGCCATAGGACTGTCTACATAGATTGGAATATTGGGAATTTCTCCTTTTGATTTCAGGCTATGCAAGTAATACAACATCGTTTGGGTTCGACCCACAGCAAATGCTGGAATGATAACCGAGCCACCACGCTTAACGGTTCGATTGACAATCTCTTTTATTTGCTGAGAAGGATCCGAATTCGAATGCGCCCTATCGCCATAAGTCGACTCCATAATCAGAAAATCACTCATAGGAGGCGGGCTTGGAGGAAACAATATAGGATCGTGCCTTCCGCCTAAATCACCTGAAAACAAAACAGAACGATGCCCATCTTTTATTTGGATAAAAGATGCACCTAAAATATGTCCAGCAGAATAAAAAGTGGCCGATAGAGAGGGTCCCAACTTTATCGATTGCTCACGCGCCACAACATGAAAATAAGAAAGTGCGTTTTCGGCCTCTTTTCTGGTATACAACGGCAAAGCAGGATCGTGTTTAGAGTAATGATGGCGATTGGCATAACGCGCTTCTTCTTCGGCAAGATGACCACTATCAGGAAGCAAAATACGACATAAATCTCTGGTGGCTTCTGTACATAAAATTTTTCCTCTAAAACCATTTTTCACCAACAATGGAATATAACCACTGTGATCAATATGAGCATGAGTCAATAGCACATAATCAAGCTTACAAGGTTCAACATTTAAAGGCGCCCAATTTCTTAAACGTAACGCTTTGTGTCCCTGAAATAAACCACAGTCAATTAAAAATTGAACATCCCCAACCTGCACATGATATTTAGAGCCGGTGACTGTTTCTGCTGCACCCAGAAATTGTATTTTCATTGAGAACGACCATATTTTTCTGTGAGATAATGAGCAACTGCCATCATCGCCATCCCTTCTCCACCCTCTGGGCGTCCAGGTCTTGAACGCTCATTCCAAGCCATTGTATCGAAATGAACCCAGGAAATATTCTTTTCAACAAAGCGCTCTAGAAACAAAGCGGCCGTAATCGCGCCAGCATAAGGAGATGAAGTAGAATTAGACAAATCAGCAATTAACGATTCGTTCATACGAGCATATCCCTTGAACAACGGCATACGCCAAACTGGATCATCAACTTTTTCCGAAGCAGACGTAAGCTTCGTGGCCAATTTATCGTCGTGTGTAAAAAAAGCAGAGATTTGCGTTCCAACTGCAACACGAGCGGCTCCCGTTAATGTAGCAAAATCAATGAGTAAATCAGGTTTTTGCTCTCCAGCATAAGTGAGCGCGTCGGCCAAAATTAATCGTCCCTCTGCATCGGTATTGTCAATCTCAACGGTCAAGCCACTTCGCATTCGAAGCACATCTCCGGGTCTATATGCCTCCGAACTAATTGCATTTTCAACACATGGAATAACAACGGTGAGTCGAATAGGCAATGCCATTTTTAATAGCCACTCCGCAAGACCAATCGCAATTGCAGCACCCCCCATGTCTTTTTTCATCCAACGCATCGAAGAAGCCGTCTTAATATCTAATCCTCCGGAGTCAAAACAAACACCTTTTCCAACAATAACGACGTGAGGCCATGTCGGCTTTCCGTGCTTTAAAAAAGCAATTCTTGGTGCAACCGAACCGGCACGTCCCACTGCGTGCACCGCTGGAAATTGATGTGTAAGGAGAGCCTCGCCTATATGTTCGGAAAATTCGGCTTGATGGGTATTGGCAATATTTCTTAGAGCTTGTGTTAAAGCCTCTGGATGCATTTCGTTAGCAGGAGTATTAATCAAATCACGCGCTAAAAATCGTGCTGAAATTTCAGGTGCGATTTTTTCAAATTGAGTTTCCGTCACCCACAATCGACGAGAAACAAAAGATTTATTTTTGTATTGATTAAATTGGTATTGGGCAATTGACCACATCACCAAAGCTTGTGACGACAATTGTTTACGTGTTCGATAAATCCCTTCTGGCAAACGCAACACGGCATGTGCAATCGCTTCCGAATCAGTACTTTCCTGTCCAATATAAACTGTTGTCGGCTTCCCTTTTTGCCCAACCCAAGCCACATCCCCCAAACGCCCTAAAAAATGCTGAACAGACAAAGCATTACGCACTGTGTTTGAAAGTGTGGAAATTTTATCTTGCGTAATGAGAATCAATGTGAAATTTGCTTCAACATTAAGCTCGTACAAATCATGCGCTTTCATCCTGACTCCTTTGTCCACGAAACTGTGAAATTCTAATCCCCACTACCCACGCTCCCGCGCCATAAACCAGCAACGCCCCAAACACATGAAGCAACAATAAAAGTAATCTTGAAGACATGGAATAAGACATCCAGTAAGCTAAATCATGACTTGCGGCGTATAAATAAACGGCCAATAATAAGTTGGACACCAGCAGTTGCAAAAGAAATTTCAACCATCCTTGAGAAGGAATATATTGCCCTTCCTTACGCAGTTTGAACATTAGGATACCGCAATTTAAATAACCCGCTAAAGTAGAAGCTAAAGTTAATCCGGCATGCGCCAAAGGAAAAATTAACAGCCCACATAAAATTGAATTGGCTATCATTGCAAAAGCCCCTACCTTAACAGGCGTACGGATATCTTGACGAGCATAAAATCCAGATGCTAAAACTTTGACCATCATAAAGGCAGGAACACCGAGACTAAGCGTGATCAAACTTTTTTGTGTCTGTATCACATCTGCAGCTGAAAATTTACCATACGCAAAACAACTTGCGACCATCGGCATCGAAAATACAGACAATCCAACTGCAGCAGGAACACCTATCAACAATAAAAGACGCAAACCCCAATCCAAAGCATTCGAGAAATGCCGTGTATGCGATTCGGCATGACGTTTAGAAAGATGAGGCAAAATAACAGTCGCGATGGCAACTCCAAAAACCCCCAAAGGAAAATCAGTCAGTCTATCCGTGTAAAACAACCAAGTAACACTCCCAACTTTAAGAAAAGAAGCAAACATGGTATCAATCATTAAATTGAGTTGAGCAATCGAGACTCCAAATAAAGCAGGAACCATGAGTTTTAAAACACGTACAACCCCAGGATCAACAAATGAAAAACGTGGTTTTACCAAAAGACCACGATGCCACAGGAAAGGAAGTTGAAATAGAAATTGAACCATACCCGCAATCAATACCCCCCAAGCCAAAGCCAAGACCGGCGTTGACAAATGTGGACTGACAACGACAACAGCCACAATCATACAAATATTCAAGAGAACAGGCGTAATGGCAGGCACACCGAAATAACCATAAGTATTCAAAACGGCACCCGCCATTGCGGTTAAAGAGATAAACATCAAATACGGAAAAGTGAGACGTAACATTTCTGATGCCAAAATTGTTCTCGAAGCATCTTCGCCAAATCCAGGCGCAAAAATATAGACAATAAGTGGTGCAAACAAAACACCAATGATCGTAATCAATGTGAGAACTAAGGATAAGGTACCGGCAATCCGAGAAATAAAAAGACGCACATCATCCGTACTTTGCATTTTTTGATACTCGGCTAAAACAGGGACAAAAGCCTGGGAAAATGCTCCCTCTGCAAATAAGCGTCGCATAAAATTTGGAATTCTAAAGGCAATAATAAACGCATCCATCCCCGCCTCTGCTCCAAAAAATTGGGCTAACACCATGTCTCGAACAAATCCAAGCATCCTAGAAATAAACGTCATGAGCGACACAAGCGAAGTCGATCGTAAAAGGCTTTGTTGTTTTGTCTTAATCTCGGCGGCTGTTTTGGTCATATTCACATCTTTAAAATCATGGGCCCACAGTATTCTTGGTGAAAGTCATCATTTTTTCAAGAGATTTTGATGCATATGATTTTTTTTGAACAATATCAGAATAAGTTTTGATTTTAAGCCTAAGCTAGTGTAACCTTTAGCAAGTTTTCTTGGATAAAAAACAACCAAGGAGGACATGTGAATTCTGAAGAGCTGGCTAAGATTATTGCAGAATATGGTCTAGAAGAACTGACTAAAGCGCCTATCCCTTTGGAGAGTATCTCAGAGCAATCAAGATATTACCTGCATAGTAAGAAAGGAAAATTTTTACTTACCTCTTCTGCAAGAGTAAGAAAATTAGACTCAGACTTTAATACACAACAGCAACTTGAAAAAATAAAAGAAAAAATTCCTACAGAAATACCGTGTGTAACAAAAAAAGGCCTCGCTCGTCTTAAAATTAATGATTCCTACTATACATTAAACCACTGGATCACAACCGATCCTCAAAAGCCTCAAGAAGAGCAACTAATCAGTGCCGCCCGATTACTCGGAGATCTACACGCCTCCACTGCTCGCCTACCATTGAGCGCCATTCCCATAAAAAGTAGTATTATCGACCTCCAACTAGATGAAAATTTGGTTCTACAACTCCTCAAAAAAGGTGAAGAGCACGATAGTTTATGGTTAGAAACCGCTCGACAATATGATATTGTCGGCTTTATCCGAGAAGTAAATGACGCCATTGAACGACTATCAAGCACACTTATTTTTGGCCACGGCGACTACAGCCCTAATCATATTCTATGGAAAAACAAAAAACCAATCCTCGTCAACTGGGATCACGCAGGATACATCCATCCGGGAGTTGAATTAATCAACGCATTAATGGCTTATGAAATTTTCCCTCAAATCTCAATGGCTTCTTCAATTTTCATAGGTGCTTATTTTGAAAAAGCACCTATGTTTCAAGAATCGTTCCGTGATGTTATTTTAGGCGCATTGAATAAGCACTACATGAAATCGATTATTACAGATATGCAACAAACACTATCAACCACTTGCGATGCAGAGCTAGACGACGCTTCTGAACGCGTTATCAGAAATATCGAAAACTTATTCCACATTTACACGGAACTGGAGTCTTTATCTCAACATCTAGAGTCTTCTCTTGCACCGCGCATAAAACCAGGATATTTTTTCAGAACGATACCTTCAATAGAAAAATCATCAGAAATGGTTGAACAAGAAGAACAACCATATAAAACACTAAATGGCTAATTCAAAACATTACCCATATAGGCGGTTCTGATTGCGCTAGAAGTAGACCTATGGAAAAAACCACGTTATAATGATCGATTGTTAATCTTTAAGAACACAATAAGACCAATGCCTTCTTCACCTCATCTTAATCAACTACACATGTTCAATATGATCCATCGAATACAAATGCTCGCCACTCAAAAAGAGCCAAATGTGAATGAAGGGCTTAAAATACTTGAAGAAGCTCGAGATCAAAACCTTCTCTCAGCCGGAATATTCTCAGCCATGCTTTATCTTATTGCAAGCGCTCAAAATGTAGAACTTTGTTTAGCATTTCAACTTTTCGATGAAGCAAAACGACTGGGATTAGACACGCCCCCCCTCTATTCGGATATTCTTTATGCCATTGCTAAAAGTAAAAAGCCCAATTCAAATGAGGGATACAAAATTTTTAAAGAAGCACGCAGAAAAAATGCATTGAGCTCTCGTCTTTATACTTGCATGATTTATATTATCCAAAAAACACAACATCCAAATTTTGTTCAAGCTTATCGTGTTTTTGATCAAGCCAAAAGAGATGGAAAGCTAAGTGCACAAATTTTTACAAATATGATTTATACCATTGCAAGAAAAAAAGCACATCCCAGAGACATCTCTCTCGAAGCCTACAACCTTTTTAGAGAAGCAATCGATCTTAGATTTTTTGACCAAGGAACGTACGAAAGTGTATTGTATGCATTTTCTAAAAATACAGAACCTGACGTCGAATTGTCGATGGAGATCTTAAACGAAGCAAAAGACTATTCCTTAGAGACAGCAAGAAGTTACATGCATGTCTTGACGATACTCGCATTCGGCGATTATAAAAAAACTTCATACGATGGCGTTGAACTTTTGGATGAAATCAGCGCTCAATACCCAGAAATACCCGACATGAGAAACGGCGAGTTTTTTAATCTCGATGGATTATCTTTCGGTGTCGTCTATTTCGGGTTAAAAAGACGACTCGAGGAAGAGCTAAAAGAAAAAAGGAGTAGCCCTCTAACGCTCACATTGTCGTTTGATGAGCAATCCACTCACGGTTCTGCCATCATGAACGCACGTGTACAATCTCTAAGAAAAGCGATTACCTGTGTCATCAAAAGAAAAGGAATATCCGAATCTGAAATTCAGATGAAACTCGAAGAAACACCCATCACCATGTCCATACTACCAACAACTACAAACATCACCAAACACAGTATATTCTCCCCTAGTCGATCAAAAGAGCTTTCATCAGACGAATATTTTGAGTCGTTTCATCCCATACAAAACTAAGGGCCTCGCGGTAGATTTGAAAATGTGCTAATGATATGGTGCGAATCAAAACAATAGCCACCTGTAATCGCTAAAGCACCCGTCATTATCCAAGCATGGGCCTCTTTACCCAATGGTTTAGGTGCATTTTTTGCCAATCCAATAAATAAAAAATAGGGGATACCCCAACGATTACACCAAAATTTAGCAACTAACGCTTGTGTCAAACAGCTAGAATCCCACGGTGTATACCGAGCGGCCAAACGTATAGAACGACGAATAAATAGAGCTTTCTGATATTGTTCAGATGTGGTCATCGAAGAAGCCATGATCATTTGATGAGCATGCCCAAAATAACGAGATAAAGTGCGATAAGAGAAAAGCAAAATACAAAATTTTGCTACTCCGCATAAAAAGAAATTTAAAACAAAGAAACATTTCTGCCGAAGAGGTAAGCGAAAAAATGTAGTCAATTTTCGTAAATAAGAAAACACAATCAACTCCCTTTTAAAATCAAAGTGTTAAGCACCACCTCATGGTATCATATCAACGAAGAAAACCAATTGATTGTTATTCTATAAAAACTGGGTCTCTTATCCAATTCAAAATTTAATCTCATCACCTGTAAGCTTTGCTGCTCGAATTACTAATATTGCCTTCCGTACTACTCCATTACTCAATGCGTCTTGACCTCTGTTGTCGATAAAAATGCTATACTACAAGACATGATAGACAATTAAAGTACACATATGAAGCTACCCATCAAAGAGCCGACAGCACCAAGATATATTTATGTCAATCCGAAGACGAATACGGTTCACTTATTAATGCCCATCATGAGTGGCACTGAAATTGGATTAGATAATACGTGTAAATCGGTGTATTCCTTACAGGAGTTTTTTGGTCTTGCAGGCGCCGACAAAGAAAGGTCTGCTCTTGGGGTGCTCACCCATTATAAAGCACTATTAGAATTTGGTTTAAAATATATGCCAGCGTCAGCAGAAAAGACTGCGAAAGCGCATCGCCTGTCACAAATCGATACTTATTTGGATATTTTAAAACAACTACAACAAGATAACCGAATTACTAATCCCTTAATGAGGAATTTCCCTGTATATCCTGAAGCCTTAATTCACTTAATGCAATCGGTTGACGCCAATTTGCATAGCATCATTCTAAGACCCAGAGTACAGGATAATTACTTGCGTACGACAGCTATAGAGCCAACTTTTAGTGCCAATCATAATCAGATGGTGAATGATGACATTGTCCCAAAAGATTCTTTATTCGATACTCTGCGAGCTCGCTATCAAACGATATCATTGAAACCCAAATCAACAGAAGGGTTGATAGCGCTCATTCGCTCAAAGCGTGCAAGATTGCCAGTTGATTTTGATCAAATCAAAGCTCAACTCAAAGATGAAATTAAAGCTTACCTTGGGATTGAGGTGAGTTTCGAGCACACACAGAGCAATCAATCTCAGAGAACAGCAGCGGCTATTGCCGCCACTCCAATGAATCAAGCCTATTTGGATGAACAATTGGGAATCAATGCAGATAATCCCGCCACAATAGAGGACTATGTGAATGGATTGATTCACTATTGCACTCCCAATCTATTTGATGATGTTGAAGGCTCGCCTTTTTACACCGTGAATAATGCAGAGCGATTGTCTATTCTTACGCAGTTCTTTTTGGCACATCTTAATATTGCATGCCAAGAAGCCGGTATAACAACGGCTGATTTTGGTCAAGTCTTAGAAAGTGATGAGGCACTGGTCGAGGCGTTAGCCGAAGCCGTTAAAGAAGCTTTAGCCCACAGTGCCTCGGTCGAAGAAGCGCTGATTTCGTTCATCAATCAGCATCAAAATCGTTTTAGTTTAACAACACTTATTTCTGAAGAAAGCCTGCCCGCATTAACAGGAAGTCCAACACTCCATGAACGATTTCAATCACAATGGGAAGCAATCAAGGAATCACCTCACTTTGATGAGTTTATGTTGCTGGCTAAGAGAGGCGGTTTATTTGCGGCTCATCAAGGGAGCATGGTCGTTCATTTTGCAAATTTCTTACAAATGGTGCGGCCAGACAGCCGTCTTGATGTGCAACTAAAAGACTTTAATACAGTAGATAAACCCAATCACATCATTCCACACAAAAATGAGCATATTCAAGCTGACATCAAAGAAATAGAGATAGATTTATCCCAAATGGATAGGGATGCTTTACAAGCTTTATATGAGGATATTAGCAACCATCCTGACCCAACACTCTCAAAAGAACTTCTTGCTCAATTTAAATTGGAGCGTCCGGATTTTAAACCTAAAATTGATGCCAAACAGTTTTTGCAACACGTGGCATATGGTGAGCAAGACGAGGCCGAAGCACTGCTTCAACAAGATCCAGAGTTAGCTCAGGCACTTTTGCAAGCGGATAGTATTCCCTTCACTGACTATTCCGGTCGAACGTTTAATTGCACCGCCTATGAGTATGCGTACTGGGCTAAAGATACTCATATGCAGAGAATGCTGGAAAAATACATCCGAATCAATGAAGAAACAAGGCTATTGATTCTTACGCGAGTTCAAGAGATAGAAAAGCCAGTGTCATCTTCCGAGCTTTTTGGACGGCTGTTTGAACCTATGCCCCAACTTCAAGGCTTGCACTATACCACAAAAGACAAACAGGGCAACGTGATAGAACATCAAGATGCAGGTTTTGACCTCACACCATTAATCGATGCATTAAATCATTATGTGACTGAATACGATAAGAAACTGAACAAGACTCAAGCAGATTTGGATGCACTCGATAAAATCTGGATAGAGGAAGTTGGGCGCGCCCAACGAGACATACCTGCTCATATTGCGCATGAATATTGCCATCCCGTGCGTTCTTTTGACCAGGTCATTCAAAACAAAGAGTTATTGGATGCCTCAAATCCAGCCAACCTAAAACGCCATCTTAAATTTTATAACTATGATACGGGTACAAATGATGTTTGGTTTGCGCCTAACTCTTATTCGGTAGATTCTGGTTTAGGATTTTCATATGGAATATGGCGGCGGGCGTGGGAGTGGACGGCGCGCGGAGCCGGTGGGGCGCGTGCGGCGGCGACGAGCACGCGGGTCGCGATTGATTCGGCCGCATTAACGACCATTGGTAAAGTGAGAACTGACGACCGCGAGCAGTCGCGACTATTTCTAAGCCAGCCATTAAACCCACAGGAGTCCCAATCTCACGGTCTTTAGTCAATCACAATGCCATAGCGATTCCAGCTACGTAACGATCACGACAGTAACAAATAACATGGCCACCTAACGCGGGAATGACAGGTTTTTGGTCATGTACTACTAATATTGCCTTAATAATTGGATGATATATTTACATGATGAACTTAAAGAGGTCAATTGATGTTTATCAAACAATCTAAAGAAGCAGTTGAAATTCTCATTATCAATATCTCAATCTTGAGTGATTCAGAAAAAGATACGACTGACGAAAAGTTTCTACAAGCGATTCAGCACAGCAAAGATTGTATGACATATTTACAGGCATTATGTGAAAACAACAGTTCAGATGAGCTGATTGATTTTATTGCAAAAAATTGGCTTAAAACAAGTCAGTTTTTTTGCAATCTTCAGAAATTAGATGAATATTTCAACATGACCCCGCCAAGACAATCTCCTTCCTTATTGAGATACTCTCCAATTCCTTTTACTAAAAGTTGGTTATCGCTAAATAGCTCTCGCAGCTCATCTAGAAACGAGATGGTTTCGCCAGTGCCAGATCTCATCGATCAGAAAAAAAATATCTCAAAATTAATTCGGTTCTGGACGAATTTTTATCAAATATTAACCAATGATACTGACGTTACTGAACTCATTCAAACCTACATCGCCTTTATACCGAAAACATACCATCGCTTTTTAGAAGTTGAAGAATATGCAAAAACACTGTCAGAAAGAGGTGACGCACTGGATGCAGAACTCAGCTCAAGACAATCAACACCCATTTATCGCCCGAGCCCCATCATCTAAAATTTCTGTTATGCAACAAGGCCCATGGAACGCCATAAGCCTTGTAATGAATTCAAAAGTTTAACTCAATGCTTCTTTAGGCTCAACATAATCAAACCCCAGTGCAGATGAAACAGCTTCGTAAGTGATGTGTCCACGATGCACATTTAGACCATGAAGAAAATGTGGATCAGAGAGTAAAGCAAGCTTAGGTCCTTTTGTCACAAGACTTAGTACAAAAGGCAACGTTGCATTATTAAGAGCAAATGTTGACGTTCTGGGTACAGCACCCGGCATATTTGCGACGCAATAATGCACAATATCGTCCACAACATATGTTGGATCCTGATGTGTTGTCGGATGACTCGTCTCAAAACACCCACCTTGATCAATCGCCACATCCACCAAGACAGAACCAGGACGCATTTTTCTAAGCAATGCGCGAGAAAGAAGCTTGGGCGCCGCAGCACCAGGCACAAGAACAGCCCCAATCACAAGATCGGCAGAAAGAACATGTTGTTCAATTGCTTCTACAGTCGCATAAACTGTATTTAACATCAAACCATACTGCGCATCAAGCTCCTGAAGACGCGCCAATGACTTATCTAAAACAGTCACTTCAGCACCTAAACCAATGGCCATTCTTGCCGCATTTGTACCGACAACTCCACCGCCAATCACCACTACTTTTCCAGGCAATACTCCGGGAACACCGCTCAATAGAACGCCACTTCCTCCTTGGGCCATCTCAAGACAATGCGCACCCGCCTGAATTGACATGCGACCAGCAACTTGCGACATCGGTGTCAATAAAGGTAGACCACCGCCCGGTTGCGTCACAGTTTCATAAGCAATTGCAGTCACTCCAGACTCTTTCAATAATCGAGCCTGCTGTGGATCTGGAGCCAAATGCAAGTAAGTAAATAAGGTTTGTCCTTCTCGAAGCTTACGACATTCGGCAGGCTGAGGCTCTTTGACTTTAACAATTAAATCGGCACGCGCAAAAACTTCTTCGGCTGAATCAACAATCTTTGCCCCAGCAGCAACATACGCTTCATCCGAAATGCCAATCCCTATTCCCGCATTTTTTTCAATTAAGACCTGACTTCCAGCATGAATAATTTCGCGAACACTTGCAGGCACCAAGCCCACTCTATTTTCATGTGATTTAATTTCCTTTGGTACACCCACTAGCATGAGACAAACTCCTATTGTTTTAATTGTTCAATTAGCTCAGGAACCAGCACAAACAAGTCTCCAACTAAACCATAATCTGCAATTTGAAAAATAGGGGCCTCCGGATCTTTATTGATCGCCACAATGACTTTCGCATCTTTTATTCCGGCAACATGCTGTATCGCACCAGAAATACCTATCGCGACATAAAGATCTGGAGCAACGACCTTCCCCGTTTGACCGACTTGTGTATCGTTTGAAATAAAACCCGCATCTACAGCCGCACGAGATGCTCCAACAGCAGCACCAAGCGTATCCGCCAATGCTTCAATCAATTTAAAGTTCTCAGCACTCTGAAGTGCTCGACCTCCCGATACGATTCGCTTTGCTTGTGTCAGCTCAGGTCTTACCGATGTATTCACTTGGCGACTTACAAAAACTGTTTTTTCGGTTGGGATCACGCATTGGAGTTGCTTGATTGATGCCTGATTATGCCCTACAAGCGAAGCATCAAAAGCGGTTTGTCGGATCGTGAGTATTTTTTTTGTATCTAAAGATTGAATGGTCTCTATCGCATTGCCCGCATAAATGGGGCGCTCAAAAGTATCTGCACTTAAAATTGCAGTCACATCTGAAAGCATAGCGACATCAAATAAAGCAGCGCACCTAGGTAATAAATCCTTTCCAAAAGTAGTTGAAGCCATTAAAAACGCTTCTTCGTTTTGTAATACGTCATGAATGACTAAGCTCAAATTTTCAGAAAAATGATGCTCGTAGCACAAATTATCGATGTGTAAAACAGATGAAACACCTTCAAATTTCGAAACTTCTTCTGCCACCGATTGACACTGATGACCAATCACAACCGCAGTTATCTCTTCACCTAGACTACGAGCAGCAGTCAAAACATGAGGAAAAGAAGGATGCATCCGATGATTGTCATGCTCGACAATGATACAAACTTTCATGTGTAGTCTCCTTCCCTAAAGTACTTTTGCTTCGTGTTTTAATTTATGAACCAGTTCTTCTACTGATGCGACTTTTACCCCCGACTGCCTGGCGGCAGGAGGTTTAATGGACAAAGAAGTTTGGTGTGTTTTGAGTGACAACGAAAGAGATTCTAGCGGAGTCACCACCAAGGGTTTTTGTTTGGCTTTCATGATGTTAGGTAAGCTGGCATAACGTGGCGTATTTAGCCGTAAATCGACACTCACCACAGCAGGAAGATTTAATTTCAGTGTTTCTGTACCAGAATCCACTTCTCGCGCAACCACACACGCATCAGACTCAAGCTGCAACATCGAAGCAAACGTTCCTTGAGGCCATCCAAGCATCGCAGCCAACATTTGTCCGGTCTGATTATTATCGTCATCAATTGCCTGCTTTCCAAGCAAAACGAGTTCTGGCTTCTCTTGTAACACCAGATGATGCAATACTTTGGCGATATTCAAACTACCAAGAGATTGATTTGTTTGAATTAGATTTGCACGCGTTGCCCCCAAGGCCAACGCGTGTCTTAGCACTTCTTGAGCTGCATCTGTCCCAACTGATACAACAAGAATGTCCGTGACAATTTTTTTTTCGTATAGCCGAACTGCTTCTTCCAAAGCAATCTCGTCAAATGGATTGATCACATGTTTAACATGCTCTGTTTCAACGGCCTGTCCATTCGGCAATATTCTAATCTTAACGTATGGATCAATCACACGTTTTACGGGCACAATAACCTTCATGACTACTCACTCGATTCATCCTAGAATCAGCATCTTGCCACAGATCTTAATTGGGAACAACTCGCCAAGAGCCATCTGCTTGTCGGCATGCTTTCCCGTATATTTGTTCAGAGCGCCCGCCTATCTCCGCACGAGTTACATATTCACGACAAGGCTGTTGTTGATTGTAATAAGTTCGGGTTGAGTGAACATGATAGGTGTTTCCGTTATCTGGATTTCGCCAAGTCACCACTTTACCCGTTGGCGCAGTTTCAAGTGCTTGTTGCATTTCCAATTTATCTTGTTTGTCCATATAACGACCCAGTCGTCCTCCAAGCACAGCGCCAATAAAAGTCCCCGCAGCCGTCGCAGCGACATTACCCGCTCCACCTCCAAACTGGTTGCCAATCACTCCTCCGACAACGCCACCCGCAACAGTACCTACTGTTTCGTTGTTGACTTCAGCACAACTTACCAACATAGAAAAAGATACTGGTATCATCAATAACGATTTGATTTTCATGCTTAACCCTCTCATTTCATAAAACGTAATTTTTCTCTTGCACGAGAAGAAACTTGACATAATAATTCGTAAGGACTTGTCCTTGCGTACGAAGCAACCTCTTCGACTAAAAGATTTTTACCCCATAACTCCACTCGATCGCCCACATCTACCGAAGGCAAAAGAGACAAATCAACCGTCATCATATCCATCGAGACACGCCCCACAATGGGGACACGATGACCGCTTATCCAAACAACAGCATGCTCATCAATATGACGCGGGTATCCATCGCCATATCCCACTGCAACAACACCAATCCGAGCTGGTTTTTTTGTTCTCCAAATTCCACTATAACCAATTGACTCATGCGCAGCGACATCATGAATGACCGTAATAGTTGAAATAAATTGCATCACAGGTCTGAGATTAAGATCGTTCGAAGTTTTTTCTTGGAGAGGCGAAACACCATAGATCATAATACCCGGTCTCACCCAATCATAATGAAGATGAGGTGCCGTTAAAATAACAGCTGAATTTGCAAAGCTTTTTGAAACACCATTTAAAACAGGACTTAATGCATTAAATTTATCCGTCTGAGCCTGATTTTGAGGATGTGATGGCTCATCAGCACACGCCATGTGCGACAAAACTACAATTTCGCTGGACACCCAAGGACAGTTTTTTAAGGCGGTTAATATGTCACCCACTTCTGATGGCTCAACCCCTAATCGATTCATACCCGTATTGACCTTCAGCCAGATACGAATTGGCTTTGGGAGTGGTGTCGCCAACAACCATTCTAATTGCCGTGAGTGATGAATCACACAATCTAAATCCAATACAGCAACATCAAACAACTCACTTGAAGAAAATACGCCCTGGAACAAAACACAAGGTTTTGAAGTTAAAGAGCGCAGCGCCATCGCCTCTTCAAGACAAGCCACTCCAAATGCATCAACTTTGGCGGATATTTCTGGAACGATGGCTTGAATGCCACATCCATAAGCATTTGCTTTAACCATGGCGACTATTTTTTGTGATGGGCAACAGGCCTTCACATAAGCCACATTATGCTTTAACGCACGAATATCAATTTCAATAAATGTAGGCCTCACAAACACCTCTTAAAACGCTTTATTTAGAGCCAATCACACTGTTAGCAATTGTCTGAAAAATTTACTAAGCTCAGCTGATTGTGACCCCTATGAGTATAGCATATACTGACCACAGGATGCCTATCTATCATAAGGAGATTACATGAAACTGCGGTATTTACTCTGCTATACCGTTTGTGCGACCACTCTACTCTCTGGTTGCCAAACTGAATTACCGTACTTTAAATCCACGAAAACCCCACCTTTTCACAAAACAAAAACCGAATTGCAAACACCGCCCAAATCAACAGCTGTTGATGAAGCGATTATCTCAGAGCTTCTTATGTTAGATAAGAGAGAAATCGCCATTGCCGCACAAGCAGAAAAAAAAGCAACGCGCCCCTCTACTCAAAAACTTGCACAACGACTTCTAAAACACCATCGCACACATCTAAAGAAAACATTGATACTGAGTCAAAAATTAAATTTACCACCAAAAGATCAATATCGGGCGATGCGTATCAAACAAGAATGGGATAATGAAGAGGAACATTTAGAAAAAGCAGCACATTCAGAATTTGATCGACTCTTTATAAGCAGCGTCATTCATAACCATAAGTGCGCACTTTCTCTTATTAAGGACAATCTCAGAACCGTCACAAATCCGGTATTAAAAGCACATCTCATGGCAACCTATCCGCCCGAGGAAAAAGAACTCGAGGACGCAGAGCGTCATGCCATCAACTAAACACAATAAAGCGCTTTTGATCATATCAAAGCGCTTTATCTTCCCAAGATCACTCCGAAGCCACTGCTTGGTATCCCTGATAAGCCAGATCTTCAAATCGAGTGTATTGTCCAAGAAAAGCAACCCTCACTCGACCAATTGGACCATTTCTTTGCTTGGCAATAATAATTTCTGCACACCCTTTATCAGGACTGTCTTCGTTATAAACTTCATCACGGTAAATAAAGCAAATCAAATCTGCATCCTGCTCAATCGCGCCAGATTCGCGTAAGTCCGACATAACAGGGCGCTTGTCTTGACGTTGCTCCAAGCTTCGGTTTAACTGAGACAGCGCAATTACAGGAACATTCAACTCTTTAGCCAATGTTTTTAAACTTCTTGAAATTTCAGAAATTTCTGCTGTTCTATTCTCTACTTTAGTACCCGTTACTCGCATCAACTGTAAGTAGTCAACCACAATCAATCCTAAATCACCGTGCTCTCTGACAAGTCTTCTGGCTCGAGCTCGAAGCTCCGAAGGGCTCAACGCTGGTGAATCATCAATAAAAAGAGGCGCTTCAGATAACATATGTACAGCAGAAGTCACTCGAGGCCAATCGTTGTCGTCGAGTTTTCCGGTACGCAATCGATGCTGATCGAGTCTTCCAAGAGAAGACATCATCCTCATCGCCAAAGCGTCGGCAGGCATCTCCATTGAGAAAACTAAAACAGGTTTTTGCGCTTTAATTGCTGCATGCTCAGCCATGTTCATCGCTAAAGTCGTTTTTCCCATGGATGGACGACCCGCCACAATCACCAAATCAGCGGGTTGAAGCCCTGTTGTCAATTGATCCAAATCAGTCAATCCGGTCGCAAGGCCAGTTACTGTAGATCCACTGTGATACAACGCATCTATTTTTTCAACTGTTCGAACAAGAACCGATTTAATTGCCTCAGGTCCACCATCAGAAGCAGTTTGCTCCGCAATGGCAAATACCCGCGTTTCTGCGAAATCCAATAAATCTGAAATCAGACGCTCACCAGGCTCATAAGCAGAATCAGCAATATCACCAGCCACAGCAATCAATTGTCGTTGTACCGATTTCTCTCGAACAATATCGACATAAGCATTGATATTTGCAACACTGGGCGTATTGTGTGCCAATTCAAAAAGATACGCCTCCCCCCCAGCATCAGACAACGTATTGGCTGATTTCAGTGCGTCTAACACCGTCACCACATCAAAAGGCTGTTGACGACGGGCAAGCTGCAAAATAGCACGATACAGTACCCGATGTTCAGAGCGATAAAAATCGGTCTCACACAAGCGGTGCTCGATTTTTTCCAAGACAAGATTATCTAACATAAGCCCGCCAATAACAGATTGCTCTGCCTCTAGCGAGTGTGGTGGACGTTTCAGTGCGTCCACCGATGGTGTTTGTGTTTTTGTTACTGCCATTCCATCATCCTTTCGCCTGAACCCAGACTTGTGTTCGTCCCAGCATCGGAACTCCAATATATCCTCGGACGTGTAATGTATCACCCACACGTGTCATTTTTAAATGATAGATTTTGCCTGTTTTAGGATCAATCAGTTGTCCGTTATCCCATGTGCCATTGCCCTGATCTTCAAGCCCCCAAATAAAACGTAGCCCTTGTATTGGTTTATCTTTGAACACTCCAGGACAATTTGAGCAACGCTCAGGATCGCCTGGTTTTAGATAACGTCGGACGATTGTGCCATACAGCTTTCCATCGACCAAAGAAAATTGGACATCTGCTCTTTTTTCGCCAGTTTTATCATCGACAGTTGTCCATCGGCCAACAGGAGATGAACCAGAAGCTTGCGCGAACGGCAAATAAAGCAAAAAACCCAGTAAAATCAACCATTGTTTTTTATGCATCAAGATGCTCCTCTTTGTGACCCAATCAACACACCTTAACCGAGTTGTATACGCAAAACAAGCCCTTCAATACATCCCTCGGATTGATAAGGAATGGGGTAATTGACAGAGCCATGACCAAAGGTTTTTGATTGAAATACAGGAAAAGAAACTTCATTAGCAAAACGTTGAAGGGCAAACTCAACCGCTGCATCTCCATCCAAACATTCACCAAAAATAACGGCTTTAACAGATTCAAATAAATGAGCTTGTTTAAGATGAGTCAACATTCTATCGATTCTGTACCCTTTTTCACCAATCTCTTCCAAAAATAAGATGCATCCGGCTGTACGAATTTGCCAAGAAGTTCCAATGCTATTTTCAATCAGTGTTAGATTTCCACCATTCATCTTTCCTTGAATTAATTTTGCTTCTTTTGCTTGAATATTCAATGCAGTTAAATCTGGAAACAATTGAGGACGAGAGGGAAAACGGAGCCACTCTTCTAAACGTTTAAAATTTTGAATATGCCACTTGGAGTTGAGCAACTGCGCAAATCCTGCTGCATGGAAAGTGCGCCATCCCCATTTTTGAGAGAGAAAAAGATGTAAAGCAGTGATGTCGCTATAGCCTATAAAAATTTTTTCTTGTTGAGGTGGCTCCAATTCGTCTAGCTTTTCGATTAAACGCGCACAACCATATCCACCTCTTAAACACCAAATCAGCATATTGGGATTGGGATCATACAAAGCCGATTTTAATTGAATAAGCCGTTGTTCGTCTGTATTGGCATGATACGGCACATCGGACGACAAAAGATGATCGGACATCTCTACATGAAGAGAAGGCAATGTTTTAATTGACAAAGCAATATCGTGAGAAAGCCCTGATGCAGGAGCCACAACACGAATTGTTCTTTCCGAAAAAAAAGACAGGAACGAATGGTCTGATAAAATGGGATGGAGAATACAATCAGGCATGATCAACTTCAACTGGTGGTTGTATCAATGGAGCCAAAAATGGCAATAGGCGAAAACCGGCTTCAAGCAAAGGATAATCTGAGAGATGTTCAAAATAAACCCACTCCAGACCCTCCTGATCTTCACAACAATGAGCCGCCCCAACGTATTCTGATACATGAAATACATGCAGAGAAACAGTGCGATGAGGGTATGCGTGTGTCAACTGTGTCACGAAAGAACCCTTTTCTACAACGATTCCAAGCTCTTCCAATAACTCTCTTTTTAAAGCATCTTCAGCCGTTTCATTTTGTTCGATTTTTCCTCCTGGAAATTCCCAATATCCTGCCATATCACTCTTTTTTGCACGTTTTGCAATCAGGATCTGGCCTTTATTGTTTGTGATAAAGGCCAAGGAAACTTCAACAGGTTTTGTCATTCGATTCGTCCATGACATTGTTTATACTTTTTATTCGAACCACAAGGACATGGGTCATTGCGTCCCACTTTTTCCTCACTGCGTTTGAAAGTTGCCTGTATCGTCATTTTAGCCGGAGAGGGCTCACTCAGCTCCGTGTTTTCGTCATGTATCAACTCTAATTTTGATACATGTTCAGCACGTCTTTGTGCCTCAACTGCATCAATATCTTCTGCGTTGGCTACTTCAATGCTAAACAAAAGTTTCATCACATCATATTTGAGCTGTTCCAACATGGAAGAAAAGAGGTTAAATGCTTCGCGCTTATACTCTTGTTTGGGATCTTTTTGGGCGTAACCACGAAGATGAATGCCTTGACGTAAATAATCCATTGCAGCCAAATGTTCTCTCCAATGATTATCCATCGTTTGGAGAATAATTGATTTTTCAAATTGCGTTAAAATATCTCGAGTCAAGCGAGCTTCTTTGGCTTGATAAGCTTCTTTACAAATCAAAAGAACCTTTTCTTTGATTTGCTCAGGCATCAATGCGTGATCTTCTTCTACCCACGTCTTAATCGGGATTATTAATTTAAAATCATCTTGAAGTACGCTCTCAAGACCATCAACGTTCCACTGGTCCTCTACTGTTTGCGGCGGAATGTACAGCTCAACAAGAGCGCCTATGACATCATCACGCATTTCATCGATGGTATCTAATGGGTCTGCCATTGCAATGACCGCTGCACGTTGTGCATAAATGACTTTGCGCTGTTCATTTGCCACATTATCATAAGACAACAGCTGCTTACGAATATCAAAATGATGTCCTTCTAATTTGCGCTGTGCATTTTCAATTGCTTTTGTCACCAAGACATGCTCGATTGGTTCACCCGGTTTCATCCCCAATCGACGCATCAAATTGGCAACACGCTCAGATGCAAAAATGCGCATCAAAGCATCATCCAAAGACAGATAAAAACGGCTACTGCCAGGATCGCCCTGACGCCCAGCTCGTCCTCGAAGTTGATTATCGATACGACGAGACTCATGACGCTCTGAGCCGATAATTCTTAATCCACCGGCTCGAATGACCTCATCATGTCTTAACTGCCATTCTTGTTTTATTTTATTTCGCAATTCGTCTGTTGCGTCTTCAGGAAGCATCGCAAGTTCAGCGGCCAAACTACCGCCCAACACAATATCCGTTCCTCGACCCGCCATATTAGTCGCGATGGTCACCGCTCCAGGACGTCCCGCTTCAGCAATGATCTGCGCTTCTTTTTCATGAAATTTTGCATTCAAAACTTGATGAGGAATCTTTGCTGCTCGCATCAACTGACTTAGATATTCCGAGGCTTCAATAGAAGCCGTTCCGACTAAAACAGGCTGCTTTCTTTCAAGACAGTCTCGCACATCCAAAATGACAGCCTGATACTTATCTGCTTGTGTCAAATAAACCTGATCCGATTCATCACGACGAATCATGGCTTTGTTGGTAGGAATGACCACCACATCTAAATTATATATTTCCTGAAACTCGTACGCTTCCGTATCGGCAGTTCCCGTCATACCTGCCAACTTATCGTATAATCTAAACAAATTCTGAAATGTAATCGACGCCAGCGTTTGATTTTCGTTTTGGATGGAAACACCTTCTTTGGCTTCCATTGCCTGATGCAAGCCATCTGACCAACGCCGCCCTGGCATCGTTCGCCCTGTGTGCTCATCCACAATAACCACTTGATTTTGCTGCACAATGTAATCGACATCGCGATGATACATGGCATGGGCTTTTAAAGCCGCATTGACATGATGCATTAAGATGATATTACTTGCGTGATACAAACTTTCTCCTGGCTGTAGTAACCCCTCTTTCACCAGTAATTCTTCAACATGTTGATGACCTTCTTCGGTCAAATGCGCTTGTTTTTGTTTTTCATCGATCGTGTAATCCCCATTTTCTACTCCTTCTGCAACTTTTTTCAAATGAGGGATGATCGCGTTGATTTTCATATAAAGCTCAGAACTGTCTTCAGCTGCGCCAGATATGATAAGCGGAGTTCTCGCTTCATCAATTAAAATGGAATCGACCTCATCAACAATTGCAAAGTGAAGATCGCGTTGTACCTTGTCTTCAAGCGCAAACACCATGTTGTCACGAAGATAATCGAAACCAAATTCATTGTTTGTGCCGTACACGATATCTGCGCAATAAGCTGCTTTCTTTTCTTGATGCGGCATATCAGTATAGATAACAGATGTAGAAAGTCCCAGAAAACTAAAAATCGGCTCCATCCAAGCACTGTCTCTTTTTGCGAGATATTCATTGACGGTAACAATATGTACACCACGCCCGGTCAAGGCATTCAGATACGCGGGCAATGTTTCAGTTAAAGTTTTACCTTCCCCGGTTCTCATTTCAGGAATGTTGCCTTCATGCAGCACCATCCCCCCCATCAATTGAACATCAAAATGCCGCATACCCAAAGTACGCCTAGATGCCTCACGCACAACAGCAAAAGCTTCGGGCAACAGTTGATCCAACGTTTCCCCATTGGCAAGTCGAGTTTTAAATTCTATTGTTTTCGAGGCCAACTCAGCATCGGTCAAGATCTGAATTTGGGGTTCATAAGAAGCAATGACTTGAACAACTTTTTCCATGCGCCGCAGTGTGCGTTCATTGCGGCTACCGAATATCTTCTTGACTAACGTATTAAGCATTGCGCCTACTCTTCCTCATGATGTACTCAAAAGCGATTAATTTACTCGAAATTATATCCAAAGTCCATGGCAATGATATGTAAGGCAACGCTTAGATAGGGCTTGTTTTAAGAAAAAACTACAACGTACGCAAATCTGAATAAATGACTTGCTCAAAAATTTCGTTATAAATTGAATGAATCCAAGCGTTATCTTGACGAAGCATTTTAATTTCGGCACTGATGAATTGTATTTCATCTTCAATCGACAATGGTGTTTCAAAACGAGGCCTTTCGAATGCGGGCATCAATAACTCTTTTCTTAATTCTACATTTTTAGAAATCAGTGTCTTTAACTCCGATTTTTTATCTTCAAGAATTTGGGGAAAGAGTTTTTCATCTATGAACACCTGAGAACGATTAACACGCTTCTCATCAAGGATTTTTCTGCGGTTTGCACGTCTTTCAGCCGCCGTCAAAAAAGAAGCCTCATTGATTGGGGTAAGTCCAAAAGAACGCGCCGGAGTCGACGCCACAGGCTTGTCGTGACTCGAATCAAATTTTGATATTGGGAAAAAGGTTTCCATTAAAAACAACTCTAGCAAAACAGGCAAATATTCTACATCAAGATCTTATATTAATCAAGAAGCATTTATATGAAACATATAATCTTGCAAATAGTTTCTAAATATAAAGCGCTAACTTTATGATTCTTCTATCTTTTTTAAATGTGTCAAGATTTCTTCCCAAACAGACCAATCATCCCAGCTCGATAAACTCAAAACCTTTTTTTTCCAAGCTTTACTACCTGGTAAACCATGCGCTAAATTTAACAAGGGTTTAATGACAAGAGCAGTTGAATACGTTTTATCTTTCAAGCTTGTTAAATAAAGAACATATGCCTGCAAAATCTCTGCACGTGTTTTTTGTGGCACATCTGGATATAAGTCATGATGGATAGATGCAATTTGATACGGATCGTCACACGCCATACGCCCCAACATCACGCCATCAACATGCTGCAAATGCCGAGAAATTTCGGCGCGCTGAATATTGCCATTGATGACAACAGGAGTCGACGAAAAATCGGACTTAATTCGATAAACTGTATCATAGTGTAATGGAGGAATTGTTCGATTTTGTTTAGGACTCAAACCCTTTAGCCAGGCTTTTCTGGCGTGCATAATCAATTTATCACAATCTTTCTCAATCAGCACATGAATAAAATTTGATAAAAAATCATAACTCTCTTCCGCATCGACGCCAATACGTGTCTTTGCTGTGACAGGAATCCGAACCGCCTTTTTCATTGCATCCATACATTCAGAAACTCGCGAAGGCTCATACATAAGGCACGCTCCAAATCGCCCCTGTTGCACTCTATCACTCGGACAGCCAAGATTTAAATTAATTTCACAAAACCCACGCGCTTCACCCATCTTCGCAGCAGTTTCTAGCGCACGAGGATCTGAGCCACCCAACTGCAGTGCCACATCAGGCATTTCTATCTTATGACAATCAAGTGCACGATCCGGATTATGTTGAATGGCTTGCACCGTTTGCATTTCTGTGTAACACAACGCATGAGGAGCAAGTATCTTCATCAATACTCTAAAATGCGTGTAAGACCAATCAATCATTGGCGCTATTGAAAGTTTAAAGTTCATTCGCAATCAAAGGTCAAAAGACCGTCAAAAATATAAAAAAATAGATTGTACCTCATCTTGAATATTGTTTAAAATGTTTGCTTTTAAAGGAGAACATTCATGAACACACTCCACCTCCCCGATGATGCACTCACCCGTGTCAAAACTTATCTTCTGGGATTGCAAAAATCCATATGCGATACGCTGGCCAGTATTGATGGGAAAGCAGATTTTTGTGTGGATGTATGGGAAAGACCGACGGGTGGTGGCGGCATAACACGCGCACTCCAGGGCGGGCAGGTGTTTGAAAAAGCAGGTGTCAATTTTTCTCATGTTTATGGTGAAAATCTCCCTCCTGCAGCGTTACATGGCAGACCCGATCTGAAAGGAGCAAGTTTCCATGCTTTGGGAGTTTCTCTGGTGATTCACCCTCAAAATCCTTATGTCCCAACATCCCATGCAAACGTGAGATTTTTTACAGCCAAAACAACCTCTGGCTTGGATTACTGGTGGTTTGGAGGCGGATTTGATTTGACCCCTTACTATGGATTCGAAGAAGACTGTATACATTGGCACAAAACAGCAAAAGACGCGTGTGACCCATTTGGTCAAACTGTATATGAAACCTATAAGAAATGGTGTGACGAATACTTTTATTTAAAGCACCGAAACGAGGCAAGAGGAATCGGCGGACTGTTTTTTGATGACCTACACGATCAAAGTTTTGAGCATAGTTTCGGACTGATGCAAAGCATTGGCGACCATTATCTAAAAGCGTATGCACCCATCGTTCTCAAACGAAAAGACCTGGTTTTTGGCGAAAAAGAAAAAGCTTTTCAACGCTTAAGAAGAGGTCGCTATGTGGAATTTAATCTGATTTATGACAGAGGTACAATTTTTGGATTGCAATCGAATGGAAGAACAGAATCCATACTCATGTCGCTTCCTCCCGAAGTTTCTTGGGAATACAACTGGTCCCCAGAAATAGGAAGCGCCGAGCACCGTCTATACACAGACTTTCTACCACCTAAAAACTGGTTAGAAGCTTAACAAAAATCGGTTAAGCTTCTTCGCCTACTAGCTCAGCAGCTTGTTGGGCTAGTGCAACGCTTTGCGCTTTTAGTCCTTTGGGGCCTTTATCAACGATGAAACTGACTTTATCGTCTTCATGCAGAGTTTTGAAACCTGTTCCCTCGATGTCTTTGTAATGAACAAAAATATCTTCGCCTTTATCATTCACAATAAAACCAAAGCCTTTTTTCTCATTGAACCACTTCACTGTGCCTACTTCACGCTGCGACATGCCTAACCTCCTGTATTGTATTCATGCCATTTCTCATTTAGCATACCAGTTTTTCGTTGATTGTTAACGATTTTTTCATCTTTTTTACATCGAGAAGACGATATGCAACTTCATAAAGAAAGTTTTATCACGTTGGCATTGAAATGCCAAGCCTTACAATGGGGTGAATTCAAATTAAAATCTGGGCGAATCAGCCCTTATTTTTTTAACATTGGAAAATTCTACACGAATGAAGCACTCACTGTTTTGGGCGAGTATTATGCAAACCTGATTCTGACTCACCATATTGAGGTTGATCATCTATTCGGCCCAGCATACAAAGGCATTCCACTCGCCACATCCACTGCAATTGCACTGGCTAAACAAAATTATCCTGTCACCGTCACTTTTAACCGCAAAGAAGAAAAAGATCATGGCGAGGGAGGGCAATTGATGGGCGCTCCATTGGCACAAGGCAAAACCATCATGATTGATGATGTCATCACCGCAGGCACTGCATTTCGCGAATCCAAAATATTTATTGAGAATGTCGGTGGAACATTATCCGGTGTCATGATCGCACTTGATCGATGCGAACGAGGACTTACAGCACATTCAACACTAACGGAAATCAAGCAACAAGGGATCCCTGTTTACTCTATTTTGACATTCTTTGACCTTATCGATTACCTGAAAAACCAGGGGCAACACGCATTATCAGACAAACTTTATGCATATCATGCAGAATATGGCGCAGACAGCGCTTGAAATGATTGCCATTTTCTCATTTTTCGTGCACTATTTAGTCTGTTTTAATAAGAGATAGGTTTATGTCAAAAGAAGAACACATTGAAATGTCTGGTGTCGTGGTTGACACACTTCCCAACACTATGTTTAGAGTGGAGCTTGAAAACGGACACACAGTCATTGCCCACATATCAGGTCGCATGCGAAAAAATTACATCCGAATTTTAACCGGAGATAAAGTAAAAGTAGAACTTACTCCATACGATCTCACTAAAGGTCGCATCACTTTCCGAGAAAAAAACTAAAAGTGATAGATTACCGGGCTTGTTCTGCCAATAAAGCCCGGAGTCCTGTGTGCATATGCTGATGACAAATGGCAATTGCCAACGCATCGGAAGCATCTGTTTGAGGTGGTTTTGATAGCAGCAAAAGCTCCATTACCATGTGTTTCACCTGATCTTTGGTAGCCGCGCCGTATCCGACAACAGACTGTTTTACTTGACGTGGCGTATACTCATATACGGTCACTCGATGAGACGCACAAGCAACCATCGCAACCCCTCTGGCATGTCCTAATTTTAAAGCTGAATTGGCATTTTCATGCATAAAAATCTGCTCGATGGCTACTTCTGTAGGATGATAGGTTTCCATCAACTCACATACACCATTAAAAATTTCAAGCAAACGCCCTGAAAGAGGCCCATCTGGAGTTCGAATACAACCGCTATCTAAATACGTCAGCTTTTGACCAGAAATAGAAATTACACCATATCCCGTCGTACGTGAGCCCGGATCTATCCCTAGAATGATACGCAAAAAAAACTCCTTAAAATCAACAAGCGTTACCCAAAAGCTCGAGTTCGATATTTTTTGTAAATCCTGATCAATGCAATCGATTAGGGTGTGATTCTTTTAATAAGAAACAAATGACAAGCAGGCTCACCAAATAACATATTGGCATAACCAATAAACTTGTTTGATAACTACTTATTGCATAGTGCCATACACCATTTGTCTCTTGATACTTCTCGCTGTTTTCGAGAAAAACACCAACCAACGGCTGAAACACAGCACCCCCAATTAGAACAGAGAGATTGTTAAATCCTGAAGCAGTCCCAACGAGGTGGATTGGATTATTGTCTTTTACAACAGCAAAGCTTACTGTCTGCCCCCCCGCGCCCAAACCCAATAAACACAGTGTGACATACATCATGGGTATAGAAACATCAACATACAATAGAACTACGGCCGCAAAAAGACCCAGTACGCTGCTCATCCCCAAAGCTAAACGACGACTAGAAAAACGATCACTCACCCATCCGAGCAGAGGGCTCCCAACCCCAATCCCTATCCAAATCATACTGCACATGCCCGATGCCATGACAACACCAATGTGATATTTTTCTTGTAAAAAAGGAACCCCCCAAAGTACTGCAAAAATCGCTATTGGAGTCCAAATGGCACATGCGTAAACCCCAATATACCAGGTGTAACGATATCGACAAACTTCTGCCAATCGCTTCCACTCGTCTTTAAAACGATAAGAAGGCATGGGATGTGATGGCGCATGAGGGTAGTCGCGAATAAACGTCCACAATAAAAATGCCAGTATAAGCCCCACTCCAGCCAGAATAAAGCTTGACTGACGCCATCCTGTCATCTCAATCAATTTAGCCAAAGGCATCTCACCAAACATCGCACCAGCAGAACTCATGGCCTGAGCAATTCCGGCTAAAATCGCAAAGTGTTTTGGAGGAAACCAACGAGACAATAAAACAAGCACACCAATAAAAGAAAAAGCCGAGCCAATGCCAATCATAAGACGACCTAAAGCCGCGGTTACAACACTCTCGGTAGAGGCAAAGAAAAAAGAACCGATACTGCATAAAATCAATGCGACAGTCATTAATTTTCGAGGTCCATAGCGATCGAACAAAACACCTGCCGGCATCTGCATCGGTGCATACGCATAAAAATAAAACGCCGAAATAATACCGAAACCTTCAGCCGTAATATGAAATGTTCGCATCATAGGTTCAGCCATCACACTGGGTGCAACCTGGAGAACAAATTCATACAAATAAAACGACGCTGCTAAAAAAAATGTAAAATAAGCTTTGTGTTTAGTCGATGAATCCCAAGTTAGTTTGTCCATTTTAAGGCCACCTATAGGTAAATCTTACATTAATACTCAAAGGCTCTTCACTTGTCAATTATCAAAAGCCTTCTCTATGATTTTGAATGTTTTTTTTAAACAAATAGAATAAAAATTCAATCCTCTTTCAAAATAATTCGAAGCAACTCGTCCTTTTGTACATCAGAATGAGAAGTTATTTTTAAGGTTGACTCAGCCATGCATCGATAAAGTTTTTTTGAATCAGGAGAAAGCGCATCTAAATGAGCAGATATCGTGCGAATATCTCCTCGTCTCAAGGGACCAGTCAACGCCGCCTCGGGCGATTCTATTTTTAGATTATCTAATGTTCCCGTCATCAATGACATTACTAAATTTTTGGCATGCTCTTCGCCCACTCCTGCTCCAGTCAAAGCAGTACATGCTTCATGGAATAATGTTATCAAGTAATTTGACCCAAAAACACCTGCAGAATGATAAAGATTTTTTTTCTTAGCATCGATCAGAAACGGAAGAAATCCCATCTTTTTCAAGATAGAATCAAGATGGTCCAACGCGACCCAATCTCCTTCTAATGCACAATAAGTATTGAGGTAAACGTCTCGACCTTTCCATGTGTCAGTAAAACTTCTCATCGGATGAGCACTCGCAACCCAACATCCTCTTGTATGAAGAAGCGAGAGTACTTCAGAAGAAAGCACCCCACTACAATGTATCACGATATTTCCTGGCCGAAACGAAGCTTGTTGAGCAAGTGTCTGAGCCACTATTTCAATGGCATCATCTGGCACTGCAATCAGAGTCAAATCAGCTGGAGACATTTCACTCAGCTCTTGACAGCACTTTCCTTGCTTTATTTCATCAATAAAACCCAAAACATTTGAAGAGCGAAGACTATGAATATCTTGGATACGACCTAAGTCATAAGTAATCCAAAGACGAGCGAATACTTTCGCTAAACGCCCCAAACCAATTATATTTAATTTCATGCAGGTAACCTTGAAAGCAGCTGAAGTCCTTGTCTTATCAACTGTTCAGTATTTTTTTGACCATCATCAATTTGGCGCATGACTTTAGTGATCTCATTGCTTTTATATCCAAGGGCTTCCAAAGCACTAATTGCTTCATGTTGTTGGAAGGCACCTCCATGTGTAGCGGCCTCATGCGATGAAGTGTCTTCGCCAAACCAAATTTTTAGAGAGTCTTTCATTTCGACCACAATTCGTTCTGCAGTTTTTTTGCCAATACCAGGAATTTTGGTCAATAATGCGACATTTTCTTGCTGGACGCAGTGAACAAAATCAGACGGAGTCACACTTGAGAGAATCGCAATTGCCATTTTAGGCCCAATACCATTGACTTTAATGAGTGCACGAAACAAGGCACGCTCTTCTTTATCGATAAATCCATATAACAAAAACGCGTCTTCACGCACAATTGTTTGTATATGCAACAATAAATCTTCTCGATGGGCATCCAATTTAAAGAAAGTAGTCAAAGAAGTTTCAACATCATACCCCACTCCCTGAACATCCAAAACAATACGTCCTGGAGTTGTTCGATCAATAATGCGGCCACGCAGAGAAGCAATCATTAGAGCTCCTTTAAAAAATGAAAATTAGGGGCTTATATGAACTCGACCGAATAATGAATGATCGTCACTCTTCGCGTGTTTTATGACGCTGTATCAGTAGGGATTGAGTCAATATAAGCCCCTAGTATGCACTTATTCAAATTGAACCGCAATCCGAAAAAACTGATGCAAAAAGTAAACTTGAACAGACAAAGGGAAATGCGAGAGATCTCAGAATTAAATTAAGTCCTGTGAACCAATTTTACCTTTACGCCAATTACTCAGCCTTGACGCTTCGCAATCGCATAAATCGCCTTCAAGTGCCAAGATAAAATCCCGTCTTTGCGCGCTTTGCTTGCTGTGCAGATTCATCCTCTTCCGCCGCATCGTCAGCTGAAGTGTTTTTGATTGCAGCGATTACACGCTTGTACGAATGGGTATCTTGATTACTTGAGCCATTGAAAGATCCTGAAGCGTTCTCTTCAGCAATTAACATCTCTTCAT
>CAZELP010000010.1:0-63960 GCA_964513205.1 uncultured Legionella sp. | reverse complement strand
CATCAAACGCCAATTGACATGCGTTCTGAATTGAAATCCATACGTGAGGCATATGGAGAGCCTCCACCCATCACACCTCAAATGACAAAATAGAGCTCTAATGTATGCCCACTTTTTGGACAGGACCATCATTAACCCTCGTATTGAATAGCAAGGGAAAAAATAACTCCGGTTTTGAACAATCCATTAAAATAAAAAAGATTAGGCTTTGGATTGTTATTCTATAACTTCTAAAAACCTATAGATACGCGGCCCAGTAGTACTAATATTAAATAAATAACTAAAATCGTCCCAATAATACCCACTGGTGTATATCCCCAACTTCTACTATGCGGCCAAGTTGGTAATCCACCGATCAAAAGAAGTATTAACAAAATAAGAATTATTGTACCCAACATGATTGCTCCTCAGAAATAAAAAAGACTTGACTAAATGACAGTCTACATCAACTGCACAAATATCTGGTATTAAGGTTTTCCTCAATATCACTGTGATAAACATTAATACGTTTTTATTTTTTTGTAAGCTATGATCGATTTAAGCCCCCAATATGATTAAATCAATTAGGGTGTAGAGGATAAAATGTTCAACATCACTAAGGATATTAAAATGAATCAAGTCAACATCGATAAGCAAGTCATGCAAAAACAACATGAAGAAGCGGCTAAGCATCATCAAGAAGCATCTAAGCATCATCAAGAGGCAGCAAACTTTCATAAAAATGACAAACACGTTGAAGGACATGCTGCGGCTCATAAGGCTCATGGGCATGCTAGCCAAGCTAAAGAGCACGCATCGGAAGCAGCAAAACACGCTGCAGGAATTCCCTCTTCCCAAGGAACACAGTCTGTTAAAAACAAACCATAAAAACTAATCATAGTTTCACACTGTGTCCCGTATGACTCAGTGTGTTTATTATTTACTTCGAATAAAAATTAACATGCAAGGAATAATAATTATGAATAAGACGCACGTTGTTAAAGCCAGCGAAATTACAGGGACTAAAGTTAAGAATATCGACGGAGAAAATCTTGGCGAAATCAATGAGGTTGTTATTGACAAATCGCAAGGGAAAATCAGCTATTTAGTATTGGATTTTGGTGGTCTATTTGGCTTTGGAAATAAATTTTTTGCTATACCATGGAATTTGTTCACATACGATGAAAAAGATGGAAATTATATCATCAAGCTTGACAAGGAACGTCTGAAAAATTCGCCAGGATTTGATAAAGACAATTGGCCCAATTTTTCTGAGCTCGCGTTCGCTGCATCAATCAATAAATATTACTTTTAATCCCCAAATATTCGCGAGTATTCCCTTGCGATTACAACTTTATCGTTATGAAGGAGAATGTCATGTTAAAGAAAAAAATATTATATGGTGTGTTAGCTTTATCAGCAATCAGTCCTTTAATTGTTAATGCAGATACTTCAGAAACAATAGTGGCTAAACATAAAATGTCTGATAGTGCAATCACTAAAAAAATTAAAGCACTATATATCTTATCACCATTACTCAAAACATTAACTATATCGGTAGTTACAATCGATCATGAGGTTTCTTTGATGGGAACAGTTAATACAGATATGCAATATGAAGAAGCCGTTTCACTGGCTGAATCGGTAAATAGTGTTACCGATGTTAATGCTGACAAACTCGTGGTGTCTGCAAGCAAAGCGCCTTTAGCAGATACTTATCTCACAGCAAAAGCGAAAGGCACCATTATGAAAGAAAAATTGTTTGGAAATAAATCAGTCGAGTATTGGCCAATCTCGATAGAGACTAAAGACAAAGTGGTTTACTTATCAGGCACTGTGGATACAGAAGAGCAACGTGTAAATATTATTAAGTTAATTGAAGAGATTCACGGTGTAAAATCAGTTAACTCCTCCATTAATGTAAAATAGCCAGGAAACACATCATGAATAAAGATATTTTCAAAGGAAAGTGGGAAGAAACTAAGGGAAAAATGAAGCAATTGTGGGGAAAATTGACTGATGATGACTTTAAAATGATTGAAGGCAATCATCAGGAAATTTTTGGTACACTGCAAAAACATTATGGCTACACAAAAGATCAGGCTGAAAAAGCTGTAGAAGATTTAAAAAAAAAACGCTGATCTTTAATCCCTTCTCTTAAAAGAGGAGGGATTTTATTTTTACATTATAGATCAATACTCAAAGCATTTTTGCATCTTCATTCACGATGGGTATATTATTTCAATCTTTTATAGGGAACGTACTCTGGTCTCCATATTTGTTGCTGAATTGCCACTCGCATTTCCTCTTCTGTTTTAGGTGCTGCATACCCTTCATTGATGGCTTCACGCCCAACAGCAAGTGCCACTTCAAAAGAAATCTCGCGAATATCCTCCAGAGAGGGCAATAAATTGGTGCCTTGGCCATTGCGAATCGGTGAACATTCGGCCAGAGCTTTGGCTGCCGTCATGAACATTTTATCTGAAACATGAGTCGCTCCTAACGCAATCAATCCTAACGCCACACCAGGAAAAATGTAAGAATTGTTTGTTTGATCGATACGGGTTAAAACTCCGTCACGCAAAATCGGGTCAAATGGACTTCCAGTCCCAACCAATACGGCATTGTTTGTCCAGTTTAAAAGATCTTCTGGTGTCGCCTCACTTCTTGATGTCGGATTAGACAAAGGAAAAATAATGGGTCGAGCAACATGAGACGCCATCTCACGAACAATCGCCTCTGTAAAGACGCCTGGTTGACCAGAAACACCGATTAAAACCGTGGGCTTTACATTTCGAACCACATCCATTAGGCCAATATGAGTCTTATCAGCACAAATAAAGTGTGAAACATCAGAAACAGTACGCGCAAACGGCATTTGAAAAGGCAAAAGATTTCCGGACTCTTTCAACAAAAGACCTTGTTTGTCCACAACAAATAGACGGGAATAGGCTTCTTTTTCAGTTAAACCTTCAGACATCATGGCATGCACAATCAAATTGCTAATACCACATCCAGCTGACCCCCCACCCAACACTGCAACACGATGCTCACTTAAAGGAAGACCTGTCGCCTGGACGGCTGCCAATAGTGCACCAGTCGCAACTGCAGCAGTCCCCTGAATATCATCATTAAAAGTCAGCAGACGATTCCGATAGCGTTGTAAAATTGGATTGGCATTTTGTTGAGCAAAATCTTCCCATTGCAGCAATACATTCGGAAAACGCTTTTGGACAGCCGTGACAAACATTTCAATAAACTCGTCATATGCTTCACCTCGAATACGCTCGTGCTTCCAGCCAATATAAAGTGGATCATCAATCAAGTCTTGGTTATTGGTTCCCGTATCCAGCAAAATAGGCAAAGTAAATGCGGGATGAATTCCTGCACAAGCCGTGTAAAGCGATAATTTTCCAACCGGAATACCCATACCGCCGGCACCCTGATCACCAAGCCCCAAAATACGCTCACCATCAGAAACAACGATGGCTTTTACTTTATTAAAACGTGGACTATTTAAAATCATGTCTATTTTATCGCGATCAGGATAGGCTATAAAAAGACCGCGAGGACGTCGATAGATTTTACTGTACATCTGACAGCCTTCACCGACAACAGGAGTATATACGATGGGTAACATCTCGATAATGTGGTGTGTGAGCAGGCTATAAAACAACACTTCATTCGAATCCTGCAAACTACGCAAATAGATATACTGCTGTAACTTATCGCCAATTAATCTAAAAATTTCATAAGAACGCTGACGCTGCTCCTCTAAGGTGGCAATATGAGGAGGTAAATGCCCCAGTAGATGGAACGCCTCTCGCTCTTCCGCAGAAAAGCCCATCCCTTTATTTAACATGGGATTGCTTAGAAGAGCGTACTCCGTTGAATCAGTTTCAATATAAGTCTGCCCATCGGGAGCGGTTTTGATTGTAAATGTCATTTTTCATTCCCACTAGAGAAATAGGATCGGGACTAAAGAAGTAAGTCGGAGAATAAGCCAATCTCACCTACTCTTTCAATAGTTCTGCATACAAACATCTTTTTTAATTCGCTCAATGTGAGCTTTTTCTTCATAATCCAACGAAGAAGTGGATATTTTTTGTAAGTCCTGGTCAACAAGCTCAATTATGTCATCTATTGCCAATGAAGGTATTTTGTCATGAGAAATAATCAAAATGGTCATTTTTCCTTTGAGCCGACTCAGTGAACTATAAATATGCGAAACACAATCTTCATCAAGCGCGTTTGTGCTTTCATCTAGAATAAGCAAAGCCGGCTTTTGTAAAATCGCTCGTGCTAATCCAATTCGCTGCCGCTCGCCACCGGACAAAAGAGTCCCATTGTCACCGATGATGGTATCTAATCCTTGAGGCAAATCAAAAACAAAATCAGCAGAAGCCAGTCGAAGCGCTTCATTCATTTCTTCCTCAGAAAAATGCGTGGCCAATCCAAGTAAATTATCTCGAATACTCGAATTAAATAAAAAAATGTCTTGTGTCATGTAGGCGATACTTCGACGCCAAGCAATTTTATTGGAAGAGGACAAAATCTGATAATCCACTTTAATCATCCCGATTTGAGGCTCGACTAATCCTACAACCAAATCTACCAAAGTGGTTTTTCCAACACCAGAAGGTCCAACCAAAACAATCGTTCTATTTTTTCGAATTTGAAGATTAAAATTATTGAACAGCCAACGTTCGGAATTTGGATACCGAAAAGAAACTGAATTCAACGTAATTTCATGATTGAAGGCTATTGTGCCTACATCATCTAAATTTTCTTGTTCCATATCCATTTTTTTTAAAAGCTGCTCGATGTGCTTATATGAGGAAAATTTATGCAGCAAAGTTTGGTACACTTGTTGGGAAGAAGAAACCATGGGTAAAATTCGTGCATAAATGACCAATAATACAAAAAATTGAGCCAACGGGATTGCCAAATATTCAATTCCAACGAACAATAAACCACAGAACACAAATGCAGAACAAACTGTATATAAGCCTTTATTTTTCCCCAATCCCAGTTGAAAATTGGTGTATTGTTCCTGCAACAAAGTGCTTGTTTTTTCAAATTGAGTCATTGAATAGTGCTCTATTCCAGTGCCTTTTATCCATTTCATCGCGCTTAAATGTTCAGTCAAAATCTGCTGAAGCTTTTGATTTGCCTTCAGATTTAAATCCCCTACAGAAGACATTTTTCGATGCTGAGGAAACATCAATACCAATAAAAAAAGCGCCGTTCCAAATGCAATTAAAGTCATGGACCAAGACAAATAAAACGCAATCAATGCGTAAGCGGTCATCATTAGAGCTTGCGTCATTAATGTCAGTAATTGGTGGTGGCAAAAAGCCACATTTTGCGTTTCAATCATCAGCGTATAAATCAGATCTGATTTTTTTTGAGCAGATAAAAAAGACCAATTGGCACCAAGAACAGCACGATAGATTCTGTTTCTTAAAAATTGATTATATTTTTGTTGTAGCATCACGCTAAAACGCTGTCCTTGATATGCAACCAACGCTGTAAAACACATCAAAAGAGAAAAAACAACCAAAATAGATCCAAGCGTCTTTGGAAAAAAATTAAAAATAAATGAAAAACGTGAGGCAGCTACCGAGAAACCGTCAGTCTCTTCAAGAGAAGTCAGTAAGGGTAAAAGCATCAAAAACGTAAATCCAGAACTCGCACTTTGTAGGGTGATAAAACCAAATGTCATACATGCAAGCCTGAAGTCAAAGGCAGACAATGCTTTTAAAAGATGAAATAAAGAGCGTATAGAGTGCAAAGGTCAATATCTCAATAAAAAGATGAAATGATTTAAACATATAAATGACGATCTTTCTATACCGCGCCGACACATGATTTTAAGCGGACTTAAACTCTAATCCATCTAAATTCTAGGTGAATATAAAAGAATAGGGTAGAATGTCTGACCTATTGTTTTGAGTTCAAGGTGTAAAAATGAAAAAAAATAAACTCATCCAAGCATGCTTAGGCTTATGCTTCGTCTTTATCAAAAGCACCGCTTTTGCAGGAAATATGGGTACAAATGAAACTCTAGCTCCCGCAACCTGGAATAATCTCTATCTGGGTGGTCAACTGGGTGGAGCTTGGAGCCGCCAAAACTGGCAGTACACAAATTTAAATTACTTTAATACTCTTGGGTCCTCTCTTTTAGGAACTCATTTCGCCTTCAATGCAAGTGATTTTATAGGTGGAGGTTACGCTGGATATAACTTTCAAAAAAACTCACCATTACTTGTCGGCGTAGAAGGCTCATTTTCAGGCGCTCGTTTGGCAAAAACGCAGGCCAGCCCTTTCTACCCCAGCGATCGTTACACTTCAAGCTTAAATGAAATCGCCGCTGTAAAAGGAAGGCTTGGGTACGTCAATGGTGGATGGCTTTCTTACGTCACTGGTGGTGGTGCATTTTCAAACACATCACTTACATTGGCCGATCATCTCGATAATGTTCTGTCTAAGACAACTCCTTGGAATTCAGGATGGACGCTAGGCGCCGGTATTGATTATCGATTAACACAGCATCTTGCTGTAGGACTGGCTTACGACTTTGCTGAAATCTCATTTGATCAGCAAGGCCTATCTTGCACGACTTGTGGCTCAAACTTTGGGCGAGAAGCGCCAACAGTCAATGGTGATTTTATTGTTCAGTCTGTAATGGCGCGTTTTAGTTATTTAATTGGTTAAATGTAATAAAGCTGGGGTCTGTTATCCATTACAGACCCTAAATGACTTTAAATAACAGTCCCCCACAACTCGCCAAAACCAAGCTTTCGATCTCCGACTCGGCAAAAACCACTGATCACAATGGTATCACCATCATTTAAGAATGATCGCGTTTCCCCATTGTTTAACTTAACGGGTTCTTTGCCATTAAAAGCCATCTCAAGCAAACTTCCCCATTGATCTCGTTTGGGTCCACTGATGGTTCCTGTTCCGATTAAATCACCAGTTCTCATAATGCAATGATTAACTGTATGATGTGCCAGCATTTGATCCAATGACCAGTACAACTCTTTTGAATTTGTTTCGCACAGCAAAGTTCTTGATCCGTCTTTCGCCTCAATCAACTCCACACGAAGTTCAATATCGGGTTGACAAACCGGATGATACAAATAGTCAGCAGGTCTTGGATCTTGAGATGGACGCAGAACCATTGATTCTCGAATAACTTGCATTGGAATAACCCATGGAGAAATCGAGGTCGCAAAACTTTTAGATAAAAAAGGACCCAGCGGCTGATATTCAAATGCTTGAATATCACGAGCACTCCAATCATTTAGCAACACCATACCAAAAAGATGATGTGGGGCCTCATGAACGGAAATCGGACGTCCGTCAGGATTACCAACCCCGACAAAGACACCCATTTCTAATTCAAAATCAAGCTTTTGTGAAGATGAAAAAATCGGATTTTCCTGATTAGGTAAAAGCCGTAATCCCATCGGGCGCCTTATCGGCGTTCCAGAAACAAACAATGTGCTGGCACGTCCATTATAAGCAACAGGCAAATGTTTCCAATTCGGTAACAGAGCATTGGCCTCGCCACGAAACAATCGACCAACATTCGTAGCATGATGCTCGGATGCATAAAAGTCAGTAAAGGCTTCTGTTTTAAAGGGCAGATGCAGCGTGATTTCTCGACGATCAATCAATACTCGTGACAGTAAAGCAGATTGATCTTGTAGCTCCTGATTCTCCACACTCAGCAAAGTCTGAATTCGTTTGCGAACCATCGCCCAAATGGCAGGACCACTCTCAGCAAAAGCATTTAATGTGCCTTTGTCAAAGTAACGTTGTTGCTCATGTATTTTAAGTAAACCTTCGTTTTCCAACAAGGTCAGATCAAGAACGCAATCGCCAATTGCGACACCAATATGTAAAGACGAGGTTTGGTGAGAAAAAACACCATATGGCAAATTATAGATGGAAAATAAAGACTCATCAGAGCCTTCAACAAAAGATTTTAACACATATACTCCCTGTGACATTGTCCGTCTAGAGTGCCCATGCTAGCACGCTAAAACGATAAAGCCCATACTCAGCATCAAGTACGCACAAAAGCGACAAATAACATTGAACCACGCACTAAAAGAATAGTACCAAGAATGGCCATTCCAAGTAGCATCAAGTAATAAGTTTTACTCATGCAAATTCGGCGAATAAACGCCAAAAATCGCTCAGGATAAGCAATAAGCAACACATTTCGTAGCAGATAAGCCCAACAGACCAATGTCACAAGCAAACGAGGCTGCCAAACCCAAAAGTTATGAATCAACACCAAAATAATGCTCACAAATAAACTCAGTGAACAAGAAAGAAAGCTCGGGTAATGCGACTCTTTTGTCATCAACTTTCGATAGTAATTTTCTCTCGATAATAAAATGATCGACATGATAATAAAATAAAGTCCAAATGCCTCAGCCAATAAGTAGGTATGCAATGGCGAATTTAACATATTTCATCTCCTTGAAATACGAAAGAACAGACGGGCAAAGATAAAGTCTATCCGAAAATAAATACCCCACTTTTGATTAGAATGCAAATTTTTTCTAAAAAACTGAAGTATCATCACCTCATCATCAATAATTGGTGCAACTTCGGCGTGTACGCGATTGGTTTCAATTCTCAGGCGCCCTAAAATAAATCGATAATCATGCAAAATTTTGACGTGCTTAACTCATTGATATTTTTAAGGTAATTAACTGACAAAAACCAACTAGAAACAAAAAAGATCAAATGGCATTTATTTTAATCTTTCATTTGCTTGGCATATATGTATAATTGCCAGCAGTTTGTAAAGCGTTAGACTCTAATACTGATACAGGCTGTTGAAGACAGATACCAACGTTTGTCTTTATTAAACTTTAATTAAATTAAGGAAAATATGATGGATCTAAATATTAAAGTTATTGAAGAATCTACAAGCAGCATAGAAGTTCTTTGCAACTCTGTTGGTTGTCCGTAGATTTTAAGGCTGGGTTAGTTACCCGGCCTTTTTTATTAGATTGATATGAAATTGACTAATATTATTATTAAAAAAGCTTCTCTTGATGATGCTGCCAATTGGGCCAACATGCTTCTTCGGTTTGATAAAGAAACACCATTTACCATGTTTCAGCCAAATGAACGATCCACTAGCGTCAGCAAATATGAAAATAAAATCACTGATACACACCATAATCCCAAATCAATTATTTTACTCGCAATAGATAGCACATTGCCAAAAGATAATGTGGTGGGTTATTTATGCGGTGAAGGCTATAAAAACATCAGAAAAAGCCATGTTCTTTCGATAGGAATGGGCATATTAAAATCTTACCATTCAAATGGATTAGGCACTCAACTTCTTACAGAATTATTAAAACATGTTCGCGAAAATGAAATCAAGAGGATAGAGGCGCATATTGCCGAAAGTAATGTGCATTCGATGAACCTTATGAAAAAATTTGGCTTTGTACCTGAAGGAAAAAAACACAAAGCGATACTTATCGACAATAATTATCAAGACGAATATTTAATGGCCTTAACTCTCTTAGGGCGTTGTAATGAATAAAAATAAATCAATACAAAAAGCGCTTGCCATACTGATAACCCATCCAGATATTGCTGAAAACTATACAGATTTCCGAAAAATATTTATCTCAGATTTAAATCTTAACCTTTTAGAGGTGAATCTATTAGATGAATTTTATGAAAGCAATAAAGATAAATTCACTGCATCAGCCCGAATTTTAAAGAAAAACAGATGGGATGATATTAAGCTATCTTTACCGATCATTACACGGCTTATAGAGAAAAAAAAGCTTGATACTATTTGGACAAACTATATCGGCAGGAATAATATTCAAAAGTTTACTCCCAAAAATCCTTTGATAGAAAGCATCCTTTTTGCAGAATTTGCTGAAATAAGTCTGTTAATATCGCCAATAGAACAGCAAGTAATTAAATACGAACGGATCAGGAACGAAGTTACCTATAACCATCACGAAGATTTTTCTGAATGTTTTTTTGAGAAAAAAATACTGATTAACGAAGAAGGAATTGATAAGACATCCGTATATATTCATCCATGTTATAGGTTTGAAGACTTTGAGTTTGATATTCCTACAATAATAAATGAAAACAAAGTCATAACGACTGATAAATATTTAAAAGGTGCTTGTACGATATTATTTTTTAAGAACCTGAACAAAGAAGGCATTGGTACTTTAAAAATATCCAATGACATTAAAAATATCATACAACAAATAACGACAACCGATGACTTATTAACTACCTATCAATTTTACCAACAAAAACTAACCCCAAATGAGTTTGTACGGTTTTTGTCCAATCTTGAAAAGACTGGTGTTTTATCTTTTACTAAGAACAAGGAAGAAGTCTAATGTTGTATTCATCGGAAGCAAACCTGGGTGTAGGTATAAGTTATATGAATACCATTGGTGAGCAAATAGAAAATAATCTACATGAATTTGATTTTATTGAAGCCTACTCAGAAAGGTTTTTTATTAAAGATGATAACAGCAGGCTGCGTCGTATTATTAAAAATAAGCCTCTTGTCCTTCATGGGCTTGATCTCTCTATAGGATCACCAGAAGCTATAGATGAAGGCTATTGTGATAAATTAGAAACCATAGTCCAAAAGACCAATTGCCATTGGTTTAGTGATCATATCAGCTTGACTCGGATCGATGATGTTGAAGTTGGGCATTTAATGCCTATTTCTTTTAATGAAGAAAATATAGATCTCATAGTATCTAAGGTTCATGCGTTGCAAAGAAGAATTAAGAAGCCGTTTTTATTAGAAAATATTACCTACTATTATAAAATTCCTAATTCAGACATTGGTGAAGCAGAGTTTATTAGACAAATTCTTGAGCGAGCTGATTGTGGAATGCTATTGGACTTAAATAATCTTTATCTAAACTCCCTGAATCATGGATATGATCCCTACACCTATTTAAATAAAATCCCCCTCGATCGCGTTGTTGAAATACATCTTGCTGGCGGGTCTTATAAAGAAAATATGCATGTTGATACTCATGCAAATGCTATTTCTAAACCAGTGTGGGAATTATTTGATTTTGTGGCAAAAACTGTTCCGTTTCGGGGCGTTATAATTGAAAGAGACTCTAATTTTGAACCGTTTTCAGGGATCATTGAAGAAGTTCGGTTTGCCAGAAGCATCATGAATAAATATAGAATCAGTCAGCCTAAAGCAATGGTGTAAGAATGAAATCAATGAATGATTATAATAAAAATGGGTACATCTTGCAGGAAGGGTTTTTCAATGCCGATGAAATTAATCTTTGGGAAACAGCCGTTGCATATCTTCAAAATATTCCAGAGATCATCGGCGGCCCGATGAAATATTTTGAAAAGAGCCAAATTGATAGTGGTATTATTCTTAATAGGGTAGAAAATTTCTGTGATTATCTACCTTTGGTAGACGCTCTTATTCAAGGGGATAAAATTAAATCCCTCATCAAAAATCTAACCGGAAGAGACTATATTCTATTTAAAGAAAAAATTAACTTTAAATTGCCTGGCGGCGGTGGCTTTAAACCTCATCAAGATGGCGCTGCCTTTAGAAAATTTATAGATGATGAATTGGTTACGGTGATGATTCCAATTCACATTTCAAATGAAAAGAATGGCTGTTTTAGATTAAAAAAAGATACGTATACGAAGGAATTGCGTCAGCATAATAATGGCTTCATAAGTGAATATGAATATAGCGAGGAGTCTGATAACGATTGGCAAAGTGTTAATATGAAGCCAGGCGATATCTTATGCTTTAGCTCATATCTCATTCATCAATCTAATGATAACTTGTCTAACTTACCTCGAAGCTGTTATTTCATAACATATTCGCCGCAAGAGCTTGGCGATCAAAGAAAAGAGTATTTTGCTTTTAAACGTGAAAAATTTCCTCCAAGAGTAGAGAGAGACGTAAACAAAGATTATGGGGATTGGCAAAGAACATTGGCCAGGGAAATTATATAATGTTTACCCTAATTGATGAAAAAGGACTGGAGAAACTAATAGATAGTTTTTGCACATCTTTTGCAAAAGAGAATAGCTTGTTGAGTGTCCCAGCGTACGAGCAAGTCTTGCAACACATATCTTATTTTATTGCCTCACCCCATTGGAAGGAAACAAGCTTTCTGAGCACGGAGCAAGCGATAAAAATTATCCCGCCCTACATAAAGCAGAGAGCGGAACTTATATCTAAAGATGATTATTCATCTATATTAATTAATGACGGATTAATTAATAATTATTTTAAAGCATTAGAAATATCATGCCCCAAAGCGGCTCTATTCTGTAACACGTTAATTAAAATTATATTGTTGGCTAACCTAGATTCTTATATTGAGGGAACTTCAGCGGATAGCTTGGGTATTGCGCATATTGATTTCAAAAATCACTATAATCAAAATGATTTTAACGAATTAATCATACATCAAATAACTCATATGCTGTTATTTATCGATGACTATATCGAACCGCAGATAGATGATGTAAATAAACCGATACAAATTACTACATCAATAAAACATAAACGAGGCGGCAATAAGTTCCCCCTGTATATTCTGTTCCACAGTTTCTGTGTAGGAGTTGAAGTTTTACAATACAGAGTGGTATTCAATACCCTTGCTTCACCAATTAACTATCACGCCCAAACAATAACAGCGATTAAACGGTGTAGCGAATGCTTCCATATATTAAACGAAAATAGCTCTTTATTTACTTCAAAGGGCAAAGATATATTAAAAAAATATGGCGATATAGTTGAACGTCTAAGTACTGAGGCTTTAAATGCTGCATAATCTAAAAGCAATCCAATCCTATATTAATAGTGTGTTTTACTGTAACCATCCTGGTAAAAATGAAACCATACCTTATCTTCCGAATATTGATATTGAAAACTACAGCACCATCAAATCTCACGTTGCAGAACATGGATTCGTGATTATAAATTGTAAAGGAACGCCATTACTTTCTATCATCAGAATGTTGCAACATGTATTTGGTAAACAACTTAAAGATGTGGGGATTAAGAAAAAGTTTTTAGCTAAAGTTGCTCCTGAAAAAAATGGCAAATATTATATCAACAGTATATTTTCTCAGCCTCTCCACACAGATGAAGGATATCGGTGTGAATTTCCCAGATTTGTTTCTCTTTATTGTCTAAAGCCATCATTAACAGGGGGTGTCAGTACCTTGGTGAAAACAAAAGAGATTCTGACTGCACTCTATGGTTTATTTGACAATGATGTGAACAATTTTTTTCAAGATAATTTTCTACAACTTGATACTGCCTATGAAAAAATTAATAAACAAATCCTGTTTAACTTGAATAAAACGACAGTTGGTATGTCGTACTCACCAATTCTTAAAAATATAACAACCACAGAATTAGGCCATAAAATGATAAGTACTATTAATGAATTTATTCACGACCCGATAAATCAATATCGAATTAAATTAAAAGAAAATGATTTATTAATTATGGATAATTGCCAAGCATTACATGGCAGAACAGCGTTTGCTGAAAATGAAGATCGACTAATGCTAAGGCTATGGAATGAGTCTTTTACCGTATGAGCAATTTAACGCTAACCCAGATATTTATTTATAATATCAAAAAACAAAAATTTGCCTTCGGTTTGCTGATTGTAACTTCGTTTTTTGGGGCGATACAGCAAAGTATCACTCCTTGGGCAATGAGGTATGTGGCTAATATTATGCATACTTTAAAAGACAAAAATGTGAGTGCGATACCAATTGGGAATACTCTGATTGCCTTTGTTGTGGTTTTTATTATCTCGGAAGTCATCATTAGAAGCCAAGGTGTTTTTGTTGCCTTAGTTTTGCCAAAATTTAAATCCAACATAAAAATGTACTTTATTCGTAATATATTAAATAAAAACTATGATTATTTTTTGGAGACAATGCCTGGAAATATCTCTCAAAAAATAAACGATATTGCTGTCTCAGCAGAACGTATTATCCATATTGTGGTATATAATTTTTTAACAATTATTTCATCGCTTTTATTAACAGCGATCCTATTATCTACAATTGATCCCCTTTATTCTTTTCTCATCATTGTATGGTCTACTATTCATATTATTACTACCGCATTAAGGCTGAAAAAAGCACTTCATAAAACCAAAACGCACAATGCCATTCAAGCTTCTATATCGGGAAATCTATGTGAATTAGTAACAGGAATTTCATTGATTAAAACCTATTGTGGAAAAAACCATGAATTGAAACGAATGAATGAGCAACTGAACCATGAGAAGCGATCATTAATGCAAGCACAATTATTTTTTGAAAAAGCAAAAGTGATTCAAAGTATTTTATCTATAGCTCTTATTTTGGCTTTAATAACTCATCAAATATATAGTTTTAACCGAGGCATGCAATCGATAGGCGATTTTATTTTTATTGTTTATGTCACCTTTAATCTGACTAATTATGTGTGGTTTAGTTCATTTCAGTTAACCATTTTTGCACGAGAATATGGGACTCTAAGAGACGCATATGAATCTCTCACTCAGGGAGAAGCTGATCTTTATGAGTCTAACCTTCAACATACTGGCTCCTGTTCAAATTATCCTCATATAACAATTAAAAAAATGAGCTATGCTTTTCCTACAAGAAACAAAATTATAAACAATCTATCGCTATCAATTGAATTCGGAAAAAAGATTATATTACAAGGAAAATCTGGTATCGGGAAATCAACACTGGCAAAAATTTTAGTGGGTTTATATGCAGGTTATTCAGGAGAGATATTCATCGGTAAGAGGCAATTAAATACTCTACCCCGAGAAGAGCTAAGCCGATTAATTATACTGGTTGAGCAAAGACCACTACTATTCAACCGAACAATTCGTGAAAATATTTGTTATGGAAATTTGAATTATTCTGAGGCTCAATTAGAGCAAGTATTACATATTTCGTGCTGTGATGAGTTTGTCGCGTCCCTGAAAAAGGGGCTCGACACAAAGCTTGGAGAAAAAGGATTATCATTATCCGGCGGTCAAATTCAACGAATTGCTATTGCGCGAGCCCTGTTATTTAATCCTAAAATTTTAATATTAGATGAGTCCACGTCTGGATTAGAGCATAATCTTCAGAAACAGGTTATCACCAATTTAGCTTCTATAAAAAATCAAACGTTATTAGTTATTAGTCATTCCATGGAACTACTATCCATTATACCCGATGTCATTAATTTTATGCCTGGCTATGACAGCCATGGCTTCAATCTTTGTGAGGGGAGCGCTTTAGTATGTCAGAATTAACAACTTATAATGTGTCAATTTTTAATAAACAGCTTCTCAAATTTCGCATTAGATACTATTTTAAGGAAACAGGAGAATTAGTTCTACGACACAAGTTATTAATGACTTTCTTGTTCTGTTTATTGGCTCCAGGAATCGAAAAAATTCACTTAATCGGAGTGCCTTTTTTTGTGATTGTTGCTCCAAGTATTTCATTAGAAACTAAACTGCTTTCATTAACAGCGCTCCTATCTTTTTTATTTTTATTAATTAGAGCCCAAGCAAATTTTATTAAAGGGGGTGAGTTTGGAGATTATCTGTCGGCCTCACAAGCGTTTTCACCTAATGATAAGAAGATTGATTTCATTGTATCAATGCTTTCATTGAATGTAATTTGGTTTGCATTATTTTTTGGGGGAGCAGGGCTTACCCGTATTACTAATAATACCTCACTTTTATATTCCTATTATGCACTATATAGTTCACTGATTATTGTGATCATGATTTTTCTTCTGAATGCATTGTATAAAAATATTCAAAATATAATTTTTTTAACTCTGCTATGTATGCTAATCGCGCTGGTGTCCACACAGCAAAACTCTTTATTAAATTTTGGTATCTGCTTATTTTCCAGTTTATCCTGCATCAGTATCGCGTACAGTACACAGCCTCACAAACAAAGAACTCAGCCGTCTGTTAAGGGTGATAAAAAGCCTTTTATGAAATCGATAGCAAATCATCCCATCAAACTTTATTTTCTGACTCAAATAGCAACCATTCGAGCCCATAAGACAGCATTTACTATCAGGCTTTTTATTACAACATTATTATCGATTGCCACCATATATTTATTGTTATCATCAACTGAGCTAGTTGATAACATGTTTGTTGTATTATTAATTTTGATTGGTATTCAGACCTATATTTTATCAACATTAAGTACTTTTTTTTCAAAAAACGAACAAAAGTACAACCTCTTCCATTCCATATTTCATGACAACCTCTTAGTAAAACAAGGAATAGAAATACTGTGCATTAGTTCTGGGCTTTTTTTATCTTTAGTTCCATTGGCAATTTTTCTAGCATTCGTGAAGCCCATGCATGTTCTGCTTCTTACAAGTATTACTATGGCAAGCATGCTTACTATTGCTATAAACAGGATGCTGTATAGATATTCATTACGTTTTTGTTTTTTTACCACTCTAATTAATACAATCACTATCGTTGTCATGCAATATTTACTGATAGGAGCATTCCTTGGAACATAGTATTCAACTAATCAACATAAACAAATCATTTTCTAAAAAGACAGTTTTTTCTAATTTATCCTATAATTTTGGTCAAAATAATTATCATCTTATTGGTCAAAATGGTGCAGGGAAATCTACTTTATTACGACTGATCGTGGGCATGGATTTTATTGACTCGGGAACCATTCTTATTAATGGGCAAAATAATAACCGTAATAAACAGATTTATTATGTTCCTGATAACTTGGATATTTATCCTTTTTTAACAGGTGAGGAATTTTTATCATGGATAGCAAAGGCGCGTTTTAGCACTCCTAATGAATTAACCAAAGTGATAGAGCAGCTTGAATTAAAAATACATTTAAATACATCCATAGGGGATATGTCCTTTGGAACCAAGAAAAAATTCCTACTCGCATCGGCTCTTATTGGTAATCCAGATTTTATTATTCTGGACGAACCATTCAATGGATTAGATAAAAATTCACAACAGAGTTTATTATCGATTTTAAAAGAAAAAGGATGTAATACCGGAATAATTTTTTCCACCCATCATGATGCCAATATAGAATTACTCAGCCCTATAAAGGTTCAGATTTTAAATAATAAATTAATTGAAGAAAACTGACCTGGTCAATTTAATTTAAAGTCACTCGTGAGTCTACCATGCGCTCCCCTGTCTTTTCATAAAGGGATGCTTGGTGTATGATTCCAGCTCTTAAAATTGGAGTTTTTTGGATGAGTAACGTTTATAGCGTCAAGCAATGTCTGAATCAATCAGCATCTGAAGGCATCACAGTCGCCGTTCAAGGTTGGGTTAAAACACGTCGTGATTCTAACGCGGGTCTTTCTTTTATTGCGCTACACGATGGTTCTTGTTTCGCGCCCATCCAAATTGTTGCAACATCGACATTACCTAATTATCAAAACGAAATTTTGAAATTAACTCCGGGATGTGCCCTTCGTGTCACAGGGAATCTTGTTCCCTCTCAAGGCAAGGGGCAAGCACTTGAAATTCAAGCTGAGCATATCGAAGTGACTGGATTCGTGTCTAATCCTGATACTTATCCCATTCAAGCAAAACGACATACGCTTGAGTTTTTACGTGATGTTGCGCATTTGCGTCCTCGAACCAATACCATTAGCGCCGTGACTCGCATTCGCAACTGCTTGTCTCAGGCAATCCATCGCTACTTTCATAGTAATGGTTTTTTCTGGATACATACCCCCATTATCACCGCAAGTGATTGTGAAGGTGCAGGAGAAATGTTCCGTGTCAGCACACTTGATCTGGTCAATCTACCTAAAAATGCCGAAGGAAAAATTGATTTTAACCAAGATTTTTTCGGCCGGGAAACCTTCTTAACCGTATCTGGACAACTCAATGTCGAAGCCTATTGCTTAGCGCTTTCAAAGGTATACACTTTCGGTCCGACTTTTCGCGCGGAAAACTCCAACACGAGCCGGCACTTGGCAGAGTTTTGGATGGTTGAACCCGAAATTGCTTTTGCTGGATTACAAGAACTTTGCACGTTAAGTCAAGACTTCTTAAAATATCTCTGTCAAGCTGTTCTGGCTGAATGCCCTGATGACATGGCGTTCTTTAATCAATTTATCGACAATTCAGCCATGGCTCGAGTTGAAAGTTTAGCGCACGCCGACTTCGAGATCATGACCTACACGGATGCAATTGAAGCACTCAAACGCGCTAAGACAAATTTCGAGTATCCTGTTGCTTGGGGAATCGATCTACAATCAGAACATGAGCGTTATCTGGCAGAGGTGTTGTGCAAAAAGCCCGTTATCTTGATTAACTACCCTAAAGAAATCAAAAGCTTTTACATGCGAGTAAACGACGACGGTCAAACCGTTGCTGCCATGGATGTCCTCGCTCCTGGCATTGGTGAAATTATCGGAGGAAGTCAAAGGGAAGAACGCTTATCCGTATTAGAAGAGCGCATGACAACACTCAATCTTAATAAAGAAGCATACGAGTGGTATTTAGACCTGCGACGTTATGGAAGTGTTCCTCATGCAGGCTTTGGGCTCGGGCTTGAGCGCCTCGTTAGCTATGTCACAGGCATTTCAAATGTGAGAGATGTGATTCCATTTCCACGCACACCCGGTCATGCTGAGTTTTAATACTCAGCATTTCTAGGTTTTTCACTCAATTTCTGATAAAATTTTTTTCGAGTTTGTTTTTTTCAAGCCATTATTTTGGAATCACGGTATGACAACACAAGTATCAAAACGAGTTTTAAGTGTCTTTACGCTGGTGATGATTAATGTCATCGCTGTTGACAACCTGCGAACATTGCCAGTCTCAGCACAATTAGGTGGTTCGCTCGTCACATACTATGTGCTTGCTGCCCTTTTATTTTTTATTCCCGTGGCTTTGGTTGCTGCAGAGTTAGCAACCGCTTATCCCAGTACTGGCGGACTTTATGTATGGGTACGAGAAGCATTTGGTCGACAAACTGCTTTTATCACGATCTGGTTACAATGGATTTATAACATTGTATGGTATCCAACCATTCTTGTGTTTATCGTCACGACGATGGCTTATCTGTTTGCACCAGAACTTGCCCAAAATCGCACTTATCTTCTTGGCACAACACTCGGCCTTTTTTGGTTTATGACACTGCTCAATAATTTTGGCATGCGTCTTTCAGGTTTCATTAGTATTCTGGGTGCAATTGTAGGGACACTTGCACCCATTATCGGCATTATTGTTTTGGGTTTTTTATGGATTGTACAGGGTCACCCTATCGCCATTCCCACACCGATTAATTGGTTACCTAGCGTACACGATCTTGGCAATGCGTCACTGTTTTCTGCTGTTTTATTTGGTCTTTTGGGAATTGAAATGTCAGCCATGCATGCAGAGGAAGTGAAAAATCCTCAACGCGATTACCCAAGGGCCTTGTTGTACTCGATGATCATCATCTTTTCGACTTTAGTGTTAGGCTCACTTGCCATTACCATTGTTGTCCCTAATCACGATCTCAATGTCGTATCAGGTCTGATTGATGCGTATGATTTATTTTTTAAAGCATACGGCATGCCTTGGATGACATCGATTACTGCTGTTTTAATTATTCTGGGTGGACTAAGTGGTGTTTCTGCGTGGATCATTGGCCCGACCAAAGGACTGCTTATTTCTGCTCGAGACGGTTCTATTCCAGAGTACTTTACAAAAATGAATCGTTACGGGGTTCCATCTCGCATCCTAATCGCTCAAGGTGTGATTTTTACTCTATTGAGCAGTGTCTTCATTTTAAGCAATACAATTTATGCAGCATATTGGATTTTAACGATTCTCTGCGCGCAATTGGCACTGCTGGTGTACATCTTTATGTTTGCAGCCGCTATTAGACTGCGATACAAAGCGCCAGACCGCCCTAGGCCTTATAAAATACCAGGCGGAACCTTAGGGATGTGGATCTTGGCATTGACGGGACTGTTGTGCTGCATTTTCGCAATTGTAATCGGCTTTATCCCACCCAAAGACATTCCAATTCAAAACTTGGCTTTTTTTGAGGGCTGTTTAATTATCGGCATGCTCGTTTTTGTCATTATCCCTTGGATTGTTTCTAAGAAAACACTGGGTTCTAAAGACCATTAATCTTCAAACTTAACTGGGCTGTCACAAACAGCCCAACCTAGGCAAAGACCATTGCCCTATCAACGCGTCTCACAGATAAAACACCGAAGTTAAAATAAAGCGCAAATAAAAGGAATGCATACAACCGGTCATTACTAAAATTTATTCCAAATGTCACAATAAAAAAGCTCATAAACAGAGGCGGCGTAAACGATACCGCTAACAAACGACAAACCGCTTGATAAGACATTTTATATCTGAAAACAACACGAATGTAGTATTGAGCAGCCCAGGCGAAAGCAGCTAAAATAGTGGTAGCCGTTCCTAAAAGAACGCAAATCACACAGGGATAAGCCAAAAAAGCCATGGTGTATACAGCCAACTTAAAACCACTCGACCCCAATTCAGATAACACAATGGTATCATTTGCACCTGGATCAAAAAGTGTCACTCGAGCAGCATTTTCCAAAGGCAACTGAAGATTAGGCGTAATTTGTAATACGGGCGGAGAAAAATGCAACGAGTCTGCCGTTAAAAGCCAAGTCAGATCGGGATCTTTTTTATGATCGATTTTAGTCACAGTATCGGTAGTGTCTACCATCAACACTGTTTTTCCATTTTTATTTAACATACGGTACGGCATCCAAGAATTCCACTCTAGATGCCCCTCTTGAATCGATAAAGTCGGAAAATGCTCTAATGGTTCAATCAGATAATCTTGACAGTAATTGTAAATGGCATATTCACAACGTACCCCAAAAGGTGTTCCAGCGATAAAAAAAACACCAAGCAGAAAGAAAAATCCAAAGCCACGCCATCTCTTTGCAACATCAACATACAATCTAGAGGAAAAAAAAGCGCCAACTAATGCGCGCCAAAAACCAAACTCACGTCTATCGAGAGAAACTAATCCTGTATTCAAAAAAATCACCGGTTAATTCAAAGATAGAAACATTCTATAGACAAGAAAAAGGGAGGTCTAGCCTCCCCTCGGAATTATCAGTAAGGTTTTACGATTACGGTTGTGCCGACATCAACAAAATCCTCGTTCAACCATTTTGCAGCACTTGGAAGTACTCGAATACATCCGTGGCTTGCATTATAGTCAGGCACTTCATAAGCAGCATGAATCGAATATCCTTGGTGAAAGTGCATGCAGTAAGGCATTCTAGCACCGCCACCCGTTTCTATCGGATAAATGCTAGATTTACATTCTTCACCTTTTTTAGAATAGACATGGAAAGTCCCAGTGACCGTACGGCAAGGACGCCCCACATCTTCGCAATAATCTTTACCACCCGAAGCGCTACCGGTTTGAACAAGATGCCCTTTCGCATCATAAGCAGCCCATGATGTCGCTTTGGGGTCAAAAATAAAGACTTTTCGACCTGTTGCTGGACGCTGCTCAGGGAAATGACCTTGTCCTTTATAGTCATCTGCATAAGCAGTTGTATAATGCGTATGCCCCGCATCGTCCACAATGGGTACGGTGCGATTTGACGCGCAAGAAGCCAAAACAACACAAGCAGGTACAACCATCCATTTTAGTTTTGTGTTCACGATACAATCCTCCGACGTTTTACATATTTATCGGTCAGACTGTAAAAAGGATTAGCATTATTTTATAATTTTTTAACTTATTGATATCTACGCGCTCTTTTTGACATCAAAATGCTTAACATGATTATTTTTACCAACAATAGATTTAATTGCAAGCACAAGCTGTGCATCAGAGCACTCAAAACAGCCTCCTCTGGGGGGCATCACGCCAATTCCTTCATTCACATGTTTGAATAAAGTAGAAAAACCTTGTTTCAACCTTGGCTTCCAATCATCAGAAACGTGCATACGCGGAGCGCCTACTTGTATTTGAGGTGGGTCGCCATGACAAATCGCACAAAAATGATCAACGATTTCAGCCCCCTCATTGGGTCGACCTTTGATTTCCTCTAAAAAACGCGCAGGCTGATGTGCTTGTACATCGGCTACAAAATAGAAAAAAAAGAACACCAGTGTAAATAAGTTACGCATACAACACCACTCTATTGAATTGATTTTCTCGCCAAAATGACATCAATCATATGGATGTCTTGATAAGGAAAGGTAAAAACTTTATCAAACAAACGCTTTAATCGAGCAATTAAAAAATGTTTTGGTAGCATGCGAACAGACAAATGATTCAAAAACCAAGTTCCTTCGATACCAAACCAAGCTAACTCATCAATATTATGAAGCACAATCGGAATTTTTAGGCGATGATGCTCAATGACTTCAAAACCATGAGAGGCACAAGCTTTTAACAGATCTTCTTCACTTGCTGCCACTGTTGTGTTTTTAACAATCGACTTATAATAATGCCCAACCACTCGACCAAGAACAGAACCTTTCGTGATAAAATCAGCCAGATACTGTTGCGCAACTGGAAATGATTCATAAGTCGTGGTCACCAGAGAAAAATAACCTGTTGCCCGCGTCAAAACTTTTGCCGCATTAAAAAGCGTATGCAAAGGCACATAAGCATTTAAAAAATGAGCCAAAACTAAATCTTGGCTATGAGGTGGCAAATAATGCGTGACATCAGATGGACTTGCCTCAATGGTAGTTAAAGGCAAGTTGACTTTGATCTTGTTCAGCGCATCAGCAGAAACATCTACGCCAGTCAATTCTGCAAGAGGCAAAAGTGCGTGAAGCTTTTGCAAAAACATGCCTTCTTTGGCACCTAAATCCAGAACTTTACAATGAGGACGATGTCCAAGATAGGTATGTTGGATTTGCTCAATTGCCACACGATGACTTTCTGTCATTGCGCCAAATTGGTCTACAATACGATCATCTTGAAAAAAATTATCTTGCGCCACATTCGACATCATGATGTCCTATGTTATCGTTTTTTCTTAACCCAGTTCATCAATCGCTTTTTTTTGTTAACCTGCCGCTGGCTTAAACTGTTTTTCTTATCCTTAAATGGATTGTTGCCGCCTTTGAACTCTAATTTTAAAGGCGTCCCTATCAATTTAAGTTTTTCAGTAAAGCCTTTTATCAAGTAACGTTTATAACTTTCGGGTAAAGCATCCAATTGATTACCATGGACAATAATCAAAGGAGGATTATGACCACCAGCATGTGCATAGCGTAATTTAATACGACGACCGCGCACCAATGGAGGAGGATGCTGAGTTACCATATCTTCTAGTATACGCGTGACTGTCGACGTTGAAAACGGCCGGATTGCAGCCTGATATGCCTGCTTGATGTCCTTAAATAAAATCCCAACACCGCTTCCATGTAACGCAGAAATATACCTGATTTTTGCGAAATTAACAAAGTGTAACTTGCGCAACAATTCTGCTTCTACATGTTTCTTATGATCAACACTTAAACCATCCCACTTGTTGACCACAATAACCAGCGCTTTACCTGCTTCTATGACAAACCCGAGCAAATGCATGTCCTGATCGGTCAATCCTTCTGTCGCATCAATTAAACATAAACACACGTGAGATTCTTTAATGGATTGCAATGTCTTGATAATCGAAAATTTTTCGATTTTTTCTCCAACACGAGAACGACGACGAACCCCTGCGGTATCAATTAATGTATAAGCCTGGTCTTCGCGCATAAAAGGCACTGCAACACTATCTCGCGTGGTGCCTGGCATATCATATACCACCACACGCTCTTCGCCTAAAATACGATTAATAAGTGTCGATTTACCCACATTAGGTCGCCCGACAAAAGCCACTTTAATGGCTTCATCTTTAGCAGGATCAACAGACTCATTTGCAGGAAAATCAGCGGTTACTTTACGCAAAAAAGGCGTAATTCCTCGACCATGAGAGGCAGAAATGCAGTGCACAGAAGAAAGTCCCAATGCTTGAAAATCTGCGCTAACGAATGTTTCATCCAAACCTTCTACTTTATTCACCACCAAATCAACGGGCTTACCTAATTTTCTAAGTTTTGTTGCAATGGCTTCATCTGATGGAGTGAGTCCGGCACGACCATCCACCAAAAAAAAGATACGCGTTGCTTCATCTAAAGCCAAAGCAGACTGTTTTGACATTAACAAATCAACCGCCATGTCATCGACTCCAATCCCGCCGGTATCAATTACAATAAAAGGTTTATTTTCGAAGGTGACTTCGCCGTATTGTCTATCTCGAGTCAATCCAGGAAAATCAGCGACTAAAGCATTTTGAGTTTTAGTCAATCGATTAAAAAAAGTGGATTTGCCAACATTAGGGCGCCCAACAAGGGCTATTACAGGCGTTGTCATTTTACCTCTCTACAGCAAAACAGGTGAGTTGCCCCGCCTGTGTTAGCACATAAACACGCCCATCGGAAACAACCGGGGCAACATCGATCGGCGCATTCAAAGACACACGACCTACGAGCTCTCCTTGCTGAATATCTAATCCATGTAAATATCCTGTCTTATCCGCAATAAGCAAGTATCGACCTAATTGCGCAGCAGATGTGGCACCGCGTGCGCGGAGCGCTGTTTGCTTCCATTCAGTTTGACCATTTTTTTTGTTCATGGCAATGATCACATCGCTGCTATCCACAACATAAAGTGCGCGATCATCCAAAGTAAGATTGTCATAAGTTGATGTGGGTTTGTGCCAAATAAATTCACCTGTTTTCATCGACATCATTCCGACATCGCCTTGATAACTGGCTAAAAACAAGTGGTTTCCTTCTGCTACTGGATCTGTGTCAATGTCGACCAAACGTTCTACATCACTGGAACCAGAAGCATAAGCAATGCTACGCTGCCACAACACACGACCTGTATCAAGCTCAATGGCATCTAGTTTTCCATCCGAAAACCCTACAATGACCCAATTTCCGACTTTAATCGGCGATGAGCTCGCACGCAAAATTAAATTTGGAGAACCATGGTTTAAAGACCACAATTTTTTTCCGGTATATTTATCAAAAGCATACAAACGACCATCAATTGTTTTTACGATCACACGTTTTTGAGTGATCAAAGGACTGGCTAATACATCCCCTGAAACCGACGCCTCCCAAATCACATGCCCATCTTCGCGGCTCAAAACCAAAACAGACGCATTATCAGTTCCCAGTGCCAAGATATCTTCTGATACAACAGGCCCACTTAAAGGCGAAGACGATACCTGTTTCACCCATATGGATTTTCCTGTTTCTTTGTTCAGGGCGGAAACTCGCCCTTTGGAATCCGCAATATAGATGACATGCTGATACACCGCAGGTGTTAACTTGAGATGAGCTGCATCCTCTGTTTTACCAACTGAGGAAGTCCAAAGTGACTTAAAGGTTATTTTCTGATGATAATCCGGTAGTGCTTTGGGCTTGATGGTGTTATCTTTGCCCAATAAATAATCATCAACCTGTGAACAACCAGTTAACACCAAGCAACCATAAAAAAACGCTTTTTTGACAAAACCTAACACGATTGAACCCCTAAGACAGTTTTTTAGCGGAGTGAATTTCTTCTTTTAACTGATTGAGTGTTACAGCATCCACGCTGTCTACATCGTCGATCATGCTCAAGGCATCATCGTACGCCTTCTGATACAAGAATATTCGAGCTAATCTATACTTAGCAACATCACGCAATGTCTTTGTTTGTCCCTCCATCGCCACTTTTTTGAGGGTATTTATTGCCTGGTTCCAATCTTTTTTATCAACAGCCAATTTAGCTAACATCAGCGAAGCGGCATCGCCATAAACGGTGTGAGCATATTCCAATCCAAGAGTTTTGGCATGCGCTTGAATAGAAGGTTGATCATTTTCAGAGAACGCTTGCATCAATTGTTGATAAAGTATCGACGCATTTTGATCTCTTTTTTCAGTATGCCATTGCCAATAACGAACCCCTGCCGTACATAAAAGAACAACTGATAAAACGATTGAGATCAAACGTTGATGCTTTTTCCAAAAATTTTTGATCGCCAAAAGCTGTTCTTCTTCCGTCATATAAACAGACACATCATTCTCCCATGTATGCCAAAATCGCATTCAATAACTCAGATTGACTAACCAACTGTTGAGGAGTGGTGCCGCGCAAATCCTTAATACCAACTGTTTTGTTTTGCGCTTCTTCCTCACCAATAATCAATGCGAGCCTTGCTCCACTTTTATCTGCCTTTTTAAACTGACTCTTAAAGCTCCCAGCTGCAGTATTGACTTGAACAAGCCACTGAGGTGCTTTATCACGTAAATTTTCCGCTATTTTCAATGCTTGAATCATCGCCTCAGATGTTCCGGGTAAAACAATCAAATCCGGTAAAATCTCGGACGGTAAATCAGCTGCAACTTCTTGACATAGAAGAAGAAGTCGCTCTTGTCCCAAAGCAAAACCAACTGCAGAAGTAGATTTTCCGCCAAGATGTTCAACTAACTTATTGAAACGCCCCCCGGCACAAACGGTTGCCTGACTTCCTAATCGCGTTGTTGTCCACTCAAAAACGGTGTGCTCATAATAATCTAATCCACGAACTAAGCAAGTGTTTATAGTGAATGCGATTCCCAGTGTCCGCAGACCTTCACACAACGACTCAAAATAAGTTCGGCTCTCATCACTCAAAAAATCCATTAACTTAGGTGCATTTTGAATCAGTGATTTTAATGCTTCATTTTTGCTATCCAAAATACGCATTGGATTTTTTTCAAGACGTCTCTTGCTATCCTCATCCAGTATTGATTCATGCTGCTTAAAATAATGAATCAAATCATTGCGATAATTTTGACGTTCTTCAATAGTTCCCAGTGTATTGATCTCAAGATGGACGACATCGTTTATTCCAAGACGAGTCCATAATCGCTGACACAAAGCAATAAGCTCCAACTCTATGCCGATTCCATCAATGCCAAAAACTTCTGCACCAAATTGATGAAACTGGCGATATCGTCCTTTTTGGGGTTTCTCGTGTCGAAACATTGGCCCAATGTACCACAACTTTTGCTGTTGATTGTGTAACAAACCATGTTCAAGACAAGCTCGAACGCAACTGGCTGTCCCTTCAGGTCTCAAAGATAAGCTGTCGCCATTTCTGTCGGTAAAGGTATACATCTCTTTTTCGACGATATCTGTAATTTCACCAATAGAACGTTTAAATAAAGCGGTTTGTTCGAGTAGAGGTGTTCTAACTTCTTTATATCCATAATCCGAAAGCGTTTCACCAAAGACTCGCTCAAGAAAACGCCACAAATAACTGTCTTTTGGAAGAACGTCCGACATCCCTCGAATGGCTTGCAATAATTCACTCACTCAAATTTTCCACAGAAGTTGTTGTTTCAATAGAGGGCAATACAGAAGCAACTGCTACCGTATTAGTAGGCTCCTCACTCAACGTTGTTTTCGCCTTCACTTTTAATTCACTTACTTCAGCCATGGGCTCTAGTTTTTCAGTATCTTTTGTTTTGGACCACCACATCATAACCGCAGTAAGTACCAAGAAAGTCATACTGACAGTAACCCAACGTACCGTATTTTCAGCCTTATATGCTTTATACGAACGTTTTTTGCTTTGCCAAAGAGCTCGTTCTGTTCGCCGCTCACTTGTATGGTAACGATTGAAACGTTCAATCAAAGGCTCAGGAGAAATTTCAAGTAGTTTTGCATAAGCGCGCAGATAACCCTTGATAAAAACAGGTTCTGGCATTTTGTCGTATTCATCTGATTCAAGAAGTTCAATTAAATGAATTCGTAAATGCAATTTACCTGCAACATATTCGGTTGTATAGCCTCTTTGGCTACGAATCGAAGCGAGCTCTGCTCCTGGTTTTTGGCCAAGATGCAACTCATTCGAATCAACATTGACTGCTGTATTCATATGTACTCCATTTGTATTGACGTTCACGATGGACTTTGTGCGACATTAGATTGCGTTCGCTCGAAAACTATTTTTTGCCATTGGGCCGAACGTCTTGTTTTATCCTTCACACTGCCAGCAAGCTGACCACACGCCGCATCAATATCATCCCCTCGAGTTTTTCGAGTAATGGTATTTAGGCCTTTGGAGATCAAGCGGTTTCGAAACGCATCAATCGCTTCCTGCGACGAACGCTCATACTGCGTCATAGGAAAAGGATTAAATGGTATCAGGTTGACTTTCGATGGAATCCCTCTTAAGCAGCGAACCAACTCATCGGCATGTTTTAAACTGTCATTCACTCCTTTTAGCATCACATATTCGAAGGTGATATAGCGTCGAGGATCGTCTTTAAAGTAACGACGACACAAATCCATTAGCATTTTTAATGGATATTTTTTATTAATCGGAACCAGAATATCGCGTAGTTCGTCATTTGGAGCATGAAGAGAAACGGCCAAAGAAACAGGACTCACCATTCGCAAGCGCTCCATTTCAGGCACAATCCCTGATGTACTCAGAGTGACACGACGCTTAGACAAGCCATATCCAAAATCGTGCATCATGATGTCTAGCGCAGCAACTACGTTGTCGAAGTTTAACAACGGTTCACCCATTCCCATCATCACTACATTCGTAATTTTTCTGTCGTGAAGCCCTTCTTTTTCAGAAAGGGTACGGACGGCAAACCACAATTGCCCGATGATTTCTGCTGTGGTTAAATTTCGATTGAATCCCTGTTTCCCCGTCGAACAAAAACTGCAGTTGAGCGCACATCCCACTTGAGAGGAGATACAAAGCGTTCCGCGTGTTTTTTCAGGGATAAACACCGTCTCAATACAATTTCCACAACTGAGTTTTAGCAACCACTTGTGGGTACCGTCTTTTGACTCCTGACAACCAACAAGTTCCGGTAAGCGAATTTCAGCAAAGCGTGCAAGTTTCTCACGAAAAACCTTGCTTAAATTCGTCATCCCATCAAAATCAGATTGTCCAACCTGATGAATCCAGCGCATAAGCTGCTGAGCACGATAAGGCTTCTCGCCAACGCTGGTACACCACTCGGACAATCGTTGGTAATCTAAATCGAGTAGATTCACTTTACTATTATTGACGCTCACACAATTCACTCGGTTCGAAAAAATAAGCAATTTCAATTGCAGCATTTTCCAGGCTGTCAGAACCATGCACCGCATTCGCATCGATACTGTCTGCAAAATCTGCACGAATTGTGCCAGGAGCTGCTTCTTTGGGATTAGTCGCACCCATAATGTCACGATGACGTGAAACCGCATTTTCGCCTTTTAAAGCTTGGATCATCACAGGACCAGAAATCATAAAAGAAACAAGCGCGTTGAAAAAAGGACGCTCTTTATGAACAGCGTAAAAGCCTTCAGCCTGTTCTTTTGTTAATTGAGTCATTTTTGCTGCAACGATATCCAATCCTGCCTGCTCAAACCGTGTATAGATTTGTCCAATGACCGATTTTGCAACCGCATCAGGTTTGATAATGGACAAGGTAAGTTCTACTGCCATATTTTACTCCAACAATAAGCCAACAAAGAGCACGAGAGTATATCAGAAATCTATACAATGCACTACCTCACTTGTTGTACATGAAAAAAAACGGTCGTATATCAGGGTCCACATCGCAAATAAGATAAGTTTTTGAAGCGCATTGAATAAAAATAGAAAATCAAGTACAATGAAGACTCTATTAGTTTAATTAAAAATCCATGATAAAATCACATACAACAACCCCATTACTCACTCCTGAACATTGGAATTATCTTTCAATCGACCAATTTGCTTTGCTCGTCTTGGAGGAAAAAGACGATTTGTCTTTATTATCTCCCTCTCTCCAAGATGAAAAAATAGTCATCCCGTTGATTCAAAAACTTATTGAATATGACGCCAATGAGACAACAGAGATGATCAAGAACATACTCAAACAGATGACTCCAAATCCCGCGACCAAAGTGATTCATCATTTTCTTCAAAAAGAAGAAATATGTCAGAAATCATCATTACGTTGTGTATTGATAGAGGCCTTGTGTATTGAAAGCATGATTAGACTTTTTCTGAAAAATACTACTCAAAAAGATCTTACTGGAGAAACCTGCACGCCAGTAGAATGGACAGAAAGCGTCTACTCATTTTTTAAAGCGCTCGATCCTTTTCTCCTCTCTGAAGATAAAAGAAAACTACTGGAAAAATTTGAACAGCTCTCAAATGAGGACAGAGTGATTTTATCCCCACTGACACAAAATAAAGAGATCTCTTGGTTGTTTTTAACATATGCGTTTGAAGCACCATATACCGAAGAGTTCAATCCATCTGAACTGCTTCGCCAGCTGGTCAGAAACAGTTCAAAAACAGGATTTATTGATCATTTATCTGCCATTCGGAAGGACGAGAAATCGCATATTAAACAAAAAGCAATCCAGTCTAAAATTGAAAACTGGTATCAAACACATCGCCATTTATCTCAAATATCCCCCATTCCAAATTATGATTTGATACTCGATGCCAACTTAATGCTTTCTCCAGAACTGCCTCTGCTTAAACCGACAGCAAGCCAAGCGAACACATCATGGAAAAATTGGTTTAGTGCGTCATCAAAAGCGGTACATCCAGTTGCCGATTCAAACGCACCCATTTTAACAAGAGTACACCCAAAACCACATTCAAAATCTTCTAGTCGACTTTGGACAAGTTCGGCTGTGCTTCCAGATGTGCCGCAAGAACCTAAAGTCCATGCTTCAGAATCAACCTCAAAGTTGCCTTCTGGCTTCTAAAACATTCGGCACTTGACGCAGGCGCGTCAAGAGCCTTGATAAACTATTTAATCCATCCACTGCAACATTGACCGTAATTTGCGTCATGTTTTCTTGCTTATTGAGGTGAGTTTGAAAGGTATGTATTTCCGCACGCTCATTGGCTAACAATGACGTAATATCTCTCAACAAACCAGTTCTATCGAAGGCTCGAATAAAAATATCAACCAGATACCGATCTTTGGGATCATTTTCCCAAGAGACTTGTAGAAAACGTTGTTTTTGTCGCTCACTTGAATGCAAAATATTGGGACAATCTTGACGATGCACAGAAACACCACGTCCAACAGTGATATAACCAATGATTTTCTCACCAGGAAGAGGCTTACAACATCGCGCCATATGGGTCAATAACCGCCCCACCCCCTCAATACGCAACTGATCGGATGCTGAAGACTTGCGTTGAGGTGGTTTAGCAAATTTCACTTCTTCTTGCACGGACTCTGAAGGCGTGAGCCTTGTAATGATCTGGCTCATTTTGATGTCGCCACGACCCAATGCTGCACGTAACTCATCTAATGTTTTAAAACCTAATGCGGGTAAAATTTCTTGGACACGCTCAAGCTTCACACCCAATGTTTTAAGCTCATGTTCTAAAAGCATTTGTCCATCGAGTTTATTTTTATCAAAGTCCTGCATTTTAAACCAGTGCATCACTTTGGCTTTAGCACGAGATGTTTTAAGATAATTAAGGTGCGGGTTAATCCAATCTCTAGAGGGCTTTATTTCTTTCCCCATTAAGATTTCAATTTTATCCCCTGTTTTTAAAGGGTAAGTTAATGGAACAATATGACCATTCACTTTCGCACCGCGACAACGGTGTCCCATTTCAGTGTGCACATGATAGGCAAAATCTAACGGAGTCACATCTCGAGGCAAATCCAACACGTCCCCATCCGGTGTAAATACATACACTCGGTCATCTAAAAACTCCATTTCAACAGCATCATTCGGCGCTTGGTTACTCGCCATCTCTCGATGCCATGCCAACACTTCTCTCAACCATGCGATTTTTCGCTCATGCGCTTGTTTTTTACGGGCGCCACCCTCTTTATATTTCCAATGCGCAGCTACTCCCATTTCAGCTTGCTCATGCATTTGAAAGGTTCGAATCTGAACCTCAAACACTCGTCCCTCTGGACCCAAAACAGCAGTATGCAAAGATTGATAACCATTCGGTTTTGGATGCGCGATGTAATCATCAAACTCTACTGCCACCTGTTGCCAGAGCGTATGCACAAGCCCTAAAACCTCATAACATTGCGCTTCTGTTTCTACCAATACACGAATCGCTGTTGCATCATAGATTTCTTGAAGCGGTACATTTTTACGAGTCATTTTACGATAAATACTGTGGATGTGTTTCGCTCGACCATAAACCGCAAAGTGCTCCATCCCCAATTGTTTCAAATGCGTGTTCATACTGAGCACAATCGCATCGACATATCCATCTCGTTCAAGTCGTTTTGCTTTGAGACCTGTCGCAATTTCTTTATAGTCTTGCGGTTGCAAATAACGAAAGGCCAAATCTTCCATTTCCCACTTGATAGCTCCAATACCCAAGCGATTTGCCAATGGCGCGTAAATCTCCATGGCCTCATTCGCAATTTGTTTTCGCATGGCTTCTGGCATCGGCGCTGAGCTTCTTAAAAAACAAAGTCGCTCAGCAAGTTTAATGAGTACAACCCTGACATCATCAACCATCGCCAACAGCATTTTTCGAACATTGTCTAGATGATGTTTGCTTTGTTTATATTTGTTTGGTAAGTGCAAACTTGAAATTGCACTCATTTTTTTCACACCTTTGACCAATCTCGCAACTGAAAGTCCAAGTTGTTCTTCCACATCATCCAAAGAAAGTTCAGCATAATGTACGCTTTCAAAGATAATGGCAGCGGCCAAAGTGTCTTGATCGACTTCTAAATCTGCCAAAACATCCGCCATTGCAAGTCCTTGCTGTAAACAAGACTCCCCTGTCTCCGTGGGATGATCTTGACCGGCAATCTGACTTAACATGCAGGCATTTTTTATTTTTTCCATGTCTTGAAAATACCCTCTGCTGCCCAACTGCTGCAACCATAAGGCTACATCAATCGTTCCATCGGGTAAAAGTGGCATCCCTTCTTTGACTTTGACCATATCAGCTCTTTGCTTTTCGGTGTTGAAATAATGCAATTGACTCCACATGGGTGGTCTGTGGGAACATGTCCATGACACCAGATGCGATCAATTCGTACCCTTTTTCCACTAAAATACCCGTATCTCTCGCGAGCGTTGCGGGGTCACAAGCAATATAAACAAGACGTTCTAATTTAAATCGCTCAATTTCTTTAGAAAACAACAATGCACCTGCACGAGGTGGGTCAATCAGTGCTTTATTTACATTCAATGAGGCCAAGGTAGAAAAAACATCTGCCTCTTCAAGATTGGCACTGTGGAAGGTCGCATTTTCAATTTGGTTGCGTACCGCATTCGCCCGAGCACGCTCAACCATTGCCTCACTTCCTTCAACACCATACACATGGGCACAATGCTTTGCGATGGGCAAAGAAAAATTTCCTAGTCCACAAAACAAATCGAGCACACGATCTTCCGGTTTCAATGCCAACAGTTCAATGGCTTTTTCTACCATTTTCTGATTCAGTAAAGGATTAATCTGAGTAAAATCAGTTGGATGAAACTCATATGTCACCCCAAAATGAGGAAGATGATAATGCAGCAAGGATGAGCGACCTTCAGGGTATAAAAGACAGACAGAATCAGGTCCCTGAGGCTGAAGAAAAATACAAATCTGATGTTGTAAACCAAATGCTTTCAAGCGAGCAATGTCTGCATCAGATAACGCCGACATATGTCTGAAAATAAAGGCCGTATCATCATCCCCAACAGCCACTTCAACTTGTGGAATATCTCGGGCTGCATCCATGGACTCAATCAAGTCTCTCAATGGCATAATTAAATTTGAAACTTGCTGATGTAAAACAAAACACTGCTGCATTTTGGCAAGATATCTTGGATTTTTCTTCTCACGAAACCCAACCAGTACTTTTTGCTTCTTTTCTACATAGCGAACACTTAGACGAGCTTTATGTCGATAATGCCAATAAGAAGCACGTAATGGTTCTAAAATTGTTTTAGGACTTGTACGGCCGAGACGATGAAACAGCTCCATCAATTGAGTTTGTTTTAATTCAATTTGAGCCTCAGGGCGAATGTGCTGTAACGAACAGCCCCCACAAGTACCAAAATGAGGACATCGTGGCTCGACACGATCAGTCGATGAAATCTCGATTTGACTGATCACTCCTTCGTCAAAATCTTTTTTTCGTTTCTGGTAAACAAAAGACACGACCTCCGTGGGTAAAGCACCCTCTATAAAGGTGGCTTTTCCATCGATACGAGCAATACCTCGACCATCGTGGCTTAATTTTTCAATAGTTGCTTTTTGCTGATTCATCAAATTCACTTGGATAAAGAACGAATAAATTGAGTCACTTCAGTGCGCGACAACTCACACCATTGTCCACGAGAAAGCGAGCGAGGCATATTCAGTTTACCGTAACGTATTCGAATCAAACGACTCACTTCAATTCCTTGTGTTTTCCAAAGACGACGAACCTCTCTATTTTTCCCTTCGGTTAAAACCACATGGTACCAACTGTTTGTCCCTTCTCCACCTTGATATTTAATGGTCTTAAAACGCGCTAGTCCTTCTTCCAATAACACACCCTTTGTCAATTGACGAATGGCTTCATCCGTGACTTGACCATACACTCGAACAGCATATTCTCGCTCGATTTGATGTTTAGGGTGCATGAGTTGGTTGGCAAGTGTTCCATCATTTGTAAACAACAATAACCCTGATGTATTTAAATCAAGACGTCCAACTTGAATCCATCGTCCTCGCTTCAATGCGGGAAGTGAATCAAATACAGTTTTGGCATGATGTGGATCTTTTCTGCTGGAAATCTCCCCAATTGGCTTGTGATAAAGTAAAATTCGAGGCGCTTCTCGCTCCTCAGACGCAACGGAAACGAGTTTCCCTTTGGCCATAATTTTATCTTTTGGCCCTGCACTTTCTCCTATTTTGGCGACTTTACCATTGACGGTAACCAAGCCATTTTCAATCCATTGCTCCATTTCACGACGAGAGCCAAACCCGGCCTCACTTAATATTTTTTGTAATCGCACACGTTGCATTAGTACTCCGTCCCCATCGCTTCACGAACTTCAGTCAATGTTTTTTGAGCCTCATCTCGAGCCTTCTCACTACCTTCTGTCACAATGCGTCTCACAGAACCCATATCAGAAGCATAAGAAACAATTGCTTCTTGAATTGGCTGGAGCTCTTTTTGAATGGCATCAATAACCGGACGCTTACAGTCCACACAGCCAATACCTGCTGTTTTACATCCCTGCTGAACCCACTTTTGTGTAGAGTCATCGGAATAAACTTTATGGAATTGCCATACAGGACAACGTTCCGGTTCACCAGGATCAACTCGTCTGACACGAGCAGGATCTGTTGGCATGGTCAACACTTTCTTCTCGACTTCAGAGGAGGTGTCTCGCAAACTGATGGTGTTATGATAAGACTTAGACATTTTTTGGCCATCAAGTCCCGGCATTTTTGCTTCTTTGGTCAATAAAGCCTGCGGCTCATGCAGAATCAATTTGCCCACGCCCTCCAAATAGCCCAACAGGCGTTCTTTATCTCCCATGGATAAATTATGTTGAGACTCAAGCAATGCTCGCGCAGTACTTAACGCATCATGATTTCCTTCCTGCTGGAAAGCCGTTTTCAATTTTTGATACAGCTTTCCGTTTTTCTGCCCCATCTTTTTGATGGCCTCTTGGGCGCTTTCTTCAAAATCACGTCCACGTCCGTAAAGATAATTGAAGCGTCTTGCAACTTCTCGTGTCAATTCAACATGAGGTACTTGATCTTCGCCCACGGGAACAAAATCAGCGCGATACAATAAAATATCGGCACTTTGTAACAGTGGATAACCTAAAAATCCATAAGTGGCTAAATCTTTATCTTGTATTTTTTCTTGTTGATCTTTGTAAGTAGGAACACGCTCAAGCCAGGCCAACGGCGTGATCATGGACAACAAAAGATGCAATTCAGCATGCTCTGGAACCCAAGATTGGATAAACAGGCAAGACAAATTTGGATTGACTCCGCAAGCAAGCCAATCGACCACCATGTCCCATACCTGATCTTTCATCAGATGAGGATCATCATATTGTGTTGTCAGTCCATGCCAATCTGCAACAAAGAATGCACAATCATACTGGTGCTGTAATTGCACCCAATTTTTTAAAACACCATGATAATGCCCCAGATGCAATCGACCACTGGCACGCATCCCAGAAACCACACGTTTTACTCCACCAAACCATGACGACATGTGTCAACCTCAACAATAAACTTAAATCTAATTTTTAGAACCGATTCATCGTATCACTCTAAAAAATCTCAACGAAAAGGGGTTGAATCACCCTTCCCTTCACGAATAATCTCGGGGTAATCTCCTGTTAAATCAACAACTGTGGTTGGCTCATACCCACAACAACCTCCATCAATAATTAAATCAATCCTGTCTCCTAACAAATCGCGTATGGCATCAGGCTCACTCAAAGCGGCCTCCCTATCAGGAAGTATGAGCGTCGAACTCATCATTGGTGCTTCCAAAGCTTCTAAAAGAGCCAAAGCAATTGTGTGATCAGGAATACGTAGTCCCAATGTTTTTCGACTAGGATGAAGCATCAAACGCGGCACAACATGTGTTGCTTTTAAGATGAAGGTATAAGATCCTGGCGTAAAGGCTTTTAGCAATCGAAAAATGGGATTTGTCACACGAGCATAAGTGCCCAGAGTGCTTAAATCTCGGCAAACCAGCGTCATATTATGACGGTGATTCAATTGTCTTAATCGGCGAATCCGCTCTAGCGCTTGCTTATTTCCCAAAGCACATCCCAAAGCATATCCTGAATCGGTGGGATAAATGATAAGCCCCCCTTCTTCAACAATGGCCGCAGCTTGCCTTAAAAGACGCGCTTGTGGGTTATCGGGATGAATCGCAAAAAACTGGCTCATAACGTATCCTTTCTTTCTTCAATGAAGCTCCAATTTTGTCCAGATAGGCGTACAACCACTTGGCAATTGGATTTGTCGCCCTAATCCTACTCGTGAAACCCCTTCTCCATGAAAATCAGAGCCAGTCGAAGCCAAAAGTTCGTATTTTTGACTCAATTTTGCCATCTCTTCCACTTCAAGAGTGGTCATTAAGCCAGATACGACCTCCATTCCCGCACCACCAGCGTCTTTAAATGCAGAAATTAACGCATTAAGCTTCATTCGAGTCAATTTATATTTCAATGGATGTGCAAGTACAGATAACCCGCCTGATACATGAATAACGCGAATAATTTCAGCAATCGGTGTCCAATTGGTTTCAACGTAAGCGGGCTTCCCTCGAGCTAAAAAGCGTGTAAACGCGCTTTTCATGTCTTTTACTATTCCCTCTTGAATCAATACTTCAGCAAAATGAGGTCGAGAAACACGTTCATGACCAGCGACTTTACATGCTTTTTCATAGGCACTGCTGACACCTGCACGAGACAAGCGCTTGCCAATTTCAATGGCTCTTTCAATTCGAGAATGAGTCTGTTCCTTTACACACATGCTTAATACATCACTATCAGGCTGAATACCCAGCCCTACAATATGGATATCGTGTTTTTTCCAACGCGTACTAAACTCTATGCCATTTATAATTGAGATATTTTCTGTAGCAGCTGCAGCATGCAAATGCGCAAGTCCTTCTGTTGTATCGTGATCAGTCAATGCTAAAATTCGGATCTCTGACTGTAATGCGCGCTTAAAAAGATCAGCAGGCGCTAAAAGACCATCAGAATAAAGACTATGGCAATGAAGATCTATCATGAGCGCAACCTACGATTAAGGAGCACCCATTATATCTTATTTTGACTTAAAACTCAGCCCTTCATTTGAGCGCGTGAGATAACGAAGGTGAATCGCTTTCATTTCTCGATGTGAGCATTCTGGATTGGAAAATTGAAAACTCACGAAATGTCGCATCAGGACTCGAAGAAGAGGAGGAAAAGATGGGTCTTTTCTTAAATAAAAGTTGAACAAAATGCACCTCGCCCGCAAATCGTGCCACATGAGAAGGATAGATATCATTCAAAATAAAGCTTCTTCGAACGTAATTTTCCATTTCGCTATCCAATAAAACACCATATTTTTCTTTTAAAATATCGATCAATTCGGTTTGCTTTTCTGCCGATATATGGAATTTTTGAAAACAATCATGTGTCGCATGACCTGCTTCAAATTCAGATTGGATAATTTTAAACTCACTCAGAGCGACACCATCAAGACATTCAATAAAGTGATCTCGCACAAAATCTTGTAATACAGCCTTAATTTCGTCAACTAAATGATTTTTAAACAGATGATGCCCCTGAAGCGACTGAAACAATCGCCGCTTCACCCCTGAGTAACAACTGGGCTTATCTCCTTCATCAAAATTATCTCGCGATACGTCCCAATTGTGCGCTCTTCCTATAAGCGCTAACTCTTCAAAAAAATGATTGAGACGAGTTTCAATGGTAAAGCCATCCGATGGTTCCGCTTTTTCATCTTTTGCAGCCAAGTAAAATATTGCAATTAAGTCTTGGTAATCTTCAAAAGTAGACCAACGCATATTTTCGTCATGTTCATCGCGGTTCACATACAGTGCATGAGGAGACATCCAAAAATTAGGTTTTGAGAGATAACGCCATACCGTGTGTTCTCTGTGCGCATGATACGCTTGATTTGCCAATTGACATGCAGAAGACGATAAATTTAGCGCTTGATACTCATCCCAAGTAAGAGGCAGATCGAGTTTTTCATTTTCACTCACGACAAGCACTGCCGGATTTTTTTTAAAACGCTCCTCAAGGCAAGCTTTCAAGTCCTCAATCACAAATGAAGAACCGAGCTCTAGTAAAAAAGGATGATAATATGAAATTAATGTCGACAAGGAGTTTTGCTCTGTGACAGTCAAAGCTCTCATCGACGATTCTGGATCACACGCAAATGCACTTAAGTCCAGTGCGTTGACATTTGGCTCGCATGGGTTTTGTCCGACTAAATCACGAATAGAAGGAATGGTCAAAAGCAAGGAAATGACCTGTGTGTATCCTATCTCAACGGCCAAGCTATATAATTCGTTAGGATGTGCTTTGGTAATCTCAAGATGCAAAATTGATTGCACTGCCGGTATGGAGATTAAGTGAGAAATCACTGAGAACATATTTAAATCATGACGACGAATCAGATTTCTTAAAATAAAAAAGTACAATCGGGCCTGTTCAGATGTTTCAAACACCATTTGCGCTGTATTTTTGGGTAATTGAGATAAGGTTTCTTCAAGAAAAATATCAACAATGTGTCCATACTCAATCACACGAGCTTCCGCATATGCAAAGATAATCGGATGATTCAATAAAAAGTGTGCCATATACAAACGATTCGCCTCTACGGCTTTCTTAAATAAAAATGTTCCGCGACACTGTATCACCTCATCCCATTTTCCACAGTCATAAAAATAGTTCATCAGAATGTTGAACGTCTCGATGTCTCCACGCGCTACGACAAAAGTAAGCGCTTCGTAATTTCTTGCAGAAATCATGGATGAAAGATTTTCTTTAGCAACCAAATGCATCAGCAAATCTGCAACACGGGTGTCTTTTGGAGAACGAAAAATGGCAAAGTTATCATACTCTATCATGGCTTGTAGCGCGCCTGGTTCAAGAGTATCGATTAGAAAATTTAAAGTATCAAAATCATGAACACTGCGAAAAATTGTAAAATCACGTGCAGCAAGCATCGCTTGCAATTGAGAAGATGAAACCTTGCTCACAAAATAACGCAATACATCGATATGAGAAGATGAATGAAAAGCAGAAAAATCATTAAATTCAATCATCTTCTGCACGCGTTCACGAGAAAGATTGGATACTAAGAAATCTAATATTTCAACGTTGTTTATCCCATGAAAAGCCTGAAAACCGCTCGACTCAAGCATCGATTGTCGCGTGTCTTCATCCGTCAACGCAACAATTTTTTTAACCACATCAAAGCGTTTATTCAGCATCATGGCGTGAAAAATCATAAAAGATGAAGCCTCTATCATCAATCGAGACTCCGATCCTAGGAAATCCAATAATTTCTCAAAAAGAACCAATGAATGCGCATATTTGAAAATCAAATATCCTTGATTACTCAGTATACGTTTTACCTCTTCACGTGATACAAAGAGCAGAAATCGATCAAGCATCTGAATATTATTAGAACACACAGCTTGATGAAAGATAAATCTTGGTTGCAAGAAAGAGGAATATGTTATTTCTTCAGTCAACATATTCTCAATTAAAAAATCAAACACTTGAATATGGCCTCTGCTACAAACAACTTCAAAAACATACTGTTTACAAGCCAACAGCATTGCATGTCGTTCAGAGGGAAACATTAAAAATAAAAACCTCAAAACATTGAGTCGACCATGCATCGCAGAAAAGCAAAAAACATGATGGATTAATGCTCTCGGAACACTCGAAAGCGAGTCCGGTAAAAAATTACTCAAATACAATAGAGCTCTCACATGTCCATTGATGCATGCAGACTCAAATGCTAAATTCCGATCAGACTCTGGCATCCCACTAAAAAGCTCTGGCATCACCAAACGAAAGTACCGGAGAATATGGACATGCCCATTCGAAACGGCGAGTAAAAAAAACTTGTATGCATGATTGCGGATGATATAAGAGACTATTCCAGGCGATACACCATCTATATATTTCAAAAAATCAAGACTGCCATTTGAGATTGCTGACTCACAAAAATAGACACCTTTTGCATCTATAAATTGCATCTGTTTCTGTGGTCTATCGCTAAAAAGTGACATGAGATATTTAAAGACATGCAAATGATCGTTTGATGCAGATACCGTAAGCGCATAACAATCAAGTACGGAGAGCATCTCTTCAATTTTTTCTGGCATTTCGGCAATCAGTGTTTTGACTACATCCAAATGTCCTCTGAGCACTGCAAAACGAAAAGCACAATAACGCTGAAATGCGATCATAGTGGTCGAACATAACACTTGTTTATCCGATAAAATGTTATGAATTAACTCACATCGACCACTCCAACAACTTAAAATAAAAATCTCTTGAATCAGCTCACAGGCTTCGTTTTTGCACGTATTAGAAAGGATAAACGCAATCATTTTGAGCAAATCTATATCACTGTAATCCAAGGCGCACAGCATGACGACAATATATTTTTTTTTGTCTTGGTGTGTCGGGATATCTTTTTCATTGAGTGACAATAAATCAGTTAAAGACCCACCTAAAATTCGATACTGGAGAGACGACTCATCAAGTTCGTATTCAAAAATATCACGCCAATACTCAAAAGGAATCAGTTGCCCCAAAACATGGCTTCGAAGTTCAGCTTCACTTCTAAAATGCATACACACTCCATGCGATATTTTAACAAGATAATTTTGACTTTGGTTTGTTGAAATGGAATCCTGCAATCATCGTTATTGCAAAATGGATTTTTTTAAAAAAAAGACTTCGCACTTTAAATGGCTCTTGCTAAGATAAGGATACGGGTTACTTATTGTTGTGACTTTATGTATAAGATAACACCGGTTTTGACTTTCAATCAACCTGTACAAGGAATGTGAACATGAAAAAAACATCATTAGCAGTGGCAGCGCTCCTTTCCACTCTGTCGATGACGACCGTTATTCCTGCTGCTTACGCAGATGACACAATGAATGCGGCTTCAGGTAGCACAATGTGCCAAGGTTGTAAAGGTTGTTCTGGATGCAAGGGTTGTTCTGGATGCAAGGGTTGCTCTGGCGCTAAACCTGCATGTGCGGGCTCTTCTTGTAGTGGTTGTAGCGGCAGCTAAGTTTCAAAAAAGGGCGCCTTTAAGCGTCCTTTTTTTATCTTTCTCCAGCACTTTCAATGTCTACGGATATGAAGCAAACTGAATTCGTTTTGCCGTCACTTACCCACCATCGACGGGCGAAGCTTTTGAGTTATGCAAAAAGAGCGTTGTCTGCCGAGCAGCGAATGCTCAACACGCAAGGTGAAAATATTGTTCACTACACGTTGAACGATCAAGAGAAACATTTGCATCTGCAACATTACCCCAAAGGGGATCGAATCGACAAACAAACAGGCGCGCAATATTTTTATCATTGCCATAGAGAAAATTTTGACGCATTTGAGCACGGTCATTTTCACTGCTTCATGCGATATCCGCAGATTCCCAAACACATCAAACCTAAAAGTATTCCAGACTGGGACAAGTATATGGATAATCCAATGACTCACCTTGTCGCCATCAGTATGAGCCAATATGGAAAACCCATTCGACTATTTACAGTCAATCGATGGATTTCTTCAGAAATATGGTATGATAGCAAATACATCAATCGAAATTTAAGCCTTTTTAAAATGTCTTTAACAGACAACCCTTATTGGCAAGTTCTCGATGATTGGATAGAATCCATCTTAAATTTGTTTTCGCCCCAAATTATCTGGCTACATCAACAACGCGATGAAATGATTAAACAATTAGAAGAAAAACAGCAATATTCTAACAATGCCATATCCGTCTATGAAGATTCTAATATTGAAGAGCTTTCAAGCATCTCCATTGATATTCAGACGCAGATCCAATGGTTACTCGAGGGCGCATGAACAAAAAGATAGACATACAAATCGCAACAACGCATCCTATCCCCGTATCCAAAAAACACATTCAAGAATGGGCCTTAATTGCCTTAGGAGCGGAATATCGGGGGTATGAGCTCACTTTGCGCTTTGTCGACGTGCCCGAAATACAAACCTTAAATCGGACTTATCGACAGCAAGATAAAGCAACCAATGTTTTGGCTTTTCCCTCTGCAATACCTGAAGAAATCAGAAAAGTTCACCCATTTTTGGGAGACGTCATTATTTGCCCTGATGTGCTACAAACGGAAAGCGAAGACGCCAATGTCCCACTGGAAGAACATTGGGCTCATATTATCATTCATGGCATCTTACATTTATTGGGCCATGATCACATTGAGGCTGAAGAAACAGCCGTCATGCAGGCATTGGAAATCGAATTACTTTCAAAACTCGGATTTTCTAACCCTTACCCAACAGAGGATAATCACCTTGAAGAGAAAAGATGACGCATTTTCTTGGTTAATGCGGCTAAAAAAACTTCTACAGTTTGAACCTAAAACATTAGAAGAGCTGATCAAATTACTGCGTCAAGCCAAGGTGCAAAAAATCATCGATGCTCAAACATTAACGATGGTTGAGGGCGTGTTGCAATTTTCTCAGCTCAAAGTTCGAGACATCATGTTACCTAAAAATCAGATGACATGGATTTCAAAAAATAACAACTTATCTGAGGTCCTGAATATTGTCACTCAATCAGGACATTCTCGTTTCCCTGTATCCGATGCACATAAAGATGATGTCATTGGCATTCTACATGCAAAAGATTTACTGCGTTTTCAAAAAGACAATGCCGAACCATTTGATCTTTATAAAATTACGAGAAAAGCAACCATTATTCCAGAAAGTAAGCGCTTAGATTTGCTACTCAGTGAATTTCGAAATACTCGAAACCACATGGCAATTGTCGTAGATGAATATGGCGCTGTCTCAGGTTTTGTGACATTAGAAGACATTATCGAACAAATTATTGGAGACATCGAAGATGAATTTGATATTGACGAAGAGGCCTACATCAAAGCTCATGGGAAAAATCAATTTATCTTGAAAGCACATACGCCTATTCAAATTTTTAACGAAACACTCAACAGTCATTTTTCTGACGAAGATTACGACACGATAGGCGGTCTTGTCATGGCAAAATTAGGACACTTACCCAAAAGAGGAGAACATATATTAATGGACGGCTTCATGTTCACAATTTTGCACGCAGACGTAAGAGGCATAAAATTATTAGAGTGTCTTGACCAAAGAATGCCCACCCTTGAAAACCAAAAAAGTTGATGTATGAATAAACAGATTCTTTTGATTGATAACGACCCCGTCATCACAACCCAACTCGGTGAATATCTTGAGATGGAAGGTTTCCATGTGCATGTGGCAACCGATGGAGAATCGGGTATAAAAATGGCATTAAATCACACATTTGACGCCATCATCTTAGAAATTCTTCTCCCTAAAAAAAATGGATTTCGTGTGCTCGAAGCAATCCGAGAACACGCGACCATCCCTGTCCTATTTCTGACAGCACGAGAAGATGATCTAGACAAATTGCTTGCATTAGAAAATGGTGCAGATGACTTTATACTAAAACCGTGCGATCCAGCTGAATTGATTGCCCGCTTACGCGCGATACTCAGACGCGTTAATCAGAACACTCTCAATCAAATTAAACGATTGATTGAGTTTTCAGGAATTACCGTCGATAGCGCACAAAGAACAGTTCATGTATTAGACAAACGACTTGACTTGACCAACACTGAATTTAATATTCTTGAAATTCTAATCAAGTCACCAGGTCACGCATTTTCTAAAGAAGAGCTGACCGAATTTGCGATTGGTCGAAAATTTACTGCATACGATAGAAGTATCGATGTACACATCAGCAATCTTAGAAACAAATTAGGGGACAATCCTGAAGGAGAACCCTGGATTAAGACTGTTCGCGGTTTTGGTTATCTTTTCAACAGCACAAAATGAAAATAACAGCACCCATAGGATTAGAAGCCTGGCTATATCATCAAAGATCCATCACCGACAAGCTCAAAGAGAAGAGTCCAAATGTTTATCTGGAGTGCTTATTTCAAGGACTGGTTGAACCAGACCAGTGGGAAAACCAACATATTGAGTTTGAATCTCAAGATGACACTCCTATCTTGCGCAGAGAAATATTAATGTATGCTGGGAAACACCGCTGTTGGTACGCCAGAACCATTATCCCCAACACCACTTACACAAAAGAAAGTGAACGTTTTGCACGATTAAAAACGGAGTCATTGGGCGAGATTATCTGGTCATCCTCCGATATCGAACGTCAAAATATGCAACATTTTTCATTTAACAACACCAACTCAATCCACACCTATATCGCCTCTACGCTTGGACAAAACTTAGATAAAGATACTCTATGGGGAAGACTATCTCGTTTTGAGATTAAAAAAAAATACCCCTTCTATCTTCTAGAAATTTTTTTACCTGAACTGAAATATTATGATGAATATCCTTCGCTTGATTCGCTTCGATAAACCGGTAGGAACACTACTTTTATGGTATCCTACAGCCTGGGCATTATGGCTGGCCGCGCCTCCATCTCCACCGTGGATCATTGTCTTTTACTTTTTTATTGGCACTTTTTTAATGCGCTCAGCAGGATGCGTGCTCAATGACATTGCGGATAGGCACATCGACTTACACGTCAAACGCACATCATCAAGACCATTAACTTCTGGCAAAGTGAAACTTGAAACTGCTTTTTTAGTGTTATTTATCTTACTTATATCTGCTTTTATCGTTTTGATTCAGTTGCCTAAAAACTGCTTTTATGAAGCGCTATTCGCGCTTGCCATCACCATACTTTATCCGTTTTGTAAGCGCTTTTTTTCGGCGCCACAACTCATATTGGGGGTCGCGTTCTCAATGGGTATTCCAATGGCTTATACCGCACTCGAGAAACCCATGAATCAAACCACTTGGCTGCTTCTTATATTAAATTTTATTTGGATTGTGGCCTATGACACTTTATATGCGATGGCGGATAAACAGGACGACCTATCCATCGGCGTGAGATCAACCGCGATTTTGCTCGGGCGGTACTGGCATCTTTTTATTATGGTCTGTCTGTCAATCATGTCAGCGATTTGGCTTTTGATTGGATATGAAAACAAACTATCCGGCTATTTTTACGTGTGGTTCGGAATCGCAACAACCTGGCTTATCGTACAAAACATTCGTCTTTCCCGAAATGCACATCCGAATTATACCCAAGCATTTATCCTACAAAGTCATTATGGTCTTTTGATGTGGCTTGGACTAATTAAAATTTAATGCTCACCTACCCAAAGCCGGCAGATGAGCATGAGGGCTTGTATCAAGCTTGTGCCTGAATAAATTTTCGCATCAAGCGTTTTACTTTTTCGCTTGACTGGATTGCCATCTCGACAACCGCTTCATGACTGTGACTGGTTTCAGCAATACCTGTCGCATAATTGGTCATGGAAGCGATGACCAAAACTTTCATGCCACAATGCACGGCGACCAGAACCTCAGGAACAGTCGACATCCCGACAGCATCAGCCCCCAGACGCTGAAACGCTCGAATTTCAGCAGCAGTCTCATAATTAGGTCCAGAAACCGCAATATAAACCCCTTCTGTTAATGCAATATTTTCTTCTGATGCAATACGTTGCATCACTTCACGAGCATCTCGATCATAGGCATTGTCGACAGGGAAAAACCGCGGTCCAAAATCATCATCATTTGGGCCAATCAAAGGATTCCCTGGCTGAAAATTGATGTGATCTTCAATCAACATCAGTTCACCAGGTCCAACTTCAGGTCTTAAAGAACCGCATGCACTAATGGCAACAAAATAAGTACAACCCAAACACTTCAGTGTACGTACGTACATCTTCACTGCCTCGTGGCTAGGCCCCTCATAACTATGCGCACGTCCCTGTAAACACACCACATCGACACCAGACATTCGCCCAAGTACCATAGCACCGCTATGCCCATGAACAGACATGACAGGAAAACCCGGTAACTCAGCATAAGGAATAGATATTTTATCTTCTAACTCATCAGCAAAACCACCCAATCCTGAACCCAAAACAATACCTAATTTGGGTTGATATTGAGGAAAACGCTCACGAATTTTATCAGCTACTGCACGAGGATTAATATTAGAGGATGAGGTCATAGTCTTCTCCCTACGTCATTGAAGTGTGAAACTATACTGGCAAGAAAGCATAAAGACAAGGTATACTTAACACTCTTTTGGTTAACTCGTGACCCCCTATGGAAGGCTCTCTCATCATCGATCTTTTAGGCTCAGACATTTCATCTGAAGAAAAGGAAATCTTGCAACATCCAAACGTTTCTGGCGTTATTTTATTTGAACGAAACATTATTCCTTATCAACGACAAGACCTTCTTCGTTTAACCGAAACAATTCATTCAATAAGACCCGATATTTTCATCATGACCGATCATGAAGGCGGGCATGTACAGCGTTTCAGACGCATGGGATTTCGACCACTGATGTCGGCAGGAAGTTTAGGTCGTGCTTACAAACTCCATCCAGAAGTGGGACTTGCATTGGCCTACCAAGAAGGGCAATCCATGGCTCAAGATTTACTGAATTGTGGTATTGACCTAAGCTTAGCGCCAGTGCTTGATCTAAGCACAAATGAATCTGATATCATCGGAGGATTAGATAGAGCATTTCACGAAGAGCCACATCACATTGCTCAGTTGGCACAAAGTTATATTGAGGGAATGCACGACATGCATATGCCTTCTGTTGGCAAACATTTCCCAGGACATGGCTCCTGTAAAGCAGATTCACACCGAGCACTTCCCATACTAGAAAAAACTCGAGAGAAACTGAATCAAAGCGACTTAAAACCATTTATTGATTTGATTCACCAAAATCTCTTAGACGCCGTAATGCCAGCACATGTCTTGTACCCAGAAGTCGATGCAAAACATGCAACCACTTACTCATCCATCTGGTTAAAGACGATTCTTCGAGAAGAGCTTTGCTTCGATGGACTTGTCATGAGCGACTGCCTTGGGATGAAAGGCGCTGACATCGGAAACCTCACAACACGCGCGCAACAAGCACTCGAAGCAGGATGTGATTTACTCATTGTCGCCAATCAATCTCGCGCGACACTGAAAAATTTACTCGACTCGCTTCCCACTCAAAACAAGAATCAGAGAATAGAAAAGTTCAAATCTAAAATGGCAAGATTCAATGGTCAACTTAAACCCACAATTAAGGCACACACCATCCAAGACATCACATTATCCGATCCACATAACCCGACAACGACAGTCTAAGGTCACACGTTATCGTTTATTTGATAGTCGATTAAAATATTCGGCCACCACAGCTTGATCCGAGAAAAAATGCTTTTCTTGACCAATTTGTTGATAGTCTTCGTGTCCTTTTCCTGCAATCAAGACAATATCTTTAGAAGTGGCATTTTCAAGCGCCCAATGAATGGCTTTTTTTCGATCAGGCTCTTCTTTTACAGCAGAAGAGACAATGCCTTGTCGAATGGATTCAATGATACTCAGTGGATTTTCTGTTCTTGGATTATCGCTTGTAATCACAACTTGATCAGCATAACGAGATGCGATTTCGCCCATTATAGGACGCTTGGTTTTATCTCGATCACCACCACATCCAAATACAACATATAAATGCTGGTCTTTCAATTCCTGTAGAGTTTTTAAAGCGTTTTCTAGCGCATCAGGAGTATGTGCATAATCGACGACCACACAAGGATGCTCATTTACAATCTCCATTCGTCCAGGAGAAGCATTCAGCTCTTGTATAAGAGGAATCACGGTCTCCATTGAAAAACCGGATGCACCTAAAACAGACAAGACAGCGAGCACATTGTAGACATTAAATGCACCAATTAATTTCATTTTTACGTTGCCTTCCCCCCAAGGAGAATGCAATTTGAATTGACTTCCATGACGATCTAATACGATATCAGAAGCATAAATATCGCGATTAGAGCTCAATCCATAGGTATAAATGCGGACACTCTCAGGCACATTTTTTTTCATGATGTAAGCGTAGGGATCATCATCATTGATCACCGCATAAGACAATTCACTTTTTGAAAAAAGCAATGCTTTCGCTTCTGCATAAGCGTCCATCGTATCGTGATAGTCGAGATGATCATGTGTGAGATTTGTAAAAACCGCACCACTAAAACAAATACCATTTACACGCCCTTGAGCCAACGCATGAGAGGAAACTTCTATGCAAGCGGTCTGCTGTCCTCTTTGGAGCGCTTCAGCAAAAAAAGCTTGCAATGAGACAGGATCTGGCGTGGTTAATCCAATCGGGGCAATTGCACCCACCGCACCAACACCCAATGTCCCCATGTAAACAGCCGGATGATTTAAACGCGTATAAGCTTGAGCGAGCAAATAGGCGATTGTTGTTTTTCCATTGGTTCCCGTGATGCCTACAACATTCATGGTCTTAGATGGCTCACCATAAAATCGACTCGCAATTTCGCCTCTTAATTCAGACAATCGAGGGAAAGAAAAGCAATGCTCATGCTCAAGAAAAAAACCATCCTCAGGAGCATAAAGCACGGCAGCAGCCCCCTGCTCTAATGCCTTATCAATAAAGCTGCGCCCATCAGATGCCGTACCAGGATAAGCTAAAAAGAGATCACCTACTCGTACACGACGACTGTCTTGTTCGATACCAGTCACCTCAATAGAGGTGTTGACCGCAACCCAAGGTGAAAGAAGCAATGACAGTTTCATGAAGAGGCACTCACTGGTTGATCGGGTTCCACATCCAAGGTGCGCAATGCAGCCCCCATTACTTTTGCAAACAAAGGTGCGGCAACTTGTCCTGCGTAATAAGCAGATAAACTTGGCTCATGAATCACGACAGCCACAACGAGTCTTGGACGAGAAACAGGTGCAATTCCGACAAAACTGGCAATATATCGTCGTTCGCTGTAACCATTTTTTCCTGCAATACGCGCTGTACCTGTTTTTCCGGCGACACGATATCCAGGTATTTTGGCCGAAACACCAGAGCCTTCATTGACAACATATTCCATCATGCTTAAAACTTGGTCTGAAATCTCAGGTCGGATGACCTGAGCCCCTTCTTCACGTCCTTCATAATGAATCAACCGAATGGGATACAGTTTCCCTTGATTCGCAAAAATCGAATACATTTTTGCAAGTTGAAGGGTTGTGACTGAAACACCGTAGCCAAAACTCAATGTCGCCAATACAAATGGATTTGCATCCTTGACGCTAACAATCGAACCATCGGCTTCTCCAGGATATCCGCTCTCGGTGCGTGCACCAACTCCGCAACGGATCAAGAGATTAATGAGCTGCTCAGGAGGACTACTCAGTGCCATTTTACTCACTCCAACGTTACTGGAATGCTGCAAAACACCTCGCACATCGAGTACACCATAATTATGTATATCTCGTACGGTATGTCCATGAACCACCATCCAACTTGGATTGGTGTCAATGATAGAGTCAGGTTTATATAAACCCGTTTCTAAAGCACTGGCAATACTAAATGGCTTCATCACAGAGCCTGGCTCAAACGTATCGGTAATGGCTTTATTTCGATAATTATCCTGACTGTATCGGCCTCTGGCATTAGGATTGAAAGAAGGCAAATTGGCCAAAGCTAAAATTTCTTGCGATTCGGTATCTAAAACCACGACTGAACCGGAATGCGCCTTTGTTTTATTCAGTGTTTCCTGCAACGCATGATATGCAAAAAATTGAATGCGTCTATCAATGCTCAACGTTAAATTTTTACCCGGTTTTGGTTCTTGAAGTATGCCCAGATCATCAATAACCCGTCCCGTTCTATCTTTTAATACACGTCTTTTTCCCGGCTCGCCAAAAAGCCAATCCTGATATGCAAGCTCAAGCCCTTCAATACCGTTGTCATCGATGTTGGTAAATCCGAGCAATTGCGCCATACTGTCTGCATCTGGATAATAACGTTTAAACTCTTGTTGGAAATTAAGACCGGGGATATGCAGTTTTTCAATCTTCTGCGCATCATTTGGTGGTAGCTGACGTTTTAAATAGACAAATCCTCGCTTATTGACAGACTGCACATAAGAAGCAATGTGTTTGGCTGGCATGTGCAATAACTTTGCCAACTGTTTCAACTGAATGGGATCTGGATGAAATAATTTAGGATTGACCCAAATGGACTGGACCGGCGTACTAACCGCAATTGAATCTCCATTTCTGTCTAAAATCATACCACGATAGGCAGGAATATCAATGACTCGAATACTTCGGGCATTGCCTTGGCCTTGCAAAAAAGGACGGTCAAGAACGGTAAGGACGACCATGCGCCACATTAGCACAGAAAATACAATTAAAAACAAAAAACATACTGCGTAAAAACGCAACACATGACCGTTCTTTTTTTTCATTGTGCTCGCAACACGAAAGCTTGTTTATTTAAAGGTAAAACCATATGCAGCTTTTCAGTGGCAAGCTGCTCCACACGTGCAGGTGTTGCAAGACTTGCTTGTTCGAGCAATAATTGCCCCCACTGCAGTTGCAACTGATGGGTTTTCTGCTCAGCGATCTCAAGTTTACTGAATGTGACTCGATGCATATTCGTCACGTAAACCACAGCCAATGCACTGACCAGCATCAAAATCATCAAAACGGTCTGTAAGTAGACTTGTTTGGAAACATGAGAAATCATATTCACCCATTGCCCTTGAAAAACACTACTTTGATGAATCACCTTTGCTGCAGCATTCATGATAGTTTTTCTCCTATTCTAAGTACCGCGCTTCGAGCACGCGGATTTTGCTCTATCTCCGCGTCACTTGGCTTAATGGCTTTTCCAATTCTTTTAAACGTTTTCACACACATATCCACACTCACCGGCAAACCTCTTGGTAATTCAATACCTTGTTCTTGTTTTTTCATAAATTGTTTTACCAATCTATCTTCTAGCGAATGAAAACTAATCACCGCAAGTCGTCCCCCTTTTGCTAAAACTCGAACAGCTGCCTCGAGTCCCGCTACTAAATCTTCTAACTCTTGATTCACATGAATTCGAATGGCTTGAAAAACGCGTGTCGCAGGATGTTTATGACGCTCCCACTTCGGATTTGCAGCTTTTACAATCTCAGCTAAACGCGATGTGGTTAAAATAGGTTCGATTTCACGCTCTTTTTCAATTGCACGGGCAATCCTACGAGCAAAACGCTCTTCTCCATAGTGATGAAAGACATCTGCCATTTCTTCTACAGACGCTTTGTTCACGAACGTTGAGGCATCCCATTTTTGTTCACGATTCATTCGCATGTCTAAAGGACCATCCTTCTGAAAACTAAAACCACGTGAGCCATCATCAAGCTGAGGCGATGACACGCCGAGATCGAGCAATACACCATTGACTCGTTCAAATAAATTGTGAGTTTTAGCAACCTCATCCATGTGTAAAAATGAGTCATGTACGATAAGAAAACGTTTGTCATTTTCGAAATGGGCTTTGGCATGCAATACCGCATCTAAATCTTTATCAAAAGCAATTAGCCGACCGTTTTCATTCAGATGGCTCAGAATCGCTCTGGAATGACCACCTCGACCAAATGTTCCATCCACATAAACACCACTTGGATCAATCTGTAGACCTTCGATAGATTCTTGTAGTAAAACGGATTGATGTGCTTGTGTCATATTAGCCTCATTACAAGAAGAAGGTCTTCATTTCATCTGGCAAACTTAAATCTGTAGGAGTCTCTTCATTGAGCCACGCAGTACGTCGCGCTTGCCAATTTGCATCATCCCAAATTTCAAATTTGTTGCCTTGACCTATCATGACAACCTGTTTGTCCAATGCAGCATAATCACGTAAAAGTTGCGGAAGTAGTATGCGATTGTTTCCATCACAAGAGATATCTGTCGCGTGTCCTATCAATAAACGTTGAATACGTCTAGCTTGAGGATTAAAACTAGGTAACCGCTGTAGGTTATTTTCAATGTCTTGCCAAACGTTTGCAGGATACAACAAAAGACAGGGTTCTTCTGTATCAATTGTAACAACGACATGTTCGCCCAAACCCTCTCGATATCGAGTCGGGATAGCAAATCGACCTTTTCCATCGATTGTGAGTGCATTGATGCCTCGAAACATACCGCCCTCTTTCGGGAATTTCTCCCACTTAATACCACTTTTATGATTATTTTTACCACTTAACTACACTATAGGAGTGAAAACATCCGATCGTCAAGCGAAAACCATGATTTTTATGAAAAAATACCACGTTCAATCCGCATGGATTGCACGATACTGGTATTCAAATGATTATTTTGATCACAGATAAAACTAGAGGATTGCAAATTGATCACTAGGCGGATTGATTCAGTCCCATTGCTATTTTAATGCCTTGCAGCACCAAATCGGGGAGTAAATGATCATACAGTTTTTCATGCTCAAAAAAAGGCGCGAAGCCACCGGTGGCAAGAACCAGAACCTTTTCTTGACGAAACATTGTTTTTTTGACGCGCTCAACAATCTCTTTGGCCGCACCCAATGCGCCAAAATAAAGCCCACATTGGATACTTTCAATTGTTGAGCGACCGATCGCTTCATCGACTCGCACTAAATCAACAGGAGGAAGTTTCGCTGTGCGATGCGACAAAGCCTCCATAGACAAGCGCAATCCAGGTAAAATGGCCCCACCATAGTAAGTTCGGTGTGCATCAACAACACAAAACGTTGTTGCAGTACCAAAATCGATGATAATTAAAGGAACCCCCGGAAAAAGAGAAATTGCAGCAATCGCATTTGCAATGCGATCAGCACCAACATCAGAAGGATTTCTATACTTGATATTTAATCCAGTTTTCACACCCGATTGAAGAAAAAATGGCTCTATAGAAAAATATTTGATACAGGCTGAACGCAAAGAATAATCTAGCTGAGGCACAACCGAACAAATACCGATTCGTTTGATCTCATCCGGAGGCAAGTTATTTTCTCGCAAAACAGACTTCAAGAAAATACCTAGCTCATCAGAAGTGGCTGTAGCCGAGGTATGACGAAACCGAAGAACGATTTCATTGTTTTTAAACACACCGCCATACACATGAGAATTACCAACATCTAAACACAAAATCATAAAAAAGAAACCTTTGTTAAGTCCATTGCCTGCCAATCTTGTCCTTTTTTGCCATTTTTTGAAAAAATGCGCTCAAGAATCAAGACCACCAACAACGCCTCGTAAGACTGCACAGCGTGAAGTGGAATACCGCCTTTATAAGCGTAAAGATTATATAGCATACACAAGGATGAAGCACAGAGCAAAACCCAAGGCGTCTGCTTTTTAAACCAAAACAATGTCTTGCGATACAAGACGATCATCAGCGTGGCGAAAAACACGCCCCCCAACACATCAAATAATGTATGATAATGGTAATGAATAAGCCCCATTCCCTGCCCCAAACACAGCATGAAAAGACAGCCACGAAGTACAGAAGAGCGTACGTGCAATAAAATCCAACCATAAAAAATGCAAGTCAACTGCATGTGGCCACTAGGAAAGGCATACCCCCCTTCTAAAAAAGGAGGAGGCAGTACTTTAAATGTGCCTTTCAATGCAACGTTCACTATCATTCCTAGAAACGTCAAACAAAAACATTGGAGAAAAAAAGCACGCCCAATTCGCAACCCCAGAACAAGCAATATCGCGGCTACGACAAAAATGTTTGAAAAAAATAGAAAAAAATTTGCCACATGATCCAGAAACATACAATATCCTTTGGCGTTTCAAGCAGAATTAAGTTCAAGATATCAGAAAAACGATATGGAGTTAACCCTTAACATTTGCTAGACTCGGAACGTTTTAAGACTATCTTATTTTTCTAAAAAACATGATGCAAGGAAGACCAATGAGCAAGATTTTTGACTCCTCGAAAAAAAGAGTATACACACTCTTTATTTGCTCGATTATTTTAATTTTTGCAACATACAGCAATCACTTTTACAATGAATTTCATTTCGATGATTCGCATGTTGTACAAAACAATCTCTATATTCGCAACTTATCCAATATCCCCCACTTTTTTACGGATGCAAAACTGGTCAGCTCTTTACCTGAAAATCAACAATATCGACCGTTGGTTGCCACAACCCTCGCTCTGGACTATGCAGTAGAAAAAGACATTACTCGTCCCTTTTGGTTTCACGTCTCGATGTTTGTGTGGTTCCTTGTGCAATGCATTTTTTTGTTTGTCTTTCTCCTAACAGTGGCGAACCAAACGCGCCCGCATCGATGGAATCCTTTTTTCGCTTTAGGTGGGATGACATTGTATGGTGTTCATACAGCCAATGCTGAAACCATCAATTACATCTCAGCACGCTCAGACTCAATGTCCACTTGTTGGCTGATGATTGCACTTGTAACATTTATCAAATGGCCGCAATTAAGAAAATGGGGAGCCTATATCCTCCCTTGGATTGTGGCATGTTTATTCAAGCAAACCGCCGTTGTATTTCCTGCGCTCGTCTTTTTTTATGTTTTGTTTTTTGAACAACAGCAAGGGCTAAACGCATTATTCAAACGAAATCTCGCCGGTCAAATATGGAGAAACTTACTCAAACAAACCGCAATTCCCTGGATATTCGGCATAGGACTGATTGCATTCTTAAAATCAATGGATCCATCCTCGTATACGCCCGGAGGGAAATCGGTCTACCTCTATCTCATCACGCAACCTTTTGTGATGCTGCATTATTTTTTTACATTTTTTCTCCCACTGCAACTCAGCGCAGATACCGATTGGACGACACTGACAACGGCCATTGACGATCGATTTTTTGTGGGATTTTTATTTATTGTGTTGTCATTTTGGGCTGTATTTTCGACATCCAAAAAACAAGAATATCGACCTATCGCGTATGGATTATTATGGTTTTTTATTACACTTTTACCGACGTCCAGTGTTATTCCACTGGCAGAAGTCATGAATGATCATCGTCTTTTTTTTCCGTTTATTGGGCTCACACTCTCTACCTCATTCACCGTCTATTTTTTCTGGCTTCAAAAACTTGAGTCTTATAAAAAACATTTTTCGCTTTACTTCACAGCATCCCTGATTGCTTTCGTCGCCATCATCACGTGCTTTTCTTACGGGACCTATCAACGCAATAAAGTCTGGGCTACTGAAGAAACATTATGGAAAGATGTGACAATAAAAAGTCCTAAAAATGGACGTGGATTAATGTCTTATGGATTAACCATGATGGCAAAAGGCAATTATTTTGAAGCAAAACGATATTTTCTTGAGGCTGAAAAATTAATCCCCTACTACCCCATTTTAATGATCAATCTTGGAATTTTATATGATGCTTTAGATCTTGAAAAAGAGTCAGTGGCTTACTTTGAGAAGGCAATTCAATATGGTCCAAAAGCACCAGACGCATATCTCTTTTACGGAAAACACTACCGAGGAAGAGATCCTGAACGCGCTGAAAAAAGCTTGCGTCAATGTTTAACTTTAAGTCCTGGAAAGGTTGAAGCGTACCATGAGTTAATCTATCTTTACTGGGAGCAAGAAAACTGGGAAAAACTCGGTGAATCAATCCATATGCTCAAAAAAATGGATCCAAGCAACTCGAAATTGGCAGAATATGAATATTTCCAAAAAAATAGATATTCGCCAATCGACATCGCCACTCAAAAATATAATGTTCCTCTGACACCAACAGGCCTATTGTCACTGAGTAACAGTTTCTCCGAAAAACATATTTATACACTGGCTCTCAAAGCGGCAGAGAGAGCATTATCACTTGATACACAATCAGCAGAAGCATATGCATCAATTTGTTCCATTTACATCAAGATGGGTCAATACAAGCTGGCTCAAATTTCTTGTGAACAAGCGCTGCTTCTCGATCCTAATTTTCTGCTCGCAAAAAACAATTTAGAGGTAAGCATTCATGGACAACGCGGATAAAAAAATACGCTCGAAATCTATGGCATTAGAATCGACAAAAATTGCAGTTGTCATTCCTTGTTACAAAGTAAAAGCACATATCCAAAATGTGGTCAAAGCAATTGGGCCAGAAATTAGCCATATTTATCTGATTGACGATTGTTGTCCTGAACAAAGCGGGCACTATGCACTACACCACTTGGATGATCCGAGACTTAAAGTCATCAAAAATGGCTTGAATCTTGGTGTCGGTGGAGCCGTGATGCGCGGATACCAACAAGCGCTAGAAGAAGGTGCTGAAATTATCGTTAAAATTGACGGGGATGGGCAAATGGATCCCAGATTGATCCCTCTCTTAATCAAACCGATTTTAGATGGCGCAGCCGATTACACCAAAGGCAATCGATTTTACAATTTAGAAAAACTCATCCATATGCCGAAACTGAGATTAATTGGAAATGCATTTTTGTCTTTTTTAACAAAACTCTCAAGCGGTTACTGGGATGTTTTCGACCCAACCAATGGGTTTACTGCAATTCATGCCCATATTGCAAGCCACTTACCTTTTGAAAAAATTAGCAAACGGTATTTTTTTGAATCAGACATGTTGTTTCGTTTAAATACATTGCGTGCGGTTGTCTGTGATGTTCCCATGGATGCTTTTTATGGAAAGGAGATCAGTAATCTCAAAATCTCAAGCGTAATGGGAGAGTTCTTTATAAAACACATCAGGAATTTTTTTAAACGTATCTTTTACAATTATTATTTACGCAATATGTCTGTTGCCTCAATCGAGTTGCCACTCGGAATCGGCTTATTTGTTTTTGGGGTAATCTTTGGAGCAAGCCAGTGGATTGCTCATGCCAGCACCCACACCACAACACCGACAGGAACCGTTATGCTTGCGACACTACCAACCCTGATGGGATTGCAACTGCTGCTTGCTTTTATCAACTACGACATCAATACGCTCCCGAAACATCCACTGTATTTGCGAATCACAAAAAAACAAGCGGATGTTGATTTAGCACCCACAACATCTCACTCAATGCAATCGGACTGATACTCATATTATCACTGACAAATAATCCTTACATCGCAAAATTAATCACCGATATCGGATGCGTCGGGAACTCTTATTTTTTGAGTAAACGAACAATATTTACAGCCATTCGATAGACAGATATGATAGCGAACAAACACAAGTCAGGGATTACTTATGCAATGTCATTTTTTATGGAAACGCTTGATTTTTACTTGCCTTATTTTTCATCACCCAATCATTTATAGCGCAAGCGATCCCGTCTCATGGAGCCTCAGTCCAGCAAGTGGATTCCCTGCAACCAGTGTTGGAAATCAATCTTCTGTCACCTACACACTGACCAGTCATTTACCACAAACAACGGCCATGCTCACTTCGTACCAAATTACAGGCCCAGGCATTGTCATTGAAGACGGATGCAATCAAGTGCAGCTCGCACCAGGAAGAACCTGCCAAATCACGCTTATCTATCGCCCTACAACCAACGGCAAGACTCGAGTTCGCTTAACCTATGGCTATAACAATAACCGCATTCCAGTTCCTGAGTTAGTTGCAACGGCAACAGGGTTGCAACCGGAATATAATTTATCCGGCATCATTCCGAATTTTCCTGCTTCAATTACCCCAACAGGAACATATAATTTTTCAGCAGTCTTTACCAATACGGGACACGATACGCTCACAGACTGCTTCGCCGGCAATTTAGATGGAAGTAATCAATTTACTTTATCACCCTCCTCAAGAGCGACGGTAAGCACCACAGATAATCCATGTGGAACAGCAGATCACCCCATTAAACTGAGTACAACTTCACCAGGAAATTCTTGTATAATCTCAGGAACACTTTCAGGACCTTATCAAACCGGAAGTTTCACATTAAGCTCAATCATGCATTGCGCCCAAGCGGCCTCCAACCCTACCGTGGCGTCGAGTATAGTCACTCCCGTGATCAGTTTAAATGGCGCATTTACTCAACCGGATCCTTTTCCAACTACTTTCTATGACAACGAAGCCCCCTACGTGACCGCGAAATTTACCAACACGGGCAACACCGAGCTCACAAATTGCTTTGCAACAGGAACCGGATTCACACTGAACCCATCGAATGTGGGAGAAGTAGTCACCACAACACAACAAAGCAGTTGTGGTTCATCTGGCAATAAAGTTTCATTGCAACCCAATCAAAGCTGCTATCTTTATGGCCAAATGACCAATCTAACCCCAAGCACGAATCCGGTTGGTTTAACAGCGGCAGTCACATGCAGCGAGGCCTCTGCGGCACCTGAAAAAACATTTGCCATAACACACAACAGTGGGTCATGCACCAGCTTAAATATCGAGCCCGTTTTACCATTGCCCGCCAGTACTTATGTCTATGCAGACAACGTTGTGAAATTTAAAGTAACCAACGAGTGCCTTGAAAATTCGATAGTGCTTGGAAAAGTGAATCTCAGTGCGACCAGTGGAAGTGCATCGATTTCAACAAACGGCACTTATGACAAGTGCTCATACAACACCATTCCGGCTGGCGGTCATTGTGATTTGACTGCATCAGTCATCCCATCTTCCACGACCAACCTTGTCATTCAAGCTGCGGTTACGCCTACGTCTCCGGTTGGAGGAAGTGAAGTCAGCACAACAACGACTGCAACAGTCAGCAGCAATCAGCAATCCACTCACCATTTTTACTTTGTGAATCAATGTGATTTTGATGTATGGTATGGAATAGGAAATGCAGCCGGGACAAGCGGAGATGCAACCGCCGACCCAAACCTTAGCACTTATCCTGCTGGCGCACCTGCTTCTGCTTATTATTTACCAGCACAAGTTCCTGGAGAAGCACCGAGCACCATCGATTTGAGTTTCAGTAGCTATATCAATGGAGCATTATGGCCACGCACAGGCTGTACCATGAGCGAAGGTCAGTTTGTTTGCGCAACGGGAACATGTGCCACACTTCCCAATTCTGCAACCTGTGTTTCCGGTACGGCAACACTTTCCATGCCACTCCCGCCTTACACAAAAATAGAACAAACGATTGAACCAACAGCAGGTGCAGATGGTGTATATGACGTTTCCATCATCAACGGAATGAACGTACCTGTTGAAATGAAAGCATTTGGCCCTCTAGGTGCAAACCAAGTCGGCTCAACTCCGGGAAATCCAAACGACGTCTATACATGCTCTGGCGCCGGAGCAGTGATTCAGTCAACCTATAGCTCATTACTGGCCGGATGTCCATGGGAATTCGACCCCAGTAGCACACTCACTGGAATTAGCAATGTGAATAGTGATTTTTATTGGGTGACGCCTGGTGCTGATGATGGCTGTACAAGCTCTTCATTGCCCAATTTGTGCGGAATGGCCTACGATGTATCTCCTCCTGCTAACCCGAATAAAATAAATCGAAAGACAGGAGATTTTCTAGGGTTTTCGACTTTAACCAACTACATTGGTTATACCAAAACGTCTCAGTGGGGATCTCAAAATCTGTACAATATATACGGAATGGCAACCCCAATCACCAGCACATCAACGGTACAATACGGTCCGCCAAACAATTATACGGTCATGATTGGTTGTATTTATGACAAATCATTGGGTTCGGCAAACTCTTGTAATCTTGGCAACCTCACCAATGCCGAATACCAGGCCTGCTGTGGATGTGTCAATTGGAGTATGACCACACCCAATACACCTTGCGGGGATAACAGTGCAAATTGGCCCGGAACAGGCACCAACTCCCTTTGGACAAGCAATACACCAAGTCAAGCAACGGTCGACTACACCATTCAAAAAGCCGTGACATGGCTAAAAAATGCCTGCCCCACAACCTATGTGTATCAATTTGACGATACAGCCAGCTCCTTCCAATGCAACACAGACGGACAAACACAGCTTTACACAAGCTATCAAATCACGTTTTGCCCTGGAGGATTGTCTGGATTACCCAAAGGTGCAACAGAAGGAAGAGGCACGCCACCGGCCTAAATTCTTGGGAAAGGAGAGCTTCGGCTCTCCTCATTTTCAATAGAGCTCTAATAAATGATCTCGGCAAGTTTAAGATTTTTTGTAAATCCTAGAGACATCAATGAATATCTATTATTCTTTCGATGAACTTTTGCCAAAAGAATTTGTCGCGTTTAAATCTTCTTTTGGAATATAGCGATTTGGATTATCAGGAGCTACGAACAAACCAAATTTACACGCGGTTAGCGCTCTAAGTATGTCATGACTTGGCTTATCATAGGTAGTCGTCGTAGCACGACCGTGTAAAGGAATAAAGCCAGATGATCCCATAATCACCCCCGAAATAGAAACCTTTTCTTGTGATACTGGTTCAGGCGGTTGTGATAATAATTGTTGTAACCGAGCACAGGCTGTTAATACTGGTTTTTGCAGTTCTGATTTCTTGTTTGTTGGCACTAATGCATCTATGAAATCTTCTTTTGAAATATAGCGATTGGGATCATCAGAAGCTATGAACAATGCTAATTCACACGCGGCTGAAGCCCGAATCATTTCATGACTGGGCTCATCATAGGTAACTACCCTCATGTCACCGTTGAAAATATCACCCGACAGCGCCATCGCGCCGAAAATGCGACTGTTTTTCTGTTTTTTTGGTTCAGATGGTTGTGCTAATAATTGTTGTAACCGAGCACAAGCTGTTAATACTGGTTTTTGCAGTTCTGATTTCTTGTTTGGTTCCATTATGACATCTCGTTTCACGTTAAATTTTATAATTCGCGATACTATATTAAATTCCTTTCGGAGTAAACTTTAGATTAAATGTGAATTTAATATACATCATTGTTTTTTTTGCTATAATACGCCTATTTTAAATCAAAAAATATCAGACAAGAGGCTATGATGAATTTAGAAGAACTCAGAAGAAAAGCTCAAAATTTAAAAGACACCAACCATCCTCCTGCTTTTTCATTTCATCAGAGTCTCAGAGCGAAGGCCATACAGCGCTGGAATTATTTCGTTTCTTCACAAGTTGTGTCGATTTTATCAGATTATGAGGATCAAGATGAAGAGTCACTAAAAACATCCATTCAACGTTTTCTTGCAACTTGTTTTGACATCAGTCAACATTCGTTGGTGAGTTATACTGCCTCTCCCAATGCTGAAGCCACAAATATATTAGTCGAACTCGCTGAAACTTTCTTTCCTCAGAATCCGTTGTTGGCCTTGATGCCCACTGTTTTGCAAGAAAGTTTTCATGACAGTTACCTCAATCTGTCTGAATTAAACATTCGTCAGATTTTAAAAACACATATTTTATCGAATAATGCGCGTTATCTTTATCCAGTTAAACAAATTCTAGACATGCCGCTTAACGAAAGTTTTTCACCAATCAATCCGTACTATGATTTTACGCAAACGAATGACAATGGCTATTTACTTCAAGATGAATTGCAAAAATTAATCCATCATTCTGAGTACACAACACAACTGCATGCTAGAAAAATCGATTACGAAGAGCTCCTATCAAATCAAAGCAGTTTGCTGGCTAAATTACACGCGCTTATTTCACAATTATCGATGAATAGTGTGGGTAGACAAGGAACGGAACAAAATGCTGGCGTCGGCGTTTACCATGCTTTGATCATTTTCCGTACGTCTTATGACAATCTTTCCGAAACGCAAAAAAGCCAGATTCCTCAGGGTTTAAAAATGCAGATTGAATTGTTGCTAAGCCATGCTTTTAACACAGAAGCCAATGCTAGAGCGGGTATTGGATTGTGCATTGCCACACACAAATCATATCTCACCAATTATATGAGAGGTTACGAAACAATTCTTGCACAAATTGATACCGGAGGAAATCATCAGCATCACCTTATTGAGCAAGCAACCTCTAATTTTAATGAAGCAAAATCACTGCTTGAATCTCAATTTTCTCAAAATCAATATACGGGAGAGGAGAAGCTTGGAGTCAGTCGAAAGCTTATTCATTCTCTTGATATTGAAGTACAATTAAACGGTTTATCTGATCTCAATGACATCATATCCGGTTTTTTTGATACAGAATTACAGGAATTCTTAAGCGAAACGTCGATTCAATCACAACTGACAGGGCTTCTTTGGTGGCAAGCTTCGATTACCAACCTTTTGATTGACACGCCTGAGCATAAACTACCACACGTGCTTCCAGCTATTTCCACTCACATTTTTGGCTCATTTTTTTCGACCTCTCATCAACTTTCCCAATTATTAGAAGTATTATCCGATGAAAAAGTCGATATTTTATGTAACACGTTAAAACCAGAGATCTTAAGACGTGTTTCTAATTTACACGATTTTTTATCACTGTATACCCCTCTAGAATTAAACAAAAAAATGATTGTTTTTCAGGCGGTTGGCCATCACATTCGAACGTATGTCAATACAATAAATGCTCTTCATCAACTTCTGGGCACTATCCCAACAGAAACACAAGCGACTATTCTACAAAATTTCATGCCCCTTTCTAACTTTATTCATGATTATCAGGATGTATCGACTCTCTTCAATACTCCTGATGTAAGAGCACATTTCTTACGAAATGACGCCGTTCGTTCTAAAATGCAAACATTGATGGATAATTTAGACAGCTTTCTTTGGGTAAAACGCAGTATTTGGTCCCATCATCTACCTGCTTTTTATGAGTTTGCACTCCCTTTTCTTCCGAATATCATTCACACAAAAGAAGATCTGGAAAACATAATGAGCCTCATTCCAAAAGAGCAACACGGTGAGCTGCTAGCTTTAATTCAAAAGAAAAACGACAAATTATTCGCCTCAATAAAAACGACACAAACACAACCAACCGATACTGTAGACCATATTGAGACAAATGATGCGCCTAAAATAGATGAAAAAAAACCCTCTATCCCCTCCTCTCAACCATTGGAAATCCCTACCGTTATTCCGGTGATAAAAAAAATTCCTAAGTCAGATTCGCCACCGGCTTATTCAAACTCAGTATCGCCTCAATTAAGTTTAAAATTGATTTTTAGACATCATATTAAAAACGCTGTAAACAGCTTATTTACTCCTACTGGACATGGATTTTTAGGTCGATGCAGCATTATCTTGAAAGGTTTGTTTTTTCCACTGACACTGATACTTGCCGGAATCAAATCACTGATTGATTACATGACAAGGCGCCCAGTATCTGAGAATACTTATCAAACGACCTTGGCTGCCATCCCCAAAATGACCGATCAACA
>CAZELP010000009.1:7792-65689 GCA_964513205.1 uncultured Legionella sp. | reverse complement strand
AGTACCATTTACGTTGGTGGCGCTTTTACCACGATTGGCGGCACAACCCGCAATCGTCTCGCCGCTATTGGTAGTGATGGCACACTGACTTCATGGAATCCCAATGCAAGTAGCATCGTCAATACTCTGGCAGTCAGCGGCAGTATCATTTATGTCGGTGGCGCTTTTACCACGATTGGCGGCACAACCCGCAATCGTCTTGCCGCTATTGGTAGTGATGGCACATTAGCTTCATGGGATCCCAATGCAGTAGGTGGCAACGTCAATACACTGGCAATCAGCGGCAGTACCATTTACGTCGGTGGCGCTTTTACCACGATTGGCGGCACAACCCGCAATCGTCTCGCCGCTATTGGTAGTGATGGCACACTGACTTCATGGAATCCCAATGCAAGTAACAGCGTCAATACTCTGGCGGTCAGCGGCAGTACTATTTATGTTGGTGGCAGCTTTACCATTATTGGCGGCACAACACGTAATCGTCTCGCCGCCATTAATGCGAGCGACGGCACACTGGCTTCATGGAATCCCAATGCAAATGGCACCGCCATCAGTGCTCTGGCGATCAGCGGCAGTACCATTTACGTTGGTGGCGCTTTTACCACGATTGGCGGCACAACCCGCAATCGTCTCGCCGCTATTGGCAGTGATGGCACATTGGCTTCATGGAATCCCAATGCAAATAACTCAGTCAGTGCACTTGCATTAAATGGCACAACCGTTTATGTCGGTGGGGGATTTACAAATCTTCAAGGATACAGTTATTTTGCTATTATTGATCAATGATACTGGAAAATATAGCATGTAACTTGTAAATTGGTGTGCGTATGACAGAAATTGGCCTGCGTTAAAGCTCACTTGCTTAGCGAATGTAAAGTAGTGAACGAGAAAATTTTAACACTTTAACAGAAAAAGACGCTGCTCGTTGCTCAAGCATATGCTAATTTTTATCGCAATCCTCCTAAATCAATCGGTTACCAATATTATCAAAATCCAACGGTTTACATTATCGTTTTGGACTTTTTGAGGCTAAGTAACCCGTCATAATGCAATGACCCCATTAAGATAAGAGGCAAATATCAGCCAGACTGCATATGGGAGCAATAGCCAGGCAATCATTTTATTGTTTTTTTGATGAGCTTCTCGGATTAAAGCTATGTTTAAACAGGTTAAGCCAATCAACCAAATGGCGCTGAATGTCACCCAATGGAGTTCAAAAAACAATGGAGTCCATAGCCAATTCATTAGCATTTGCAATATGAACATTTGAATCATCTTTTTTGAGGAGCTTTGATGACGTTGATTTAATAAAAGCCAAGCCACACATGCAAGCAGCACGTATAAGCATGACCAGACTATCGAAAAAACAAATCCAGGAGGAGTGAGTGAAGACTTTTCAAGGGGCTCGTACCAAGAGTGAATATTAGCCTGAGTGATACGTCCTAATAAAAAACCGACACTTTCAAAAAGAACAATTAAAAAAACTAACTTTGTGATGTTATTTTTATGCAACATGATTGCTCCATTTGATTTTGTATTTATTTGTTCATGATAACAGGAAAATACAATTTTCGAGAAGAATCGACATTAATGCGAGATAGGGTTACAGTTACCTCTATATTATTTCCGAGTATTCTTATTATCGGAAGTGGTTCGATTAGCAAACGATCGAAATTTTATGCCGTTTGTGTTATGGGTATTTGCTTTTTCCGGAATGAAATTGCTTTCGTCGATAATAACACACCAAAAATAACGCTTAGTCCCCCGATAATTTGAATCATCGAAACCGTTTGTCCCTGAAAAAATGAAATCACGGTGGTTACGATCGGAATCAGATTAAAAAAAATAGCAGTTTTACCCGCACCTAATCGGCTAATGCCATAGTTCCAGAATAAATAAGCAGCGACGGTTCCTAAAACGACCATATAGATCAAGGGGTAGTAGACAGTAGATGTTTGTTCAAATAAATTATGAAATGCCTCTATCTGCCCTGCTCCACCTATTATCAATAAAAATACTGTACTAATAAGCATCGTACTAGTCGTCGTAATGAGTGGCATACTGTCTTTTAAATAACGCTTAGATAAAACGTTATAAAATGCCCAACAAATATTAGCGAGCATGACAATCAAGTCACCGAATGAAAATTGTAATTGAAGTAATGCTTGAATTGAACCTTGCGTGATGACAATAGCAACGCTCAATAAGCTAATCATGGCACCTAGTTTTTGTGAACTATTCATTTTTTCTTGGAGCACAAATGCCGCAAAAAACATGGTTAATGGTGGATTAGTCGCCATAATTAAGGCCGCGTTAACAGAGGAAGTATATTTTACTCCTTCAAACACAAAGCCATTGTAACCGATGATTCCGATAAGGCTAAGGAGAGCATATACCCAAAAATTTTGTTTAAACGTTGGAATGAAGAGTGTCCGTGCTTTTGTAAAAAATATAACGGGCAGAATGCACAGTAAAGAGCATAAAAATCGGATAGCAACTAAGTGTAATGGATCAAAATAGTTTACTAATACTTTGCCAGCATTAAAATTAGCGCCCCAAAAAATTGCAGCGCATAGGGTTAATAAAAACGGCATGATGATATGAGTCATTGTATAACAAAATAGCATTTTAAATGAAGTAAGCTGCAATGGAAATAGATTTAACAAAACATACTCCGTACGAAGACAAAACAGATAGAAATGCTGCTCGTTCAACCAATTTATGTTAATATGCAAACTGATGTAAGCTGTGGGTCGTTAAAAAATGTATTCTAAAACAGAAAGTCACCTAATCACATGGTTTGACGCGGTTAGAAAAAATGAAGCTAGTCGTGTTGAAGAATTGATCAAAACTAAAAAATTTGACATTGAAGCGCTCGATGGGTCTCAGCGCACAGCACTACATGTCGCGGCAAGCCACAACGCTAAAGAAGTGATGCTCGTTCTGCTGAAATACAAAGCAAACATCGAGGCTCGAATAAGCAACGAAGGAACTACTCCCTTGCTGTCGGCAGTAGCATCAGGAAGAATAGACACAACTATATTGTTATTGAAAGGAAAAGCCAATTTTACCGCAAAGGATGAGGACGAACTCACACTCATGCATTGGCTAGCAGACGAAGATCATCTCGATTTATTAGATGCCATTCATCTTCGTTACCCGCATATTATTCAAACACTCATTAATGTGCAACGTTGGAATGGTTTTTCTCCCCTGCATATGGCAAGGTCAGCCCGCATGGTGAAAAAGTTGATCGCTCTTGGTGCTCATATCGAAGCAGCTTCTCCTCATTCTGATGTCGACACCCCTCTGTTCGAAGCTACTGTTCAAAATCAGTTTGAGGTGGTTGTTTGTCTAGTACGCCATGGCGCTAACATTCTTTATTCAGATCGATCCAATCAAACTGTATTCGATTTTGCTTTAAAAAAAGGCTATACAAAATTCCTGGATTTTTTTAAAGAAGTTCTTTTTGCACAAGATAAATCTAATCGAAAAAAAACAAATTATAATGATAATGTCACAGCAGCATTAAGTAAAATAAACAACGCTCCTATCGATGTTTCGCTCATTGAACGCCATGCAAGTTTACGTGTCGATTTGTTTTTTTTCACACTGATTGCTTATTATGGCTCAGGCCTTACTGTAGAAATTGAGACAACCAATCGTCAACATGGTCAAGGAGAAGGAGATACTCGAGGATGCCACAGTGCCATTTTACCTTCACTAAGAGACACGAAAAGAGAATATCCGTCGCATCAGTACAATCTACGTAGTCAAGACTCTCCAAACCTTCATCGTTCATACTATACAAGCATTTTAGATGGAACACATTTTCAAAATTCGCTTAATTTAACGAACGAACTTGATAAATCTGTGAACTATTTTGATTCATATTATATCGAAGGAAAAGAAAAGAGTGAATATATGCGCACACGCGCTCTCCGCATTTTAAACCGAGTGTCTAATAGACAAATAGATCCCATAGAGGGCATCAATCTATTTTTAATAGAAATGCATGAGCATTTTCAAAAAATTAAAGATAAATATTTTAATCGTAAAGAGCTCCCCTCATCCCCTAAAAATACACGAGCTACTATCTACGCCGCTCAATACAAAGGCACTTTTTTCAATGCTTGTGGATTTCGATCCGCCGCTGAAAAACCGACACCCATTAAAGTTCGTGATGACTATATTCAGGCACAGCTGCCTTTATCTAAAGAAGAGCGAGTGACATACAGGAACAACCCTCATTTGTTCCATCAAGATAAAGACACACTGTGCAGAAAGCTATTTTTACGAGTGAAAGAAGATATGAATTTACCTTCTACATCTAAAACTCTACTGTAGATTGATTTGGGTATTGATTATTTTGATGAGGGAATACGGAAATTTTTTAATAAAACATCATTTTCCCAAATTGTGATACAATGATCGACCCAAATTGACAATTCTATTCAACGAGAGAACGCGTGCCTTTTTCAAAACTAGGTTTAATTGAACCATTGGTAAATAACATACTCACTGCAGGATACGAAAAACCTTCTGCCATTCAAACTCAAGCTATTCCAGCCATACTATCTGGTCGTGATTTACTGGCTTCTTCTCAAACAGGAAGTGGTAAAACCGCAAGTTTTGCTCTTCCAATTTTGCAACAATTATTTAAAAGTGATCGTGCTAAAAGCAATCATGTGAAAGCGCTTGTATTAGTACCAACTCGCGAATTAGCCGCGCAAGTACACGAAAGTTTCTGCACATACGGACAAGGATTATCATTACGTGCCGCAGTGGTTTTTGGTGGTGTAAAGATTAATCCTCAGATGATGAAACTGCGTTCTGGGGTGGAAATTTTAATTGCAACACCAGGACGTCTCTTGGATTTGCATCAACAAAATGCAATTCGATTTGATGAAATTGAAACTCTTGTTTTAGATGAAGCTGATCGCATGCTCGATATGGGATTTATTCATGATCTTAAGAAAATCATTAAATTACTCCCTCATAAACGTCAAAACTTATTATTTTCAGCAACATTCTCAACAGAAATTCGAAACCTTGTGAAAGGTATACTAAACCATCCTGTTGAAATTGATATTGCACCTCGCAATACGACCGTTGTCACCATCAAGCAAATCATACATCCTGTTGATAAAAATAAAAAAACCGCTTTGCTTGCTCATTTGATTCATAAAAACAAATGGAGCCAAGCACTCGTTTTTTCTCGGACAAAGCATGGAGCCAATAAACTAGTTAAACAATTATTTGAAGAGCAAATTGATGCAGCAGCTATTCATGGAAATAAATCACAATCGCAACGCACGAAAGCATTGTCTGAGTTCAAATCAGGAAAAATACACATTTTGGTCGCAACCGATATTGCCGCACGAGGACTCGATATTGAACAGTTGCCTTGTGTCATAAACTATGATCTACCACAAGTTGCAGAGGATTATGTGCATCGAATTGGCAGAACTGGTCGTGCAGGTGCTTCTGGTCTGGCCATTTCATTGGTTAGTGCCGATGAAGCAGATCAACTATGCGCAATTGAAAAACTCATTAACAAAAAACTGCCGCGTACAATTATTGATGATTTTGAGCCTCAACAGACTGTTCCAACGACGCCATCCAAGCAAAAATCACTTTTGGAAAAAAAGAAACACTGGATCAACAAAAAAGCACGTAAAAACAAGAGGTGAGTCTCAATAAGCACGTCATGTTCTATGGCATAACGTGCTTATATGCTTCATGCCACCTGTCCTGCAGCCCAACCAGAAGACCAAGCCCATTGAAAATTATATCCACCAAGCCAACCGGTGACATCCAGCACTTCGCCAATAAAATAAAGACCCTCTACTTGATTAGCTTGAAATGTTTTAGAAGAAATTGCATTACAGTCGACACCGCCTAACGTCACTTCTGCGGTTCGATAGCCTTCTGTTCCGTTGGGCTTTATTTTCCAAGATTGAAGTGTGTTTGTCATTTCTTTTAGTTGGGCATGTGTCAGTTGTTTTAATGGCTTATTCAATATCCGATCAGAACAAAATATCTCCAAAACACGTTTGGGTAAATATTGAGACAGAAAGGTTTTACAATGCACTTCTCCCTGTTCTTTTTGTGCGTTTACCAAAGCGTTATACAGATCGAACTCGGGCAAAAATTCAATTAAAATATCATCTCCTGGTTGCCAATAAGAAGAGATTTGTAAAATCGATGGTCCGCTTAGTCCACGATGTGTAAAGAGAATATGCTCATCAAAAACATGTTGCTCGCAAGAAACACGGCTATCAATTGAAACACCAGAAAGACATTCATAACGAGATTTATCTTCCTGATGCAAGGTCAATGGGACCAAACCTGCTCGAGTAGGATAGATCTCAATACCAAATTGAGCTGCAATTTGGTATCCAAATGGGCTCGATCCCAACGTTGGAATAGACAGCCCCCCTGTTGCCACAACCAATGATCGACAACTATATCGAGTTTGATTGCTTTCCAACAAAAAACCATTCTGCTCTTGACGAATCAAAGAAATTGACTGATTTAATTTAATACAAACATGATTGGCTTCACATTCTTTTAGCAGCATTTCAACAATTCGAGCCGATTTATCTTCGCAAAACAATTGCCCTAATTTTTTTTCAAAATAAGGGATTTTATGTTTTTCCACCATTTCAATAAAGTCTAACGGCGTATAGCGACTCAGTGCAGACTTACAAAAATGTGGATTATGTGAAATAAACTGCTGTGGAGTTGTTTTTAAATTTGTAAAGTTACATCGGCCGCCACCAGACATGAGAATTTTTTTCCCTGGCTTATTGGTTTTATCCAAAACCAGTACATTTCTTCCACGTTTTCCGGCTTCAATGGCACACATCAAGCCAGCAGCGCCTGCTCCGATAATGATAACATCAATATCTTGCATGGCTCGAACTCGAAAATTCCAATTCATGATTATCTTTTGGAGAAACGTCGAACCCCAAATTAAATTTCACTGTTTTTTGATTGTGATCGGTATCTGATTTTCTTTTACCTGATGAAGCGGCAGGCATGCAACGTCTTTCAAAAAACGAAAGTCTCCTTTCTTCTAGGCCATTTTTTATCCAATAATTTACCAACTCTTCGTAAGCAATTAGCATATTATCTGTTTTTGTTTTGTGAGCAATTAAATCTAAAGCAAAACACTCAAAAGGATGTTTTTCTTCTACTATAAGTTGTATAAACCAGAAATATCGTCCTCTTTCAGTCGAGGGATGTTTTTCTTTGAACCAAGCTGTTTGAGCATTTTTCCCCCATTCCCCTTGTGCATTGCGAAGTTTTTCATAATCGCGCAGAGCCATTTTCTTTATATCGGCTGGATTAAGAGAAATATCAAACAAAGCCGTTCGATTTTCAGCGTTTGGTTCTTTCATAAACCGTTGATTTGCCTCATAAAGAGGCAGAAGTTCAAAACACATAACAATTATTCAGTTTTTTAAAAAATCCTATTATCTCAAACAAAGCTCTTTTTGTCTTCAAACAGACAAAAAGAGTTGTGTTATTATTAAAAAAGTAATTTATTTGTCGTGAGGAAACGTGAAAATTTGGATTGATGGAGACGCATGTCCGAAAGTGATCAAAGAAATTTTATTTCGCGCAGCAACAAAACGTAAGGTTGAAATGCTTATTGTTGCAAATCACTTGATTGCAACACCACCCTCTGTTTTTATTAAAAGGGTCATGGTTGAGATGGGGTTTGATAGTGCGGATCATTACATTGTAGAGCATCTTCTAGAGCATGATCTCGTGATTACAAGCGATGTCATTTTAGCAGATAGAGTGATCAGCAAAAAAGCCATGGCATTAAATCCAAAGGGGATTTTGTATACAGAATCAAATATCAAACAAAGCTTATCCATTCGAAATTTAAATGAATCTTTAAGAAGCAATGGCATTATGACTGGAGGCCCTTCAGCCCTCAACCCGAAAGATGTACAGAGTTTTTCAAATCATCTAGACAAACTCATCACCCGTTATCATCAATTTTACGGATAAACTCATCAATCATTTTAAAACCAATGCTTGTGCGGAAAGAAGGTAGACCTGGTAATTGATTGTATTTATACCATCCTGCATCTTCAAGTTCTTTAAAATCAACTAAAAGCTCACCCGAGTCATATTCGGCTGTAAATCCAATCATCAATGAATCGGGAAAAGGCCAAGGCTGAGAGCCGCAATAAGATAAATTTTTAATGTGAATCCCTACTTCTTCAAAAACTTCCCGATGAACCGCTGCTTCCAACGTCTCACCAGGCTCAACGAATCCAGCCAATAAGGCATAAACACCCGATGGAAAATGGTGGCTTCTGGCCATTAAAATCTCATCACCTCGAGAAATCAAAACAATAATGGCAGGAGAAATTCTGGGATAATAATAAGTATTACAACGTTCACAACGACGCTCGGATAAGTGTTCAATCAGGTGAGTTTTTTCGCCACATTTCCCACAAAATTGATAGTGTCGATCCCATTTTATCAGAGCGAATGACTTCACTAAGAAATGTAGATCCGCTTCTTGAACCAATCGCAGCGCATCTTTGACTAAAATCAAACGCCCAGTTTTTAAAAAGTCAAAATCAAACTCAAGCGTGGAAAGCTCAAGCAAGCAAATATTTTCAAAAACCGTTTTTTTTGTAAGATATGCCTCAAAAAGAGAAACATCACTTTCCCAAAAAATTCCATTATCATTGAGTAATACATTGTCGTCATGAAAAATAACAGTTTTAAAAAAAGACGAATTCGACATATTGCGACAGAAATCCAATAAGAAAACAACATCATATCAGAAAGAGGAACTCTCGCAAAAACTCTTTCTGAAGTTTGACAACATGTTGGTGTCAGCATGACAAAAAACTTGTCATGCACAGAGAGCATTTCAATAAGTCTTGGAGGAAATACCATCAATTTTTTGTGTGATTTCTTCAAGACATTTTATCGAATCGGTACGATATAGATTATTAAAAAAGAACTGTTCACCGCGAGTCCACCATGCACAGCAGAGAACAGAAAGGCCTAAGGTGCTAAAAGCGAGTAATAGATTAGCAAGAAAATGACTCCAACCGCGATGTTGCTTCAATATATCAAACTCGGGTAGCTTGGTCATGCCTTGGCTTTTCTTATAAAACTTATTCAGTGCATTTGGATCATCAGGTGAAGAAGTAAGATACTCTTTTAAATAACTGACTAAGTTCTGTTGTACCGTACTCATCGCCTCAGCTGCGGCATTTTCTTTTCGTTCCTTTAAATTTTTTATCTTATCGTGTAATTGATAAATCACTCTTGCAACACCAAATATTCCTTGGTTCAGATATTGTGCAACCTCGTGATCTTCTCTGTAACTGTATTTAGATGTCGCAACATTAAGAGATTCAATGATTTTCCCTTCAAAGGCTTGCTCTTGCAATGAGTCTTCCATTTCCATAATTCGGGGTAGCAGTAAAGACAATGCTGGTGCAATATATGCCCCATCTATACTTTTACAATATTTCATTCGGTATATAATTGCCAACAAAAGACCATCATTGGCTTTGTTTAATAATATCGTTTTTAATCTATGAATATCGTCATCTGTACCTTTCGTTAAAGTAAGGTGCAAACTCGCAATAACCTTTTTTTCTATTTCTACATCTTTTGGAAGAGCGCCATTACGGCAGTAGGGTCTAAAATAAAATCTTAAGCCCTCTCTATCACGTGCATCAGGAAATTGGAGAGGATATGATTGAATAGAAGTTTCTAGTTCACTAAAATATGTTTCTATAAAACGGCTGGATGACATACTTCCCTCTCGATTTATTGTTTATTTAACCATTAAGAGCATATTATACTCAGACTGTATGATCTAAGTCAATTTTATCATGGGTTACAGTATATTCTCTTTTTCACAGAAAATACTAACTAGCTGGTTCTCAATCCCCCTTTATTAAACGAATGGGGTAATATCTATGGATTGTTTAGGCTCCGCTTTAAACACAAGTGGTGTTTTTATTTGACAAAATAAGATAAAATTACTCTTTTTTCATTTTTGAATGCATTGGAGATCTAAAGTGCGAAGTAAATATAAAGAGATAGAAGATCATATTTGTAAAAAATATGAAAATCATTATCTCAAAACCCGATTATCAAGCGCACTTTCAGAGGATATCAAAGATCTAACTCTAAACGATGTGATTGCTCTCCTAGAAGAAATCAAAACAAATTCTGTTTTTTTTGAAACAACACTTGCGCTGTCACGAAAAAGTGATTTATTCGATAAACTTGTGTTAATGAAAGGTCGCGGCACTCAAGAATGGGTTTTGAGACTGCATACGTACAATATGGTCAAACAATCTGATGAACCTGGATATGTGATTAGTAATCTCAATCGAAAAATAAGAGATGATGAGAATCATATCCATGAACATAGCTGGCAACTCACATCTAGAGTCTTGCTTGGAGGGTTAAAAAACCACCAATACACCAAGACAGAAGGAGCCCCTCTTTTTAATCGTTATAATCTCGTCCCAACTGCAAAAGATGGTGTTTCTGGCGAGCGTTTTTCAAGACAAGCGACATTCGAAAGCCAAGATGGGATCTTAGAAATCGCCACTGATTTATACCAACAAGGTGATTTGGTTCATTATCCAATTGAAATCCCTCACAAAGTAGATACAGAAGCATCCGCTTATTTAGGCATGACCATTACTTTAGCACACACATCTGAACGACATCATGAAAACTCAATTTTTTATGAAGATGCGGCGCATAGCCTCGATCACGAAAATAAAACGCTTGATGTTGAGGCAAAAAAATACACAGAAATTGAATTACTCGAAGCAATCGAACTGGCTATCACCACGCTAAAACTGTGCCATCTTTCAGATACACTTGCTCAAGCGGGGTTTAATCGGTTTAATCGATTTTCAGATCCACTTTCAGGTAAACACTCACCCAACAATGTGCTAGAAACAGAACTTTTACCAACGATCGCCATGCTCAAACTTCAAAAAGAAAATTTTATAGAGCACCCCATGACGGAAGAATTAAAATCTAGATCGGCAGATGATATTCTAGAAATCAAAAGAAAAAACAGCGACGACAGTGTTCTCTTAAGTCACATCATAAAAAATGCTGTTCAAGAAATGGATGAGACATCTCTTGAAAAACTCATCAATCATACGCAACATAATCTTTTTTCTGGAATGTATACCGCTTACCTCGATCGCCTGAAACCTGAATCCCAGGAAATTTTAGCCAAAAGAGAAAAAACCGTACCCACACACGTGCTGAATAGTTGGGGCCTCTTCTCTTATACGCCTAAAAAATCATCTGAACACATTTCTGATGATGAGTTGTCGCCCATTCCTTTGAAAAAAGTGTTATCAGAACCCAAATCAATTTTTTCAAAGGCTCAAAAAAATTCTCACTCGGAATTGATGATGCACAGAGTGCTCAGTGGGGACAAACTCAATCATCGTTCAAAAACGACTTATTAATAAGCTTCCTAGGGTGCGCTCAGGCACACCCTATCGATTAAGATTTAAATAGATTCAATAGAAGGAATTGTTCTGATTGGGTTTACGTCTGAGTCATAATCAACACCCGAGATGTTAAATCCAAACAAACGATAAAAATCGTCCTGATATCCTTTTAAATCAGATAGTTGCATAATATTTTCAGTTGACACTTCGGCAAATAACGCTCTAATTTTATCTTGCGTTTCTTCCTGCATTTCAAGATCATCGATTCGTATATATCCCTCTTCGTCACGCATCGGCGGATTATTCGCATACAGATGATCATGAAACAATCGATATATCTGCTCAATACACCCTTCATGTGTGCCATTTTCTTTCATCAGTTTGAACAGCAACGCAATGTAAAGTGGGACAACCGGAATTGCCGCGCTCGATTGAGTCACAACTGCTTTGTCCACAGAGATTACGGCTTTCCCATGGAGAGACCTGAGCTTTTCATTGAGCATATCGGCTGTGTGCTTTAAATCAATTTTTGCATGACCTATTGTGCCCTCTTTATACAAGCGATACGTCACTTCAGGGCCAATATAAGAATACGCAACTGTTTGTATGCCATCAGCCAATAAGTTTTCTTTGAGAAGAAACTCGATCCACATTTTCCAATCATCTCCGCCCATGACGGCAATTGTATCGGAAATTTCTTGTTGACTTGCTGGCTCAATCGCAACCTCTTTCACTTCACCACGAAATACATCGACTGTTTTACCAACAAAAGGTGCCCCAACTGGCTTCAGAACAGATGAGTGTAACTGACCTGTAACAGGGTGCAAACGTCTCGGCGTTGCAAGACTATAAATAATCAAATCAACCTGCTCGAGATCGTCTCGAATCAATTGAGCTGTTTTTTCTTTGATTTCTTGCGAAAAGGCATCACCATTAATGCTTTTAGCATAATATCCATTCTGATGCGCAATGTGTTCGTACGCAGCCGTATTATACCAACCGGCCGAAGCCGTTCTCTCTCCTTCGGCTGGCTTTTCATAAAAAACGCCGATGGTTTTCGCACCAGAACCAAAAGTTGCCGTAATGCGACTGGCTAATCCATATCCAGTTGAAGCGCCGATAATTAAAACACGTGCAGGTCCTTCAAATCTGGGTTTTGATTGAATGTACTTAATTTGCTCTTCAACCGCTTTATAACATCCATCGGGATGCGCTGTTGTGCAGATAAATCCGCGAATTTTGGGCTTTATTATCATGGTTATTTCACTCAATATTTATATTGTTGGCAGTATAACGTTTTGTTGGTTTTGTCACAATCCGATAGATAAGTTTAAGGTCTGACAGTCTTGTAGGCCTAGAGCCGGTTTGTTATCATCTCGAAGAAATAATTCATGATGAAGTCGGCAATGTCAACGGAAGACTACCATTACACCGCTTTTGGCCTAAACATACGAAGCCCCATTTTTTTTCCTGAGTTGTGCTTGGCTTCAACTCCAATACAAAAACCAGATGTCACCATCGATTATGCGGAAAATTTAGACAACGGATTGGACGCACCCAGTGCCATTCATCCTTATTGGCAAGCAAAAGAAAATTCATTTTGGCTTAAAATAAAAGATGTCGCCACCTTTTTAATCTCTGACGGATGCCATATCCGTATTCAACCAGAACAAAATATCGATCTCGCATCTGTTCGACTGTTTGTATTAGGATCTTGTATGGGTGCTTTATTAATGCAGCGTGATTATTTTGTTCTTCACGGCAATGCCATTCAGATTGGTGATGCGTGTATTTCAATTGTAGGCGATTCGGGTGCTGGAAAATCGACCTTGTGCGGTGCTTTTTTTAAAAAAGGTTACCCTATTCTTGCGGATGATGTCTGCGCCATTGATGCAACACTCAAGGTTTATCCGAGCTTCCCTCAAATTAAGCTTTGGCAAGACTCAGCCACGCATCTTTCTATTGATACGGAGCATTTAAGACGTGTGAGACCTAAAATAGATAAATTTGCCATTCCGCTACGTGAACAATACCAAACACAAGCACTTCCCATACGTGCCATTTACTTTTTGACAGCAAGCGACCACGCTTATCAAAAAGAAGACATTCTTGGTCTTAAAAAACTGGACATTTTATATCAAAATATTTATCGCAAACATTACCTCAAAGGATTAAATAAATTGATGCATCATCATCGACAATCCAGTCAAATTGCAAAACACGTCTCTCTTGTTTCCCTTTCAAGACCTAAAAGGACGATCGAAGTGTCTTGCTTGGTGGATTTAATCGAACATGATTTAAAAGAAAAAGGACTGCAGTAACGTCCTAGTCTCCACAACCATCATAACGTATCAATAATTTTAGAAAGAGACTGAGCCAAGCTTCTCATGTCATCCTGCCCATAGCACATCGTGTCAATTGCAAAATTGATTTGATACACAACCGTTCTTAATATTGCCTCTGCTTCGTTGTATCGTTTATCAAGAATGTATTGACTGGCAATGTAGGTTTGAAGACCATCTAAATTTCTAGTGCAGGCTGGACGATCTTGATAACGCGACAGCCAATCTAATTTTAGCGCGATTTGGCGACAATTTTCAGCTGTTGAAGCAGGATCTTTAGGTGCTGAAAATACAAGTTGAGAAGATAAAATACCACTTATTATCACACCAGTAAAAAAAAGCACATTTTTTTTGATGAAACGCATGGCCTATCCTCCATTTCGATGAGTCCGTATTTTTAAAACACAAACTATTTTCCAGTTATATCAAAAAACTAGTGTCATAATCAATATAAACAAAAAATTCCAATCATCCATGACATTTGCTAAGATCAACGCCATCTTTTATTGCATTTTTTACTCATGTCCACTGCACACACCCCCATGATACAGCATTATTTAAGCGTCAAGTCTGAGCATCCAGACAAATTATTGTTGTATCGAATGGGTGATTTTTATGAGTTGTTTTTTGACGATGCAAAGCGAGCAGCAAATCTTCTCGATCTCACGCTCACTCATCGAGGACAATCTGCCGGTGCACCCATTCCTATGGCGGGCGTTCCTTATCATGCAGTAGAAACTTATATTGCACGTTTATTGAAAAAGAATGAATCAGTTGTGATTTGTGAACAAATAGGCGAAGTCTCATCAAAAGGGCCAATGGAACGTAAAATCACACGCATCCTCACACCAGGAACAGTAACGGATGAAGCGCTTCTTGATGCCAAACAAGACAATCTTTTGCTTGCGATTGAACGACAAAAAAATCGCATCGGACTTGCGGGCGTCGAGCTCAGTACAGGACGATTTTTTTTACTGGAATTAAAAAGCCAGCTCGAACTTGAAGCCGAATTAAATCGCTTAAAACCAGCTGAAATACTAATAAAGCAAGGCACTCATCTTGAAACAGAAGCCATCCATCTGACTCATGAAAGACCTGCTTGGGACTTTGATTTGAATCGCGCAAAAGTTCGTCTTAAAGAACAATTTAAAGTTGTTGATCTACACGCATTTGGCGAAAATACGTATATCGCCTCGTTTTCTGCAGCAGGCGCATTACTCGCTTATCTTGAAATCACGGCTCGCAGTGCGCTTCCGCATTTAACAACCCTGGATTTAGAAAAACAAGAATTTTACTTGCATATTGATGCAGCGACTCAAAAACATCTCGAACTGTTTGAAAATCATCGAGGCACAACAGCGTACACACTGATTGAACTGCTTGATCATACGGCTACTGCAATGGGGAGTCGTCTTTTAAAACGATGGCTTGCAAAGCCAATTCGTCAACATCATGTTTTACATGAACGCCAAGAAGCCATCTCCACACTCATTGCCCATCAAAAAATGAGCACACAGACTGAGCTCCTCAAACAAACGGGCGATATTGAGCGTATCTTGACGAGAGTGGCTTTAAAATCAGCGAGACCTCGAGATTTGATTCGTTTACGGGAAACAATTGGAGTCATTCCAGAAATTCAAAATATTCTTTCTGCTTATCTCTCAACCCCCTTACTTCAAGAGATTCGAAATAGCCTCGTGCCTCAGCCAGAACTTTTTGAGCTTTTAAATACGGCGCTGGTTGAAAATCCTCCTGTTCTAATTCGTGATGGAGGTGTGATTGCAGAGGGCTTTGATGAAGAGCTTGATGCTCTGCGTGCCTTAAGCCAAAATGCAACGCAAGAGCTTGAAAAATTGGAACAAATTGAAAAACAAAAAACCGGTCTTTCTAGTTTGAAATTTGGTTTTAATCGAGTGCATGGATTTTATATCGAGCTTTCAAAAGGTCAATCGCTCAATGCCTCGCTTCCAGCATACTACCAACGAAAGCAAACTTTAAAATCGAGTGAGCGTTATACCACTCCAGAACTAAAGGCATTTGAAGAACAAGTATTATCTGCTGAGTCAAAAGCCTTGGCTCGCGAAAAATGGTTGTATGAGCACTTACTGGATGTCCTGTTAACATCCCTGCCGCCTTTAACTGAAATTGGAAAGGCTCTTGCTCATTTTGACGTATTAAACACCCTTTCTGAGCGCGCTGAAAGTTTAAATTGGAGCAGACCGCTCCTCAGTGAGCACCCAGGAATAGAAATTCAAGAGGGTCGACATCCCATTATTGAAACGCTAAAGCCGCATTTTATTGCCAATGATTTATCTCTTGCGCCAGGAGCTCATGTTCGCTTAATTACAGGCCCTAATATGGGAGGGAAATCAACTTACATGCGTCAAACAGCGCTCATTGTCTTGTTGACCTATATTGGAAGTTTTACGCCCGCAAAACACGTAAAAATAGGTCCTATCGATCAAATATTCACACGAATTGGCGCCAATGATGATTTGGCTCTTAATCGCTCAACATTTATGGTCGAAATGACCGAAATGGCTCATATTTTAAGACAAGCAACCTCTCAAAGTTTGGTATTAATTGATGAAATTGGCAGAGGAACAAGCACTTATGATGGCATGGCATTGGCACACGCCTGTTGTGTACATTTAGCCAATCAGATTCAATCATACACTTTATTTTCAACGCATTATTTTGAGTTAACGCATTTATCTGAACAGTGTGCGTCTATTCAAAATTATCATCTAGAGGCATCTGTTCATGAAGGACAATTAATTTTTCTTTATCATGTCATCCCTGGGGCGGCTCAAAAAAGTTATGGTCTAGAAGTGGCCACATTAGCAGGGGTTCCGGAAAAAGTGATTGCAGAAGCAAAGCACTATTTACAAAATATTTCTGATGAAAAATTTGCGGCCCCTCCTCTTCCAACCGTTCAATCCAAAGAAGATGACGCTCTCAAAAAAGCCATTCAAAAAATTCACCCCGACACATTGAGTGCACGAGAGGCACTGACCTATCTTTATCATCTACATGACTTGGCGACACAATAAGATTATGATATGCATCAATCAGTTAAAAAGAGTGAACTCATGCGAACTCCAGTGAAGCGCCCCAAACGTCTCAGAACCACGCCAAGCATTCGAGAAATGCTAAAAGAAACTCGTCTTGATATTTCAAAATTAATCGCTCCGATTTTTGTGAGCGAGATACATCAAAAGCCACAAGAAATTCGAAGCATGCCTGGCGTTTTTCAGATTCCACTCGATGCACTTGAACAAGAACTGGATGTCATTTCTAAATTGGGTATCAAAAGTGTTCTTTTTTTCGGGCTACCAGCACATAAAGATGAGCAAGGAAGTGCATCCCTTTCAAGCGATGGCATTATTCAAAAAGCCATTCGTTTAACCAAAAAAACACATCCACACTTAACGTGCATTGCTGATGTTTGTTTGTGTGAATACACAACACACGGACATTGTGGAATTCTAAACAACACCCGTATTGATAATGATGAAACACTAGCGCAACTCGCTCGTCAGGCTGTTAGTTTTGCAGACGCAGGAGTAGATTGGGTTGCACCAAGTAGCATGACCGACGGCATGGTTGCGGCCATTCGACAAGCACTTGACCAACATCAATACTATGATGTTTCTATTTTAAGTTACGCAGTAAAATACAGTTCTTATTTTTATGGTCCTTTTCGAGAAGCCGCACAAGGAGCACCACAGTTTGGTGACAGAAAAACGTATCAAATGGACTTTGGCAATGCAAACGAGGCACTCAGAGAAGCGGCACTAGACATCGAAGAAGGTGCTGATCTTCTGATGGTAAAACCTGCCATGAACTATTTGGACATTATCTATCGTTTAAAATCGACTTTCCCTCAAATTCCTTTATGCGCTTACCAGGTCAGCGGAGAGTACTCCATGCTCAAACAAGGTGCTAAAAATGGACTATTTAACGAGCAAGATGCCTTTCTCGAAAGTCTTATCGCAATTCATCGCGCAGGCGCAGATTTAATTATCACTTATTACGCCAAAGAAATAGCTCGACTAACCGGACAGTAACCCTCACTCACTTGATAAAGACTCAATATTGATCTATTTAATTAGATATGAGTCATTTTTTTGAGTGGTCAATGGCGATTAAAGTTTACGAAATAAAAGGAAAAAGCTGGGTTATAGAGACAGATGATTCGGGCAAAATCTGTGATATCGGCATTCAACTTACCCAAAGTGAATATAATAAAGTTCGAAAGATGTTGGCCGATCCCAACATAAATTTTCAAAATAGTAGTTCTATCGATATTTTGAAAAACGCTTTTGCCAAGGCTCGCGGTGAAACAGCCATTGAAACCGCAGAACATCAGCGACATGGTGAATCTAATGAAAACATTCCTTCGGTCATTACTTCTGTTTTTTTAGATAGACTCGAATCAAAAACAACCACTCACTTAGAAAAACTATCGCGCTACATCAACAGCGAAACAGATGCCGATACCATTAAAAATATGGTTGAAGAGTACACAGCACAACTCGAAAATCTAGAACAAGACTTTGATGAAATACTCGCGCACACGGATTTAAACGAATCACAAAAAGCAGTAATAAAAAAAGACATCGAAACACTCAAAAACAATCTCATACAAAAAAATACAGAATTTCTATCAAAAAACAAAAAAAATGCGTTCTTTCTTCTTTCAGCTCAAGATCAAAGTCAAACTCAATCATTAGGCAGTTTTATCGGTGCTCAAACTCAATTGATTAGCAATGCAGCTGTCAATATAACCAGTGTTCTTCAAAGTCGATATCTACTTGATCTGTACTATCAAAAAAACGAAATTACATCGGCATTTATCGACGCACGCTCTGCGCTTCGATTGCGTCACTCCAGTGTTTATGGCGCACGATATGTGAATACTCAAACTGCATACGAAAACAGCGATGAAGAATTGCCTGAAGAAGGTTTTTTTTCAATTCTTCCTTTTATGAAAGGAAATTCTGCCTCAGATTTAGATAAAATAATTTGCCTCATATCAGAAACACCATTAAGCCAACGCAGCTTATCAACCCTACCTAAAACATGGACACAACTATTCATTTACGCAGGGAAAAGAGCATCTATTTTCGTTGCTCTCTATACACTAGCGCCTCTTACAGAAATCACATTGACCGCTGTTCAAATCCCACTGGTTGCAATTTTTTTAACATTACCCAGAGTGATTTTATCGCCGTTTATTCAAGATCCTAAAGGTAATTTTTTTGACATCGCAATATCCAAAATCAATCAGTTTCGCGAGCGAATTTCTCCGCTAATGGCCGTCAAACGTCTTTGGAATAATCAATACAAAAGACTCGATCAACATGGAAAACCAGAACAAAACGAACATCAATCTATGCTAGATGCTTTCAATCAAATAAAAAATGAAAGTCTGATCGTGAATCTCGCAAAAGCAGTTACCCGATCTGAAAATGTGCTTAATTTTGCACGCCTTGGTTTCCATTTAGGTTATCAAGCACTAGGAACAATAGGACTTAGTGCGGTAAGCGCCATTACTTATCCTACGAGGATGTTTAAGAAATCACCCAGTGATGCCGTTGTATTTGAACGATATCAGCAGGAATATGATCGTTTAAAACCCATCATTGAAGAGTTGATTCAGCGAAGTAAAACCGATCCAAAAGAAAAGTCTCTTCGATTTCCGGGAGTAAAAAGACAAATTGATTATAGTGCCGAATCTCCAGCAAGAGTGATCAACGAAGTGATGTATCTCTTAAACGAGGATGTCATACACCATTTAGCTGAACATCATCCAGGTCCTGCAACCTTTTTCTTTTTGATGTCTGTGGCAACTTTTGGTTCAAATTTTGCGCCAATTGGAGCGCTTGCATGGATGCACGGTGCACCTGGGTATTTTAAATTAATCCAATCCGGTATTGCAAAAGCATTTACTGGATACTCAGGCCCTATGACAGGTGGCTCTGGTGCATTTCATGGTTCTTTAGCGGCACTGCTACAATTTAAGCTTTTTACGATAGGATCTTCTGCCCTGTTAAATGCAACAGATAAACACAATGATATTTTGGAAAAAATGGCAAACAATCCAGAAGAGATGATTGCTGGATTTGTGGCATTTGTTGGTCTTGGTTATGCCATGGGATACATTCCTCAAATTCCATCAGTGCCCAATAATTTCTCTATTTTAGGCCAACGTTTTTCTGCCAATGTTGGCAATGTGAATGTTTTAAGTGGGTACAATTTATTTTTAAATTCATTGATCGGCGAAGCATCCGATCTAAAAGAAGGTCTTTTTCCCCTCACCAGTTTGGAGTATGGTTTTTTAGGATATAAAGCCATTTTGCTGACGCACTCCATGACACTCAATGGAAAAGAAAAAAGCTCGTTGGATGAAAATGAGAAAAAAACTCTCATCAATGTGTTAAAGAAATCAAATGTATTATCAATTGAAGACCCCAAAAAAAGAAACGAAGAAATTTCTAAATTATTGGAAAAAACAGGACTCCCTACTCTTTCTGATAAAACCGTTGTTGAAAACGTACAAACATTTGTTACAGATTTTATGGAAAAAGATGTGCCTACGATTAAGGCAAGAACTCAAAAAATTGAAAATGCATTAAAAACAGAAAGAACCCAGTGGGATAAAATCCTCCTTACTCCAAAAGTTGAAAAATTAAACTCTTTTCAAAAACTTCAAAAAGCAATCAAAATGCTATCCGATCAAGATGCACCCTGTACATTTGCCAATAAAAAAGACGCAATTCAATATTACAATGAATTAAGTCGTACGTTTGATCAATACAACGAAGAGGTATCCAATGGCACATATCCAAATTATAGTCAGATAGAAAAAGATGATTTTCTTCAAGCCTTTAGAAATAAACACATTTCTCAAGGAAGTAATAACTTAGCTAGATTGTTGAGCTTTTATCCTGGATATCCATTTCGTTATTTTTGGCGAGAAATACAACTTGCGCTTAATCCAACACCTTACGTTGAAGACAAAATTGCAGCAAGTCGAGCCAAAGATCAGGTCCTTGCAAAAGATTGGATTGCCATTTTAAAAATGACGGGATACAACTTTATGAATTTGATCAACAAAGCAATCAAAGCATCAATTGGGTTTCTTCCCACAGCACTCATCGTCTCTTCTGCAATTGCAACAAATATTGGACTCAGACTTTCAGGAAAACCATTAGATTTTCGCACCATGCAAGCCAACCTTCAAAAGTTGGGCCGAATTCTCGATCAAATTGCCATTCAAAATCTTTTTCCATCTGAAAAATTTCGCCAAAGATTTGCCAAAGAGGTTCATCAATCAAGCCGATATGACGATATCATTGCAGAAGGTCATAAGGTATGCAAAAAACTAGAAAATAACGAGAAAATACAAAAAGTGAACTTCGTAGTAGGTATAGATGAGGAAGATAAGACATCTCGCGAAACGATGGCACCTCGACCAACTGAGGAAAAACAAGTAGAAATTTCACAAACAGAAGAAGCAAAGCCAAGACTGTCCAATCATCACTGATAGTAATTGTCTATCTTTAAAACATTTGTTAAAATTATCAGTATGAAAAAAGCCGTTATCCTATTTTCGGGTGGACTTGACTCCACAACTTGTCTGGCCATAGCTCGTTCTCGTGGTTATCAGTGTTTTGCATTAAGTTTTAACTACCAACAAAAACATTGTGCAGAACTTCAATCCGCAATCGCTATTGCACAAAAATATGGCGTTCACCATGAGATCGTTCATCTTCCAGTGGGGCACATTGGCGGGTCTTCTTTAACCGATCAACATTTGTCGGTACCTACGCATCAAGAGTCAAATGAAATACCCAATACCTATGTTCCAGCAAGAAATACGATTCTACTTTCAATTGCACTGGGCTACGCAGAAGTAATTGACGCGGATATTATCTTTATAGGAACCAGCGCAATTGATTATTCGCATTACCCAGACTGCAGACCCGAATATCTAGAAGCATTCCAAAAAATGGCCAATCTAGCCCTCAAGCGTGCGGTAGAAGGTCGACCCATCACCATAGAGGCGCCGCTTATAAACTTAAGTAAAGCGGAAACAATACAGCTTGGTCTTTCTCTAGGTGTTGATTACGAGGAATCCACTTCCTGCTACAATGCCAACGAACAAGGACTTGCGTGCGGTGAATGCGCTAGTTGCTTTCTAAGAAAAAAAGGGTTTTTTGAGGCTGGAATTGCCGATCCTACCCGTTATATGCCTGTAAAATCAAAACCAATTTAACAAGCCCGACTTTATCCAAACCCTCAACACGTAATTCTTCAATTGAAAATTGATGGCTTTCCGATAAATCAGAAAGCCAAGACAAAAAGAAATTGTATGGAACGCTGTCATAAGATAATTGAATATTTTTATCCCCTGTTTGTTGCAGTTGATACAAATAGCTTTTAAAAGGTGTTTTAGGCAATGCCTGTGAAATAAAAGTTAACAATTCAGATGCATTTGGTTTTTCTTTTGATTTTTTTCTGGTGTGAGCAAAATGCTGAACACTTCTCATCCATACTAAGGTTTGACGATCACTCTTCAAACGTTCTTGATACGCTTTTTGATGACTTTTCAAAGGTGCATAAGTACAAGCATAAATCAGATACAAACAAACTACTACAGCACCAATCATGAGCATTCGCTTATCTTTTTCGGTTTGCTGATGCCAGAGTTTTTCTAAACGTTCTTTCATGAATGAAGCTCCAACGTCGCGGTTACAAGCCCTTTTTCTGCGGCAGCTGCATGCGTTTGCTTTACTATAATGTTTTGTTTTTTAAGCGAATTTTCAAATTGCTCAAGCGTCATAAAATTTTTTGCTAGGATATTTAGCGTGATCATTCGGTTTTGATAAACCCACTGTTTTACATCGACGCCATCAATCTGTTCAATTGACTTAACCAAAGGTCCTAAAATGTACCAAACATCGCCCTTTCGACCGCTTTCTTCTTCTCTCAAAAACTGCTCGACTTTCAGCCTGGGATGTTCTTCATTCGCAGATGCATTCGGAAAAAAGGCCTGATAAACGGTCATTATTTGCTGATGAATACCCGCCTCTTCTGTTTTTAATCGGTGTAACATCAAAGCATTGGTCCCCAAAATACTGAGAAACCATACGAAAAGCAAAGTACCACAAACAGAGTACCAACGAGAATGAGTCTCACGGTCGGTATAATGTCGAAAATCACCTTGGCACAAATTAATAAACGGCCGAGAAAGCAATCGCTGGGCAACAAAAGAATCAAAAAGACCGGATATAGAGGTTAATGCAGCTGATTGAACTTCAATTGCACTGTCATCAAATCGATGTCCTATTAAACGCTGATTTTCTTGTATCAGATGTCGTTGCGCAAGTACCGGGCTTAATGTGCCTTTAAAGTCAGTAAGAGAGAGCAAGACATAATCCTGAGCAACCAGAACTTCGTTTGTGTGAAGTGCAAACCAATCTAAAGTCATGGCGTCAAAATCAAGCCCCAACTCTTCCAATAAACCGATAACAGTGGATAAACGTTGCGTGTCGATGGCTACAATTAAATACTGTCCGTCTACATAATGTGCTTTATCAAATGCAAAGTGCACTTCTGAAAAAGGTTGTGCGACTGTTTCCTCTAAAGCAAAAGGAATGGCTTCACGCGATTTTCGCTCACCAAGCCAAGGCAGTGCAAGACGATGCAAACTCGCTAAAATACTGGGTAAAACTACAATTGTTTTGGCTTCTACCTGTAAATCTAAAATTTCAGAAGCGTTTCTTTTTTTAAGCGGTGCGTCCTCTTCGCCATCTGCATTAAAGCGGATAGACAAACATCCGTCCGCATCCAGATGTTTGGTAAACAAAAAACAAGTCGCAAATTCTCGTGTTTTCATGCGTGTTTACTGTTTTGATGTAACGCGGCCCATTGTTGTTGAAGCTGCGAAGCAAGTAAATGAACAACCAGCGCATATTGCGGACTGGTATTGTAACGAGTAATCACATAAAAATTCGGATACGCCATCCAATATACAGCGCCTTCTTGAGTTGTATTCAGCTCAATCAACCCTGCTTTTTCTGGATGTTGTCTGGATGGAAATTTGGGTACAACGCCCGCATTGACTAGACGCCAGTAAGGATATTCAGGAACTCGCGCATTGGTATTAAACTTTTTATAACGCGAACCATGCAATTCAACAGGTTGAACAACAAGCTGGTCTTTTTTCCACCCGTGCTGATGGAAGTAGTTGGCGACGCTTCCAATGGCATCTTGATCATCTTCCATCAAATTAGAATGACCTTTCCCAATAAAATCAACTGCATAAAATCGATAACTACTTGGCATAAATTGTGGCTTACCCATCGCGCCGGCATAAGAACCTTTGTAAATTGAGGGCGATACATGATGCTCACGGCAAAGAAGTAAATACTCCTTTAACTCTTTTGTGAAAAAGGCGGAGCGTTTTGGATAATAAAAAGCCAATGTTGATAAAGCGTCCAGCACACGATAAGTCCCTTGATGTTTACCATAAAGCGTTTCAACTCCAATAATCGCAACAATGACTGAAGCAGGCACACCATATTGTTTCTCCGCTTGTTCCAAAGCGACACGATTTTGTTGCCAAAATGCCAGCCCCTCATTCAAGCGCTGTGGAGTTAGAAAAATGGCTTGATAAACATCCCAAGTTTTCTTTTCGTAGGGTCGTTCCATTGATTCGATAATTTTAGGTTGGTATTCGGCTTCACGCAAAGCACGAACCACTTCTTCTCGCTTAAAGTGGTGTGTTTTTACCATTTCTTGAATAAAAGAGCGGGCTTCTGGTTTTTGCAGCAGAGAAGCATCCGCAAAGGCCACTTTCGACAGCACACATAAACCTAATCCCAACCAACATCCAACCAATTTCAACATCATGACTTCCCTGGGTCTTTAAATTAAGCTAAAACAATTATCTCATGTTAAGTCGATTCTATCTACCCCAGATCACAGAAATAAGATAGAATCAAAGCCACTAAAAATGATTATCGTCATCGTAAGAAAAGGCAGAGGCTGTGACAGATTTAAAGCATATTCGCAATTTTTCAATTATCGCGCACATTGATCATGGTAAATCAACGCTGGCTGATCGATTTATTCAGCATTGCGGGGGCTTATCCGATCGAGAAATGGAAGCACAAGTACTTGATTCCATGGACATTGAGCGAGAGCGCGGAATCACCATCAAAGCACAGAGCGTTTCTTTGCATTATAAGGCGAAAGACGGTCAAACCTATCTATTAAATTTCATTGATACACCTGGTCATGTCGACTTCAGTTACGAAGTTTCTCGCTCTCTTGCTGCATGTGAAGGTGCGTTGCTCGTTGTTGACGCCGCTCAAGGGGTAGAAGCTCAAACGGTCGCCGTTTGCTATACGGCTATTGAGCAATCCCTCTCGGTGTTGCCCGTACTCAATAAAATTGATTTACCTCAAGCAGAACCTGAGCGTGTGATGGCTGAGATAGAAGACATCATTGGTATCGAGGCACACGATGCCATTCGAGTCAGTGCAAAAAGTGGAATCGGTGTTCCCGACGTATTAGAAGCCATTATAACCCACATCCCTGCCCCCAAAGGCGATACAGATGCGCCTTTACAAGCATTAATTATCGATTCTTGGTTTGACAGCTATCTTGGGGTGGTTTCTTTGGTGCGCATTTTCAATGGCTCTTTATCAAAAGGCGATAAAATGCGCGTTATTTCAACGGGACGTGCTTATGAGGTTACGCAAATTGGCGTTTTCACGCCGAAAAGAACACCTACGGATGGATTAAAAACAGGTGAAGTAGGCTATGTTGTTGCCGGAATCAAAGACATTCAAGGCGCTCCTGTGGGAGATACACTGACACTAGAAAAAAACCAAGCATCTAGCGCACTTCCTGGTTTTAAACGTGTAAAACCGCAAGTTTATGCAGGTCTGTTTCCAATTCAATCAGATGATTTTGAAGAGTTCCGCGAGGCTTTGGCAAAATTAAGCTTAAATGATGCCTCTTTATTTTATGAGCCTGAGTCATCTGAGGCTCTAGGATTTGGTTTCCGATGTGGATTTTTGGGCATGTTGCACATGGAGATTATCCAAGAACGACTTGAGCGAGAATACAATCTTGAACTCATCTCAACCGCACCAACGGTTATTTATCAGCTCGAAACAACAAAGGGCGAAACAATCGTTATTGATAACCCATCAAAACTTCCCCCCACACAGCAAATTGCAAGAATGTTCGAACCCATTGTTCGAGCCAATATTCTTGTGCCGCAAGATTACTTGGGCTCAATTATCAGTCTATGTGTAGAAAGACGTGGAATTCAAGTCAGTATGACTTATAGTGGCCGCCAAGTCTCTGTTACTTATGATATCCCAATGAGTGAAGTTGTCTCTGATTTTTTTGACAAATTAAAATCAATTAGTCGAGGATACGGCTCTCTTGACTACAATTTCTTAAAATTTGAAGCAGCTGATCTGGTCAAAATGGATATTTTAATCAACGGTGAACGAGTTGATGCGCTGTCTGTCATCGTACATCGAAGTGCGGCGCAAACTAGAGGAAAGGCACTAGCAGAAAAAATGCGTGACCTTATTCCCCGCCAAATGTTTGATGTGGCGATTCAAGCGGCACTAGGTTCGCATATTATCGCCAGACAAACAGTTAAAGCATTGCGTAAAAACGTGATCGCCAAATGTTATGGTGGTGATGTTTCTCGTAAACGAAAACTGTTAGAAAAACAAAAAGCGGGCAAAAAACGCATGAAACAGGTTGGACACGTTGAGATTCCACAAGAAGCTTTTATGGCAGTATTTCAAACGGATCGAAAAAAATAGGACGAACTGAAAATGAATTTTCCTTTAATTCTCGTGATATTGACCGCAGGAACAGGGTTGATTTCCTTAATTGACTGGCTTTATCTAAGAAGACGTGGCTCGAAAAAAAGACCTCAATTTATTGAAAAAACGGTGTCTTTTTTTCCTGTTTTTCTTGCGGTTCTTGTTTTCCGTTCTTTTTTAATTGAACCATTCCGTATTCCTTCCGGCTCACTTGAACCCACTCTGCTTGTAGGCGATTTTGTTGCAGTAAATAAATTTATTTATGGAATTCGATTGCCCGTTATCGAGAAAAAAATCTTCACCATAAGCCACCCCAAGACAGGAGAAATTGTTGTATTTCGATGGCCGCCAGACCCTTCATTGGACTACATCAAACGTGTAATTGGCGTTCCTGGAGATACCGTTGCCTATCGACAAAAAAAACTCTACATCAATGGTAAAGAAATGCCTCAAACTTTCCTGGATTATGAAACAGACCCAGCCTCAGGAAAAACAGTTGCTCGCTACCAAGAAGAGTTGAATGGTGTCACTCACGACATCTACATTCATCCCGGTGCATCCTCTGATGACTTTGAAATCAAAGTGCCACAAAACAGTTACTTTTTAATGGGAGATAATCGGGACGACAGTGCAGACAGCCGCTTTTTTGGTGCTGTTTCTGATAATTATTTGAGAGGGAAAGCGTTTCTTGTATGGATGAGCTGGGACGCACAACAATATGCAGTTCGCTTTAAACGCATTGGACATTTGATTTCAAAAATGGGGTCACATTGAACAAACTCAATCGCTTAGCAGATCGCATTCAATACCATTTTTCAAATGTAAGATATTTAGAAATGGCATTGACTCACAGAAGCGCCTCCAGCCAGCACAACGAGCGGCTGGAGTTTTTAGGAGACTCGATTCTAAATGCAGTGATCTCACTGGCGCTGTATGAGCGTTTTCCTCAACAAAACGAAGGACAACTGAGTCGGCTTAGGGCACATCTAGTCAAAGGCGACACCTTAGCCGAAATTGCCTCTGACTTAAACTTAGGTGATTTTCTGCATCTTGGTCCTGGCGAACTCAAAACAGGTGGATTTCGCCGCAGCTCTATTTTAGCAGACGCTTTAGAGGCCATTTTTGCCGCAATCTTTCTTGACAATGGATTTCATGCCTCTCAAAAAATTATTTTGCAACTGTATAAAACACGCCTAGAAAGCAACTTAGATACATTAAATACCAAAGATCCCAAGACAGAGCTTCAAGAATACTTACAGGCATGCAAGAAACCTCTGCCTCACTATCATTTGATACAAGCCATAGAAACAGAATCTGAAACACGTTTCCAGGTCACATGCTCAATTCAAGAAAACTCTAAAAATTCAGCACTCGATCTTGAAACCACAGGAGTAGGACAAACACGACGAAAAGCAGAGCAGGAAGCAGCGCGAGCTTTATTACAATTACTTCAAAAACTCGATAAACGGACATGATGACACAATATGAAGTTCACTCAAAACACCTTATTTCAAAAAAAATAAAAAACGGAACGATTCTATTTTCAGAAGGAATTCTGCCAGAAGGATTTGAAAGCTACCAAGACATTTTTGATGCATCCTTATGGGCGAATCATCATGAACCATTCGCAGCAGCTGTGTTACACGAATCAGGCAGCGAGCTTGTCATCATTCGAGATCATCTTGGTATGGAACCGCTATACTATACTCAAAATGGACATCTCTGGTCCGTCTATCTAGATTCGAATTTACCTGATTTATTTTCTATTTTACCGAGAACCCCCGACTTTTCAAAAGAAGAATTACTCAAACTTTTTTCTACCTCACACGAGTATTCGGACAATACACTTTATCAAGGAGTATATCGAGTCGAGCCTGGTCATTATCTTCATTTTCACCGCAACGGGAAAATAAGCAAACACGCTTTTTGGGCCCTTACTCCCACAGGCGACAAAATCATCTACTCCAACTCAAACGATTACGTTGAGCATTTTTCTCAATTACTTGACGAAGCCGTGGAAAACGCAACACATCGACATACAGCAATTGCGAGTGAGTTTAGTGCCGGCCTTGATTCCACATCGGTCTATTGTGCAGCACGTAACATAGGTTTACACCCTAAATTATTTATGCACAACGCACCGGCTCACTCTGATGCAAAAAGACGCTATCAAACCCGCTATGAAGAAAATTTTTTTGAAACCTATCCTGATGCAGACATCGTACGGATTGCGCCAGAAAAATTAGATTTACTGAGTGTATTTGATGAATACGCTCAATGGTTCCAGGGACCTGCACCTTATCTTTTTTTTATGTTTGCTTATCCCCTTCATCAAGCCGTTTCTCGTGATCAATACAAATTATTGCTTTCAGGATTTGGAGGCGATCAAGGCGTATCGACTCCACTTCCTTATAACTTTTTTCTACCGGAACTGATCGCACAAAAAAATTATGAAGCAGTCTGGGAAAGCCTTTTGGGTCCAAAGGCCAATCGAAGTAAAATCAAAAAATTACGATCAGCTTTTACTTTTCTTGGTTATCGTTATCCCTCTTTAAGAGAGGCGATAATTGCCATAAAACAAGCCCAAATAGCTTTGAATAATCTCTTTTGCGAGACCTCTAAACAAGTGATTTCTTCGATTCATCCTTACAGTAAAACAGCTTACAAAACACTGCGAGAAGCCGAGTACTCATTGTTGCAAGGAAAAGACAGTCACGAAGTTCGAATGAGAATTGAATACAGCAGCCTTATAGGAAAAAAAATGGGATTTGAATATCGATACCCCCTTTTGTATCCCAAACTGCTTGAGTTTTTTCTTGCCATTCCTTTTTCTGAAAAACGCCATCAACACATTGGGCGCTATCTCATGCGACGCTACCTCAATCAATTTTTTCCCAATGGAATATTTTCAGAGTATTTAAAAAAAGAAGGTCTAGATATCGTCCCTTCCACAATGACACACTATCAAAGTAAATTTGTTAGTGGAGAATACCGAGACGCTTTTCGCGATCTTCCTTTAAAACATTTGATTGAAAATCAAACTCACCCAATTCGTCTGAGACGTAGTATAAAAGGTTATATGCTAAAACCTTTTTACTCATCAAATCCATAGAGCTTTAATTTTCTGATTTTCTGATCAACAGAAGCATGGATGGTTGCAGGAGGCGTATCCTGTGGTGTGGCACTTTTATAATATTGACGTAATTCACAAGAAGCACTTTCCAAAAAACAAAAGGGCTCATGCACAAGCGTGACAGGTTTGTTTAACTGCGAACAAATAGAGCGGTATTTTTCTTTTAAAGAAACCGTATCATAAACCAATGTAATCGACATTCCCTGCTCTGTCATTTTCTGCAGAGAAGTCAACATGTTATCTACATCGATGACAACACCTGGACGCGGATAAAATTTAAGCTCACATAAGTGACCAATACGATCCCATTGATACCATTCAAGAAAATGAAACAAAACATCAATTCCAAGAACAAGCACCCATCGCTTGGAAATAGCTGAACTGAGTGTTAATAAACTCAATGTCGCAATCATCCTAGAGGGGTATTCTCTGTCAATTTCGACACGCTCAATCAAACACTGTTTCAGAGGTAAATCTGATGCGCTTAGCATGTCAGACAACATTTCAAGTCGCAAATCAGCAGGCGCGTACTCTTCTTTCTTTTTTAGTGGAGATTGTCCATTTAAAACCACATGCACATCAGCATATTGAGTCAGAAGGTGTTGAATGAACATCAAATGCCCCATTGTCGGCGGATTTGCACTTAAGCCAAAAACCGCTGAAAAAGGAACGTCTGCATTGGTATAAGCAATTTTTTGTTCTGCCGTTTGAATAATTAACTCTTCAAAACGCGGATCTTTAAATCCTAAAATTAAATCCTGTTGATCTCGGCTTATTTGAGTGCCAAGACTCATTAAAAAGGTCAACATAGGGATTTTTTTTGACTGAAACTCAATAAAAGGATGATGCTGAACTGCAAAATCAATCAACTGTTGAATTTCATCAGTGCTCAAAGAAATAGGTGTTTCCAAAACAGCACTGTTTGTCGTTAAGACATATATTTTTTTCGGGGCATCATGCTGAATGGATTGCAGGAAATCAAGAAAAAACATATTCAATCCAATATTGCCAATAAGATAAAAACATCATATCAAAATGATCTGGAATTCTCGATACCTATTGGGCTCTACATAAATGTTTAAATTCCTTGGTAAGATTCTCCTCCCTTTTTAATGTTTATTCGGTATACTTTAATTTTCCGCACTCAGAGAATTTGCATGAATCAATCTGAGAGTTGTAAAGAAGAAAAAAAACAATTCCGCGTCATTTGTGCAATTGTCTTTATGAGTTTTTTAAACGCATCTATTGCGTACCCTATCTTCCCTCCTCTTTTTTTAAAATCAACAGCAAACGCCTTGCTTCCGTTATCATGGAGTGAGACTGAGCGACTGTTCATCTTAGGTCTGACTTTAGCCTGCTTTCCTCTGGGGCAGTTTATTGGCTCTCCCATTCTTGGGCGAAACTCAGATCGTTACGGACGTAAAAAAATGCTGTTGATTAGTTTAGCCGGATGCGGAATTGGTTATGGTTGTATTGTTTCAGCATTTGAACTCAATGCACTATGGCTTTTATTGTTGGGACAGTTCATCACAGGATTCATGGAGGGAACGTATACCATTGCAACGGCATTTGCCGCTGACTTTAAAACCATTAATAAATATGCGAGTTTCGGACGAATCAATAGCATTGGCTCCTTGGGATACATTGCAGGCCCGTTGTTCGGTGGATTGCTTTCCGATCAAAATATTTCCACTTACTTTTCTTATAGCCTTCCTTTCTTATTTGCATTTTTGGCAACAATTGCCATTTTTATACTGGTATACAGAAAACTACCCACAAACCCTCCCTCAAAACCAATTGAAAAAGAAGCCTTCCTGCACCAATTTCATATCTTTCGGCACATTAAAGTTCTATTGTTGCGCCTACCACATCTGAAACATCTCCTCTTCATTAGTACTCTATTTACATTTTCTGTTGATATTTTTTATGAGTTTAGCGCCATTTATCTCACTGGAAAATGGGAGATGACACCATCGATGATCGCCATTTACAACATCGCTCTTTCCTTCGCCTTGGCTCTTGGTGCCATTTATATTCCCGAATACCTTTCTCGGCACTGGCAGCGGAATCAAATCATTACTCATGGAATATTTTTTTCGGCATGCATTTGGGCATGTATGGTTCTTTTTCAGCATCCATTTTTAATGTTAATTTTTTTTGGATTAATTGGGCTTGGCATTACAACCGTTACCACCACAACAACCATACATCTTTCTGACATGACCAATGCAGACACACAAGGTGAGGTTTTGGGGATACAACAAAGCCTTCGAACCCTAGGAGATGCTCTCATCTGTGTTTTTGGCGGTCTTGTGAGTATTTTATCGATTGTTTTTCCGATGATTTTAAGTTTTATAGTGGCCTTTCTAGCCGCTCTTTTATCCTATTTGTACTTGAAACAAAGTAAGCCTTCATAAATCACAAGAAAACAGTTGCAGGTCATTTAAATATGTGTAAATCTGATCCGGATTTATAGGTAAAGGAATAAACCACAGACATGATCAACAGAACATCACGAATCTTTCATCTGCTGACTTTAGCCGTGCTCTCAGCAACCTCTTCGACATATGCAAGTGAATGCTATTTACTTCCCTATCAACCATGGCGATTTATTTTTTCAGTCGGAGGTGGATTGGCCACAACGTCTACGATTGGTTCTTCAGCTTATTTTCCGATTACCAATATAACGACCAGCGAGTATTATAGTTATACAGCATCAGGAGATACCGATCAAAAAGGTCTACTTGACTTATACCTTGCGGCAGAATTTGAAGTTCAAAAAGGACTTTTATTACAGCTTGGTGCGGGTTATGTTCAACCCAACTCGTTCACGGCCAAAGGAAGTTTTATTCAAGGCGCCGACACAGGCTCTCAAAACACATACAATTATCAATATAAAATCCTCACCAGACAAATTTTGGCCGAAGCAAAGCTAGTTGTCTTTGGAAATACCGATCAAAAATTCCACCCTTACCTCGTTGTTGGAGTGGGCGACTCACAAAACAATGCCTACAACTACTCGACAAACGTTCCAGAAACATTAACATTTACAAGAACTTACGCGACTCAAACACAAAACTCACTTAGTTTTATTGGAGGAGGTGGTGTCGAGTTTGATATTCATGAGCAAGTCCGTCTCGGTTTTGGTTATCGGTACGCCGGGCTAGGAAAAGTCAGCTTAGGGCCTTCGAGCATTGATGGTGTCACCGTTCCAGGAACGCTGTATCAATCTAATCTGAATATCAATGAGTTTATTGGTCAACTCACGTTTCGTTTTTAAAAGGAAGCCCCCATGACGTTAAAAAAATGGTCTTTTTACGCTTATTTTGTAGTCACAAACTTAATTGTCATTCAATCTGCAAATGCACTCCCTTTCAGCATTACTCCTTCATCGACAGTTCCATTTCCAACCACAATCGCTTCTGGAACGACTGTTTACGCGACGTACATTGTCCAAAATAACACCAATATAGCCCGACAAAATAACTATATAAAATACCTTCCACCCAATGTCTTTGTGATGTCAACGGGCTGTGGTCATACTTTTAATCTCGCAGCAAAAGGACAGTCAGGTGACTCGTGCGAGCTTAATCTGGCAATCACTGGAGCCGTAGCCAGAAATGACGCCAATATAAAAAATCATCTTTTTGTGTGTTTCCCTCAAGGAATCAGTTGTGCCGGAACGGAATACCCTCTGAATATTAGTGTGCTTTCTGAAGTAAATCATTCAGGCTTCAACGCACTTGCTCACCAAGGTACAACCATTTACGCTGGAGGCGCAAACACAAGCAACGCAGGTAATATGTGGCGTTTTATGGATACTGAGTGGTCAACAGTCTTTACCGGCAATCCCTCTTCTCCTGTAGAAGCCATCGCAACTGACTCCAGCAATCTTGCTTATTTAGGAGGTCAAATCACCAGTGGTGGTACATCATACAGCGCTTGGGTTTATGAATACAACAACACCAATCAATCCACAACAGACACAGGCTTCATGGCGAGCACGAACGCGACCACAATAAACTCTCTTACTCTAAACGGTTCAACTGTTTATGCGGGTGGTATTGACAGCTCGGGGCAGCAAGGACAAGTATGGAGCTACGATGGAAGCACTTGGACAAGTCTTGGTTTAAGCAGCGGCATCACAGAAGTCTCTTCGGTTCTCTATTCACCAATAAAAATTACTCTTTATGCAGCAGAACTAAATAACGGAAGTAGCACAACCTCACAACAACCATACGCTCAAGTTGAGTATTACGATGGGACAAGCTGGACCACAACCGGACTACCAACCTCTGATCAACCCAATTACTTTACAAAAATTAATGCCCTTGCCATCGACAATGTCGGAAATCTCTATGCAGGTGGTGTTGACGCCAACCAAAATACCGCTGTTTGGATGTATACCGGCTTGGGATGGATCACTCTTGCCTCTCCCTCCAGCACAACAGGAGGAGAGATTTACGCCCTGGCTTTCAATAGCCACAATGTTTTATTTACAGCCGGGTTCGATGGATTAGTTGGACAAGTTTGGTATTACCAGAACAACACGTGGGTCAGCATGAATCTCTCAGGTAGTCGCTTGATTCAGTCTATGACGATTGACTCAGATAATTTGCTGTATGCTGGAGGAATAGCACAAAATAATTTGTCAGGCATCTGGTCGATGCTTGCCAATGTATCGTAATATAATGCAATATTGTTCTAACATACAAAAGGAGTTTTGATCAATATTTGATGTATGGGTGTATTTTTGGTACAATGATTAAGCTCAACCAAAGGAAATCTATGCATAAGTATCTGTTTTTTTTGTTTTTTTTACTCTCTGATTCGCTTTATGCGATGGCACCCAAAATGGACTTTCAACAAGCCATCGAACGTGCTGTTCAGCGTTATGGCATTCCCTCCGAACCTGAGCTTGCTTCTTATTTCAAAAAATCGAATGTGGCTTATCCACCTCAAAAAGCTGCTTTTCTAGCCTTTAAAAAAGAACGTGAACTACAATTATGGGCAAAAGATAAAAATCAAACATGGCGCCATATTCATACATATCCACTCACAGCAAGTAGCGGTCGGCTTGGCCCTAAACTAAAAGAATACGATCGTCAAATTCCAGAAGGCGTATATCGTCTAACCTCTCTCAATCCTTATAGCACTTGGCATCTGTCAATGATGATTAATTACCCAAATGACTTCGATCGTCAACAGGCCAGTAAAGAAGGAAGAACACGTTTAGGCGGTAATATTTTTATTCATGGGAAATCTTCCTCTATCGGCTGTCTTGCGATTGGCGATGCGGCAATTGATCAATTGTTTCTTTTAGCTCATCGAATCGGTTTAAGTAATATACAACTTATTATCGCACCCAATGATCTGAGAAAAGAAAAACCGGCAACCAATACATTTGCACAACCTCGATGGCTGCCTGAACTCTATAAGAATATCGAGAATGCATTAAAGCCGTTTCCAATCACTCACCGAGTTGCGTGAATTTATAAAAAAAGGGGCTATCTAAAGCCCCTTAAAATCAAGAATTAACCTAATTAGAACGTTCTACCAAGTCTTGTAATGGACAGATCCCCTTCTGCTCGTGGTTCGGTATAACTAGTACTACCTCCACCAGCACTGGCAACTGCCAGCATTTCATTCATATAAATTTGACAATGCTCCTGGCAAGGATCCCACACATCGACGTATCCTATTTTTGAGTCTGATAAAATAACTTCTATCGGTGCGCTTGAACGATAAGTCAAGTTTCGCTTTTTGGTATCAAAATGAGGAAGGCTTAACGCTTCTGTTTCATCGGCCCAAATCACACCACCGACCGTCAGAAAAAATACATCATCTATTGCAAACGATTGTGTTCTTTGCGCTTTGCAAAGAGCAGTACTTAAAGCAATTTCAACACAACGTGTGCGAGGAACAACCCATTCGTTCGTCGCATGATGCGGTACACGCATAGATAAAGTTCGAGGCAACAAATACTGCTCGCGTGTAGGGATTTTAGCCAGCTCAAAACTCCAACGTCGAGAAATGCGCTTTTCGTTATACCAAATTGCAGATAACCGATTTAATTGATCCAGATGTTCAACCATATTTCGACGTAACGGCTCGTCTTTTTTGGGAATTTTGTCCTGAGAAATTGCCAATATGACCAAAGAAGTCCCGGGAACAATCGAAAACCCCAAACATTTATTGCAATTGGCCAAAGGAAACACTTGATTAGAATGGTCTAAGTGCACATAAGAAAGTCTAAAAAAATCTTTCATTGCTTCGATTGTAGACTGCATTACCTTTGGATTTGGCGTAACAGGCCGCTCATTAAATTTTTGCAAATTCGCTTTTGCCATCGCTCGAGTTTGAATAAACTGACAATACTGTTGACTATGACGAAACGGAGAGTCTTCACCTAACAACTCACCATCTTCAAGTTTTTTTTGGAATGAAAAAGCAAACGACGCATAACGTTTCGGCACGTTAATTGGACTAGATGCCCCCCTAACAGAATCAGGAGTGGCAATGCTTTCCAAAAAATGATCGGGCGGAAGCTTAGCAGTTAATGGTGGACGAGATGATTCAAAAAAAGGAGATTTCGAATAACTACGACCAAGCTCCTTTTCAACAACAATGGTTTTATCCGAAACGCTTTCTTTTTCTACAATATCGAAGGACTCCATCATCACACTCTCACCAATAAAATTTCATAAAAATCACATATGGAACATTGTACGATCCACTTAACTCCTTATCAATCAAATCTAAGGTCCACATTTTATAGAAACGTGAGACTCTAAAACGCTCTCTTCTTCTGAAAAATATTCTTTTTTCAAAAAAGAAGGGATATAAGATTTAAACTCCGTTGTAAAAAAATGAGGTCTTTCAAAAAGTTCAATGAGTATAATTAAATGCCGTATCTTTCGATGATGCAGAGAAGTAAAATCCAAATCCATAGGCGCTCCTTTTTTTCCTTTTTGAATACATCGACTAAAATCCTCAAAATCATCATAAATAATCGCTTGATATATTCGAAATAAAAAACTATCGGTGCTCTGAACATACCTCAATAGACGCTTAATGAGATCCGTTTGACGAGTCTCAATTGCCACGTCCAATATATCTTCTTGAGCTTCATTTCTCATGAACAATGGATTTTCAATACACGTGATCAATGCCTTGAGATGCTCTCGATATCCTTTTCGAACAAGATAAGTTAATAAGTTATCTACGCCATTCAATAATGTTTCTGCACAACAATATGTCCATTTTTTCTTGCTATAGGCTTGACGCAAAAGATGTTTAAAAGCGTCAACATTCTCAATTAAAACATCCCAATATGTTTCGAAAGACTGTTTGTCTTTTGATTGATTTTTTATCTGAATAGAGAAGTGATGATTATAGATTGTAGGTAATTGCATCATAATAGACGGAATATTTGTTGGGTGTTCTTTTGAAATACCGTGTGCAGAAAGCAAAGAACGCATCACACTTACCCCTTTGATGTAAGCAAGATAGTCTTCATTAAATATCACCACACGATTAATTTCATCCATTGTCTCTTCAGAAATGACACCATATCGATAAAAGTCGATGATAATCTTGTCATCACGAGAACGCACAGCCAACGCAATGGGATTCGGTTTTGTCATATCCGGATTAAAATACGGATTCGCACCATGATATAAAAGTAGACGAATCACTTTATAATCACGACCCTTAATTGCCATTGATAATGGCGTGTCATTGGCCACTGAAGCTGCATTTGGATTACTACCCAAAGACAAAAATAGCGCACACAAACTAAAACTTTGATATTGTATCGCAATGTGTAGAGGCTCAAGCCCTGTTTCACCCAACTTCAGGTGCACTTTGCTTTTGTCAGGAGTCAGCATCGTTCGAATTTTTTCACTGTTCTTATGACGAAGTTCTTTAAAGAAATCTGCATTTTGATGACCATTAAACGGATGCCAATCTTCAGGAGATCCCGTGTGGTGATGAAAAGAATCAATTACTTCTTGAGAAAAGAAATCAAAACCACCCAAACTCACCCCTCTTTCTCTCTCAAAATTTGCTTCTGTTATTGGGCCAAATTTGCTCTCATAAGATTTTAGATAATCATAAACTCCACACATCAGAGCACAAGAAAGTGCAGAATATTGAAATTTGTTATGACGCTGTGGTTGAATAAAATTATGTTTTATAATCTGATTCAATAAATTATTTTCACCCAACAAAATGAGCGCATGCTCCAAGGTATCTTGTGTTTCTGGGTTCATATAATGTACATTCAAAAATTCCAGTTTATCGGGTGATTCTTCAAAATAAAAGTTGAATGCATCTGAAGTTTGAACATTAAATAAAAACAGATTAAACAATGATTTTTGATATTTTTTATAAAAAATATCCGACACAGACTGGAAATAGGTTGATGTCAACAGTAAATCAAGATACTGCTTGAATTGGAGATACTGTTCTCCATTTTTTTCTATGGGTGCTGATGCCGTCATCATTTGAACTGACATCATCAGCATTTTTTCTAAAGCACTATCATGCAAGAGAGTAGATTCTTTTTTCACGTTAATTGTGGTTTTTTTAGGACTTGGTTTTTCAGCGTCTTTTTTCTTGTCTTGATTCGACTCAAAAAAACTAGGCTTTAATGCTTTCTTGGTGATCACGGCATCTTGTTGAACCGTTTTTGAGGCTTGAGGTATCATCTTATCCGTTAATTTTGTTTGCATCTGCGCCACAAACTCATCATAACTTAACCCTAGCAGCAAACCTGTCTTGGTATTTTCAAAACAACGCTTTACATAAGCATCATTTCCATTGACCCAAAACCACTCAAGCTGATTCAAAATCGGAGATTGTTGAAAGTTTTTTACGGTTACTTTTTCAGGTTTTTCTTTTAAAAAAGATTGTAGTCGCTGATAAATATTTTTTATCTTGTGATCATTTTGAAAAATTACAAGATGCTGAGTGGTTCTTAAAGCCGCTGAAATAATTTGATTTAAAATAGGCAGATGTATCCGATGTTTTGACGGATTTTTAGCCTCATGAGATGGCTCAAGTGTTAACGTTGTTGCTGCCAAATCTTTATCAATTAAAATAAATTCCTCGTGAGAAAACGGCTTGTATAGACATACATGGCTAAATTCTAATCCAATCACATCTGAAAAAGTACATGCATTTCCAAACAATTGACAAGCCTCTTTGAGATAATCTTGATGAGTTACAACAAGCCAGTTTGGACTTTCTATTCCATATTGTTGAGATTCCGTAGTGGATTGAATCCATGACCAATCCCCCTCTTCTGTTCCATTTAAATCGCTTGTGTCAGCACCTTTTAGAACAGCTGCTTCGTATCGATCAGTCAAGCCCCCCAACAACGGATATTTAATTTGTTGGATCAAACGATTAGTCAGTTCAATAATACGCGGAGGAGAGCGATAAATAGACTCAAAAACAGCATGATTGGATTCGTCAATGCCAAGACGCTTCAGTATTTTTGCTCGATGAGAGTAATGCGAATCAATGGCTTGATGGCTATCAAAGTTTAATATCACGGCACGATGTTCAGTTGATATAGGCTTGGCTTGACCAATTAAATTTTCTATTTGTTGTAAAGTGAAGTTTTGTGACTCATCAACAGCGAGCAATGTGTATTTTGGGTTTTCATAAAAATGATTTGGGATTTTATAAAACGACGGGTGCAGCATTTTTTTTGAAGTAAGGTAAGCACAATAAGAATTATAAATATGGTACAGTTCTTTTTTAGCATCAAAGAACAACGCTTGCCGTTCAGCATACTCCGCCTCGGAAAGACCTGATATATATTTCATCATACTCATCAAAAGTGATATATTTTTATTGAAACCTGTGAGTTTTTCAGAAGATATCGCCTGATTAGATTGACTCTTGGCCAGTTGAAAATGCAAACGAGAAAATGAGTCAAACCATTGGTAAAAATTCCCATCATCGACCAGGGTCCGTTCTTCTTTGTAATCCAAAATCCAATCTTGATAATCCACTGCCTTGACGTCTGATGAAAGATGTCCAGTTGACTCCAGCACGCGATTGATCTGATTGGCCAATAGTCTCGTATTGGTAATCACAACCACGGAAATATGTTCTTGATAAATTTTTGCATGCTCAAGAACTCTTACGATTTGCATGAGTGTTTTTCCTGATCCTGCTGGTCCGCTTTGTAACAAAGGAAGATTTTTTTCCAGACTTAAAGACTGCAGAGGATCGAGCACAATATGCTGATTTTGCATCACAACAGCATGTTTTAATCCTCTAAAAGTATCGAGTGACTCAGGCTCAAGAGCAGGAGCTTCATTTAAAAGTGACTTGAAACGCTGAGATAAGGCCGTATAAAAAATTTTTTCACCCGCTTTGATTGTGCTCTGAGAAAATAAAAACTGATTTTCGTGTAATTTATGTTTCAAAATGTAACTGTGAATCAATGCTATTTTTAAACCATGACAATCGACAATTGAAAAAATAAGTCGATCAGCAAGATTAATGCGTATGGTTTTGGCTTCTGTGCCATACATTTTTTCGATATGATTCCCAGATGTAAATTCATGATTGACTAAGCTTTCTATCGTGCTTTCAATTGCTAAACGCAATTTTCCATCTGCTTTTTGATACAGTTCAGATGGTTTTAAAACAACATAATGCCAAAACAAAGTTGTATTGGAGCTTTGAACAACAGGTCGTATTTCCCATTCATATTCTTTAACAGATTCCATCAAAAAGTCTCAGTTCAAAATAAAATATTCAATCATTACAAAGTAAGGATTGATGTTCAACATCTATTGGTGAATTAACACGCCGACCGTATATGAAGATAAAAATATTGATGCTATTCTTAGGCTCCGCATTGACAATCAAAGGGAAAAAATGAATAACAAAAAATTATGGATTTTAGCGTCTATATTAGGAACAAATGTTGCAATATCAGGTGGAATGGGCCCAGTTTCAACTGATTTTTCTGGCTTTTATGCAGGTCTCGGGACGGGGGCCATGACAGAACTTTCTGCCAATAAAGCCTCTTTTCCAGTTAATCCAACAGGCACAGTCTATTCAAGTGATCAATGGTTAAACTCGGCAACGGGCGTCTTATTTGACGGACATATTGGGTATGGTCGCGTTTTTTCATCACAATATTATCTTGGAGTAAAAGGCTCAATTGATTATCCGTTTATTCAACAACACGACAGCACCGCTTATGCGGGTGGATACGGTACATTTGAAGCCAATGGCGTCTTTAACAATACCATCTATTTTAAACCCATATACAACATTGATGGCGTTTTAGGATATCAAATGACACCGAACTGGTTGAGTTTTTTTGAAGCCGGTGTCACATTTTCAAATGTCGTGAATCGCGAATCCATTACATCAAGTACAATTATTCTGCCTACCAATATTAACAACGTAGGACGCAGCTTAGAAACAGCACAAGGATACAATACGGGGTATAACCTTGGTCTTGGTGCATCTTATTTGATGACACCGAATGTCTTTGTGTCAGGAGAAGTTTTATACAGCTATTTTGGCAAATATACACAAAGCCATCAGTTGGCGCCGGCTACCAGAACGATTCAACAAACCTACCAAGGCGTTTCTGCCATGGTCAGTGTTTCTTATTTGTGGCCTAATATGTAAAAAAATCATCAAATGGATTCTAAAAATTAAATCCATTTGAATGAGATAAATCGTTTCCAGGGACGCGCTCTTTTTCTCTTAGAAAAAATGGGTGTCCTTGCGAAATCGATTGAGCCACATCATGAAAATGCTGGTCTAAAACTTGATTATTTTGTTGATGATTTTCAGATTGAATTTTTTGTGACACAAAAGTAGTGACGCCCTCTATCCCTTGGCCATATAAAATGCTCAGTACTTCATCACAAGAATAATCTTGGGGTTGTAAACTGGATAGAAGCCCAATAAACACACCCAAATCAGTAGGTGAGATGAACAAACTCAATGTCACGATTTGTTTTTCTTTAAATCCCAGAAGCAACAATTGATTATGCATGGATAAAATATAACTCATTGCTTCAAATATACCGGAACGAACGCCTGATCGCACCACATTCAACACAAAAAATGGAGTGTGCTTTGTTTGTTTAAAATAATCAAAAAACTCCTGAAATACAGGAATAGCACTCAATCCACAATGACTTAAATCAGCCAGAATAACAGCATTAGGATAGCCCAATCTTTTCAAATCTGTGTGTAGCTTAACCAATCCAACCATTAAATCCATCCCACCATGGAAAGCAACTTGAATGATTCTACCAGCAGGATATCCTTCAAAAAGTAAACGGTCGTGTAAATCGATTATAGAACCTATTGCATCAGGACCATTTGATTCAACAATTTTTTTAATATGGTCATTTGTATATCCACGAAGTTTAAATATTTCAAAAGACTTCAGAAAAGAATCAAGAAAAGCGCAATTTGAATTCCTGGATACAGTTTGCTCAATAAAATCCTCACGAAATCCTATTTGTCTAAACTTAATCTGATAATTCACCATTTTTTTAAGTTGATCAAATTTTGCAGGATCGGACATCATGTCCACAATTTCTTGATTAGAATATCCTTTTTTACGCAACAAGAAATGATTGCATACCACAAAGACAATCGCTTTTTCTTGCTTATAACTGCTGGCTATTTGAAATTTCTCTTCTGGACAATATCCCATCAAATTCAGTGAGTGGTTATACTTCAAAAGATTTTCCAAAATTAATTTTGAGTCTGTTAAAGAGGCAAGAAATGCCATTTGATCCAAAGAAAATCCAATATCAAAGCTCATTAAAAAATCGAAGTTATGCAATAAGATATCAATCGTCTCTTCCGAGCATTCTTTAATAATCATGCTATTGGCTTGTGCTTCTGTGAAGCCTTTTTCTAAAAGCAGCGACAACTCTCTTTGATAACGTGCTTCTGTAATCTTAATTTTATCTAACTTCAGTTTAGAGCGTGTATTGCAAGGCATAAAAACAACCACTAAATTCAAAAATAGATCACATAATACCATTTAAACACAAAACAATCAAAAGATCATTTTTTAGATCACTTTGACATAAAAATAAATTAAAGCGAAAATACTGACCTTATTTTTATGTGCAATTTAAAATCATGACGAAAAAACAAAAAGCAAAAAAAGAGAATACCCTATCCAAACCCACCATTAACTTGATTGAATATTTAATGGACCAACTACAACCTCTTTTAGATGAACATCATCAAAAGAATGTGTCACATCCTGGCATTTTTGAAAAAGCCATGAATAAAATCGACATGCTAGTTCACCAACATGTTCAAGATAAAATTGCAAAAGAAGCCTATAAAGATCTGCTATTGCAGCATTATACCTTCCAAATGCCCATCAGTGAGCCAAACGCTTATGCGTTTTTTCAAGCCACATTAGGCCGATTTGAAAAAAGATTCGAACAAAATCCAGAAGAAACAACAGCTATCGATCTCACCACACTCCTCATCATCGAACGATACTTTTATTGGGTAATTAAAGAAAATGTAACACAACAGGCTTCTGCGGATACACTAAAAGAGCAACTAAGTTTGGTGTCATTAAATTTTGTGCTTTCATGCTTCAAACAATATTTTTCAGAAGGTCATCGCGACAAAAAAAATGAATACACAGAGGAAATGATTCACGTCTACATCAGCATGCTCATCTCCGTTACTTTTTTACGAAATACCATCGATTTGAATTTATCTCCTGATTTGGCGTCAAAAGAATTCTTCTCAAACTGGTTTGTTTATTTTGATGCGCATTTTATAAAACTCTTGTACGATTGTTTTCGAGATTATCCAGAATACATAAAAAATGATGAGCGTGTCATTTTACTGAAAACATTTTCTCATTCTACTCGTCCTAAAATGGATGTGATCGTTGAACTATTCAAATTATTAAAAGCAAACGAATATTTTGATATTGTAAATCATTTAAATACAGAAAATGAACAAATCGAAATAGAGCTGGAAAACATCAAAAAATCAATACAAGAAAGCCAGGCTCAGATTTTAAAAATTAAAAAATTACAAGCCGGTGTCGGTTCAGAAGAAAAAATCTTCCATTCATATTCTGAAAAAATCACTCAGATTGAGAAAAAAATATCTAATGAGATGAACTGCTACATCGCACATTATCATTTTCAAAATGATATACTGAAAAAAATCACACCTCAAAAAACCTTCGATAACGAACGATGGGCGCAATTAAAACAAAATATTGAAGAAAAAATATCCGAGATGCATCATTTTTTGAGTGGGAGTGGGAATGAATACAATGAGAATCCCTCGCTGCCTTCTGAATATGTCATGCAGCATTTTTATTTGCTTGAAGACCTTCAAGAAAAATATTCTTCGCCATTTAAATCATTTTTTCAAGCAATCTTATCAAGCTCAAACTCAGAAAAAATATCCAATGCCAGTTATATCAAAACTGACCACATCCCCATCATATTCACCGCCATCGAAATGAGTCAAAAAGGTTTTCCAGATAAAGAAGTAATCGCTCTTATTTTACAAATGATCGCATCCCTTCAACTCAAACATGCTAAAGAGTCGAAACAAATGCTCCATATCATGATGAAGTATTGTTCAATGCCCATATACGCTCACTCTCAATGTCTCAAATTAAATCTTCCTGTGGAACAAGATTGTTTCCCAACTCATCCTCACCCGATAGGATATTTTTTCTTATACAATAAGTATTATAAAGACAGAAAAAAACATCACTCCTCATATGTGCGATATGAGGATTTTGAAATACCGCTGTCTGTTGAGGCATTGGATCTTGAAATACCTCGCTCATATCCAGATAAAATTCGCTTTTCAAATAAAAGTGCCTACAATAACAATATGAAGCACCTCTCATTTTCTTATGAAGAGGCTTTATCTGAAACACGAGAAATCATATTAAAAAAATCTAAATCAATCCGAAATTGAGATATAATGGTGATCATTTGATAAAAATAGGATTTTATTTTGAACAACATCCCCAACTGCCCAAAATGCGATTGTGACTACGCATACGAAGATCAGCATCTTTTGGTTTGCCCTAATTGTGGACATGAATGGTCTGCGCAGACGTCATCTCCAGAAGAAAAAATCATCCAAGATGCGTATGGAACGCCACTTGCCGACGGCGATAGTATTTCGGTTATTAAAGATCTAAAAATCAAGGGCTCGTCACAAGTGGTAAAAATGGGGACAAAAGTTAAAAATATTCGTTTAGTCGAAGGTGACCATAACATTGACTGCAAAATCGATGGCATCGGCCCCATGAAACTCAAATCTGAATTTGTCAAAAAAATTATCTAAGTTTTCAATCTCACAGACTTTGGAAAATCTCTTTTCAAACTCCAAAGTCTGGTTCAGAGGTGCTTACTTTGTTTAGACAAATGAACAATTGTCAAAAGACCATAAACACAGGTATACTGCTAAGATTCCTCCACTCGACCCTCTCGTCATGAAAAAATCTCCTTTTTTTTGGCGCACAGGACTTTGGGCGCTCCTAAGTCTTGGCTTCTTAATGTCTGTTTGCATTGTGTTTGCGTACATTTATCTTGAAAGCCAATTGCCAGACGTAGAATCTCTAAAAACAGTTCAACTGGAGGTTCCCCTACAAATTTACACAAATGATGGGCTCTTAATTCAAGAGTACGGAGAGAAGAAACGTATTCCGGTGACATATGATCAAATTCCATCCGCATTAATTCAAGCGCTTTTGGTCACAGAGGATCAACGATTTTTTGAGCATCCTGGGGTCGATATTTTTGGTCTTGGACGAGCCACTATTCGCATGATCCAAACTGGCACAAAATCTCAAGGTGGAAGTACAATCACCATGCAGGTTGCCCGAAACTTTTTTCTCAATCGGAAAAAAACATTTCTGAGAAAGTTTAACGAAATTCTACTCGCCATTCGAATTGATCGCGAACTCCCCAAAGAAAAAATTTTGGAGCTTTATCTCAATAAGATTTACTTAGGTAGTCGCGCATACGGTGTCGAAGCAGCTGCACAGATTTATTACGGAAAAACACTAAAAGAACTTTCTCTGGCACAAATGGCAATGATTGCAGGATTACCACAAGCCCCAAGCACACAAAATCCTATTGCAAATCCAGCCGCTGCAAAAAACAGACGAAATCACGTGCTCGATCGAATGTTAGAAGAACACATTATTACAGAAGCACAGCACCAAGAGGCCATCCAAGAGCCTGTTCGTGCATACTTCCACAGCACAACACTCGAAGCGAATGCGCCATATGTTGCGGAGATGATTCGCCAATCTTTATACGATAAATTTGGCCCAGAGATTTATAGTAAAGGCTATAAAGTTTATGCAACAATTCAGAGTAAACTTCAAAAATCAGCAAATGAAAGTGTAGAAAAGCACGTATTGGCATACGATCAACGTCATGGTTATCGAGGTCCTACCGGGCGCATTGACTTAGCTGATTTTTCTGCGCCCAATGTCCATCGTGCGTTGAGTCCTTACCCTCAGGTAAACGATCTTGAGCCTGCAATTGTCACATCAGTCCAGTCTCGTTCGATACAAGTTGTCACCTCTCAAAATCAAACGATTGCCATTGAATGGCCAGGTCTGTCATGGGCTCGGCCTGCTTTAAAAGAAGGCTGGGTTGGACGTTCCCCTCAAAATGCACACGATATAGTGCATGTGGGTGATGTTGTATATGTACAAAAAATAGCAGAAACATGGAAACTCAGCCAAGTACCACAAATTGAAGCCGCACTTGTGGCCATCAATCCCAGCAACGGTGCAATTCAAGCACTGGTTGGAGGTTTTAATTTTCCTCGAAGTAAATTTAATCGAGCCATTCAATCTGGTCGCCAACCGGGTTCAAGTTTTAAGCCATTTTTATATGCAGCAGCACTCAATAAAGGTTATTCAATGGCCTCCATTATCAATGATGCGCCAATTGTTGTGGATGATCCAAGTTTAGTGAACTCTTGGCGACCGCATAACGTTGATCACCAATTTTCGGGACCGACCCGTTTACGAGAGGCGCTCGTCCACTCCAAAAATTTAGTGTCAATCCGTATTTTAGACGACATAGGAATTGACTATGCCGTCGATTTTATTTCTCGATTTGGTTTTAACAAAAATAGTTTACCGCATTCCCTCTCTCTTGCATTGGGCACACTGTCCGCTAGTCCAATTGAATTGGCAACAGCGTATGCTGTTTTTGCAAATGGCGGATACAAAATTGAACCCTATTTAATCGATAGGATTGTTGATCTTGAAGGGAATATACTGATTGAAACACGTCCGATTCACAGTCCTTATCCACATGAGAAACCCAACGAGAGAACCGATATAGCACCTCATGTATTACCCGAAGATATTGCTTTTCTGATGCATACTGCCATGCAAGATGTGATTCAAAGAGGTACGGCCAAAGAAGCTCGGGCATTAAACCGTCATGACATCGCGGGAAAAACCGGGACAACAAACGACCAAGTTGACGCTTGGTTTTGTGGATACAACGCTGATCTGGTTGCGGTAACTTGGGTTGGTTATGACACCCCTATTTCTGTTCATGAATATGGGGCAAGACTTGCTCTTCCGCTGTGGATTGATTTCATGCGCACAGCCCTGCAAGATTATCCAGAGCACGAAATTAAGCCACCACTTAGTATAGTTACAGAATACATTAACCCACAAACAGGTCTGAAAGCCAAAAATCCGACTCAAGGCGTGTTGGAGTACTTTCGAGAAAGTGAAATTCCAACTTATGATAATGCGGCACCCGAAAGCAATCTGCCACAAGATTTGAACCAAGAAAGCTTATTTTAATCAGACACAAAACTTATTCATACTTTTACCACCCTACACACAGTTTTATCCACAGAATCTGTGGATAAAACCTCGGTGTCGCGAAAGATGTCGAATACGTCGTTCCCGCCCGCGCTGAGCTTAGGAAACGCCAATAATTTGAAAGTTATAGACAACGTCCCTGACGTATTGCGTAAAAAAACTTCAGGGACGTTGTCTAAATAGATTCATACCAGAGGTCTAAATCTTTGAACCAGTTCCCTTGGAAACAGTCTTGTCATCACCTTCCTTTAATTTCTGGATACCTTCCCTGATTGACTGCTGTACTTGAATTAATTTTTTCTTGTCTTCAGGCTTATCAAATAAATGCAGGGCTTCTGCTGCGGGTAAGAGCTCCGGAGGGAACTCCTCTTTGAGCGTACTTAGTGTAATCCATTCTTTAATGGGCCTATTAGGTCGGCCTATTGTGCCACAAACATGTTTACCTTGCTCAAAATAATCTTTAACACATTGAGTGATCTGTTCAAATCTGGCAGGTGATTTTGTTATTCCAGTATAAATTCGAAGTAGCTTATATAAATCAGGTTTGAAATAAGCATAATTGATAAGGCTTTCTACTAAGGGCTTCGCTATTTCAGACAAATGATCATCGTTACTAAACCGCCAACACCAATCTATCTCTTTGTTCAATTCATTGTAATGAGGGTAGGTAATAATTTGTGCGTCTAACAATGCCCCCTCCAATTCAGCACAAAGGAGAATCGGTTCCAACACAATATCTGCACCAGGTAAACTTTGGTCTTTAAAGCCAGAAATACTAATGTGAAAATCAACCGTGTTGTCCGGACGATTGTAATCCATCGTAATACATAACAAATGATCACAGGAATGAGGGTGCTCTTGTAGATTAACGTTTAGCATGTAGGTTAACTGAATTGATTGTTCACTTTCAGAAGAATTGATTAATCTCATTTTTGATTTAGCAAGAAACTTGATCGTACTAAGTCCAAACCTCACCGTGATAGGCAGCAGTTTTTCCTCCAGCGGTAGTTCATTGAGAAATGATAAAAATTTCTCGGGTATATTCTTAGATAGTGGCAATTGGAAATCTTGATGTCTATCTAGGAGTTGACTCATGAATTTTGCTTCATTTCTAAATTCATAGTATGTCATGTCAGCGTAATCTTGAATCATTGCATGTAAATTCGTCACTATTTTTTGCATTTGTGCACTATCAAAAGCCCACGTCCATTCTAATAGTTCTGAGCGTTCATTGTATTTTGGTTGACGTATGGTTTTGATTTCAAGAAAAGTACTTTCCAATAGTGCAAAATTAGCAATAGTATTCATGCGATTATTAGCATTGTGACCAAAAAATTTAACATTAAAAGTTATCTCTCCTGTGTCTTGATTGAAATCAAGTAAAAATTTGGCACTGTGATTTCTTAAAGGAAGATTATAGTCAAGGCGAATCAATGGATAAGCCAGAGTGGTGTTCATGAGGGCTGCATTAGTAGTATCTATTGTATTCGTCACATCCGTGTTTTTGTAATTTTTTACTGCCAGCTCTTGATGTATCGCCAGTAACGGAGCGGGCAATTGCTCAAGCTTAATCTGCGTATCTTTCCCTAACGTCGTTGTTGCAATTAAAGTATTCTGATGTATCAACGAAAACAAATCCTCCAACGTTATCACATCCATATTAAATCCTCTGCCAAAATCGGCCACACTATCAATTGTTATGGACGGAATATTCACACAACCAGAAGGGTTAATTTGCCGAGAATCATGATTATGTTCCAAGTTTGAGAAACACTGATTAATGGACGTGAGCATGATTTCTTTAAGTGACGGACCATATGATCTTTGTTTGAATTCTGTTGTTGGTACTTGTGAGACCCACTTGTCCATCAATGACTTATAAGGCTTTAACAACGCATAAAATCGTTCAACAAGCAAGTCATTATGTTCGCGATACTCAGGGCTTCCTTTCAATGACTTAATGGTTTTATCCATCATTTCCGTGAGGTCTTGAACAGCCTTAAGTACTGTTTTTTGAGTTAATGGATGACTGTTATTTGTCGTATCAAGGCGTTCAATCATCGCCGTGACGTCTTTTATATAATCGGCATATAATTCATCAAAATTCTTTGGGTTACTCCATTCAGCAAGTCGTTTTTCCCACACATTAATTGTATTGCGAATATCAAGTAGATTCAGTGGGCGTAATTCTTCTATTATTTTGCTGCATTCAGTTCCCATGCTAGCAATGGATTTTTTAGGATCAAAGTAGCTGTTCAACCAGTCGGCAGTAATGCCGTTTTCATGTAAAAAATACATTAGTGTTGCCAAGGCTTGATACTTGGGTGATTTTTTGCATGTTTCAAGTGCAAACTTCGTCCATTTTTCTTTCATGTCATCATTAACTATCAATTTTTTCAATTGGAAAAATGACGTGAAGTATTGCTGTTGTTCGTCGGTTAGATTTTTAAAACCAGCAACCTTGCTGGCTTTCTCTCGTGATTGTTTGATCTCAAGTAATTGATGAATTGAGTTGGTTTGTAATGCTGGATTAAACGGTGCTGTGACTAATAATTCCAGTCGTGCCACTGAGTCGAGCCACTCTTGTTGTGTAATTGCTGGATTGTTAATGGCACTGGCAATTTCTGCAGCGTTTATTACCGCATGCTGGAATATCAATTTATATAGCATTTGCATTTCAACCGTTTCGCTGGTATCGCGAGCTAGATGATACAATTGACTTACTATTTTCTTCAGTGCGACTGTGCTTTTATTAGCTTTGAGTTGTTCGAATGATTCATACAAGGAGACAGGCGTAACTGCACTCGTTGTCAGATCACGAAATAAACGTTGCATCAGCGCATTAAATGCCTGTTCACTGATATTTAGGTCTTCTGAATTTGATTTTTCGATTAAATCACCAATGCTGCTGGATACGTCATCAGAAACAGGTTTTATATTAATGGGGTGTGCTTTGAAGACCGGCAGCAATGATTCATAAATAGATAATGAAGATTGAAACAGTCCTTCTTCAATGATACCTGCTGCATGGATCTCTTCTTGTGCTTTTGCATGATTTTTTATATTTTTAGTCCAGTCAATGATTGATTTGCGTTGAGGGTCAATAATCAAAACCGGATCTGGTTTTTGCATACGTTCTTCCAAATCCTTTAATTGAGACGCAGACACTTGCAAAACAGGAATACCCATCGAATTAAATTGTGCAGCCTCATGTGAAGTTTGAGGAGCTTTTTCTGATATCACAACCGCTTTAAAAACGTTATCTTGATTATGCAAGTACGTATCAAGGGCGTCTGAAATATTGCCAGTAATCAGGATTTCCTCTGGCTTAGTAATAATTTGAGCCGCATTACCCGCTGGCGTTATAACTTGTGCCTTCATCATCTCGCCATGTTCTTTAACGAATATTACTTGTGTAGGGGCTATCGAAGATGGCGGAATAAGTTTCGAACTGCCTGGTGGAATCGGTCGCGCCTGAACAAGACAAAATGAATGCAATGCCGGATCATAAACAAACTCTACGTCCATTGGCATTTCATAATAATCTTGAATACAACGCCCAACGATCGCTATTTCAGCAGCAACTCTGCGATCAATTGACAGGTTTGTTGCTAAAGCAGTGGGGTTGGCTTGCCAAGTCAACCCGGATTCAGCCGGTACCAAGCGCTTTTTTTTTTCATTTATTTCGGCATGAACAACATGTTCGCGTGATACATATACCGTGTCAAACGGCCCTTTACTATTAACGATGTATTCACCATGCCCGGGTGCCATTTGAATTTGAATGCCTGCAGGACTGGTGTACATTACGCCAGAAACGACCGGATTATCGGCGTTATCCGCAACTTCACTGATCATTTTTTGAATTAATACAGGCATGAAAGCATCTTCTAAAATATCTTGCTTGCCTGATAACCGTTGTAGTAACGATTTGTCACTAAAATAAGAGGCTACTACGGTACCAATTGCATTGGAAATCGACAATGGATCTTGTCTCACAGAAGCCACGCTTTCATTTCCACCTGGATTTGCAATATCAACTGCATCTTCCTTACCGGTACTTCTGACCATGAGCAGTGAATCAGGATCCATTGTTTTTAAAAAGTCACTCAATTCGTCAAAGGTATAAGGATGCCGGACAAACGTGTCTTTAATGAGGAGGCGAAGATTTTTCAATATTTCGGCGGCGTCAGCGGTAAGGTTTTTGGATTCAGCCCCTTGAGCTGTCTTAAACTGCGCCCATAAATTAACCCAGTCAGGAGCGTGTTTTGTTAAGTGCTCGAAAATATCATGATGCGCCAAAGGACAAATTTGAGGCACGGCAACCGTCAGCGTCTTTAATTGACTCAAAGATCCAGCGTAATCCTTAATCATGGATTCAAGCACTACTAGGTTGGCGGCTTTATTGCCTATTGTTTCTGTTAGTTCCAGCTTTGTTTTCATAGTACATTTCACTTTGAGTTCAATTTGGAGAATAGACTATAAATTTAATATTTACCATTTGCTCAACGGGCGCGGCATTTTATGGTTCTGGATCCTTTCGCTATGTTAAAAATATTCAAACTGGGAATAAGCCGTCGGGATGAAGAGGAGCAAGAACGCAGATACTATCAGGGCCCAAGTGAACGTATATCACTTAACCAGAGGCCGAATACATGACTGCATCTCAACCTTTATTTTGTTTAAATGTTAATTCAACCCTTGACAACCAGGGCGGGGTCCATACATGACGTGGGGAGTTACTCAAAATCGAGGTTGTTTAAAAAACAACCTCGATTAAAAATTTAACAAATGAGGCAAGTTGCATTATCTGAAGAGCAGAACGCTGAAAGTGCCGGTTCAATCTTATGCATCCACAAAAGCTCCTCTATCGGTGCATTTACAATTAAACAGGTGAATTTCATCTCATCTAAAACAAAACGAATATTTGAATGCATATCACCGGACTTCACTTCATTGGAATTTAAAAAATTCTCCAAAAAAGTATCCTCGTGATATATCGCTATCGAATCATTTTCACTGATAAGATTTAGTTTCTTGAACATAGTCACTACATCCAAGACTGCAAGACGATACTCTGGGTTATAAAAAAACTCGCCACTACCACAAGGAGAATCAATCACCCCAGGCGTTTTTAATTCAAACTCCAGTTCAATATCAACTCCTTCTGTCGAATGAATACGTTTAAAACTACCGAGAAAGTCTTTATTCACTTTCAAAGTCTGAGCGCAATTAAAGAAAAACACTTATGCCTCCATTTGTCGTCATCGTCCGCAACATAACGCCGTGGTTTCCGCATCTATCTCAATGGCTGACGCACACAAAGATGAATCTGAAACTCTAGCCCTCATCATTCTGCTTTCATCCATATATAATTCAATTTCTTTACTATGCTGTAAGTCTTCTACATAAGCACGGACACACGTTTGCGTTAATGCAGATTGCACAATATTATTGGGTATCGAAAAAACAGACATCACGATTGCCGTCAACTCATCCATGCTTTTGGGTGCTTTCATAATTTCTGAACAAATCAATTCCCTAGTGCTTCGAATTTTTGCGATGTGCTCATCTAAGATAGCGGGAACATTAGCGGGTGACTCAACACCCCCATGGTAGAACACAAAACCGCTTAAATCGCCTTCTGCAATTAATGATTTCATCTTCTCAAGCGACTCTAGGGCGTTTCTGATATTGGTGTAAAATAAAACCCCATGCTTTTTAAATGTATCTGCACCAAAGGCCGCATCTCCACAATAAAAAACTTTATCAGGACTAATCACACCGATCATTCCTGGCGAATGTCCAGGCAATGTGACGATTTTAAAAGGCATTTCACCAATACAGACTTCATGATCACGATAGTCAATGATATCGGTCACTCGTGAAGCCTCTGCGCATAAGAACTTATTTTTTAACTCAGAAAAGGGTTCGGCACAACAATTGAATCCATGCGGTTCATGTAACGGAACCTCAACAAACCCTTGCTCAAATTTTGTGGTATAAATACGCACATCAGGATTTTTACTTTGAACAGCAGCATTTCCTCCACAATGATCAGCATGACTATGGGTGTTGATAATGGCAGATATCTGGTAACCAGATGGCAATGATTTTTCTATTGACTTGATTTTACTTTTATCCAAACCAGAATCAATAAGTACCGCTTTTTGGGTATGCGGATTCAAGCAAACTCCGATAGATAAAGCATCACTCAAACAATAGCTATTTTCAAAAATATTGACTAACGGCACGATTTTTCCTTTTGTTAAGTGTGAACTGAATCGTCTAAACATAAAATGACTGCTTTTTATCCTTCGTAATATCCATATAACGAATTGCAATCAATGATGAGTCGACTTTAAAAACGTCTGACAAACGAGAAAGCATGTTTTTTTCGAGATGAGCATTTGAAGACTCAATGTCTTGCATCATTTCAATAGAAATATCAAGCATATGGGCCAGTCGTTCGGCAGAAAGACCCATATACAACCTCCAAGCCCTAACGGGATGGACTCTACTAAATAAGATGAGTCTTGCGACTTTTTCAGGTAATCTCATCAAGAAAAAGACCTCGAGCGATCAAACCGCAATCGCATTCGCAACTTGAGTAGACAAAGAAACAACGTCCGCACACCATTTCAAGTTCAGCATAAACGCTTCTTTATATTTTTCATCAAATCTTGATCGATCTTCTTCAGAGACAACTTCTTCTATCAATCGATTGGTCATTTCAACATGATAAATCTCTTTGGGATCGTATTCGCCTACGTGCAAATTGAAATAAGTCAATTTTTCTTTTGGATAATTAAAATGCTTTGCCAAAGAATCCCAAAGCGCCAAAATCATGATGCCCGCATGCGTCTCAAAAGCAACCATATAGGCAACTCGGGTCGCATGATCGGATGAGGATAGTCCTTCATACAAAGCCAATAAATAGTTTCGTGTTTCAAGGGTATAATTGGGTTGTAAATCCTCGTTTAAAAGACGTTTACAATCTTTTTTCAACATATTTGAATGAAAGTGCGTGGTATTCAAAATTTGCGGTAATGCATTGATTCCATTTGAAAGCGTTTTATAAAAAGCCCCCATTTCATCCCAACAAAGAAAACTGCCGACAACACTTGTCAACTCGACCTCACGAGGGATATCTCGATTGTTTTTTATATATGACCACGCCAGTTCAGTGTGGCTACCACTTTGAAGATGAGGAAATGCCTGCGACATTGCCAAGAAATTAGCCAATACCTCACGATGATCAGACTCTTGAGGTATTGCATAAAAAGGATGTTCTGATACTTCTATCGTATACATAAAAATTTCCATGAGAAAGTTATAAATGATTTTTTTTAGTCATCAAGCAACTAAAAAAGCCATACTATATTTTTTAAAAAACCAATGCAAGCTTTTTAAACCCAACTCATAAGAAGTTCAAAACAAAACCTAACAGTCTGAAAAATATATATATTTATGAAATATACGTCAAATTAAACAAGACTCCATTCGTATACAGATCGTTTACAACAAGACCTGAGTTTAAAGTTTGTCCAGTCGCTCGTCCTAACTGACTTTGTCCCCAATCAGCAAACTCATACCCAATACCCAACTGCCAATGTGGGTTTAATATTTTTTGCAAGCCAGCTCCTAACGTATAGGTAAACGACGTTTCAGTATGACAAGAAAAATTCGGCATCATAACGGCTTCAGGAATAACTGGCGTATTTTTAAAACCATGCGCACTATTAAACCCAACGCCAATACTCGCACTGATCCAGGGCATCAACCAATCGCTTTTTTCAGATAAGAGTTTTCCTTTGACAGCAAGATGTGTATGTTGCAACTGATAACGATAGGTATAATTATTGAAAGAGGAGTTGGCATCATCCCAAACCACACCAGAGAAAGCAGCATTACTTGTTGCTGCTACCGCAAGACCAATTTGACCTAAAGTATCTGTAGGCAGATTTTTTTGCATCCCTAAAAAAATCTCTCCATCAAAAAGTGTATTGGTGATATCGTTTGCGACATAAGTTTTAACAATATCAGGCGTTAAATAAAGCGTTTGAGTTTGTCCGGCATTTTCCCATACAGGACCAAGGCTGACGCTTCCAACAAAGTTCCAAGAATCAGAACGTTCTTGAACACCCATCGTTCCGGCAACAGAAAAATCAGATAAAAACACAGACACGACAGCGATATGCACATATTTCATTGACTATCATCCTCGTATGTAAAAAAACTAAAATCATCATACGTGGATCATATTTTTTTCGCAAAAAATTATTATAATCCAGTAGGCTTCGGAGGCTTCGGAGGATCTCCTTTTTCCTCAACAGATGGACTCAAAGCCCCTGTTTCCTTTAAATGAGCAAGAGTAACCTTCATGTACTGATTATGGATATGTCTTTCTATCTGAAATAGAAGAGGGATATTCGTCTTCTCGCTCAACTTTTTCGCCTCTAAAAGCTGCGCTCGCGTACACGAAAAAGTCAAGTCACGAAATGAGAGTTCGCCTCTCGCTACCTTCATCGCAGGGATTTTTTTAACGCCAAGAACCTCTAAAAAATCTCTCACTTGCTGCTGCTGCTGAATAAGATGCCCTTTTATCTCTTCTAATAAAGGGATATTCACCCCTTCGCTCAACTTCATCGCATTTGAAAACTGCTCTGGGGTATACGAAAAATCCAACTCACGAAATGAGAGTTCGCCTCTCGCCACCTTCATCGCAGGGATTTTTTTAACGCCAAGAGCCTCTAAAAAATCTCTCACTTGCTGCTGCTGCTGAATAAGATGCCCTTTTATCTCTTCTAATAAAGGGATATTCGCCCCTTCGCTCAACTTCATCGCATTTGAAAACTGCTCTGGGGTATACGAGAAATCCAACTCACGAAATGACATCTGTCCTATGGCCACTTTCTTTGCAGGCATATCCTTGACACCAAGCGCCCGTAAAAACTCTCTTACTTTTGTCGAAGCAGCATCCTCTTTTCTAAATTCTCTTACTTCTTTCGGAGCAACATCAGCTTTTTTCAGTTCCGCTACTTCTTTCGGCGCAACTTCATCTTTATATCCCCACTCTTCCAATTTGCTTGATAATATCGAAAGTTTGGCCGGTTCAGTCACCTGTTTCTTTAGTTCTCTCAATAACGCTTGATCCGCCAGCCCAACAGCAACCATCGGTAAAACAGGTGAATTGCCAAAAATATCTTTTAATACTTCCATGCGTTGATTTAACTGGTCAAAATTATTGATTACGTTTCGATAGATTGATTGTCTATTTAAATCGGTTGTGTTTTCAATAAGATTATAGAGAAGAGCACGTGCTTTATTAAAATCTTTTATCGCTAAAATACGACGAGCCGGCAAAAAGTTGCTGATTGACTCACTGTCTATTGCCTTGCTGTCGTATGCAAGGCTGTTTTCAAAACCCTCCTTACATTCATAAGAAGTCATTTCTTCCGATGCAACTAAATTGCCTTTACCCGATGAGTTGTCTAAACGAATAACATTAGAAACATGATCCATGCTTTTATCATGCCCATAAACATTGATAATTTTTTTGGATTTGGGAATAAAAGTATGATCCTTTTCTCTTCGCCAAATCACGCCATTCGCAGCACTACCTTCAGAAAACAAGCCCTCTAACACGTCTGTATTTCCTGATAAAAGCAAAGTACGAAAAACCTGATTGACTTGTTTAATAAACTCAATTCGATCTGCATGTGTACAATCATCACCAGGATAGGCAACACCCAATTGATCACCTAGCTTTCTTAGATCGTTCAGATTAACTGGTGCATGAGAATAAAGCTTTAATTCACCTGTTGTTGTATCCAATGAATAATCAAGCAAGACCAATGTTGAAAAGTAGTTGCCTGCCATTGCTTGTACGTCTTCGAAACTAATCTCATTCTTTTCAAGAGACTTAAGAAGCCTCATGAATGAAATACCCTGATTATGTTTCTTAAAAAATTCGTTTTTAACAGGATCGTTGATTATGGCGATCAGCTCTTCTTTAGTCTTGGCTTTCTGAACCGCCATGATAAAGTTGATGTCATGATTGGACATTAAAATTCTTAAATTACAACCCTGTTGCACCAAGCGTGAAATTAAAGTCAAATTATACCGATCATTACCAGTCCTATCGGCGAGCACATCTCCTATTAAACGAACAAGTTTC
>CAZELP010000009.1:0-7692 GCA_964513205.1 uncultured Legionella sp. | reverse complement strand
GATTATACCGTGAGAAACCAAAGTCTCGACCAATCGCATGAGATTCCCATGCAAATCACCTTCTGTAAACTGGTTAAAATCACCCCTGATCTCATCGGGTTTTTCGCGGGAGAGTTTTTCTGGCATAATAAGACTCTAAATAAAGATTTCATATCTTATTATATAGCACAAAAACAAACAATTAGATTTTTAAGTATCTTTTATGACTTTCCTGCAACCATCATGGAGCTTATCAAAACAGAACCACATCGTGTGGCGACATTGGGGTTAAGATCTTGTCCAACCTCTTGAATATGACGGAACATTTGCTCTAAATTGCCCGCAATCGTCACTTCTTCAACAGGATATTGTATTTGACCATCTTCAACCCAAAAACCAGCCGCTCCACGCGAATAATCTCCAGTTAAAAGATTAATGCCCTGTCCCATCAGCTCGGTAACCAACAAACCCCTGCCCATTGTTTTTAAAAGCGCATCCAAGTTTTTTCCTGTCGATTCGATGGTTAAATTAGATACTCCTCCGGCATTGGCCGTGGTTTTAAGACCCAGCTTTCTTCCTGTATACGTACTCAACACATATTGATTTAAAACCCCATTTTGAACCAAAATGTTAGGACGAGTCATTAAGCCCTCACTGTCAAATGGCGTACTCCCTAAAGCGCCAATCAAATGAGGTTGCTCATAAATTTGCATCCATTCGGGGAAAATCACTTTTCCAATGCCATCGAGTAAAAAAGAGTTTTTACGATATAAGTTTCCACCACTAATTGCTTGGATAAAGGTTGAAAACAAGCCGCTTGAAATGCGAGAAGACAAAATCACAGGGCACTCTTGTGTTGGAATCGAGCGTGCTCCGAGTCGCTCTAAAGCCCGCATTGAAGCCGTATGCGCCACATGTTCGATTGAATGCAGTTTCTCAGGATAACGGGAAACAGAATATTCATAATCTCGCTGCATATTCTCGCCTTCTTTCGCGATCATAGAGGCTGAAAGCGTGTGTCTTGTACTGGGAACAATGCCTAAAAAGCCCTGAGTGGTCGCATATCCTGAAATAAAAGCGTATGTTGAAACAGAAACGCCATCTGAATTTACAATTCTCTTGTCATAATCAAGCGCCACTTTCTCACAGGCTTGGGCTTTTTCAATCGCCAAAGCTGGAGTCATATCGGAGGGATGATAAAGATCTAAATCAGGATAGTCGAACACAACGCTTTCCTTGTCGGGTAAACCCGCGCAAGGATCGGCGGCACTCACACGTGCAATATCAAGCGCTGCGCGCACCATGGTCGAGACGGCCTCACAAGAGGTATCGCTGCTGCTTGCATGACCTTTTTGAGTGCCAAGATAAACAGTGATGCTGACTCCTTTTTCTTCGCTAAAAGCGAGCGTTTCAACCTCTCCCATTCGCACATCAACCGAAAACCCAGTATCATGACCAACAGAAACAGCCGCATCCGAAGCTCCTTGACGTTTGGCCTCTTCGAGAACAGACTCCATGAGTAAAGATAAGGCTTCTGTTGACTTTGATAGTGCTCTATTGTTATGTTGCGACATAGTGTTTTGCATATTCATCTCATGACCCTAAGTTAAAACTAAGGATACAAGATAACGATGCCTAAGCAAATATCCTCTCGATTTAAATTACATCTAATATGGCACATCGTCTCGTTTGTTGTGTTTTTTTCTTTTTCTGCAACGGCAATGAGTGCATGGAAAAATATTGCGCCTGGAGTTGAGTATCAAGACTTGGCGCACTCTTTTTTGACACCCTGGTCACATATTCATGTTTTTAAAATTGATTTACATCAAAATGAACTTGAATTAATCAACGCTAAAAAGTTGAAACGCACTCAAGCAACTGTGGCGCAATTTGCAGAAGCCGGCAAAGCCCATCTTGCTGTAAACGGTGGTTTTTTTGATCGCAATTTTAAACCTCTGGGATTAAGAATTAGCAACCATGTGTTATCAAACGAACTGAAACAAATCAGTTGGTGGGGAGTTTTTCAAATTCGCAATCACCACGCTTCAATTGTAAAATATCCTCAATTTCATGACGATACCAGCATCCAGTTTGCTATTCAAAGTGGCCCAAGACTCCTTATTAGAGGTAAAATCCCTCCTCTAAAACCAGGACATGCCGATAGGACCGCATTGGGAATTACCAAAACAGGACATGTGATTTTGCTCGTTACAGACCGAGCCCCTCTGACAACCAGCGGTCTTGCAAACTTAATGCGCAAAGCCCCACTCTCTTGCGAGGATGCGCTCAACTTGGATGGAGGAAGCTCAAGCCAACTATTTGCTCATTTTAAAAATTTTGAAATCGAGGCACGTGGATTTTCAGAAGTCAGCGATGCCATTCTCTTAAAAGAGGGCATTTTGAGCAATTAAGTGTTAATTTCATGTAAAACAAAACACTCCACAAAAAACTCACATTTTATCCACAGCATATTCCCATACTATTCTCTTGCCATTTTGTTTATAACACATTATATTGTGATTACAGTTTTATTATTAACTATATGTTGTGTTTTTAGCAGCCACAGGACGTTGTTGTTGATAACATCACCTCGAACAATAGTGTTCGAGTATTTGCGGAGGATCCATGTCAGAACTTATTGAACCCGTGCGCGATGTATTAGAGACAGATGCAGAATTTTCACCCCATCTTCCCGGGCTTTTAAAAACCATTAAGCGCAATGGGAAAGTCGTCAAGTACGATGAAAATAAAATCAAAGTCGCTATTACAAAGGCCTTTATTGCCGTCGAAGGAACAAATGCGGCAAGCTCAAATCGTGTGTATCAACAGATTGATGAGCTAACCAGTCAAATGACACGTACATTTGAACGACGACTGCCTGCTGGTGGCACCATTCACATTGAAGACATCCAAGATCAAGTCGAATTGGCGCTCATGAGAACAGGTCAATACAAGGTCGCGCGCGCTTATGTTCTGTATCGAGAAGAACGACGCAAAGCACGAGAAACCGAAACAAAAAAAATCGCGCACGATCCAAAAACACTGCTCATTACCATGCCCAACGGTGATATAGAGCCACTGGATATTGCTCGTGTCGAAACGATTGTCCAAGAAGCATGTCGAGATCTAAAAGAAGTCGACCCTGATCTGATTGTCAAAGACGCTCTGCGAAACTTGTTCAATCTTGCAAAACTAACCGACGTTCATAAAGCCTTGATTATGTCCGCTCGAGCGATGGTTGAAAGAGAGCCCAACTATGCTTATGTCAGTGCCCGCCTTTTACTCGATACACTACGATCCGAAGCACTAGAACATTTACACTTGCGCCAAAATGCAACATTTGATGAAATGCTCAGCATATATCCGGCTTATTTTAAAGCGTATATTCATCATGGAATCAAACAAGGCTTGCTTGATCCATTATTGGCGCATTTTAATTTGGAAAAATTAGGAAGCGCATTGTTACCTCAGCGCGATATGCAGTTTACTTACCTCAGCCTGCAAACGCTTTACGATCGCTACTTTATTCACGAGAAAGGCACACGTTACGAATTACCCCAAGCTTTTTTCATGCGAGTTGCCATGGGGCTTGCCATTCGCGAAGAAAAGAAAGACGAAAAAGCAATTGAATTTTACATGTTGCTCTCTTCTTTTGATTACATGGCGTCCACACCTACACTTTTCAACTCTGGCACAGTCCGTCCTCAGCTTTCCAGCTGCTATTTAACAACGGTCCCTGACGATTTAGACGGTATTTACAGCGCGATTAAAGACAACGCGCTGCTATCGAAATTTGCCGGAGGTCTGGGGAACGACTGGACATCGGTGCGCGCAATGGGAGCACACATTAAAGGAACGAATGGTCGCTCACAAGGGGTTGTCCCCTTCTTAAACGTTGCAGACGCAACAGCTGTCGCCGTCAATCAAGGTGGAAAACGCAAAGGAGCCGTTTGTGCTTATATCGAGTGTTGGCACCGTGATGTAGAAGAATTTCTTGAGTTGCGCAAAAATACAGGTGATGACCGACGACGAACACACGACATGAACACGGCGCTATGGATCCCCGACCTATTCATGAAGCGTGTACAAGAAGATGGAAACTGGACATTGTTTTCACCTGATGAAGTCCCAGGTTTACATGACAGTTACGGAAAAGCGTTTGAAACTCTTTACCAAAATTATGAGCGGCAAGCGGAGAAAGGGAAAATTCAGAGCGCCAAAACACTCTCTGCTGTAAAACTGTGGCGCAAAATGCTAACCATGCTTTTTGAAACAGGACATCCTTGGATTACGTTCAAAGATCCATGTAATATCCGGTCGCCTCAACAACATGCGGGTGTCGTTCATAGCTCAAACCTATGTACTGAAATAACGCTCAATACTTCGGCAGAAGAAATTGCCGTCTGTAATTTAGGTAGCATCAATTTACCGGCGCACTTGAATGACGGGAAAATCGACAAAGAAAAATTGCAACAAACCGTCAGAACAGCGATTCGCATGCTCGATAACGTGATTGACATCAACTATTATTCAGTCCCACAAGCGAGAAACTCAAATTTAAAACACCGTCCAATTGGCCTTGGAATTATGGGATTTCAAGACGCTTTGTACCGTTTAAATCTAGAGTACGCTTCTGAGGCGGCAGTTCAATTTGCTGACCAGTCGATGGAACTCGTCAGCTACTACGCAATTGATGCATCTTCTGAGTTGGCAAAAGAGCGCGGAAAATACTCAAGCTTTGAAGGCTCACTTTGGAGCAAAGGAATTTTACCGATTGACTCAATTAACCTGCTCCAACAAGCACGAGGCCAATCACTGGAACAAGATAAATCTCAACAACTCAATTGGGAGTCTTTGCGCGTCAAGGTTCGAACCCAAGGCATGCGTAACTCGAACGTCATGGCAATTGCACCAACTGCAACGATTTCAAACATCTGCGCGGTTTCTCAATCCATTGAGCCAACGTATCAAAATCTTTATGTAAAATCGAACTTATCTGGCGAGTTTACCGTGATCAATCCTTATTTGGTTGCTGATTTGAAAGCGCTCAACCTTTGGGATGAGGTCATGATCAACGATCTAAAATATTTTAATGGTAGTGTTCAGCCGATCACGCGAATTCCAGAAAAACTGAAAGCGCGGTACGCCACTTCTTTTGAAATATCGCCAGAATGGCTCGTGGAAGCCGCTTCTCGTCGCCAAAAATGGATTGACCAAGCACAATCACTCAATATTTACATGGCTCAGCCCTCTGGAAAAAAACTGGATGATTTGTATCGTTTGGCGTGGCAAAGAGGCCTCAAAACCACTTATTATTTACGCAGTCTTGGTGCAACGAATGCCGAAAAATCAACTGTACACGATGGCGCTTTAAATGCCGTTAAAATCAACGAACCCAAAGTATGCTCAATCCTCGATCCAGATTGTGAAGCATGCCAATAAAGAGGAGATAAACATATGTCTACAGCAACAATTGATGCACCCGTAAGACAATCCATATCAGGGGCAACCGGGCTTGAATTTATTGAAATGGGAGCCGCTCGCATTCAAGTTGATGATAAACAAATCATCAACTGCCGAGCCGACCTCAATCAACTCGTTCCTTTCAAATATCCATGGGCTTGGGATAAGTATTTAAAAGCATGTGCCAACCATTGGATGCCAAATGAAATCAACATGAGTGCTGATTTGGCTCTGTGGAACAGCAGCAACGGTCTGACAGAAGATGAACGCCTCATCATTAAACGAAATTTAGGCTTTTTTTCAACAGCAGACTCTTTGGTTGCAAATAATTTAGTCTTGGCTGTATATCGTCATATCACAAATCCTGAATGCCGTCAGTATCTCCTTCGGCAAGCGTTTGAAGAAGCATTACATACACATGCGTACCAATACATTATTGAAAGTCTGGGTATGGATGAAGCTGAAGTATTCAACATGTATCGTGAAATTCCAGCTGTTTCACGAAAAGCATCTTGGGCATTGCCATTTACACAAAGTTTGGGTGACGAAACCTTCCACACAGGCACACAAGAAAACGATCAGCGCTTGCTTCGAGATCTGATTGCATTCTATGTTGTTTTTGAGGGGATCTTTTTTTACGTTGGTTTTACTCAAGTTCTATCGATGGGACGACGTAACAAAATGGTTGGCACATCAGAGCAATTTCAGTATATCCTTCGTGACGAATCCATGCATATGAATTTTGGTATTGATGTGATTAACCAAATTAAAATTGAAAATCCACATCTATGGACACCGGAATTTAAACAAGAAATCATCGACTTGATTTCAGAAGGTGTAAAATTAGAATACCAATATGCAAAAGACACCATGCCGAACGGCATCTTAGGCATGAATGCTGAAATGTTCGAAGAATATTTGCATTTTATCGCCAACAGACGTCTTGCACAAATCGGTCTTCCTGAACAGTATCCTGGAGCACAAAACCCCTTCCCTTGGATGAGCGAAATGCTCGATTTGAAAAAAGAGAAAAACTTTTTTGAAACTCGAGTCATCGAATATCAAGCAGGAGGAACACTCAGCTGGGGAGACGACGATTAAATTATATAGAGTTGCGTACTCCGTCGCCTACGTCCCGTGCTTTATGCACGGGATCCAGCGATGCTGATAAAAAAACCCGCGTATATCATTACCGACCACTCATCAATGCTGCATGAGGCGTATCAGAAGAGACTTCATTATTTCTCAAGAAAGAAATCAAAGTCACCGAAGCAGGAAAAGTGCGTTTAATTTCCAGAAGCTCTGCGGAAGACAAAGCCACATCAACACCGGTGTTGATTAGCGCTTTAAATCGATTGTCAGCCCGGTTGTTCAAAAATGCTTCTTTAAACTCATCCCAAAGCACATCTTCTACCTCCAAGTTGATCGCTTCCCAAATTGAGGAAATCGCACCATTGTTTGCATTGATTGTCTCGAGTAACGCTGCATCTTGCTTCTTCAAATAGGCCATCGCAACTGCTTTGACAATACGTGGAAATTTCAACGATGCCAGCTCTGGTGTCACAAAAACCAACACCACATCTGAGTGGATCATGCTGAGCTTTTCCAGAAGCTTATTGAATGCTCCAGCAGGACAAATCGGAAGGTCTTCACTGCCGCCATCTACTCCTGTTTCATTTAAATTATACCCACGTTGAATCTCATAGAGCCCCTGAATCAGTTGCGATTTTGCGTCTTCAATTGAACCCAAACGCTTTTTATCATCACCAATCGCCAAATATGCCAACGCCAATAGCTCAAGAATGGAGATATCTGAGCAAGGATCTTTAAACAAGCCATCCTCTTTAATAAGACGAGCCATCGCTCGTTTCGCCACCTGATATGGCAGGATATCATTTGGCAACGCATCAATATCCGCTTGAAAGCACATCATCGTCTTTTGCAAAACAAGATTTTCACCATACGACGCTTTTAATCGCAAGGCGCTTTCTGAAACGCTACGATGGATTGAAGCCGTATGTGTGCTTTGTGCCTCATTGATAGTCCTACTTCTCGTATTTCTACCGATAATCTGATCGAAAACTCTTTGAATCGCCTCAAAAGCATTCGCTTGTTCACTTGCTTGAATAAGGCGGTCAAAATTTCTTTGTGTAAATGAGTGCGGTGGCATTAAAACCCAAATCGTTCGATTATTGTTCAGCAAATTGATATGCGAAGGGTGAAGTAGAGTCGTAAAATTAGCCTGAGTCA
>CAZELP010000008.1:0-74648 GCA_964513205.1 uncultured Legionella sp. | reverse complement strand
TATTGGTGAAATAATTAATCTTGGCAGTAATTATGAGATTTCAATCGAAATGACTGCTCGATTGATTGCAGAGCTTATGCATTGCTCTATCGATTTTGAACAGGACGGGCAACGTTTTAGGCCAGAGAAAAGCGAAGTCGAGCGATTATGGGCGTGTAATGATAAGGCTCTTAAATTATTGGATTGGCAGCCGCATTATCCTGGTCTAGAGGGCTTAAAGCGGGGCCTCCAAGAAACAATAGATTGGTTTTGTCGCAAGGAGCACTTGGCGCTGTATAAGACGGAGCGTTATAATTTATGATACAGAATCAAGTGAAATCGCCTATTGTTTTGGTTGGTGCAGGAGGGCATGCTCGATCTTGCATTGATGTTATCGAGCAGGAAGGTAGATATGCCATTTGGGGACTTATTGGCTTACAGCATGAAGTGGGTCGAAACGTTTTTGATTATCCGATTATAGGTTGTGATCAGGATTTATTGGATATTGTTACTCCTGATGTTGCTGTGCTCGTTACTTTGGGTCAAATTAAGACAGCAAAGCCCCGCGTTGAATTATTTGAAACCTTAAATTCGCTGACAGATAATTTCCCTGTCATTGTGTCCCCACAAGCGTACATATCTCCTCATGCGGTTGTAAATAAAGGAACTGTTGTCATGCATGGTGCTATTATTAACGCTGGAGCATCTGTTGGATGTAATTGTATCATTAACACTTTTGCGTTGATTGAGCATGATGTTGTTATTGCCGATCACTGTCATATTTCAACGTCAAGTGTTTTAAATGGTGGAGTAAGCGTTGGTTGCCAAACGTTTATTGGAAGTGGCTCAAAAATTTGTCAATCAATTCATATTGGCGAGCAATGTTTTATAGGAATGGGGCAAACAATTATTAGGGATTGCGAGAACAATGTGCGAATAACTCTGGTTAAGGATTCATTATGAAAACGCTTATTATTGCTGAGGCAGGTGTAAACCACAATGGTGATATTGCAATGGCATGCGAATTGGTTAATGCTGCGGCTGAGGCTGGTGCAGATATTGTCAAATTTCAAACCTTTAAAGCGGAGCGGTTGGTGACCCCATGTGCTGAAAAAGCTAATTACCAGCTGAGCTCGGTTGATTTAGAATGTTCGCAATATAGTATGCTGAAAAAATTGGAATTAACAGAAGAGATGCATGATATTTTGGTGGAGCATTGCAAAAAGCGTGGCATAAAATTTTTGTCCACGGGTTTTGACATAGGCTGTGTCAGTTATTTGGCTGAATTAGGTCAAGAACAGTTTAAAATCCCTTCTGGTGAGATTACGAATGTTCCATATTTAAGGCATATCGGACAATTTAAAAAACCCGTTATATTATCAACCGGTATGGCAACTTTAGGTGAAATTGAGTTTGCTTTGAATGTACTCGAGCAATCCGGTATTCCTTTGAGTTCATTGACTGTGCTTCATTGTAATACGGATTATCCGACAACTATGTCTGATGTTAATTTACGAGCTATGATTGGTATTAGAGATATTTTTGGTGTGCGAGTGGGGTATTCAGATCACACGCTGGGTATTGAGGTTCCAATTGCTGCAGTAGCGTTAGGTGCGTCTGTGATTGAAAAACATTTGACCTTAGACTGTTGTTTACCCGGGCCTGATCATAAGGCGAGTATTGAGCCACATACTTTTAAAGAGATGGTTGTTGCTATTCGTAATATTGAGGCTGCATTAGGGGGTACTAGGAAAAATCCAAGCTGTAGTGAGCTAAAGAATAAAAATGCGGTTCGCAAATCGTTAGTCGCTGCAGCTCCCATTAAAGAAGGAGAGACGTTTACAGTAAGTAATTTGACTGTAAAAAGGCCTGGCTGTGGTATATCTCCGACATATTGGGATAGTTTTATAGGAAGAAAATCGCAACGTAACTACGAGATAAATGAGCTTATTGAGTTTTAAGCGTTAAGAGGATATGGAATTAAATATGCTTGCAAAACGAAAAATATGCGTGATTACAGGAACTCGTGCTGAGTATGGTTTGCTTCGATGTTTGATGACTAAGCTTAAGTATTCAGATGCATTTTTACTCCAGATCATTGTAACAGGTATGCATCTTTCTGATAAGTTTGGAAATACATATAAAGAAATTGAGGATGACGGATTTATCATAGATAGTAAAGTTGATATTCAATTGACATCTGATTCAGCTGTGGGAATATCTCGCTCTACTGCATTGGGCTTGCTTGGTTTCTCTGAGGCACTTGATAAATTAGCCCCAGATTTAATTTTAGTATTAGGAGATCGATTTGAAATATTATCAGCAGTAGTTGCCGCAATGTTTGCAAAAATTCCTGTGGCTCATATACATGGCGGTGAGCGCACGGAAGGATGTATAGATGAGGCTATCAGGCATTCAGTAACAAAGTGCTCACATCTTCATTTTGTTGCGCATGAAGAGTATCGAAATAGGGTTATTCAACTTGGAGAGTCACCAAAGCATGTTTTTCAAGTTGGTGGGTTAGGTGTTGATGCAATAAAAAAATTAGCTTTACTTACTCGAGAGGAGCTAGAAAAATCATTAAGTATTAAATTTCTAGAGAGAAATTTGCTGATTACTTATCATCCTGTGACTTTGGAAAAAGATTCCTCGTCTGTGCAAATTGATGTTTTGCTTGAGGCTTTATCAACATTGGAGAATACATTACTAATTTTTACGATGCCGAATGCTGATGCTGACAATTCGATCATTTATCAAGCAATAGAAGATTTTGTGAAAACACACAAAAATGCTCATGCTTTCAAATCATTGGGTCAATTGCGTTATTTTAGTTGCATATCTTATGTTGATGCGGTTATTGGTAATTCATCTAGTGGTCTTACAGAAGTTCCAAGTTTTAAAAAGCCTACTATTAATATTGGTGACCGTCAAAAAGGAAGATTACATGCAGATAGCGTAATAAATTGTGCATCAAATATTAGTGCTATTAAGAATGCATTATCAAAAATTTATAAAAAGGATTTTCAGAGATTATTAAAGCGAGTTGAAAATCCATACGGTAATGGTGATGCATCAGATAAGATTATAAAAATTTTAGAGTCTTCAAATTTTACAGGGCTTTTGAAAAAGCAATTTAATGATTTGAGGGTATAAGGCGACATTCTTTTCATCATTGCGTATTTATCTACGTTTTGGTTAGAATGAAGTGTTCGCTAACTGTTACGGTATACTTGATATATGTATGGTGATTATATGGATATAGAGGAACAATGGAAAAAATGTTTAATACCAGAAAGTGCTACGATAAAAGATGCTATATCTAATTTAGATGAGACAGGCTTTCAGATCGTTTTAGTGGTTTCTTCACAGCGGATCCTTCTTGGTGCAGTTACTGATGGTGATGTTAGGAGAGGTTTGTTACGTGGATTCAGTTTGAACACATCAATTGAGTCTATCATAAATAGAGATCCGTTAGTTGTTCCTCCTGAAATACCTCATGATGCAATTTCTTGGCTGTTTAAGACGAACAAGGTAACACAAATTCCAATAGTGAATGCAGAGCGTGAGGTTGTTGGGCTACACCTAATGAATAAATTGGCGGAAAAAAATAATAGTGATCATCCGATGATTATTATGGCGGGGGGATTAGGGACTCGCTTGAAGCCTCGAACTGAGTATTGTCCTAAGCCTTTATTGCCTGTTGGGGGAAAACCTATACTTGAACATATCATTGAGCGCGCTAGAAATGCTGGCTTCACTCGTTTTCTGCTTGCAATACGTTACTTAGGTCACATGATAGAAGATTATTTTGGTGATGGGCGCTTGTGGGATGTAGAAATTGATTATTTGAGAGAAGATATACCATTAGGTACGGCAGGAGCATTGAGCTTAATGGCTCAAAGACCAGAGAAAGCATTCTTAGTTTCGAATGGCGATATTTTAACGGATATATGTTACGATGAGCTGCTTGATTTTCATTTGAGGCATAAGGCTGCCGCGACTATGGCAATTCGTTCATATCAGTGGCAACATCCTTTTGGTGTAGTGCAAACGAAGGGTGTTGATATTATTGATATAGAGGAAAAGCCATTGGTGAGTACGCATGTTAATGCTGGAGTATACGTGCTTGAGCCTCATGTTTTAGATCTCCTAAATAAGACAGAAACATGTGATATGACCGTTCTTTTTGAGCGTATCAGACAGAGGGGATTGCGTACAGTTGCTTATCCAATTCATGAGTCTTGGCTGGATGTTGGCTGCATAGAATCATTCGAAGAGGCGAACAAAATGCTTGAATATGTATAAAAAGCGAAGAAAATATCTTTTAAAGTAGGGAAACCACATGATTAATACTCCGCGTGTTTTAGGTCTTATCACAGCTCGGGGTGGCTCAAAAGGGCTGCCGGGTAAGAATATTAAGTTACTGTGTGGAAAGCCCCTTATTGCATGGACGATTGATACAGCCTTAAGATCTCAGATAATTAATGATGTCATAGTTAGTACGGACTGTAAAAATATAGCCTCTATTGCTGTGCAGTGTGGTGCAGAAGTACCTTTTATTAGGCCTGCAGAATATGCGACGGACGAAGCGACATCATTCGATGCGATAGAGCATGCTGTGAGTTGGCTTTCAGAATGTAATAGACATTATGATTATTTGGTGTTGTTGGAGCCGACTTCACCGCTTCGTGATGCCGATGATGTTGACAGTGCTATACGCGAGATGATCTCAAAAAATGCTTCTTCAATTGTAAGTATTTGTGAAACAACAGTTACTCATCCTGTTTTTATGTATTACAAAGAAGAGAGTCTAGGAAAATTAATTCCTTTCGTTAAAAATAACTCAAGAAGCTTGCGACGCCAAGATGTTGATCTTTTGTATCATTTGGAAGGAAGTATTTATGCGTCTAAAGTAGATACATTACTTGCAAAAAAAGGGTTTTATCACGAGGAGACAATTGGTTTTGAGATGCCAAAATGGAAATCACCGGAGATTGATGATGAGGTTGATTTTCTTTTAGTAGAAGCAATTATGAAGCAAAGAGGAATGGACTTATGAGTTATCAAGCTCGATTAAATAATGCTATCCCGGGAGGGGCCCATACATATTCTCGCGGTGTGGATCAGTTTCCGTCTAATGCCCCCCAAATTTTAGATCGTGGAGATGGAGCATATGTTTGGGATCTTGATGGAAATAAATATCTTGATTATGGAATGGCGTTGCGTGCAGTTACGCTTGGATATGCGAATACACGAGTAAATGAGGCGGTCTTTCGCGAAATTCAGAAAGGAAACAATTTGACACGCCCGAGTCTCGTGGAACTTGATGCTGCCGAGTTAATGATAAATTTAATTCCTGCTGCTGATATGGTGAAGTTTGCTAAAAATGGCTCCAATGTGACGTCTGCTGCTGTTAAATTAGCACGGGCTTACACAGGGAAGCGATATGTTTGCATCCCCAGAGGGCATCCATTTTTTTCTTTCGATGATTGGTTTATAGGTACAACACCGGTGAAGCGAGGTATTCCAGAAGAGCACTCTGGTTTAACGTTGCTGTTTGATTATGGTGATGCAGATTCTTTAGAAAAGTTATTTTTAGCCTACCCAGGACAGATCGCTGCCGTACTTCTGGAGCCTGCAACGACAGAAACACCGTGCGGATCCTCTTGCAATAGTCCACTGACATCTCATTCTGTATGCTCGATGTGTCCAAATGTCGGAGAAAATTTCTTGCATATTGTTCGTCAAATGTGTGATAAATTCAGTGCGTTATTTATTCTAGATGAGATGATTACTGGTTTTCGCTGGCATTTACAGGGTGCTCAAACTTATTTTGGTGTTACGCCTGATATAAGCACTTTTGGTAAAGGGATGGCAAATGGGTTTTCTGTAGCGGCGCTTGTTGGTCGACGTGAAGTTATGGAAATAGCAGCGATTGATACGATAGGACTGGAAAGAACTTTTCTATTATCTACAACTCATGGCGGAGAGATGTCGAGCTTGGGCGCATTTATTGAAACAGTTAAAATATATAAAGATTATGATGTATGCACGTATTTGTGGGAGTATGGAGCGAAATTACGTTCCGGTTTGAGGGAAATTGTTAGTGAGCTTGGTTTACAAGAACGGTTTCTTATTATCGGTGAAGCGGTGAATATGAATTATCTAACTCTAGATGCTTCTGGGCATGCATCACTTGCTTTTCGTACTTTATTTAATCAAGAAATGATTTCTCGTGGTGTTATGATGCCTTGGATTGCTCCCAGTTTTTCACACGGTGAAAGTGAATTAAATATAACGCTTGATGCTGTGCGACATGCGTTATCTGTCTATCTGGATGCATTAAATGATGACTGTGGGGTTGAACGATTTCTTAATGGACCTAGTATTCAGCCTGTGTTTAGAAAATATAATTAGTTTTTGATGAGGGACCTTCATTGAATAAGCGCGTTGTTGTTGTGACTGGTGGGGCTGGGTTACTGGGAAAAGAAATTTGTCGTGCTATTGCATCTAATGGGGATGTTGCAATTATTGCAGATGTTAATTTATCTGCGGCAGAACGAGTTGCACAAGAAATATCGAATATAGGTGCTGGAGCTGTGCACGCAGAATGGCTTGATATTTGTGATAAATCATCTATAGATGATCTGATTGATAGGTTACAGCGTTATCATGGGGGAGTTTATGCGGTAATAAATAACGCTTATCCTCGCAATAAAAATTATGGAAGACGTTTGGAGGATATTGATTACATAGATTTTTGTGAAAATTTGAATAGACATCTGGGTGGTTATTTTTTGGTGTCTCAGCGATTTTCTCAGTATTTTAAAAAGAATAATAAAGGAGTAATTATCAACATGGGCTCCATTTATGGGGTTATCGCGCCTAGATTTAATCTTTACAGTGAAACAGAGATGACTATGCCTCTCGAATATGCTGCCATCAAAGCCGCTGTAATACACATGACTCGGTATTTCGCACAATATTATAAACGCGAAGGGATTCGGTGTAATTGTATTTCTCCAGGTGGTATATCTGACAATCAGTCTTTTGTTTTTCAAAGTAGATATAAAGAATGTAGTGGGACTAAAGGTATGTTAAGTGGGGTAGATATCACCGGATGTGTTTTATTTTTACTTTCTGAAGAGTCGCTATATATCAATGGACAAAACATAGTGATTGATGATGGATTTTCTCTCTAAATTAGAAGCATATATTATTTGTGATGTCAAACAATATATTTTATAAGCATTAACGTTAGGATATGTCGTGAACAATTATGGAAAATTGAAAGAAATTCTGATCAAATCTGAAAGGCAGCAAATTTTTGTTTTATTTTTCTATATGATTGTGGCTATGTTACTAGAAGTGGTTGGGATTGGATTAGTTATTCCAGCGGTTTCTTTTATGAGCCAAAAAAATATAGTTGAGCGACATCCTGAGTTTCAGGCTGCTCTAAATTTTTTAGGTAACCCAAACCAGATGCAATTAGTTGTTGGAGCTATGTTAGTTTTGTTGGGGATTTATTTTTTTAAAACGCTCTTTATGATGTATTTATCCTACAAACAAAATAAGTTTATTTTTGGTGTCCAAGCAGCGATTGCAAATAGATTGTTTATGGGATACTTACAGCAACCATGGAGTTATCATTTACAAAAAAATTCTTCTCAATTAATTCTTAATGTAATAAATGAAGTTAGGCTTTTAGTTGATAACATGTTGATGCCTATGATGACTGTCTTGACAGATGGGGTTGCGCTTGCTGGTATTGTCGTTTTTTTATTTGTTGTTGAGCCATTAGGGGCTATGTTTGTAGGCGCTACTTTAGTGCTTGCTGTCTCAATATTCTATCAAATTATAAAGCGTCATGTTCGAAGATGGGGTGAGATACGCCAACACCATGAGAAATGCCGATTGCAGCATTTACAACAGGGGCTCAATGGTGTAAAAGAGGTTAAATTGTCTGGTCGAGAAGAGTTTTTTTTTCGATATTTCGCACAACACAACAAGATAAGTACTTCCGTTAACCAAAAACAGAAAACGTGTATAGAATTACCACGGCTGTGGATAGAATTTTTGGCGATAGTAGGGCTTACCGTTCTAGTTTTATTATCAGATGCTCAAAAAAAATCGTTGGATGATATCGTTCCAATTTTAGGATTATTTGTTGCTGCTGCATTCAGAATAATGCCTTCGCTCAATCGATTATTAACGAGTATTCAAAGCCTACGTTATGGTTTTCCTGTTGTAGTTTTGTTAGCGAATGAATTTCAAACACTAAAGGAAAATATTTTAAAAAAACATGATGAATTAACATCGGAGTATAAAAACATCTTAACTCTGGAGTCTGTTAGTTACCGTTACCCAAACGCTAAACAAAATGCGCTAAGTAACATATCTATTACTATTCCTTATGGAAAGTCAGTCGGATTTATTGGTACAAGTGGAGCAGGGAAGAGCACTTTAGTTGACCTTATTTTAGGATTGCTTACTGCTTCAGAAGGAGTAATTAAGGTAGATGGTGTTGGTATACAATCAGGTTTGCGTGCTTGGCAGAGTCAAATTGGTTATGTGCCGCAATCAATTTACCTTATGGATGATACGATTACAAAAAATATAGCTTTTGGTATTGATGATGCTGAAGTTGATCAGGCTGCGTTGCAACGATCTTTAAAAGCAGCTCAGTTAGAAGATTTAGTTAATTCATTACCGGAAGGTCTTAATACATTTGTTGGTGAGCGCGGTGTTAGGCTTTCAGGCGGTCAGTGCCAAAGAATAGGTATAGCAAGAGCTTTATACTCTGACCCTAGCGTTGTTATATTAGATGAAGCTACTAGTGCATTAGATAATGAAACGGAGAAAGAATTCATGGATGCCGTGAGAGCGCTACATGGAAGTAAAACACTCATTATTGTTGCACATAGACTTTCTACTCTGATTGATTGTGATTGGGTTTATCGTTTAGAAAAGGGGGTAATTTTAGATTATTATTCTCGTGAGAGATTTAATCTTGAGAGAGAGTTTGCTAAATAATGACACTGTATTTCAATAAGATATTCATTGTCGAATGTTATTTATTCAGAACGTGTTTGTGATGAATACTTTTTTATTTCTGTATAGTTTTACGGTCTTAACGTGATAGGATATGCGAATGGATATTGTCAGCTCTTTAAATTTTATAGGTCCGCTTATATCTAAATATAAGTATCGTGACTTACCTAATCCTTATGTGGTGGCGAGAAAAATGTTTAGCTCGTTATCAGATAATCAAAAACACTTTGAAAAAAAAGTGCTCATAGTTCCCTTTAGAATGTCATCTGTGTCAGGTATGTTTGAGGGACATTGTGCTGCATTTTTAAAGAAACGCGGATACACTGTTGATGCTTTGATGTGCGGACAATCCATTGATTACTGCGACCAGCTAGACCATTCGATGGAAAAATTGGGGCGTTGTAACCTCTGTTATTACGAGCAACAAGCATTCCTTTCTGCGTTTAAGATATTTGGTGTTTTTACTAATACATATTTAGACAAATCAGAAAGAGAAAAAATCCATCTAGAAGTGAGTCAAATTACGCTATCTGATTTGATGAACTATAAATATATGGACATCCCGGTTTATCAAGCATTGGTCTCAGCAGTACAGTTGTATACTAAGCGGCATAGTTTTTGTTTTGAGCGAGATGAAGATCTCGTGAGAGGTTTTCTAAAGACAATACTTATTGTGATTCATGTGCTTGATAAGTATTTTAAACAAAATAAAGTTGAATTTGTATTACTTTCACATGGAGTTTATGCCACCTGGGGAATTGTGCAAGAGTTTTGTTTGGTGCGCTCCATTCATTTTATAACATGGGGGCGTAGTTATCATGGCGCAGGAATTATTGCCGCACATAATTCCTCGTACCTAAGTGAACCAATGACTGAGCATGATGATGAGTGGGGGCATTGTGAATTTACCTCTCGTCAGAGAGAGCAGAGTGTGGCATATTTGATGGCAAAAGTTGGTCATAAAGTTAACACATTTGATTTCGTTGATTATAACTTAAAAAGCAAAAAAATTATGGAGCGTGATGAAATTTATAGGGTTTTAAATTTGGAAAAAAGCCAAAAAATTGTTGGCCTTTTTCCAAATATTCCGTGGGATGGGCAAATATTTAGACCCAATATTATTTTTAGCAGTATTGTTGATTGGGTCTGTGAGACCATTGCTTGGTTTGCTAAGAATGAAGAATATACTTTAATAATACGAACACATCCTGCCGAAAATCCTGACCATGAGGGTATTGGCGACATATTGAAAAATCGAAATAGTTCAGGATTGCCCGAAAATGTGCTTCTAATCCCTTATGATCATGCTATTACCAGCTTATCCATCGCTTCAATTTCAAAGGCAGTGCTATTGTATGGCTCAATGATCGGCTTTGAAACTCTGTACTTAAAGATACCAACAATTTTAGCATCAAAATTTTATTATAGTGATCGAAATATCAGTTTCGATCCTGAGAGTAAAGAAGATTACTTTTCACTTATTGACGCTGCTTGTAATGACCAATTAATAGTAGACGAAGATAGATATGAGCGATTGTTGCGGTATACTTATCATTATAATTTTAGAAGGTTGTTACCAGAAACGTTAATGAATCTCAATGGGCTGAGATTTGTCTCTTATAAGTACAGGGAATTTGAGGATCTCATAGAGGATAAAGCCATGAATAAATTCATTGATTGTTGTCAGTTTAAGAAAAAATTTTACTTTGATGAATTTTATTAGGAAGCTTTTTATATTGATATCTAAATTAGCTTTAGTTGGGGGGCTAATTTAGTTGCAATCCTTTTGAAAATAAAATATAAGAACTTAACCAAAGTCACACAAGGAAAGGTGTACATGAAGCAATTTCTCCTTATTCATAGCTACTCCGATTTTAATAAGGGTGATGCTGCAATTATTATTGCAACAATCCAGAGTCTCCGGAGTCAATATATCGGTTGTCATATATCTCTTCAGTCTACTTTTGCCGCGGAAGATCCTTATTTTATAGATGAGCATCAAGAGTTAAGAAAATATGCTGATGCTGTTTATCCCTCTCTTTTTCCTCAGCTTTTTTTAAAGACCAGAAGAGGTTTTGTTCGATATGATACGAAAAGCAAGCATATTGCGCTTTTTAAGTATACTTTGAAGAACCTCTTAAATTATGTTTCGATAAAATTATGGGGGGGATTAATTTGGGCGACTAATAATGAGCGAGCCTCTCTTCAGGCTATAAAGGATAGTGATATAGTTATTAGCAAGGGTGGTAGTTTTTTATGCTCAAATGGTTCACTGAGGGAAGATATCTCTTTAATAAGAGTTATGCATCCGTTCTTTATTGCAAAGCTATTCAGAAAAAAAACAATTGTTTTAGCGCAATCATTAGGTCCATTTGAAAGTCGCTTTTCGAGAGCTATTTTTAGATTTTTTATCAAGTATATTGATAAAATTTATTTTCGAGAGAAGGAGAGTCTGTTTTTATTAAAAAAAGATGGTGTTCATTTTCCTCGGGAGAAAGTAGCTTTTTGCCCAGATATGGCTTTTAATCTTGATTCATCTTTGGGTAAAAAAATTTTTGTTCCCGACTCCTCGAAAATTAATATTGGAATTACTATTGTTGATTTTGATTTTAAAAGTGAACTCTCAAGAAAAAATTATTTTGCAGTCTTTAAAAATATGTTTGATGAGCTAAGTAGAGATTATGAGGTACATTTTTATATATTTCCTCAGGTGATCAATAGACATCCTGAGACTGAAGTAGAGGATTTACGATTAGCACGAGAAATTATCAAAGAGTCAAATAACCCGCGGAATGTTACTTTAATAGAGGGTAACTATGAGTGTGTTGATTTAGTGGAAACCTACGCAACAATGGATGTATTTGTCGCAACAAGACTACATTCCTCTATTTTTTCAACATCAAGATGTGTTCCAACTTTAAACATTTCGTATCATGGAACAAAGGCAGAAGGAACCTTTGAACTTTTGGGATGTGGCCAGTATGTTTTTAAAATAGCGACCGTTGACCCAATGGTCTTGGATAAAGCTATTAGAGAGATAATCCAGAATCGGAAGGTGATAAGAGAGCAATTATCTGTGTCTGTCCAATCCATAAAAAAAGAAATTGAGCATGCAATAATTGCATTAGGCTCGTCTAATATTTGAGGGTATTTATGATTGAGCGTTTCAGCAAATTTGGGGGGGGCATTTTTTATTTAACAGCGGTACTCCAGATGCCTATATTTTTCTTTACGGGCTGGAAGTCATACCTGTTTATTTATGTGTTATTGATGTGCTGTTTTAGTTTTATGATCGTCGTTAACAAAATTAACCTTTTAACGCAGGACAAAGCCTATTTTTATCTATATCTATCTATCATCATTGCTCTGACTGGATTATCATTTTTTATGCAACCTATAAATGTAGTGTTGGTCGGGGTTATGACATATCTTTTTTTTCAGTTATTTTTTTTTCTATATATGAGCTCATTCAAATTAGAAGGCCTGTTATGTATAGCAAAAGTTAATACTTATTGTTGTTTACTGGTGGGAGTGCTAGCTCAGTATCAAGTATCTGTTGATCCTTGCTTATTTGGCTTGTATTCTGGGACATATTTTGAGGCTTTCGATCTCATTGGTGAGCAAAGAGGTGCCAGTGTGCTTGGATCAATTCAAGTGTATGCTGCATATATGGCATTTTCTGTTATTTTATACGATAGCTTTATGGCACGAAATAACTGGAAGTCTAAGGGTGTCTGTCTTTTGATGATATATTTGGGACTTTTATCTGGAAGTATGGCGTTTGTTTTCTCCATGTTGATTTATTTTTTTATTACCAAAATTAATAATAAGAATGTGTTATGGATTCTTATTATTCTTGTGTGCATTTCTGCTTTTATTCTGAATCATGTTGAGTTTTTTGACCTTTTGGATGATAGGAGTCCTCTTTATAGAGTTCTGTACAAATTATTTATTGGAGACGATACTAACGAAGTGAGGGTTGATCGATGGCTGAATGCCGTGGCTGTAAATGACATGCCTTTATTTGGTCTTGGTGTTGGTTCTTTGAGCACATCGATTTTTCATACAGAACGCTATAATACTGAGAGTGCTCTCCTATCGATGTATATGGAGGGCGGAGTGATGTTATTAGCTGCATTTGGGATTTTAATCGCGAAGCTAGGATCTTCAAATGCAAGTATGTATAACAGAAACAAGCTTGCATATATATCTGTCTTGCTGTTTTATTTCTTTATTGTGCACGTTCATGACGCTGTATGCTTACCGATTATTTGGGTTTTAATGTTTGGCTTCATTATGTTAGACAATGGGCATTTTAGAAAAAATAATTGTGACCCTGTGTTTAAATTGACTAGAAAGGGGCGGTCTAATGTTATTTAATTCTCGTGAGTTTATATTCTTATTTCTACCAGTTACTCTTTTAGTTTTTTTTTTATTGGGTCGAGTTGAAAACAAGAAAATTGCTATGATGTGGCTTCTGAGTGCGTCCCTTTTTTTTTATGGTTGGTGGGATTTTAATTATTTAGCACTTATTATTTTTTCGATGTTATTTAATTTTGGGGTTGGACATATTTTAAGCCGCTCAGTTCGTAATATAAGACCAAAAATTATTTTAACTATGGGTGTATTAGCAAATCTGGCTGCTCTTGGCTACTATAAATATGCTAACTTTTTTATTTCTAATGTCAATATTGCTTGTTCAACAGACTATCGAATAGAAAAAATAGTTCTTCCTTTGGCTATATCATTTTTTACTTTTCAACAAGTTGCATACTTGGTTGATGCTTATAAAGGAAAAACGCGAGAATACTCTTTTCTTCAGTATTGTTTATTTGTGGTTTATTTTCCGCAATTAGTTGCGGGTCCAATAGTTCATCATTATGAAATCATTCCTCAATTTCAAAAAAATGTGGTTTATACTTTTAACTCTAAAAATTTAAGTCTAGGAATCGCTATTTTTCTAATAGGCTTGTTTAAGAAAATTATTATTGCAGATGGACTTTCTTCGTATGTAACACCAGTGTTTACGGCAGCTGAACATCAGGTTGTGATAACTTTTTTCCAGAGTTGGTCTGCGGCTTTATCGTATACATTTCAATTGTATTTTGATTTTTCTGGTTACTCTGATATGGCTATAGGTATTGCTAAGATGTTTAATATTGATCTCCCATTGAATTTCCATTCTCCATATAAATCCAAAAATATCATTGAGTTTTGGCGTCGATGGCATATGACACTGTCTCGTTTTTTGCGTGATTATCTTTATATTCCTCTTGGTGGTGCTTATAAGGGTATGCTTCGAAAACACTTAAACTTATTCATTACTATGTTACTTGGAGGGTTGTGGCATGGTGCGAATTGGACATTTGTTGTATGGGGATGTATGCATGGATCATATCTTATTATAAATCATTTTTGGCAAATGATTAGAACGAAGTTGACCTTCTTACAATATTCGAGCATTCTAACTTCTTGGCTTGGAACAGTGGTAACATTTTTAGCTGTTGTATTGGCATGGGTAGTATTTCGTGCAGATAGTTTTGCTGGTGCATCTAACATTGTTCAGGGGATGCTGGGACTGCATGGTTTTATTTTACCTGAGCAGATTGCTAGTATTATTCCGGGGATGGCGCGATTTGTATCGGTTACGGCTGCTGACCCTTTGTTAGGTGCTGGGACAACAATGGGTGTGGTTGAAATGTTAGGGATGATCTGTGTATCATGTGTCTTAGTTTGGTTCCCCGCAACAAATGAAATGACATATTTTTTACGTGCGGCTGCATTAATGTTTGGTACTTATTTTATTATTCAGTCGATTTTGTTTAGCCGGGCTGTTTCTGAATTTCTTTACTTCCAATTTTGATATGAAATTAAAACATATTCTATTTTTTACAGTTTTTTCATGTTCCTTCTGGATCATGTTGTTTGTGTTCTTTATTCACAAACCGTTAACAATTGGTATTTTAGGTGAGTATTTTCAAAAAAAATTGGGGTATCTCCAACAAATAGATTCGAGAAAAATTGTTATCTTAGCAGGTAGTAATGGGCGATTTAGCCATCGCTGTGAGGTTGTAGAAAAAATTCTTAATATACCTTGTGTGAATATGTCGATATCGGCCAATCTTTCTTTAGATTATCAGCTGTACAAAATAAAGCCATATCTAAAGTCGGGAGATATTGTCTACATTCCTCTTGAATATTCATTATTTAGCGGTACTAGAGAAAGTATGTCTACAGGGATAGAGCTCCCTTATGCTCTAGCGTACGATCGCTCTTATATTCCTCATTTAGGCCTTGTGCGCACGGCATATGCTATTTTTTATTTTAACGTAAAATACTTTATCTCTAGCCTTGGTGAAATGACTTTATATAAAATGGGTAAAAAAAGAAGATATGGTGCAAATACGTTGACTGTGCAGGGTGATGAGACTGGGCATGACTTAAGTAAAGCTTTAGCATATAAAGCGTATCGTGATACGCTAATCTGGGAGACTCCTTCTCCGGAATCAGTAAATGTTAATTCTTATAAATCAAAAATAGTTGCTGATTTTGAGTTATGGGCTAAAACAAAGCATGTGATGGTCGTTGGCGGTCTTCCTACAATTTTTGATGATCAAAAGATTTCTGAGGAATTGGTTGCGAAATTACGTGACTTTCATCTGCGTAACGGACATCACTTTCTTCTTTTGGAAAATAGAAGTCAGTATTCACGAGATGTTTTTTATGATGCAGAGTATCATTTGGCTGAAGAATTTCAGATTCTTCATACTAAAAAAATTGTTAAGGAATTAAAGAAAATATTGTCATCTAGTGGTTAGCTTTGGATTGCTCCTCCCAATCGCTGAATAGTTCTGTTTTCTAAAAGAGAGGTTTTGTTCAGCGGTTGACATCAATAGAACTAAATGACACTATCTCTTGGTGAGAGGGCTTTTTTGGGGGAGTGGCGTGTGCTGCTAAAAAAATTCAATTTTTCGTCGATAGAAGGATTTATTTTGTAGAATGAGTGGAAAAATTATTGGAATTGATGCTTCTCGTAATCGCTCCGGGGGCGCGAGAGCTCACTTAATAGGAATTTTGGTATTTGCTGAGCTTCAAAATTATGGTATTAAGGAGGTTCATCTTTGGGTTTACCAATCTCTTGCTGATAGCATCCCTAACTATCCTTGGTTAGTAAAGCATGTCCCTAAGGTCACGGAAAAATCTATTTTTCACCAGTTATGGTGGCAGTACTATTCTCTGCCTAAACAAGCACGAGCATTGGGGTGTGATCTTCTTTTTAATACAGATGCGGGATCTGTTTGTTCTTTTTCTCCTTCAATTACACTAAGTCAAGACATGCTTTCATTCGAATTTGGTGAAATGAGCCGATATGGTTTTTCAAAATCTAAATTAAGGTTGGTTTTACTTAAATACGTGCAATTGAGGTCGCTTAAAAATGCAGAAGTGGCTGTATTTCTAACTAATTATGCAAAAAATGTGATTTTGAAAAATATACGAAATTTTGAAGGTTGCGCGGTGATCCCTCATGGTATTGGGGATGAGTTTCGGAATCTTGTTCATACCCAATCGGAGGAATTCACGAACAAAGAAATTCGTTGTATTTATGTTTCTAATGTGGCAATGTATAAACATCAATGGATGGTTGTCCGTGCGATAAAACAGTTACGTGATCGAGGCTATGAGGCTTCTTTATTATTAGTGGGAGGGGGAGCTGGGCGTGCTAAAAAATTGTTAGATCGGCAAATATTGATGTCTGATCCTGATAGGCAATTTGTAAAACAAATCTCGTTTGTCCCTCACGCTTCAATCCCGTCCTATCTTGCTCAATCAGATATTTTTGTTTTTGCTTCAAGTTGCGAGAACATGCCAATTACTTTATTAGAGGGTATGGCCTCAGGCCTTCCAATTGTTTGTTCTAATAGAGGGCCTATGCCGGAAATTCTACAAAATGGAGGTCTTTATTTTGATCCAGAGAATCCAACCTCTATTGCTAACGCTTTAGAAATACTTATTCAGTCGCCTGAGTTGAGAAAAAACCTGGCTTCATTGGCACAGGAGATTTCAAAACAGTACACTTGGGAGAGATGTGCAAGAGAAACATGGTCTCTTTTCATGAGCTCCCTTGGTAAAGGGGGCTGCTAGTTAAGTTTTCAAAATTTGATAATGGTCTAGTGTAACAAATTATTGTTCGTTTCTTTGCTCAAGGTTTGATAAAAATGATTGGAATAATTGATTATGGCTTAGGAAATGTGCAGGCGTTTTGTAACATATATAAACGAGCGAATATTTCAAGTAAATTAGTAAAAAATGAGAAGGATTTTGAGAATGTTTCGAGGCTCATTCTTCCTGGTGTCGGTGCGTTTGATCATGCTATGAATTTGCTTCAAAATTCCGGTATGTATGATATCGTGAATCATTTAGTCCTTGTCGAGAAAAAACCTGTTCTTGGTGTTTGTGTCGGCATGCAGATGATGGGCTTTTCAAGTGAGGAAGGTATTTCAGATGGTCTCGGATGGATTCCTGGTAAAGTTAAGAAAATTACCGGCGTTTTTCATGATAAGGAGGTTTTCTTACCACATATGGGATGGAATGCAGTAAGACCTAGCACGTACGGCACTTTGTTTCACAATCTTAGTGAGGGAGTGCGATTTTATTTTCTCCACTCTTTCTATTTTGAGCCTGAGGATATATCAGATTCATACAGTACAACTCTCTATTCCAATACATTTACATCGAGTATTCGTCGTAACAATATTTACGGTGTACAGTTTCATCCGGAAAAAAGTCATGGTGTTGGTGTGCAGTTATTGAAAAATTTTTCGGAGGTTTAGCTAATGCTGTTTCCACGAATTATACCTTGCTTATTGCTACACAATAAAGGATTGGTAAAAACGGTTCAGTTTACCAATCCTAAATATGTGGGCGATCCAATCAATGCTGTTAGAATATTTAACGAAAAAGAAGTTGATGAGCTAGTGATATTGGATATAGATGCTTCTGCAGAAAAAAGAGAGCCTAACTATTTTTTACTAGAGATATTGGCATCTGAATGTAGAATGCCGTTGTGTTATGGTGGTGGTGTTTCCACTGTTGAGCAAATTGAGAAAATAATTAAATTAGGTGTTGAGAAGGTCGCGCTTAGCTCTGCTGCCGTCATGAACCCTCAAATTATTTCAAGTGCTTCAAGAATTGTGGGTAGTCAGAGTGTTGTTGTTGTGATTGATGTGAAAAAAAGTCAATGGCGTAAGAACTACGAAATCAAAATAATTAATGGAACAAAATCAACGAAAATTGATCCTGTTGATTTTGCACGAAGAGCAGAGGAGCTTGGCGCTGGTGAGATAGTGATCAATTCCATCGATGCTGATGGCACTATGGCTGGCTATGATTTTGATTTAATCGAATCTATTAGGAGTAAAGTTAAGCTCCCGATTACCGCATTAGGGGGCGCGGGTTCTTTTTCACATATTCAACAACTTATCAATAAATTTGGAGTAATAGGGGTCGCCGCGGGCAGTTTATTTGTGTTTAAAGGCGTCTATAAGGCTGTTTTGATCAATTATCCGGAAAAGAAAGATAAATTGAAATTAATGTGTTCTGAGGCAGAATAAGTGAGGGAATAAATGCAAAAAAGGTCATATCAGATTTGCGTTAATTGCGTGATGGATACCACTGACTCTGTTATACAGTTTGATGGTGAAGGAGTTTGTGATCATTGTAGTAATTATTATAAAAATATTCTACCAAATTGGGATACTGGTGAGGAAGGTCAGCACAGATTAATGTCTGTTATTCAAAAGATAAAGAAAACCGGAAAAAATAAGCCGTTTGATTGCATATTGGGGATGAGTGGAGGCATTGATAGTTCTTATATGCTTCATGCTGTGTGCAAAGAATTTGAGTTAAGGCCTTTGGTATTTCATGTTGATGGGGGATGGAATTCTGAAGTTGCTGTGAATAATATCCATGCTATGATTAATAAGTTGAATCTAGATTTATATACGGAAGTTATTAATTGGGAGGAAATGAAAGATTTCCAATTGGCCTACTTTAAGTCTTCTCTTGCTAATATTGATGTTCCTCAAGATCATGCGTTTGTTGCTACTTTATACAATTATGCCTATAAACATAATATCAAATATATTTTAAATGGCGGTAATTTTTCAACAGAATGTGTGATGAATCCCAAGGAATGGATTTATTACGGCACGGATATGGCTCAAATAAAGGACTTAATTAAAAAATTTGGGACAGTTCCTCTTAAAACATATCCTTTTAGCAGTGTTGTAAGACACAAGGTCTATTTAAAATATATTAGGCAGATACAGGTAGTTAAGCCTCTAAATTTTATTCCCTATATTAAGGCTGACGCAGTCTCTTTTTTGGAAAAAGAATATGGTTGGAAGTCGTATCCTCAAAAACATTTTGAATCTCGTTTTACTAAATTTTATGAGGGTTATTGGTTGCCTAATAAGTTTGGATTTGACACGCGTAGAGTACAGTATTCAAGCTTAATATTAACAGGGCAAATGAGCCGAGATGAGGCTATGATTTTACTGTCTAGGCCTGCATTATCTGATGAAGAGATCAAGATTGAGTTTGAGTATGTTGCAAAAAAATTAGGTATTTCTATAGATGAATTATATGGGTATCTTGAAGCGCCCAATAGAACTTTTAAAGATTACAAGAATCAACAGAAATTGTTCGATTTTGGAGCTAATCTTCTTAAGTTTTTGGGTGTAGAAAGAACCGTCAAGAGGTAATATAAACTAAAGGGGTGCATATGTGTGGGATTATCGACGTGTATGAAGAGATAACGTGAGAAGTTTTTGATGCAATGTTAGAAGTGATCAAATACAGAGGGTCTGATCATGCGAGCGCAGTCTCTCCTCACTAGAGTATACACCAGGCTCATGCAAGATTGAGTATCTTCATTTTTTGTAAAAAATTGAATTCGTGAGGGCCATGATATTTTTTCTTAGAGTATGAGTTTTCAACGTTTTCGAGTGTGTTATTGAGATTTTTTTTGAATATGACAGACTCACGCAGAAAAAACTGATGTCAATGATAAGTTAAGGGGCGCTTTTTAAACAATATTTCAGGTGAGATTGCTTAGCGAGTGAATTTTTTGTTTGGTTTTTCTAGAGGGACTTATGTGTGGCATTATCGGTGTGATGGGTAGTTGTTCGGATGGCATATTAAATGCAATGCTGCAGAAAATAGCGCATCGAGGGCCAGATAATTTATCTTCTTTTTCTTCAGGCGATGTTCATTTAGCCCATGCTCGGTTAAGTATCATTGATTTGTCTTCCAACAGTAATCAACCATTATGGGATAAAACAAGGCAAGTTTGTATTGTTTTTAACGGAGAAATTTATAATTACAGAGAGTTACGTGATAATTTAATTAAACTAGGTTATGAGTTTCTATCGGAAGGTGATGCGGAAGTTATTTTGAATCTCTATTTAGAGTATGGTGAATATTTTCTTGAGCAACTGAGTGGAATTTATGCATTTTCGATTTGGGATACGCGTAGTAAAATATTTTTTATTGCTCGTGACCCTTATGGTGTTAAGCCATTGTATTATTCGGAAAACAATGAAGGTTTTTATTTTGCTAGTGAATTAAAAGCGCTACTTGTTCATCCCAATGTTTCTCGAGAACTTAATGTCGATGCATTATTTCGAACCGTTGTTTTTTTGTGGAGTCCTGGTCCAGAAACCGTTTTAAAAAATATATTCAAATTACAGCCTGGGCATTATTTAGTTGTTAAAAATAAAAAAATTGTCAAACAAAAAAGCTACTATACTTGGCCAGAATATGAGCCTCGTGGTCTCAGTGTGAATGCAATTTGTGATAAGATTCAAGAGTCATTACGAGAAAGTGTTAGAGAGCAGTTGGTATCAGATGTGCCTATTGGTGCCTTCTTGGGTGGATTAGATTCAAGCCTAATTGTTGCAATCGTAAAAGATCTTGGTGTGAAAAGATTGCCGTGCTTTACTACTTTCTCTTCGACTAGCGATGCTGGATTTGAAAGTGATTTACTTTATGCAAAGCGGGTGGCGCAACATTTCAATTATGATCACAAAACTATTAAATTAACGCCTAATGTTTGTAAATTAATCAATAAAATGATTTATCATTTAGATGAGCCGCAAGCGGATATTGCCCCGATTAATACACTATTAATTTGTGAAGAAGCACGCAAACAAGGAATTAAGGTTCTTTTTTCAGGTGCCGCTGGAGATGATATTTTTACAGGTTATCGTCGGCATTTAGCAGTTAGACTTCAACAGTTCTTGAGGTTTATTCCTGTTTGGATGTTGAAAAGCGCATTGGCAATTATGAATAATTTAAGTAAAAAAAGACCATTTTTAAGGCGATTAACAAAATGGCTAAATTATTTTGAGCTTTCTGAAAATGAGCGGATTCTGTCTTATTTTTATTGGATTGAACCAGAAATGGTGAGGAATCTATTTACTGATAAAATACAGAGAGAATTAAGTTTGAATCCAATGATGAGTATGCTAAATGAGCTTGAGATACGCTCCGGTAATCCATTAGAAAAAATGTTATACTTAGAGCAACGTTATTTTTTAGTTGATCATAATCTTAACTATACGGATAAAATGGCCATGGCACATGGTGTTGAAGTTCGAGTGCCGTTTTTAGATAAACGTCTAATAGAAATAGCCTCTCAGATCAAGTCCTCATTAAAGCAACATTACCATGTAGGTAAATGGATTCTTAAAAAAATGGCGGAGCGGTACTTGCCAAAATCTGTTATTTATCGTAGTAAGTCAGGTTTTGGTGCACCGTTAGGTGACTGGCTAGACGGAGATCTTAAACCTATTATTGATGAAATTTTAAGTGAAAATAGTTTAAAAAAACGAGGTCTATTCAAGTTTGATGAAGTTCAAAATTTATTAGAAAATGATAGGACAGGAAAAGCATATTACACTTATCCTATTTTTGCTCTGGTTTGTATCGAGTTGTGGTGTCGAATCTTTCTTGATCAAAATGATGAGCTTCAAACATCAGAAAGTATGCTAGAAAAATTAGTTGTTTAACAAATTATTAAAAGCTGAAATATATACAGTGGATTTTCTAAGAGTTCAAGTAACTAGATTTAGGCCATCGATGTAACAGGTTCTAGTGAGTTAAAGATATCGAAGAGGTTGTTAAGACATGTTGGCGAATACTTTGTGTATGTTGAATTTGTAATAGAGGAGGGACGGAATGAGTCAAGCGTTCGAAGAAGCAAAAATGCATTTAAATTTGCGCCCGAAATGTTGGCTGGTAACAGGAGTAGCTGGCTTTATTGGCTCAAATTTACTTGAATTTCTTTTATTAAATAATCAGCGAGTAGTCGGTCTAGACAACTTTTCAACTGGATATCAGCATAATTTGGATGAGGTGCGCTCTCGAGTCTCTCTTGAACAGTGGAATAATTTTTATTTCATTAAGGGAGATGTTTGTGCATTGAAAACATGTCAAATTGCATGTAAGAATGTCGATTATGTTCTTCATCAAGCAGCTTTGGGCTCCGTATCGTGGTCTATTCAAGACCCAATTAGATCGAATGCTTCGAATGTGACTGGATTTTTAAACATGCTAGTTTCTGCTCGAGACAGTCAAGTTAAAAGTTTTACCTATGCAGCTTCTAGTGCTACATATGGTGATTACATCGAGCTTCCTCAAATTGAAGAAAATATTGGTAAATCACTTTCACCCTATGCTGTAACTAAATTAATCAATGAGCTTTATGCGGAAGTATTTGCTCGTACCTATGATTTTAAGTCTATTGGTCTACGATATTTTAATGTGTTTGGTCAGCGTCAAAATCCTGCCGGTGCTTATGCTGCGGTCATTCCAAAGTGGATTTATTCAATGCTAAACAAATCACCTATTTATGTTAATGGAAACGGCGAAACAAGTCGAGATTTTTGCTTTATTGATAATGTAATTCAAGCGAATATCCTCGCTGCAACAGCTGGCGAATTTGCAAAAAATCAGATATATAATGTCGCCTTTGGTTCAAAAACATCGTTAAATCAGTTGTTTGTTTTTTTAAAAAACGCATTGAAGCGACGACATATTGATTATGATTTAGAGCCTGTTTATCAAGCTTTTAGGAAAGGAGATGTGCTTCATTCGCAAGCAAATATTGCTAAAATACAGAAATTTTTGGGATACGACCCTCAGCTTAATATTGAGGTCGGTCTTGAGAAAGCGATTGATTGGTATGTAAATAACTCGTCATTAGAGATTAGCTGCTGTTGATTTTATGCCATATTTTTAACCATTGTGGGAATAAAATCGTAGTATAAAAAATGAAATGAAAAGGATTTAAATGAAACAAGTTCTACAAGATTTATCAAACGGAGAGACACTTCTTCTTGAGTCACCTACAGTTGCCTCTTCTTCTAATAGTCTGATTGTCAATACGACAACCACATTGATTTCAGTTGGTACAGAGCGTATGCTGGTTGGCTTTGGTAAAGCATCTTATTTTGAAAAAGCTCGTCAGCAACCAGAAAAAGTTAAAATGGTTTTAGAAAAAATCAAAACAAACGGTTTTCTAGCGACAATTGATGCAGTGCAATCTAAACTTTCTCAACCTTTGCCATTAGGATATTGCAATGTAGGGGTTGTTTCCGAAGTAGGTGAGAAGGTTTTGAATTTCAAATGTGGTGACCGGGTCGTCTCAAATGGTCCACATGCTGATATGGTGAAGGTCTCTAAAAATTTATGTATCCGTATTCCTGATAATGTGGATGATGAATCAGCCGCATTTACTGTAGTCGCAAGTATCGGACTCCAAGGAATTCGCCTTGCGGCTCCAACTTTGGGTGAGGCGGTTGTTGTGATTGGAGCAGGTCTTATTGGTTTACTCACAGTGCAATTGCTTAAAGCTCAAGGTTGTCGTGTTTTAGCCATTGATTTTGATGAAAATAAACTTAAGTTGGCACGTCAATTTGGTGCAGAAACTTGTAATCCTGGAGCAGGTGAAGATGTCCTCGCTGCGGCCTTGGCTTTTAGTCGAGGGCAGGGTGTGGATGCGGTACTCATTACCGCCTCAACGAAATCAAGTGATCCTATCACGCAAGCAGCACATATGAGTCGAAAACGTGGACGGATTGTATTGGTTGGTGTGACTGGCCTTGAATTAAACCGTGCTGATTTTTATGAAAAAGAACTTTCTTTTCAAGTGTCCTGCTCTTATGGGCCGGGTCGATATGAAGAGCAATACGAGGAAAAAGGATTAGATTACCCAATAGGTTTTGTTCGTTGGACTGAGCAGCGTAATTTTGAGGCTTGTTTAGATATGATGGCGACAGGACAATTGGACGTAAAGCCATTAATCACGCATCGTTATTTGTTTGAAGAGGCAGTCTCAGCTTATGAGACATTGACGAATGATAAATCTGCCTTGGGAATTATTCTGCAATACACTTCAAATGTTGCTGAGCGAACTCTGCGCGAAGTGACATTACGACATGATCAGAAATTTGATGCGTCAAAGCCTGTTTTAGGGTTTATTGGGGCGGGCAATTATGCCTCACGTATGCTTATTCCGGCGTTCAAAGCGGCCAATGCTCAATTGCATTCTATTGCCACTTCTGGGGGCGTGAACGGTGTTGTGCATGGTAAAAAAGCGGGTTTTACTCAAGCGCTTTCTGATGTAGATAGAATGCTATCAGATAATTTACTGAATACGGTAGTGATTGCAACACGCCATAACAGTCACGCCTCTTTGGTTTGCAAAGCTTTACAAGCAGGTAAGCATGTATTTGTGGAGAAACCGTTGGCTATTTCTTTGGAGGAACTAGCAGAAGTTGAAACGGCTTATCATACTGCTGCGATGTTAGGTAAAAGATTGCATTTGATGGTTGGCTTTAACCGTCGTTTCGCACCTCAAGTGCAGAAAATGAAAGCATTGCTTGCGCCTGTTAAAGAGCCAAAAGTATTTGTAATGACGATGAATGCAGGTGCAATTCCCGCTAATCACTGGACTCAAGATCATTCTGTTGGTGGTGGACGTATTATCGGCGAGGCTTGTCATTTTATTGACTTAATGCGTCATTTAGCAGGATGTGAAATTGTTTCTCTAGATGCCAGACGAATGGGTGAGACACCTTATTTAGCAGTAACAGAAGATAATGCATCAATTACGTTAGGATTTGCTGATGGCTCTTTGGGTACTATTCACTATTTAGCGAATGGTGCATCGAATTTTCCTAAAGAACGCATAGAAGTATTTACGGCAGGGCGTATTTTACAGTTAGACAATTTTAGAAAATTAAAAGGGTTTTCATGGCCTGGTTTTAAGAAAATGAATCTGTGGCGGCAGGACAAAGGACAGCGAACATGTGCTGCTGCGTTCTTGTCTGCAATAGAGCAAGGCAGCGTTTCGCCTATCCCAATTGAAGAGATTTTTGAAGTGACACGTGTCACAATCGAAGTTGCCACAAGGTTGCGTCAGCAATGAGGAGCTCAATTATCAAGCTTAAAACAGCTTATCAGTTGGGTTTTTCTAATATATTTCAAGTAATTTTATATCGATGTAAGACTAAAATAGAGAGGCGTATCGAGCGTCCTCTATTATCTCAAATGCCAGAAGGTCCTTTTTTTAGAGAAAGCGCGTTGCAATCACTGTGTTTCCCTCCCACGAATGATTGGGGGGAATATGCTTTATACTTCGGTTGGTGGCCAAATCTTTTGAAGTTTAATACTCCAGATTGGCACCTTAATCCTATCAACGGTGCGCGCAGTTTGAATAAATCATGGCGCGAACTTCCCGATTTCTCTCTTGATGTGGGAGATATTAAGTTGGTCTGGGAGGCATCGAGAATGTCTTGGATTTTTGCTTTTATAGAGCGTTATTTAGCTGGTGATAGCGGTGAGCTTGCTCGACTTAATCTATGGTTGAAAGACTGGTGTGCTAAAAATCCACAGTATTTCGGTGCAAATTGGAAATGTGGTCAAGAAGCTGGAATTCGAGTAATGCATCTGGCGATGGGAGCCATGTTGCTCAAACAGGCTCATGAACCAACAAAACAGCTCATCGATCTAATAGAGATTCATTTGAATCGTATTGTACCAACTTTACGTTATGCAATGTCTCAAGATAATAATCATGGTACATCAGAGGCTGCTGCATTATTTATCGGAGGAAGTTGGTTAGCTCAACAAGACCGAGCAATTGGTAAAAAATGGAGTCGCTTAGGCCGGAAATGGCTAGAGAAGCTTGTGAATCGTATTATCATGAGCGATGGAAGTTTCAGTCAGTACTCTGTAAATTATCATCGTGTTTTATTAGATACGCTGAGTATGGTTGAATTATGGCGACAGCATTTGAACCTTGACGCTTTTTCTCAATTTTTTCAGAAACGCGTCGCTTTAGCAGTAGACTGGTTAGCCGCGATGACAGATCATAAAACTGGGGATGCCCCCAATGTGGGTGCAAATGATAGCGCTTATTTATTTCCTCTCGGAATGCGCGAGTTGCGTGACTTTCGTGTTTCAGTACAAACTGCAATGGTTTTATTCAAGAACAGAAAAGCCTACGATATGGACGGTGTTGGGAATGCTCGATTGCTTGCGTTGGGCATCCCATTGCCTGATTCGAGTGTAGAGTTATCTGAGAGAAGCCAATTATTTGATCAAGGTGGATATGCTGTATTACGTAAAGGTCGTGCAATGGCTCTTTTGCGTTATCCTCGCTTCCAATTCCGTCCAAGTCAATCGGATCTTCTGCATGTCGATTTTTGGTATGATGGCGAAAATTATTTACGTGATGCGGGCACATATAGCTACAATGGTTCTCCGGAAGATCTCTCTTATTTTCCGGGCACCAAAAGTCATAATACAATTCAATTTGATGATCGTGACCAGATGCCTCGCCTGAGTCGGTTTTTGTTTGGTGATTGGTTGAAGACCGATGCCATAGAGCCTCTTTGTATCGATGACAGCACAGTTTCCTTCGAGGCGGCATATAGAGATGGATATAAAGCATATCATCAAAGAAAATTGATATTATCAGATAGGGCGCTAAAAATTATTGATAATTTCTCTGGATTTAAAGAGAAAGCTGTTTTGCGATGGCGTTTAAAAGAAGCTGATTGGAAATTGTTGAATAATCGACTCGCGAGTGCTGTTGGCTGCCTAGAGATCACTTCGTCTGTACCTATTCTAAGAATCGAACTTGCCATGGGCATTGAGTCTCGTTATTATCTTCAGAAAAATGAAGTTCCCGTTCTTGAGATTGAAGTAAATCAGGCCGGTCAAATCATTACAGAATACACATGGTGCCTATGAATATTTTATATTTCTGTCAACATTTCTCGACTCCTCAAGGCTCGACAAGTCAACGTGCCTACGAGATGGCGCGTCATCTTGTTGCTCGAGGACACGTTGTTACAGTTGTATGTGGTAGTTATAAGGGCGGGGTAACTGGGTTAACGACTACTTTTTTAAGAGGCGTGCGCCGAGGTGATGTCGATGGTATCGGCGTGATTGAATTTGATTTGAGTTATGCAAATCATGATACGTTCGTAAAGCGTACATGGACATTCATAAAATTTGTATTTCGTAGTGTAAAATTAGTGTTTACTTTGAACTATGATCTAATTTTTGCAACGACCACACCTTTAACGGTTGGTATCCCTGGCATTTTGGGACGTTGGTTGCGGCGCAAGCCTTTTGTATTTGAAGTACGAGATTTATGGCCAGAGCTACCTAAAGCAATGGGCGTGATTACAAATCCATTTATGCTGTTCTGTTTATCGTTGCTCGAGCGAGTAAGCTATTATTCTGCCAACCAGTTGATTGCACTTTCTCCTGGAATGGTTGAGGGGATCGTGCGTTGTGGTATTCCAAGAGAGCGAGTTCATCTAATTTCTAATGGATGTGATTTTCATCTTTTTGAACGAGCAAAAACTTCCAATAGGCCAGCAGGGGTAAAAGTTACTGATTTAATGGCTGTTTATACCGGGACACATGGGATTGCGAATGGTCTGGATGCCGTCCTAAACGCTGCTCTTATTCTGAAACAACGTAAGCGTGATGATATCAAATTTGTTTTGATCGGGGATGGTAAATTGAAATCAAGCCTGCAAGAGCGTTCGCGTGCTGAAGATTTGGATAATGTGATTTTTTTAGACGCGCTACCTAAGCCAGAACTTGTTCAGATCATGTTAAACTCCGATATTGGTTTGCAGATTTTAGCAAATGTTCCAGCATTTTATGATGGAACATCCCCTAATAAATTTTTTGATTACATTACGGCGGGTCTTCCAGTGTTTATTAATTATCCTGGCTGGTTGAGCACAAAGATAGTAGAGGCTTCGTGTGGTTTCGTTGTGCCACCAGATAATCCCATATTGTTTGCTGATGCCCTAGAAAAAGCAGCTTCTGATCGTGCGGCCTTGAAGGAGATGGGGAAGCATTCAAAATATCTCGCTGAGCAAGAGTTTAATCGAGCCAAACTTGCAGCGCAATGGGTTGATGTGATAGAAAAAACAGCATTTTCAAAACCACATTTTATGCCTTTATTGTAGGGAAAAATATGATTAAACGGGTTATGGACATCCTGGTTGCAGCTTTTCTTCTGGTCGGACTCTCTCCAGTCTTCTGTTTGTTATTTCTGATTATTCATCGTTATTTGGGTGCGCCGGTTTTTTTTACACAACTTCGACCTGGGTTGCATGAAAGATTATTTAACTTAATCAAGTTTCGTACGATGACGGATGAGAAGGACGAAATAGGTCACTTATTGCCGGATCAAAAGAGATTAACATTTCTTGGTCGATTCCTTCGTTCAACGAGTTTAGATGAGCTTCCGGAACTTTGGAATGTCCTAAAAGGTGAGATGAGTTTAGTGGGGCCTCGTCCTTTATTAATTGACTATTTACCCTTGTATAATGAAGAGCAGAAAAAAAGACATCTTGTTCGTCCCGGTCTTACAGGTTTGGCTCAAGTTAGTGGTAGAAACGCAATATCATGGGAAGAAAAATTTAAATTAGATGTTTGGTATGTAGAGCATCAATCATTATGGTTAGATTTAAAGATTTTATTTCTAACAGTATACAAAGTGTTTAAACGAGAAGGCATTCATGCACAAGGACAAGCGACCGCAGAGCGATTTATGGGGTCGACTGAGAATTAAAAAGGAGATTGATTTTGTTAGATACCAGTTTTTCACCTTGGCCCAATTTTACGGAAGAAGAGGTTGAGGCTGTTCAGCAGATTTTGCGTTCTAATCGAGTGAATTATTGGACTGGTCGAGAATGCCGAATGTTTGAGGAAGAGTTTGCAGCATTTGTTGATGTTCCTTATGCAATTGCGCTTGCCAATGGGACTGTTGCCCTCGATTTGGCTTTAAAAGCATATGGTATTTCTGCAGGAGATGAGGTCATTGTGACGGCCCGTTCTTTCATTGCCTCTGCTTCTTGTATCAGCACGGCAGGTGCTACTCCAATTTTTGCGGATGTCGATGAAAATAGTCAAAATATCACAGCAGAAACAATCCAGTCGTTGATTACTTCAAAAACGCGAGGGATCATTTGCGTACATCTGGCGGGTTATCCTTGTGATATGGATCCCATCATGGCACTTGCTAAGGCTCATGATCTGTTTGTCATCGAAGACTGTGCACAAGCTCATGGTGCTGTATACAAAGGGCGACCAGTCGGTTCAATTGGAGACATTGGTGCTTGGTCTTTTTGTCAAGATAAAATAATGACCACTGGTGGAGAGGGTGGGATGGTAACGACGAAAGATAAAGCCTTATATGAATTCATGTGGTCTTACAAAGATCATGGGAAATCTAAAGCGGCTATGGAGGCTGCACGCCATGCCGGATCAGGATTTCAATGGGTTCACCATCAGATCGGAACAAATTGGCGTATGATAGAAATACAAGCGGCAATTGGTCGAATTCAATTAAAACGTATGCCTGTTTGGCATGCAAAACGTCGTCAATACGCAGAAGAAATTTGGTCTGTAGCTCGCGGTCTAGATGGTCTTCGGGTACCGGCTATTCCTGATTTTATCCAGCATGCAGCTTATAAATGTTACGTATTTGTTGAGCCACACAAGCTTGGATTGGGTTGGGATAGAAATCGTATTATGCAATCTATTCGAGAAAAAGGCATACCTTGTTATGCAGGTTCTTGCGCTGAAATTTATCTCGAAAAAGCTTTCGATAATACTGTTTCTCAGCCACGAGCGAGACTGCCTGTTGCACAAAAATTAGGTGAGACAAGTCTGATGTTTTTGGTACATCCTACACTTTCAGAGCAAGAAATTGAAAAAACCTGTCGTGTGTTGAAAGACGTCATGCAATTGGCCACACAATCCAATACATTACAGCCTGTCGTCACCGACTAAGCCGTCCTGTGTTTTCAGTCACGCCAAAACCGTAACCCACCCACGTTCCACTGGTGAATGTGTTCTTGGGTGTTTCGGTTTGGCAACCGAAAAGACCAATGAAGAGCATGACCATAAGAAGCTTTTTCATATGCGATCCTGTTTTATTGATATACATTGATTATATATCAAGATCAATATTATTGTTTTTTGAACTTATTGGGTCGATATGCTGTGTCGTATATGGACATAGACTTGAGATGTGTTTCATATCTCAGTACTATGAACAGTAAGAGCGATCGTTTTGGAGGAAGAGCATGTTTCGTGGCAGTATGGTAGCTTTGGTGACTCCCATGAAGCGCGATGAAGTCGATTTTGAGCGGTTACGTGAATTAGTCGAATTTCAAATTAGCGCCGGTACATCTGCAATTATTGCAGCAGGCACAACAGGTGAGGCAGGGACTTTGTCGCATGCCGAGAAATGTGCTGTGATCAAAACCGTTATTGAAACAACCAAAGAGCGTATTCCGGTTATTGCAGGAACGGCTGCCAATGCCACAAAAGACTGCATTGAATTGACTCAGTTTGCAATGGAAGCAGGTGCTCATGGTGCATTGATCATGACTCCCGCTTATATCAAACCCACTCAAGAAGGCTTATATCAACATTACAGTCATATCGCTTCATCTGTTGCGATCCCTATTATCTTATACAATGTTCCTTCCAGGACTGCGTGTGATATGCAACCAGAAACCGTGGCGCGTTTGGCTTCTATTTCAAATATCATTGGAATCAAAGAGGCAACAGGTCAATTGTCTCGCCTGCAGGCCATTATTGAGCAAACAGACGGTCGTCTCGATGTCTATAGTGGCGATGATTTGACCGCAGCGGAGTGGATGCTTGCGGGCGCGAAAGGCGTGATCTCTGTAACAGCAAATGTGGTGCCCAAACTACTTGCCACACTGTGTGATGCCGTGATCGATGGAGATCGAGATTTATGCCTTCAAATTCATGAGCAATTACAAAAGTTAAATCAGTTATTGTTTGTCGAATCCAACCCAATCCCTGTAAAATGGGCGATGGCCCAGATGGGGTTATTGAAAGATGAGCTTAGACTTCCATTGACCTCTCTCAGTGCTTCACATCATGCGGCTTTAGGGGATGTTTTACAGACATTGGGTTTGTTATAGAGGATTTGTTGTGAAAAAATTATTATGGGGATTAGTCTTGTGTGGTCTTTTGGTTGGTTGTTCTGGAAAATATGCAACGAACGATAAGCAACAGTATCTAGAAAGTCGAAATGGCTCACCACTGGTTGTCCCGCCACCTTTAACGCGTGCAAATATGAGTAGCTTTTATGAATTGCCAACGCCAGAAGGAGAGCGAAAAGTGAGTATTGTCCCCCCCAAACCTTAGGGATAAATTATGGTCGATGATCGTGCTGAGCTGGAGATTATCAAAACGTTGTCCAAGCGAATTGTAGAGGCACAACGTAAAATACGCATTCTAGATTGCATTAAGTGGGATGATGGTGTGAGAGAGGGTTTTCTGAAGCACAAAGGCACGGTCATGCCTGCTGTTGATTTGGCATACTATCAAAAACGTCCATTACCTTTTGATTCACAAACGAAAATAGAAGAGTTTCGCAGCATTTTGCGAGACACGCAAAACCAGCTGGGACAGTATAGTGCAGAGACTCGTTTGATTAAACGTCAATGCGAGGAGTATATCCGTGCTGTTCAGATGTTGGATGCAAGAGGAACGCCTCTATTTTCTGAGCTTTCAACAGAGCTTTATGGAAGTCCTAGCGATGTGTTCTATGCCGGCGGTCCCAAGCTTTCGCTAATGGGGACTTTGTTATACGATGTTTTGACCGCTTTAGATGTTCAATTACAGTCAGAAGCGGACGTCAAAAGACATACGCCCGAAGAGGCTCAAGCGCTACTGCAAATGCGTTTAAGTCCTTATTTTCATCATCACGAAGACAAAATAACGGTGATGGTCAGTGATGGCATGGTGGCCGATGCTTCAGCTGGAGCTGACAGCATCCGCTTAAGCCAGAAAGCCATGTTCAGTGACAGAGATTTGCGTTACCTTGAAGTGCACGAAGGTTGGGTTCACGTTGGAACCACTCTTAACGGCGCCATGCAGCCTTATTGTTCTTTTTTATCAAAAGGCTTTCCCTCAAGCAGCGTAATTCAAGAGGGGCTTGCTGTCATTACTGAGATTGTCAGTTTTTCGTCTTATCCTTCTCGTATGCGTAAAATCACAAATCGTGTGATTGCATTAGATAAAATCAGTCAAGGCGCTAATTTTATAGACATATACCGTTATTTTCTGGATTGCGGCTTTTCAGAAGAAGACAGCTATAACCACACGGTACGTCTATTTCGTGGTAGCACGCCGGAAGGTGGTGCTTTTACAAAAGATTTGTCGTATGCAAAAGGATTTGTTTTAATTTATAACTTTATACGATTTGCGATTAGTCAACACCGCGTTGATGTGGTCCCTCTTTTGTTTTCAGGGAAGTTAGTGCTTGACGATCTTCCTTTATTGTGTGAGCTTCGTGAGCGTGGGCTGTTAATTCCTCCAACCTATCTTCCTACGGCTTTTAGAGATTTGTCCGCCTTAAGTGCGTGGATGAGCTTCTCTCTTTTCTTGAATAAATTTGATTTGAATGAAATAAAGAAAAATTTTCAGTTCCTTTTAGGTTAGGCACCGTATTTTCTACGTGTATTAAATGAATTATTTATAAGTTATTTTTTATTTTTTTAATTTTTGGTGGTGAATGTGAAATCGGTATGTGTTTATCTGGGGGCGAAATTTGGTAACTCGACGCTCTTTAAAGATGTTGTGGTTCAATTAGCGAAACAAATAGCTCATTCTAATATTCGTTTGGTTTATGGTGGTTCTGGCTTAGGGTTAATGGGGCTACTCGCAACAAGTGTAATGGATTTAGGAGGAAAGGTAACAGGAGTAATCCCTGAAAATCTTATTGCCTGAGAAAAACCTTTAGCAACGCTAGATGAGCTTATTATCACACAAACTATGCAAGAAAGAAAAATGCTCATGCAGCAAAAGGCAGATGCATTTATTGTGATGCCTGGTGGTTTAGGCACTTTAGAAGAGGCTTTTGATACATGGAATGCTATTAAAATAGGTGTTTTTAATAAACCTTTGGGATTTTTGAATATCGATGCCTATTTTGATGATTTGTTTTCTTTTGTGTCCAATGCTGAAAAGTATGGCTTCGTCTCTAAAGCACAAGGGCAAATACCCAAAATTAATACCTGTCCATCACTATTATTATCTGAACTATCAACATGTTGTTCAAATTTAATCACATTTCCCTCTTTTTTTCAATGACATAGTGAGCATCAAGCTCTGGATCGGCTGATTCGGTCTTGAACAAAAATGTGATGTCGATCGGGTCAAAGGAATATTGGCGGTTGCAGAACTCGCATTGAATATCGACAGAGCCTTTTTCTTGCACCAATGCTTGAATGTCTTGTTCCCCTAAAACAGTTAAGACTTGCTTCATTTTTTCAACGGTACAACGGCATTTGAAGCGTAATGAGCGCTCAGGAAATAGACGGACTTCTGTTTCGTGATAGAGGCGATGTAAGATGGTTTCGTTGTCGAGATTTAGAAGTTCTTCTTCGGTTAAAGTTTCGCCTATTTGGGTTGCATATTCCCAAAAATTCTCTCGTTCTTCTTGATTTTGTGTCGGTAAAAGCTGAAGCAACATGCCTGCTGTTTTCTCGTCGGTGACAGCCAACCAAATTCGTGTCGATATTTGTTCTGACTGAGCAAAGTAATTCATTAGGTTCTCAGCCATGGAGGTCGATGATAGGGGGACAATGCTTTGATAGGCCTGCGTTTTTTGGTATGGATTAATAAGCAAAGACATTTTTCCATTTAAGAACGCTTTTGCGTAAGCTTCATCTTTTTGGTTGGGTTCGAATTTGGCGAACCCTCTTAAATTAAGCAAGTGATCACATTGAACAAGCAGTAAGGGTAAATCTTGATTCCCGTGGAATTGCAGGCTGACCTCACCTTCAAATTGTAAACTACCCGTCAGCAATGCGCAGGACATCAATGCTTCACCCAGCAGATGTTTTACCATTGGGGGGTAGTCTTGTTGCCCCATAATTGTTTGGTAAGATTGTTCTAGATGGATAATTTCGCCACGAATTTCAGCGTGCTCGAACATAAAGCGTTGTAATGTATCTGTCATGGACATCATGATGCGATTTTTGTAAAAACGCGAGTATAACACACTCAATTGCGTTTTGCGCGTGACAGGGTCTTGAAGTTTGTATAAAATCAGGCGATGGTTTCTCTTTGTACTCACATAAGTAAGTTAACAATACCCATGCCCTTAAGATACTTGCCTAATACGTTCACCATACTGCGCTTCTTGTTGATTGTGCCTTTTTTAGTTTCTTTTTATCAACAAAATTATGCAAATGCTTTTTATATTTTTCTTTTAGCAAGTTTTACAGATGGGTTTGATGGTTGGTTGGCGCGGCAATTTCGTTGGGAGAGTACTTTGGGATTGGTGTTGGATCCCATTGCGGATAAGTTGCTGATTGTCAGCAGTTTTATTGCATTGGCACTGTTGGGAAAAATGCCATGGTGGCTGATCGAACTGGTGATGTTTCGAGATTTTAGCATCTTACTTGGGGTGTTTGCGTGGTATCGTGTCATGAGGAGAGGGTTGGAGTTTAAACCGTCTTGGTTGAGTAAATTAAATACCGTGATTGAGTTCTTCTTGATTTCCTATTGTTTATTTGAAGCGGCTTTCTATGGTTTTTACGCTCCTTTGAAAAATATTCTCATCGGTTTGGTGGCTTTGACCACGACTATCAGTTATGTCGAGTACATGTGGATGTGGGCAAAGAGAGCTGCCCTTAATCAGACTGACATAAAATGAACAAACAACTTGCTTTAAAAATTCAGCCAAACGAAGAAGCCACGTTTGCCAACTATTTTTGGTCTCAAGAAAATGCTTGGCTTAAAGCACAGCTACAAAGCACTATTTCAGGTGTCGGTGACCGTCTGATTTATTTGTGGGGCGCATCTGGCGCAGGCAAATCTCATTTACTTCAAGCATGCGTTCATGAGCTCAGTCTTTCCAAGCCTGCTATTTATCTTCCGTTACGTTTAGTCGCATCGTCTGGAGCAGGTGTATTAGATGGTCTTGAGCATCAAGCGCTTTTATGTATTGATGACATCGATGCCATCGCTGGTGATAAAATTTGGGAAGAGGCCCTTTTTCATTTGTATAATCGCATGCGTGATGAAGGTCGAGCAATATTGATTTTATCTGGGCATGATGCTCCTCGATATTCTCCCATTACGCTTCCCGACCTTCGCTCAAGATTGGGAGGGAGTTTGGTGTTGCAAGTGCATGAGTTAGACGATGACAGCAAGGTGCACAATCTTACTTTGCAAGCACAAAAAAGAGGACTTGATCTGTCTTTGAGTGTGGCCCAATTTTTAGTGACTCGATGTGCGCGCAACATGCACGAGCTGCACGCGCTTTTAAGTAAACTAGACGAAGCTTCTTGGGTATTACAAAGAAAATTGACGATTCCATTTATTAAAGAGACGCTCGGACTTTAGCTTTTTCTGTTCAGTCCGATGACTCATGATACAACAACGTCATCAGTACAACTCCAATGATTTCGTGTGCGTTGTCATCGAAAGCGAGATGAGTTGAATCGATTGACAATGAGTTAAGCTGCATAAATGGAGGGTCTACCAGCAAAGCCTTTAGACTGTAATCATCATTTTTTTTGAAATGAACCAACACGATATCTCCATCATGTGCTGTTGTTTCTGGATCAATAATAAAAATGGTACCCTTGGTAAATCTCGGATGCATGGAAGGCTTACTGGTCAATGCAAACGCTTTGGCGCTGATTCTTTGACTGATAAAAACAGATTCAAATGTGTGTATTTCATCGGCAGAAAGTGTATGGATTCGAGTTAAATCTTGCCATGATAATTTGGGTACACGATATGATTTGACATGCTGATCAAGCATGGTTTTTAAATGAGTATGGTCATAAACCAGAAAATCAATTGGCACGGCAAAAAAGTCTGCAATGGCCTTTAGTGTCGAAATTCTTGGATCTTCTGTTTCCTGAGATAAGAGCCGGCGTATGGTCATGAGTGGGATATTGAGTGCTTGAGCAAGCTGATTGGGCGTGATGTTTCTTTTCTGTATCAACAACAACAAATTCTGAGCGAGAAAATTAGGCGGATTGTTGTTGTCACGGGATTTTATCATGTTTCTTTCTTAAGAAAGTCTTATAAGCGCAGATTATCTCACAAAAAAATGAATTAAAAATACTTTTTTGTTTTTTATTTATAAAATAATAACATTTGCGTTATTTTTAAAAACATTATTGTAATTTTAAATGAAGTTCATTATGATGTTGCTTGGAATGGAGGATACCATTTCAATTTCATGGAAGAAATCGCATGGAAGATTTCGCTTAACGATAAAAGGATTAGTTTCGTTAGGCCCAACCTAAAAGGAAATACAATGGAAAAAAAAGAAAAACGCTCATTGGCCTACCTATGTGCAAGCAAACTCGACCCCAATCATTTAACCTCTATTTCAGGTGGCGCGCAAAAGCCTGGTATTCAGTGGTGTTCGCGTGAAACGATGAAAGCCTCTGGTTACAATATTCATGCGGCAGATGTGGTGGTTGATTTTAGTGTCGATTTTTAATTTTTTGGATATGGAGTTTAATATGGAAATTGTAAAACAAGAGCGCGTCCTTGCTTATACCGTCGCAATTCCTCTTGACCAACATCTTTTAGAGCAAGTCAGTGGCGGGGCATCCCCCAGTCCAAGTCCTTCTGCTCGAGTTATTCTCACAGGAGACCATTCCGCTCCTGATGTGGTCATCGAAATATAAAAATTATCTTATCAAATGCTCTGCTTAATCAGCTCAGAGCATTTGTATATTTATTCCATGGAGGGAATGACAGTGAAATTTTTAATACCAACCGAGCCTGATGATGTGCATGCGATTTTGGTCAAACTCGCATTAGAGCGTATGGATCATCAAGTTACACTACTTTTCATGGCCGATCAGCCCACTCGTTTAAGAAACTCGATATATGTTGATGCCAGTCGATATTATTGGCGTAGTGATGATCCTGAGCAAGCTGTGGTCGAAAATGATTATGATGTGGTCTGGTGGAGACGGGCACGGAAGCCTTATCTACCCAAAGATGCGGTACATCCAGATGATTATAAATTTGTAGCACGTGAAAATACATTATTTTATGAATCGTTCACGCATACCTTGGCACCCCACGCGTGGTGGGTGAATACAAAAGAGTCAGCAAATCGGGCCAATTTTAAGCTGTTACAGTTAAAGCTGGCTCAGGAGTGCGGCCTTCAAATTCCTGTTACGCTCTGTTCGAATGATCCAAAAGAAATTCGATTCTTTTTACTTCAACATGAGGCAGAAGGTGTTATTTACAAGCCATTATGTCCAAATTATTGGTTTGAAGACAATTGCATCAAAATAGCCTATACCGCAAGAATTGGCTTTTTAGATTTACCTGATAATCAAACTTTACAATATGCTCCTGGTATTTTTCAAAAAGAAATCCGGAAAAAATATGAATTACGTGTCACGTGTTTTGGTCGACATCTTGTGGCGGCAAAGCTCAATTCGCAGGACCATCCAGATGGTCTAGTCGATTGGCGAGCAATTCGAATGGGTAAGCTTGAAATTGAGCCTTATCTTTTACCTCCGAAGTTGGAAAACCAAATTCGTAATTTCATGCATAGACTGGGTATTGTTTTTGGTTCGTTTGATTTCATTGTGACACCAGAAGGGGAGTATGTGTTTCTAGAGGTCAATGAGCAGGGGCAATTTTTATGGATTGAGGAATATAACCCTGATTTTAAAATGCTCGATTTATTTGTTCATTTTTTGGTTTATCAAGGACTTTCCGAACGTATGATAGCCGCAAAACCCGTTCATACCATCTCGAAATACGAAGACGAGCTTGAAGTTATTTTTCAAGAAAATAGAGCGAAACACATTGATTTAAACAGCGTTCAAATGGGGGCGTAATTCAAGGAGGCGTAAATGTTATTTTCAAAAAAGTGTGCTTACTTCATTTTTGCATGGTTGGGTATGGTTCAACCTTCCATTGGTGAATGTTTAGATGTCTATGGTGTTGATGCAAAAGAAGGTCAAGTGCTTTTACGCGCATACTCAGCCGAATGGGCGGCTTTGATGAAAACATTTCGCGCGGGTTTAAAAAAAGAAGCCCAGGGATTTTTTGATTCTGAACAGGGTATGCACTGGCGTGATCGTCGACAAGCTTTAATTGATTCAATGAAGGCCAAACACGATTACGCTTATCTTAATTTAGACACCATGTATTATGGTGAAGAAAATTACTGTACCACTATTGAAGTGGTACAGTCCAATGAGCCTGAGCGTCTAACTTACTTACCTAATCAAGAAAAACGCACTTTTCCCAAGACGCACGACATCATGGATGAAATGCAGGATTACCTGACAACGGCTCAAGCGTTATTTTTATCCAACCAGATCCATCCAAAGCATAGTGATTGTCCGGTGTATCATTGCACAACGGGATTTGACCATCCCAAATTGAAGCCTTATCTCGAACGATTCAATACCGCGGCAGTCAAGCAACGTGCGTTTATTTTAAACACTTTAAGTAAAGACCCTAATCCAATGCGTCGAGCTCAAGCGGCTTATCTTGTGGGTCATTTTCAAGATCCAAATGATATTGTCAGAGTTTTGTTGCCTTATGTCGAAGACCGAGATGAGGGCGTTCGAAATAATGTCATTCGAGTTTTATCGTTGACGACACAAAAAGCGCATATCACGTCAATCGACCCCACACCGTTTATTCATTTATTGTCGTCGCCTTGTTCGACCGATCGCAATAAATCTCTCTTTTTATTGTCGGTTTTGGCTGATTCTACTGCTGTTCGTCAAGCCTTAATCCAGCAAGCAAAAATTCCATTGTTAAATTTATTGCGTTTACAGCAGCCTAATCAGCATGATTTTGCCTATCTTATTTTGAAAAAAATAACCGGCCAAGATTTTGGTGATAAACATCCAGAGCGTTGGGCCAAATGGTTTGACAATCACGAAAAGCTGGAGACTCATCGTTCATGACGACTTTGCCTTTTTTCAGAAAAGAGGTTTTAGAGCACACTCAGCATCGACATTTGGGGCGAGTGTTTTTAAACGTTCCTTTTCCTAATTCTCGCTTTGTTGCGATTTGGAGTATTTTTATTCTGCTTGGTTTAATCCTCTTGTTAAATGAAGAGTATGTTGAGCAATGGAGTTTGCGAGGAGTTGTTGATGCGGCTGGGGGCGTTTCTCATGTATATGCGGCATCTCCTGGAGTTGTAAAAAAAATACAGCTCAAAGAGGGGGCGCATGTGCGCGATGGTGAAATTCTTTTGGTGATTGATACCCATGCGGATGAGGGCACACGAGCTCAATCCAAGAAAATTCAAGATACTTTTAAAGCGCGACTTCAGATCATGCGCCAAACACTGCACAAGAAGCAGCAATTTTTAGAAAAATTAAGACCGCTATTGCAAAAAAAATATATTGCGAAATCTTTTTTTGATCAAAAAGCGGAGGAAATTGGTTTATTAAAAAATCAGATTCATACGCTAGAGGCGGACGAAGCGCGGTTTTATCAGACAAAAACATTATTTATCAAATCGCCAATTGCAGGTGTGGTGTCGAGTGTAATGGTGCATGTGGGACAGCATGTTTCTCAAGATAAACCTTTGTTTAGTGTGTTGCCTGAAAACCCAAATTACGTCGCGCAGTTGTATGTTCCTGTTCAAAAGGCTGGTTTTTTAAAACCCAATGATGATTTATTTTTACATTATGATGCTTATCCTTATCGTCGTTTTGGTTCAGGAAAGGCAATTGTGACATCAATAAGTCAGACGGTTTTGACAGACAAAGAGGAAAACAAGCTTTTTGAAATTCATCAGCCTTACTATAAAGCAACCGCGAACCTAAATGCGCTTGTCATTGGTCAGGGACACGCGTTATATCCCATACATCAAGGCATGACTTTCGATGCGGTGGCAACAGGAGAGCGTAGAAAAATATGGCAGTGGTTATTGGGCGTAGGAGGACGTGCATGACGCGCACAAAATTACCCATGATTTTACAAGAACAAGTGTCCGAATGCGCACATGCTTGTGTGGCGATGATTGCTTGTTTTTGGGGGCACGAGCTTGATTTGGGATATCTGCGTCGACATTCTCCAACGTCGATACGTGGTGTCAATTTACATCAAGTGAACCAGTTATTGGCAACGCTTGGCTTCGATACACGAGCACTTCATGTCCCTTTGAGCGAGCTTGCTTTTGTTCAATGTCCAGCATTGTTACATTGGGACATGAATCATTTTGTTGTTTTAAAAAAAGTGACTCGACGCCACGCTGTGATCCATGATCCTGCCAGAGGCGTTTGTCGTTTGACACATGCAGAGGTTTCAAAACATTTTACCGGAATTGTGTTAGAGGTACAAAAAGCGCCTGTTTTTAAACCGATTTCCGCACGCTCTTCTCTAAATGGCTGGGCGTGGCTGAAGTCGATGCGAAATTTTAAATATGGGTTCTGGCTTTTGCTGGTGTTGTCTTTTGTGATTGAAATGTTGACATTGGCTTGTCCTCTCTTTACTCAGTATGTCACTGATCACGTGATTGGTGGTGCTAATTTTAGAAATCTGCGTGTGGCGGTGTTGGGATTTTTGTTTTTGACAATGGGATTGGTTTTATCTGAGCGTCTTCGTGCGCATTTGGTTTTATATCTGAAAATGCAGATGACAGCACATTTTTCTATTCAAGTGATGCGTCATTTATTTCGTTTACCTTTAAATTTTTTTGAGTCTCGACATAAAGGCGATTTGCAATCAAAAATCAACGCAATTGGTGAAATCCAGCGAAAATTTAGTGTGGATCTGGTGACCACTTTTTTGGATGGCGTGATGGTGTTGTTGCAGGCAGGATTGATGTTGGCATACAGCGTTCCATTGGCGTCATTGGTTTTTATTGCTTTGGTATTTGAATTGTTGATTCGATTATTTTCCTATCGAACGCTACAAGATCAAATGAACAGTTCTATGCACCATCAAGCAAAGGCCGCAACGGTATTTTTGGAGTCTTTGCAAAGTATTTTATCTATTAAAGCCTATCTTAAAGAAGAATTTCGGTTGAATCGGTGGCGCTCTCATTTTATCGAGGGTTTAAATCAAGACATTGCGGTTTCTCGTTTGCACATTCGTTATCATTTTGTACATCAATGTTTGACTCAAGTAGAATATTTATCTGTTTTGACCTGTGGGGCGGTCATGGTCATGCATCAATCGTTATCGGTGGGCATGTTATTGGCTTTTTTAGGATTTCGTCAACAATTGGTTCAAAAATGTTCATCTCTGATTCATCAAATTTTTGAATATCGCTTGGTTGGATTGCACCTTGAGCGTTTAAGTGATGTTGCGGCGCATCCAACAGAAGCCATAGAGGAAAAAAAATCTTCTATTGCAATCAAAGGAGAAATAGTCTTACAGGAGGTTGGTTTTGCTTATCATCCTTCACTTGGACCGATATTTTCTGACATCAGTTTCAACGTCAGTGCAGGCGAAAAAATTGCACTGGTTGGCCCTTCTGGTGCGGGTAAAACCACTTTGTTGAAAGTGATGATGGGTTTACTAGAGCCTTCTATGGGTAAAATCTGGGTGGATGGTTTTGGGATAAATGACATGGGTCTGCGATGCTATCGACAGGCTATTGCCTCTGTGATGCAAGAGGATACGCTATTGAGTGGTTCTCTGCTTGAAAATATTACTTTTTTTGATGAGGATGTCGATTTAGCCTATGTAAAATATGTGGCTGAATTGGCCGCAATTGCAGATTTTATCAACACACTGCCCATGGGGTATGAAACGCGCCTGGGTGATATGGGGTCGAGTTTATCGGGTGGTCAGAAACAACGTATTTTACTGGCGAGGGCCTTATATAAAAAACCCAAAATACTTTTTTTAGACGAGGCAACCAGCCATCTTGATGTAGGACACGAAGCTCAAATCAATCAGGCGCTAAAAAAGCTCAGTATGACTCAAATCATTGTGGCGCATCGGCAAGAAACGATATCTATGGCCGATAGAATAATCCAATTATAAAAAAGCCCGGCTCAATTATGAGAAATGGTCAAATTAGTCTATAATAACGTCATAATGTATCGAAAAAATCTCAAAAGAGAGAATTAGGGGGGCTATCATGCCAGGAGATACGAATCGCTTTATAACCGCGTATGGTAAGCTCGGTGACGATAAGAAATTGGAAGTTAGAACCGCGTTGCTTGAACTCATGTCGTTGGAGTCTTCATCACCAGAACACGGAGCGCTAAATTCCAAAACGTCTGCCATAGTTGCGGAGCTTATTGAAGGAGCTACGAGTACTAACAGACGTATTGCTTATTTGAACGATAATAGTCAATTAGCTTCCGATTTAACAGGTTTAATCGCTCTTTTTCAATCTTTTGAAACAAAAAATAAAATATCAGCTTTTATTCTAGAAAAAGCTGGGCGTCCTATCTCTCCAACATCTCCTCCTTTAAGTCCTACAGCTCCTGTCACTCCTGCTCCTGCTGCTGCTCCTGCTCCTGCTGCTGCTCCTGCTGCTGCTCCTGCTCCTGCTCCTGCTCCTGCTCCTGTTCCTGTTCCTGTTCCTGCTCTCACTCCCTACAAACTCACGAAGCCAGATATTGAAAAAATAAGAGAATTAAAAAACAGAATTCAGATGCTCAAAGATGCTATGCCACCTCTTTCGGGGAGAGTTCGAGAAAAGCTAGAAGAAGAAATAGGCAAAGCCCGAGCATTGATTAAAAAAATACAAGAAAAAGGGCTTAACGAGTCTATAAAAAAACAAGTAGATGGCTTGCCGACAATCAGTACCGAAAAAGATGTTTTTTCCGTCGGAGACAGCAAGTATAAGCATTATATCCCAGCGAAATCTTCAAACGATCCAGACTCTAAAAAATTCGAAGCTGCCCAGCCAGTTTATGAGAACGAATATCAATTATATTCTGCGGCGTTAAAACTGATTCAAGCAAAAGAAAAAGATCTCGATGCAGACGAAGATGAGGAATTGAAGAAGAGCGGCGGTACAGTACCAGACGATAAAGCCAAGGAATTTAGAGAACGTCGCTTGCAGATAGAAACAGAGCGAGCACATGCGGCCAGTCCACTTGTGTCGCTGGTTAAAGCACATGGCGGATATGGTGATGTTTCGACAACAATGCGCATGTATCGTGGTGGTTCGCTTGGTTTTGAGACACAAGTGTTGTCTCGACCTTTGGCGGCGCAAAAAGGACTTCTTAAACCGCATACAGATGCTGCTAGAATAGAATCAGAACGGCCCTCGTCTTATGTTGCCAATGTGCATTTGAGTCACAATGAGGTGATCGTCTCTAAAAAATCATATGAGCCTGCTTCGCCTGGAACGGAGCCTTATTTGTCCGTTATTGTCCAAGAACCTGGCGTTGTGCGTGATCATTCCAGCAAACCATCTCCTTCAGCAGAAATTGAGAATGAAAAAGCGATGCAAATGGCCATGATGTTTGCCTTTGCTTATGAGCCTGGTCAGCCCGTTGTCATTCGAGGCGGAACCCCGCAATTTCGAGCAAAATTACATGCTGCACTTTTGGTCTTGAAGTATGCCGCCGAAGAAGGTACATTGGAGAAATTCTCAAACTTTTTCAACGGAAGAGACTCTCGCGACCTTAAAATTCAAGACATGAAAATTGCGTGTGACATCGTGCCAGAAAAATCCTCAGGTCTTATGGGCGCGCTTTCTTTAAAATCGCAAAAATCACGAGATATGGAGTTTGTAAAACAGGTTCTTCCAGAATTATTTAAAGCAACTCTTGACGGAAATCCGACAGATGATTTGAAAAGCTCGCCCAAAGAAGAGATTAAGAGAATACGAGAAGCGCATCGTGACGCCAAGTCGGTAGATAAAGAAGAGCCTCCTCAAGTCTTTGGTTTTGGCAAAAAATAAACAAGGTGAACATGACAAATTTAAAAGCGGCAATTGGTGTGTTTGATTCAGGGATGGGGGGGCTCACCGTACTTAGGGCTCTGAAACAAGCATTGCCTTCCGAGTCTTTTGTTTATTTGGGAGACACCGCTCGTTTGCCTTACGGGACAAAAAGTCAGGATACGGTTTTGCAATATGCTATCCAGATGGCTCGTCTTTTAGTCGAGCGTGACATAAAAGCGTTGGTTATTGCGTGCAATACGGCCACAACCGCTTCATTGCCTCATTTGCAGAACATGCTCCCAGATATTCCCGTGATTGGCGTGGTGTCTCCTGGCGCTTCTGCAGCTGTTGCGGCAACACGCAATGGCCGAATTGCCGTGTTGGCCACGGAGACAACCATTGCCTCTGAAGCTTATCAAAAACTCATTACGGCCAATTTGCCGGGTGCCTCCATTTACGCTCGAGCTTGTAGCTTATTGGTGGCTGTTGCCGAAGAGGGGATGGTTGAAAATGCAATCGCCAAAGAGGCATTGTCGCATTATCTCAGTGAGTTGAAAGAAGAAGACACGGTGCTTTTGGGGTGTACGCATTTTCCGGTTTTTAAGCCGATGATCAAGCGTTTGTTGTCTGAGCATGTGGCGGTTGTCGATTCCGCCGAGGCAACAGCCGCGGTCCTGAAAGACACGCTAACCACACGCGGCCTCCTCAATCCAGATTTGACTGAAAAGCCAGGTTTGTATCTTGTAACCGATTCTGTTGCGCGCTTTAAAAATGTAGGCGCATTGTTTTTAGGCGAGTCCTTGGCCTCGCAAACCGTTGAATTGGTTGACGTTAAACGTGCTTAATGTGTTGAAATTCTAGCATTATCTCCATACACGCAGTACACTATCTCTTATAGTGGACTGGAAAAATGCTTATGACGCTAGATGAAATCGCTGCTTGGCTTAAATTGCCATCGACTCCGGCTATTCCTGTGACGGGTGTGTCAATTGACAGTCGCACCATTCAGCCTGGACATTTATTTGTGGCCATCAAGGGCGAGCACCTAGATGGGCATGACTTTATTGAAAATGCATGCCAGAAGGGTGCTGCAGCAGTTTTATGTAGTCAACTCCCTCAAGCAATTTCTGTTCCGGCACTGGTGATGCCCTGTACATTAGACGCATTGACGCTTATCGCAGCATCTTATCGTAAAACGCTTGATTGCCAAACCATTGCGCTGACAGGCAGTAACGGCAAGACGACCGTTAAAGAGATGATTGCGACTTTATTGCCAAAGCCCGCTTTCGCCACACCTGGTAATTTAAATAATCACATCGGTGTGCCCTTAAGCCTTTTAAAATTAACGCCGGAACATCGCTATGCGGTGTTTGAGTTGGGAGCGAATCACATTGGGGAAATCGCACACACAGTGGCGATGGTCAGACCAAAAGTCACGCTCATCAACAATGTCGCACCGGCTCATCTTGAAGGATTTGGTTCGTTTGAGGGTGTTGTGCGTGCAAAAGGCGAAATTCATCAAGGATTAGACAAAGAGGGTACGGCTGTTATCAATGCAGACGATCCGAGTGCGCACGCTTGGGATAAGGCTCTTTCTGATAAGAAAACCGTGTGTTTTTCCATTCGAAAGCCAGAAACGATTTATGCGCGAGATGTTGAGTTGCAAGGGATGTCTGGCAGTCGATTCACCCTTGTGACACCTGAAGGAGAATTTGCGATAGTGCTTCAAGTTCCAGGGCTGCACAATGTCAGCAATGCTGTCGCTGCCATGACGTGTGTGCGCGCACTTGGATTATCTTTAGAAAATGCACCTGATCTTTTGTCAGCGTTTAGTGGCGTACCCGGTCGGTTGGCCGTTCGCCGAGGAAAGCATCGCGCCAACATCATCGATGATACCTACAATGCCAATTTAAAGTCAGTTTTAGCCGCGTTGGATGTACTTGCTGAGCAGCAAGGTAAGCGTATTTTGGTGTTGGGTGATTTGGGTGAGCTGGGTGTGCATACTCACGCGCATCACGAGGAAATTGGGTTGGCGGCGAAAGCAAGAGGGATTGACCAGCTGCTTACTTGCGGTCGTCATAGTGTTGCCACCAGTGAAGCTTTTGGTGATGCGGCTGTTCATTATGACAACCAACATGCATTATTGACCGATCTAATGGGTCAATTGGACGAAAACACAACGGTTTTAGTCAAAGGCTCTCGTTCAAGTGCGATGGACAAAATTGTCAAAGAATTAATCGAATAATTTAGAGAAAATATATGCTTTATTGGATAACACAGCTTTTACAAGGCGAGTATCACGCGCTTCGCGTTTTTCAGTACATCACATTTCGTTCCATTTTAGCCTCTTTGACGGCTTTGGTAGTTTGTTTGTGTTGTGGCCCCATGATGATTCGATGGCTTGTTCGCATGCAAATTGGCCAAACTGTTCGAGATGATGGTCCTAAATCTCATTTGAGTAAAAAAGGCACACCGACAATGGGAGGCGTCTTAATTTTACTCGGAATTAGCATTAGCTGTTTGTTGTGGGGTGATTTAACTCAGCCTGATTTGTGGTTGGCGTTAAGCGTCACTTTATGTTTCGGATTGATCGGTTGGATTGATGATTATCGAAAATTAGTGCTCAAAAATAGCAGGGGATTACCAGGAAGATGGAAATATTTTTGGCAATCTTTGGTTGCGTGTATCGCTGTTTTTTATTTATATTTGCACGCCAATCTTCCCATTCACACAACGCTCACGATACCTTTTTTTAAAACTGGACTAATCCAACTTGGGCCGTGGTTTATGATATTGGCTTATTTTGTGGTGGTCGGGAGTAGCAACGCGGTAAATTTGACGGATGGTTTAGACGGTCTTGCGATTCTTCCCACGGTTATGGTTGCGGGCGCGTTGGGCGTGTTTGCTTATGTTTCAAGCAATGCTGTGTATGCTCATTATTTGAGTATACCGTTTGTACCTAACACAGAGGAGTTGACAATATTCTGTTCAGCTATTGTCGGAGCCGGATTAGGATTTTTGTGGTATAACACCTATCCTGCGCAGGTTTTCATGGGTGATGTGGGTTCGCTGTCTCTGGGAGCTGCATTGGGTCTTGTCGCAGTGATGGTTCGTCAAGAGCTGGTATTGCTTATTATGGGCGGACTTTTTGTCATTGAAACACTTTCTGTCATATTACAGGTGGGCTATTTTAAATGGACGAAAGGCCGTCGGTTATTTCGAATGGCGCCTATTCATCATCATTTTGAGCTCAAAGGTTGGTCCGAGCCCAAAGTCATTGTTCGCTTTTGGATTTTGACTGTTGTGTTTGTGTTGTGTGGGCTTGCGACGCTAAAACTTCGCTAAGAGGGACTATGCAAAAGACACTGACATTGGTTGTTGGTCTTGGGAAAACAGGACTTTCCATGGCGCGCCATCTTGCGAAGCAAGGGGACGCTTTCGTGATGTTTGACACCAGAGAGACGCCAGAGGGTGCGACTCAATTTCGAGAAGAGTTCCCTCATGTGCCACTCTATTTGGGGAGATTACCTCGAGAGGTGTTACGTGACGTACACACCATTTTGACAAGTCCCGGACTTGCTTTGGACTTGCCTATTTTTCAAGAAGCTCGAAGTGAGAACATTCCAATTTTAGGCGATATAGAGTGTTTTGCTCGCGTGGTCAGTGCGCCAGTCATTGCCATTACAGGTACCAATGGCAAATCTACGGTCACCAGCTTGGTTGGCGAGATGGCTAAAGCCGATGGTCGTAAAGTGGCGGTTGCAGGGAATATTGGCACGCCTGTTCTCGAGCTTCTCGACGAAGAAGTCACCTATGATTTATGGGTTCTTGAATTGTCTAGTTTTCAGCTTGACCTGACTGAAAGTTTAACGCCTTGTGCCTCAACTATTTTAAATTTCTCGCCCGACCACCTAGATCGACACCAAACCATGATGGCGTACTGGGAGGCTAAACAGCGCGTGTATTGGAATTCAAGTGTTTGTTTGTTTAATCGAGAGGATACAGAAACTCGTCCAGATCTTTCCGTCTTGAGTGCTGAGCAACAAGTGTTCAGCTATGGTCTTAATCCGCCAGAAAACCCTTTAGATTGGGGGCTTTGCCAAAATGAGGCCGGTGATTATTTTATTGCACAGGGTTCGACATTTGTTTTTCCAATTCAAAATCTGAAAATAAAAGGACGTCACAATTGGTTAAATGCGGTTGCCTCTTGTGCTTTGGCTTCGGCGGCCGGTATATCGATTACGGCAATGGTTGAAGTCTTGAATGAATTTTCAGGTCTTCCTCATCGTTGCCAGTGGATTCGTGAGCTGAATCGAGTGATTTGGATTGATGACTCAAAAGGTACCAATATTGGCGCGACAATTTCTGCAATTTTGGGCATAGGAGGCGCCATGCAGGGTAAGATCGTGTTGATTGCTGGGGGACAAGGCAAAGGTGCCGATTTCTCGCTCTTAAAAGAAGTGGCTGAAACATATGTGCGATCGGTTGTGTTGATAGGGCAAGATGCAGATAAATTGGCTACAGCACTTCAAGGCATTCCACAACAAAAAACAAACTCTTTGGAGTCTGCTGTTCAACTCGCTCAAAAAGAAGCCATGCCCGGTGATGTGGTCCTGCTCTCTCCTGCTTGTGCGAGTTTGGACATGTTTCGGGATTACCATCATCGTGGAGAGGTTTTCTCTAAAGCCGTGGAGGCGTTGTGACAACACTTGCAGAACGAGGCGTACGTACGCCCAACGCTTTATACGACAAATGGCTCATTAGTGCTGTAATCAGCCTGATTTTTATTGGATTAATGATGGTGGCGTCAAGCTCTGTCATGATTTCCACAAAATATTTTCATCAGCCATTTCACTTTCTGATTCGCCAGGCGTGTTATCTGTGTTTTGGGCTTTTTTTATCTTGTATTGTGTTGCGAATTGACAGCAGTGTTTGGGAAAAAAATAGCGTTAAACTCTTATTTTTGTGTCTGTTCATGTTGGTGTTGGTTCTGATTCCGGGGATAGGTCGAGTGGTCAATGGCAGTCGTCGTTGGCTTGCTTTGGGGCCAATTGGTGTCCAAGTTTCGGAGCTGGCTAAAATTACCATGATAGTCTATGTTTCCGGTTATCTTGTGCGTGAAAAAAGTCGAAAAACACAAGACATTATTGGATTCATCAAACCAATGTTGGTATTGGCTGTTGTAGCCTTTTTGTTGATGCTTGAACCTGATTTCGGCTCGACCGTGGTGATCACAGGAACAGTGATGGTCATGCTTTTTCTGACGGGTGTAAAGTGGCGATATTACATTGGGCTGTTATTAGTCGTCGCTGTTGCGCTGGGAGTACTCGCTGTGTCATCTCCTTACCGTGTTGCCCGGCTGACAGCATTTTTAAATCCTTGGGCCGATCAGTTCAATAGTGGGTATCAATTAACGCAGTCTCTCATTGCTTTTGGCCGAGGCGGCTGGTTTGGCATGGGCCTTGGTGATAGTGTGCAGAAGCTGCTGTATTTACCTGAGGCACACACCGACTTTATCTTTGCTGTGTTGGCGGAAGAGCTTGGACTTTTCGGTATTGTTGTGGTGATGCTGCTTTATGCGATTGTTGTGGTGCGAGGTTTATCAATAGGTTTTTTTGCTTACCAACAATCGAGATGGTTTGCCGCGTTTACTGCTTATGGCATTACTTTTGGGCTTGGATTACAAGCAGCAATCAATATGGGCGTTAATGCGGGTCTTTTGCCGACAAAAGGCTTGACGCTTCCACTTTTAAGTTACGGCGGTGCAAGTCTGGTAGTCAACTGTGTGGCGATTGCGTTATTATTGCGCATAGATCATGAAAACCGTTGGCAGGCATTGGGGCTTGGACGATTTAGGTAGGAGGGCACATCATGAGCGAAGAAAAACCTTACACATATCCTAAAATGGGGCGAGTCAAGCACATTCATTTTGTTGGTATTGGTGGGGCTGGAATGTGTGGAATCGCTGAGGTTTTACATCAAGAAGGCTATCAAGTGTCAGGTTCTGATATGGCCGATAACAAAGCCGTACAACACTTAAAGCAAATGGGTGTTGAAGTGCATATTGGTCATGATGCTGCTCACATTGTCCGTTCTGATGTGGTGGTGCGTTCCAGTGCAATTGGTGATGATAATCCTGAAATCGAAGCCGCTATCAAAGAAAAAATCCCTGTTATTCCTCGTGCGATGATGCTGGCGGAATTGATGCGCTTTCGTCACGGCATTGCAGTTGCCGGTACGCATGGCAAAACAACAACGACAAGCTTGATTACCAGTGTATTACAGGAGGCTGGTTTAGATCCCACATTTGTGATTGGCGGAAAACTAACCAGTCGAGGAACAAATGCGCAATTTGGACACTCTAATTATCTAGTTGCTGAGGCCGATGAAAGCGATGCTTCGTTTTTATTCTTAAAGCCCATGATGACCGTTGTGACAAATATTGACGCCGATCACATGAGCACGTATCAGGGGAGTTTCGCAAAATTACGTGCGACATTTGTTGAGTTTTTGCATCACCTTCCTTTTTATGGTTTGGCTGTTTTGTGTATTGATGATCCAGAAGTGCGACATTTACTGCCTAAAATACAGCGTCCGATTTTGACCTATGGTTTTGCTAAAGATGCGCAGTATCGTGCCGTCGATTGGAAGCAGGACGGGCTATTGAGCCAATTTACCGTTCATCGACCCGCACCGCATAAGCCGCTTTCAGTGCAATTAAAATGGCCCGGACGCCATAATGTGCAGAACGCACTGGCCGCAATTGCAATCGCAACTGCGCTGGATGTTGCAGATGAGGCGATCGTCAAAGGCTTGTACGATTTTCAAGGAGTGGGACGACGCTTTCAAATGTTGGGCGAGAAAGACTTTGAACATGGCAAAGCATTGGTCGTCGATGATTACGGACATCATCCAAGAGAAATCAAGGCGACAGTCGACGCATTTCGTGCAGTTTGGCCGGATAAACGTTTGATTCACGTTTTTCAACCACATCGCTATTCGCGTACACAAGATTTATTTTCTCAGTTTGTTGAGGTATTGAAATTGGGGGATGAAGTTTTATTGTTTGATATTTATTCTGCAGGCGAATCGCCCATCTCAGGCGTCAACAGCGAATTACTCGCCAATGCGGTTGAGGCGGGTGGTGGCTCAGTTACTTTGGTCAACGAGAAAAATTTAACAGGCGAACTCAATCGTTTAATTCGTGACGGAGATGTGATTTTAATGCAAGGAGCTGGTACGATTAGTCAATACGCCCATCAACTGATGCAACGATCATGAAAATTGAATATCAAGGACAGTTAGAACAAGAAGCGCTTTTGTCAGACTATACAACCTGGCGGGTTGGTGGCCCTGCACAACATCTTTATAAGCCAAAAGATTTGGCCGATTTATCTTCATTTTTAAGAAGTTGCCCAAAAGAAGAACCGCTACTCTGGATTGGTCTGGGTAGCAATTCTTTAATTCGAGATGGGGGATTTGCTGGGACAGTCATTTTGACTCAAGGCTGCTTAAATGAAATGACATTGATTACTCCTGATACCATACGTGTTGAAGCGGGTGTTTCTTGTGCAAAAATGGCAAGATTTAGTGCTCGCAACAATCTTGAAGGCGGGGAGTTTTGGGCCGGAATTCCAGGCACAATGGGGGGCGCTTTACGGATGAATGCCGGCTGCTTTGATGGTGAGACGTGGAATCGAGTGGTCGCAGTGGAAACCATCACGCGTGATGGAGTGATTCATCACCGTTCTCCAGAGTCTTTTGAAATTGCCTATCGACATGTGGTCGGCTTGAGCGAAGGCGAGTGGTTTGTTGCGGCCACGTTTAAGTTGGTTTTGGGTGATAAAGACGTGGCATTAGAAAAAATCAAAACATTATTAGAGCGACGAAGCAGCACCCAGCCGACCAACGAATACAATTGTGGCTCCGTTTTTCGTAATCCCCCTGGTGATCATGCCGCTCGCTTGATTGAATCTTGTGGTTTAAAAGGATTGACATTGGGACATGCAAAAGTGTCGGAGAAGCATGCTAATTTTATTATCAATCACGAAGGTCATGCTTCAGCTGCTGACATTGAGTCGCTTATAGAGCAAGTGCATCGTACTGTTCTTGAAAAAACAGGAGTAAATCTAATTCGAGAAGTTCATTTTTTGGGAGAAAAAACGCATGAATAAGCCCTTGAAAGTTGTTTTATTGTACGGAGGGTGTTCTGGGGAACATGAAATTTCTTTGCGTTCAGCGGCTTCTGTATTGAGATTTCTGAACCAAGAAAAATATGAGGTCATACCGATTGGCATGGATAAAGAAGGCGTCTGTTATCTCAATTCTTATGCTGTTTTGTCCACTTATCATGATGCATTGCCGGTTAAAACGGACGATTCTATTTTGCTTCCTAGTCTGATTGTCGATGGTCAGTTTGCAATTGAAACAGATGTCGTTTTCCCTGTCGTCCATGGTCCTTTGTATGAAGATGGTGCGCTGCAAGGGCTCTTGGAGTTAGCCGGGGTCGCTTATGTTGGATGCAATGTTTTATCTTCGGCACTGGGAATGGACAAAGAAATGGCGCGTAAAGTGGCTTGCGATGCTGAAATTGAATCGGCTCAGTATCGTTTAATTGCTGAAGATGCGTCAGAGGCAGAGGTGGATCAGTTTTGCCAAGAAATGATAGCCGCATTTGGTTGGCCGATGTTTGTTAAACCTTGTTCTTTGGGATCGAGTGTGGGTATTCATAAAGTTTACGACATTGCGGGCCTCAAAGATGCCATCTCTGATGCTGGACGCTATGATGCTTATGTGATCGTTGAATCTTTTGTAAAAGGTCGAGAAATCGAGGTGGCGGTACTTGAAAATCCTGTGGCGACGAGTGCGCCTTTGGTCAGTGTCCCTGGGGAAGTTGTTGTGCATCATCCTGATGGATTTTATTCTTACACGGCCAAATATCTTCAAAGCGATCAAACTGCGTTGCTCATTCCTGCGCCATTAGCTGAGTCGCTCTGTGTGCGAGTTCAGCGGATTGCCGCCGAAATATTCAAGCGATTGCGTTGTCAGGGAATGGCTCGCGTTGATTTTTTTGTGAATGATGAAACAGGCCGAATTTACTTCAACGAGATCAATACGCTTCCTGGTTTCACATCGATTAGCATGTATCCGAAAATGTGGGAGGCAAGTGGTTTGCCATATCCTGAACTACTTGATAAATTGATAGCTCTCGCCTTAGTACGTCACCAACGTCGATTAAAGCGAGTCACTCATTATCAGTGAGCATGGCGACATAGCGGTTGAAGTAGGCATAAAAAATCAGTTTTGTGTGTTCTTCTGGGGTTTGGGTTAGGCGATTGGAATTAGGGACGACGATGAGTTTAGATACAACACGTTTTCGCTATGGAGCGACATTGCTTTTTTTGGTGGCCTTAATTCTGCTCTTGTCCAGTCGTTTGGTTTATTTGGTCTTAAGTGATGCGAAGCGTTTTCCAATCAACACTGTTAAAATTTCTGCAAGTTATGATCACATTAGTCGTCATCATCTTGAACAGATTTTGTCGTCGCATTTGTTGAGAGGTTTTTTTGGTTTTAATGTTTCAGATTTGGAACAAGACTTAAAACAGATGGTCTGGTGTGAGGACGCATTTGTCGAACGCATTTGGCCTGATGTGATTAAAATTAGAGTCGTGGAGCGTGTTCCGGTTGCCATTTGGAACAATGCTTTGATGACGAAGGATGGGTTTGTTTTTCGTCCAGAGACCACGACAGGGGTGCAAGAAAGCCTTCCTCATTTGTCCGGCCCTGAGGCACAAAAAAATGAGGTCTTACAAAATTTTCAAAAATTGAGTAAGCTATTATCATTATACGGATTAAGCGCGTCGGGTTTAAGGCTAAGCGATAATCAAGCATGGGAGCTTTCATTGAAAAATGGAATAGTGCTACGCCTGGGTAAAAATGAGCTTGAGACGCGTGTAAAACGATTTTGTCGTGCCTATCCAGCAGTTTTTGCGGATAAACCTGAGCAGTTAACAAGTGTTGACTTACGTTATGCACGGGGGATGGCTGTGCAATGGAAACCACAAACGGGAAGATAATGACAAAAAAAACGGAAAAAAATATTATTACGGGCCTTGATATCGGCACATCCAAAATAGCCGCCTTTATTGCAGAGATAACACCCGCGGGAACCATGGAGATTATTGGCATGGGGTCGCATCCTTCCCGGGGGTTGAAGCGTGGTGTTGTGGTTGATATTGAGGCGACAGTTCAATCCATACAAAGAGCGGTTCAAGAGGCCGAGCTGATGGCGGGAACCGAGGTTCGATCGGTTTATACAGGCATTGCCGGTAGCCATATTCGTAGTTTAAATTCTCACGGGATTGTCGCGATTCGTGATACAGAAGTGTCACAAGCGGATGTTGAGCGTGTACTTGATGCTGCAAAAGCAGTCGTTGTGCCTGCTGATCAAAAAATTCTACATGTTTTACCGCAAGAATTTATGATTGACAATCAAGGCAACATTCGTGAACCAATTGGTATGGCGGGTGTTCGTTTGGAAGCGCGCGTACATATTGTGACAGGAGCAGTGAGTGCGGCTCAAAATATTGCAAAATGCGTGAGACGTTGTGGTCTTGAAGTCAATGACATCATTCTCGAGCAGCTTGCTTCTAGTCATGCGGTGCTGACTGATGACGAAAAAGACTTAGGTGTTTGTCTCATCGACATTGGTGGTGGTACAACCGACATTGCCATTTTCTCAAATGGAGCAATTCAATACACTGCTGTGATTCCAATAGCAGGCGATCAGGTGACAAATGATATTGCAATGGCGTTGCGAACCCCAACAAAAGCGGCTGAGACCATCAAGCTTCAGTACGGATGTGCTCAGTCTGAATTGGCGAGTACAGGTCAGATGATCGATGTCTTAAGTGTCAACGAACGTCCTGGTCGAAAAATTTCTGTAAAAGCTCTGGCGGATGTGATTTCTGCGCGTTATGAAGAGTTATTTACGCTTGTTCGACATGAGCTTCGTCGAAGTGGTTTTGATGAGATGCTTGCGGCAGGGATTGTGTTATCTGGCGGAGCTTCTTGTGTACATGGTGCTTTAGAGTTGGCAGAGAGCATTTTTGAAATGCCAGTTCGGCATGGATTTGTGCCGGCTATTCCTGGCCTGCCCGAAGCCATGACAAGTCCTGCTTGGGCAACATCTGTGGGCTTGTTGATGCATGGTTTTCAACAGCAGTATGAAGGCGGTTATTATCATCAGCCTTCTATGCCGCGGAATGCATCAGGTTTGCTGACGAAAATGAAACAATGGTTTAATGGTAACTTTTAGGCTGGCTTGAATAAATGATGTTCGTAGGGCCTAAAACAGTAAAAATAATATTTCACCGAGAGGGGATGAGTCATGTTTGAGAAAATCGATAACCAACCAGAGAATGCTGTCATTAAAGTGGTCGGCGTCGGCGGCGGCGGCGGTAACGCGGTTGAGCACATGGTTCATGAAAACATTGATGGAGTGACTTTTATTTGCGCCAATACAGATGCTCAAGCACTTCGAAACTCCAGTGCTGAGGTATTGATTCAGCTTGGTGAAGAGTTGACAAAGGGTCTTGGTGCCGGAGCAAATCCTCAAATTGGTCGGGAAGCCGCAGAAGAAGATAGAGAGCGCATCAAACAAGTCTTACAAGGCGCGGATATGGTATTTATTACAGCCGGTATGGGCGGCGGAACCGGAACTGGTGGCGCTCCAGTTGTGGCAGAAATTGCAAAAGAGCTTGGCATTTTAACTGTCGCGATTGTGACGAAACCATTCTCTTTTGAAGGCAAGCAGCGTGCACTATCTGCTGAAGAAGGGATGCGTCGTTTGGCCGAGCACGTGGATTCATTGATTACCATACCCAACAACAAATTACTCAGTGTTTTAGGTAAAAATATTACATTACTCAATGCATTTAAAGCTGCGAACAATGTTTTACTGGGTGCCGTAAAAGGGATCTCTGACCTGATTACACGTCCTGGACTCATCAACGTCGACTTTGCAGACGTACGCACGGTAATGTCTGAGATGGGCATGGCCATGATGGGTACGGGTAGTGCGTCTGGTGATCAGCGTGCTCGTCAGGCAGCTGAAGCGGCAATTGCTTCTCCGTTGCTCGAAGATGTGAACTTTTCAGGTGCGCGCGGCATTTTAGTGAACATCACCGCTGGCCTTGATATGTCGATCGGGGAGTTTGAAGAAGTGGGCGATGTGGTTAAAGAATTTATTTCTGATGACGCCACTGTGGTTGTTGGTACCGTTATCGATCCTCAAATGACTGATGAAATGCGAGTGACTGTTATTGTGACCGGTTTAGGCGATAGACGTCGCGATGCACCTGCACAACATGCTTCATCAAGAGCACGTCTTGCTGAAACGCGTCGTGAAGATGGTACGTTTAACTATCAAGAGCTGGATAAACCAGCGGTGATTCGAAAACAAGCCACTTTGAATAGCGAAAAAAGAGCAGTGAGCAGTGATGCGATTCCGGATGTTGATTATCTCGATATCCCTGCTTTTTTGAGACGGCACGAGGAAGCTTGATCTCGTCTGACTAAAAAGCACAGCGTCTTTTAAAGCGCTGTGCTTTTTAGTATCGGTAAGAATTTGTAAGTGAGTGGACGAAGCAGATATTTGTTGATACGATCTTAAAATATTTGTGCGTCAAATGGTATGACGGGATAGCGAGTACTGAATGATAAAACAAAGAACACCTAAAAAGGTGATTCAAGCAACTGGTGTAGGTTTGCATTCTGGTGAGAAAGTGATGCTGACCTTGCGCCCAGCGCCTGTGAATACAGGGATTATTTTTAGGCGAATCGATTTAGATCCAATTGTCGAGATCCCTGCCTCTTATGAATATGTAAGCGACACCATGCTTTGTACATCGCTACAGCATCAAGGTATTCGTGTGGCAACTGTTGAGCACCTGCTATCTGCATTGGCTGGTTTAGGTATCGACAATGCTTATGTCGACTTAAATTCCCCAGAAATTCCAATCATGGATGGTAGTGCGGCTCCTTTCGTTTTTCTCATTCAATCTGCGGGTATTCGAGAGCAAGATGCACCGAAACGTTTCATTAAAATTTTAAAACCAATCCGCATTGAAGAAGCGGGGAAATCTGTTCAGTTAACACCTCATAAAAGTTTTCGTGTTTCTTTTACAATCGATTTTGATCATCCTGTTTTTAATGATAAACCTAAAAAAGCGGTTTTTGACTTTTCTGAGACGTCTTATGTCAGAGAAGTGTGTCGGGCAAGAACATTTGGATTTTTGTCTGACTATGAAAAATTGCGTGAGTGTGACCTGGCCAAGGGCGGTAGCTTAGATAATGCCGTTGTGGTCGATGATTATCGTGTCATCAATGAGGATGGTTTGCGTTTTGACGACGAATTCGTAAAACATAAAGTGCTAGACGCCATCGGAGATCTATATCTTTTGGGTTCTAGTCTGATTGGTGCTTTCGATGGTTACAAATCCGGCCATGAGCTAAACAATCGACTGTTGAGGGTGTTGGTCCAGGAGCAAGATGCTTGGGAGGTTGTGCATTTTGATGGTCGTGAGTCCGCTCGTGTGGCTGATTATCCACATACACTTAGCACCAAGCTTTCTTTGGCTTAACCATCGATCATGATTTTGATATTCACCAGCTGGTAGAGACCTGCTTTGCTTCTGAGCGTGTCTCTCAAGTCTGGTAATAGATATCTTAATTCTGTCGCAAGAAGTGGTTGCGTGACTCGAAGCGTCAAACAGCCATTGCTAAATCCCCCAACGTGGCAATATGGATGATATTGGCTCGGTAAGTGTATTTGAACAAGCGTTGTCAATGATTCGAGTTCAATGGCTCGTTTACACACAGAGACCAAAGTGGGGTTGATACAGTTTTTAATTCGTTGCATAGTAAAACATCAAACCATAGAGTCTGGCACTTGAGCTAGTATATACTGAAAATAGACCCAAAACGATGAGGATGTTATGAAAGATGATGTTGTGTACATTGCAAAATTGCATTGGATTTTATTTTTAGGGCCATGTCTTCTGTTTTTGATGGCGCTTGGAGTCGATTATGTTTTGAATTACCCTGCAATTCGGCCTTTAGTCGTTTTCTGTGTGCTTTTTGCTTTTGCTTGGGCTGTACTCGTTTGGGTGAGCTATCAATTTTCTTCTTTGACTATTAAGAAAAAACAACTGATTTTGAGAACGGGTTTATTGGTTCGTCAGACGGTGGATATCCCTTTTTCACGTATAGAAAGTATCGATATTCGTCAGACCATTTTGGGGAGTGTGTTGCAGTATGGTTCACTTGTGATTGTCGGAACTGGTGGTTCGCGTCAGTATATTCATAATTTGGCAAAGCCCCTTACTTGCCGACGTTATATCGAGCAGTTGATGCATCATGAATGGAGCTAAGCATGGCCGGAAAGGATTACTATAAAATAATGGGAGTGGCCCGAAATGCCAGTGAAAAAGACATCAAGATGGCATATCGAAGACTTGCGCGAAAATATCATCCAGATTTAAATCAGGAATCAGGCGCCAAAGAACAGTTTCAAGCAGTGGGTGAAGCGTATGAAGTTTTAAAAGATCCAGAGAAAAGGAAGGCATACGACGAAGGTCGATACGAGCAAGGTGTAAACCCGAATTCGGGTGGATATGAGCAACCTTATCATACTCATGGTTTTGGTTTTGATACGCAAGGACAGCAAACTGGATTTGACGCGGATTTATTTGAGACTCTTTTTGGTCAGCGTGGTGGGCATTTTCGTCAAGGTCCAATCCCGGGTGGAGACAGACAAGCGAAATTGATGATTACGCTTGAAGAGGCTTATCAAGGTGTTACAAAAACAATACAACTTCCATCTTCAAATGGCCAAATGCGGACAGTTAAAGTGAATATTCCAAAAGGAATCAAAAGCGGACAACCCATTCGTTTAACTGGCTTGGGCGAGGCCGGGATGTCTGGCGGAGCTTCCGGAGATTTGTATATTACCATTGAAGTGGAGAAACACGCCTTTTTTGATGTGATGGGAAACGATATTTATTTGACAGCACCTGTTGCACCTTGGGAGGCTGCTTTAGGTACGTCGATACAGATCCCGACATTGGGTGGATGGGTTGGCCTAAAAATTCCTCCAGGTTCTCAGGGAGGACAAACGTTAAGATTAAAAGGACGTGGTTTACAGGGAAAGGAGACAGGAGATCAGTTGGTACAATTAAAAATAATGATTCCTGTTCCTAAAACCGCGGAAGAGAAGGCGTGTTACGAAAAGATGGCGAAAGAAATGCCATTTAATCCACGAGAGAAATGGAGTGTATCGTGAAAAATCAATTCAAAACAACCACACTGACGGTAACTGAAACATTCGAGTTTAGTGTAGAGGAAATCAGCGTGCAGTGTGATTTACCGGTTGAAATGATTGTAGAGCTCATCGAGCTTGGTTTGTTCGAATCAGGTATTGCGCCTACGGGGTTTCGTTTTGATGCCCACCAACTATCGCGAGTACAGTCCGCTTCTCGTTTATTTCATGATCTAAAGCTCAATGCGCCTGGCGTGGTATTGGCACTTGAGTTACTGGATGAGATTGAATCTCTTCGTCAGCAAGTCGCAATTTTACAACGTTTAACTAAATTTTGATGACTAGTTTTTAGACCTCTTTACCGAATAAAAATATCGATTTTTCTGGATTAAAAAGAATACATATTTTATAATCTGCCTCTTTTTTATTCTTTTCTGGGGTTTTTTGTGAAATTTTGTGCAAAAAAAAACGGGGTTGATTTCGATTTTGATAACACGCAAGCATTTTATTCATGGATGTTACGGGATGCTTCAACACATGTTTCTGAAATCGATTTTCTTTCAATTCGATGTGATGGCAAGACGCTTATAGAATGTTTAAATAAAATAGGAGAAGTTTCTTTTCCTAACTTATCTGAATTTAATTTAGAGGTAACAGAAGCAAGCGAAAGAGCTGATTATGCTTGGCATAATCTGAATATGCCAAACGCGAAGATCCACTTATCGTACTTTATTCTTTCGACATTCGATGTATACTTTGTGGCCACAATTCTTAGGATTTTTAATCAAAAAATAACGACCTTATCTCTTGATTTAGGGCAAGGGTTTGATGTGGAATCGACGTTATCCCCAGATATGGCTTCATTTTTTACACAGTCGCGAGAGATGTTTCTGCATAACCTATCATATTGCACCGCGATACAATCGCTCTCTTTATGTTCGATGGGGAGCTCGAAGGAAAAGGAGAGAGTTTCTCTTTTCAAGATGTTTTTGAGCGTGCTTGATTCAATCCCGAATAAAAAAATCATCGATGACTTGTCTCTAGCTTGTTGGTCATCTGGTAATTGGGATCTATCGGCTTTAAAAACCGTACTATTTGCTTATGACCGAGTTAAAAAATTTGCCACAACAGGTCAGCGGTCATTTTCAGCGCTCCAGGAGGTTTTTTTTGCCTATGTTCAGTCTGTTTCTAGCATAGAGGAATTTTCTTTCTGTCGGTGTGAACACAATATGGACATGCGCGATTTGCTTGAGGTTTTCTCCATTCCACACTTACGTCGCTTACACATTCAAACCGTTTGTGAGCTTGACTTTCCTAAGTCAGATTACAGAAAGGAGAGTATGGTGGCGCTCTCTGCTAGATGTAAACAAAACATGACGTTAAAAGCGTTTAGTCTGTGTTGCCAAGGGAGCTACAGTCGAATGAGTCACTCTATTCTTGAAGGCCTCTCGTACAATCAGACCATTGAAAAAATTCAGATTCAATGCGGATTTACTTTGGACTATATGCGGTCCCAGATGGCATGTTTTCTTGATAGAGAAACATCTAATCTAAAAAATCCTTGTTTGAGAACGTTTTCTCACAAGGATTATCGTGAGCCTGATTTTGTTGAGTTGTTCCCAGCACAGATAGAAGTGAATAAGAAATTTGTGAATTTCTTATTTGGTCCACGTCATATAGAGAAAAAAATAGAGTACTTTGTAGCGAATCAGACTCCTGAGGAATCTGAACGAAGAATGCTTGCATTGGATAAGCGCGTTTATTTTTTAATGTCGTCTGCATTCCATCAGTATCAGAAAAAAGCCACTTTTTTACCGTTTCAATGGGAGCAGTCGGATCAAAGCATGGCGGTTTCGGGAAATGTCTTTAAAGATTTTACATGTTCTCTTGCGATTACGGCGTGTGCTCTCTTAAATGATGATTGGGCATTGTGGATGCACGTGCTTTCATATCTAGACTATCCTTCAGTCGAGAAGATGCTAGATCGTAAGCTTTACACCGGTTTGTTTTTCTGTTCGTGGAGCGCAATTGAAGAGAGGAAACTTTTTACTGCATCCAATATTAAAGCACAAAAAATAACAAGCCAAGACACAAAAACGACATCTGTGTGTTCAAATAAATAAAAAGCTTGCGCAATACCCCAAGCTTGCGTATAATCGGCCTCAGTTGATGCGGGGTGGAGCAGCCTGGTAGCTCGTCGGGCTCATAACCCGAAGGTCGTAGGTTCAAATCCTGCCCCCGCTACCAATTTTTTAAAACCCCTTTATGGGGTTTTTTCTTATCTAAATAAAACATGATGATTCAACAAGACATTGAAAACGTACTGCGTGAAGCAGTTGAAAACCTTAATTGCGAATGGTGGGGCTGCGAATTCTTGAGACAGCCTCGGCATAGTTTGTTGCGTATTTACATCGATAAGCCAGAAGGCGTGATGATTGACGATTGTGAACGAGTCAGTCGTCAAGTGAGTGCGTTGCTTGATGTCCATGATTTAATTCCTGGGCAATATCGTCTCGAAATTTCGTCACCTGGTATTCCAAGACCATTGTTTTATCTCGAGCAATACGCAAGATACATCGGTCAGAGTATTAATCTCAAGCTCAATAAGCCATGGGATGGCCGAAGAAAACTGCAAGGTGTGCTTTTGTCTGTTCAATCAGATAGTGTGACATTATCTATTGATGATAAAGAACAAACGTTCCCGTTTTTAAACATTGTGAAGGCGAGTTTACTTGTCTAAAAGAGGCAGAATATGAGCAAAGAACTATTGTTGGTTGCTGAAGCACTTTCTAACGAAAAAGGTGTTCCCAAAGAAGTGGTATTAGAAGCAATTCAAGCAGCATTAGAATCAGCGACACGTAAATTGTCGGGCATGGAGCAAGGGATCCGGGTGCAGTTAAATCCTAAAACAGGAGAATATCAAACATTCCGATATTGGGATGTGGTTGAGGATGATGCACTAGAGTTCGAAGATCGACAATTGACTCTGGCTCAAGCAGAACAACGTAACGGTAAAGCAAAAATTGGTGATCGCATAGAGGAACCTGTACCTTCTATAGAGTTTGGACGCATTGCTGCACAAACAGCACGACAAGTGATGGTACAAAAAGTTCGAGAAGCTGAGCGTCGTCTTGTGGTGGATCAGTATCGCAGCAAACTTGGACAGCTGATATATGGTACTGTCAAAAAAGTGACGCGAGATAGCATCATCATTGATTTAGGCGGCAAAGCTGAGGCGGTGATGCCTCGTTCTGAAACTTTACCGCAAGAAATGTTTCGGACCAATGACCGAGTTCGGGCTTATCTTTACGAAATTGCTGAGTTACCCCGCGGTCCTCAATTAATGGTTAGCCGTACGCACACACAAATGTTGGTTGAATTGTTCCGAATTGAAGTCCCTGAAATTGGCGAAAATATCATCGAGATTAAAGCGGCAGCAAGAGAGCCTGGTAGTCGTGCTAAAATTGCGGTGAAAACCAATGATGGCCGAATTGACCCGATTGGCGCTTGCGTGGGTATGCGTGGAGCGCGTGTCCAGGCTGTTTCAACTGAGCTGGGTGGTGAGCGAGTGGATATCGTGCTATGGGATGATAATCCAGCGCAATTCGTTATCAATGCAATGGCTCCAGCAGACATTACCTCTATTGTTGTGGATGAAGACACACGCACAATGGATTTGGCTGTACAAAGTTTACAGTTGGCACAAGCGATTGGGCGAAATGGTCAAAATGTTCGCCTGGCAAGTCAGTTGACTGGTTGGACATTGAACGTGATGACGGTTGAAGATTTTGAAGGTAAAAGTCACGCTGAATCTCAAAAAACGCGTAATTTGTTTATGACAAATTTATCTATCGACGAAGAAATTGCACAGCTTTTGGTCGAGCATGGATTTTCTTCATTGGAAGAAATCGCTTACGTTCCCAAAGAAGAATTGTTAGCAATTGCTGATTTTGATGAAGAGATTGTTGAAGAGCTTCGACAACGCGCGAACGATATTTTGTTGACACAAGCATTGACTGGACAACAAACAGGCGAAGACGATTTATCTCAAATAGAAGGGATGACGTCCGAGCTTTTACAAGCACTACATACACTGGGGATTCACACGGTGGATGATTTGGCAGAACAAAGTGTGGACGAATTATTGCCCATTTCAGGTATGACTGAGGAAAGAGCTGGAGCGCTGATTATGAAGGCGCGCGCTTCCTGGTTTACAGATACAAACTCGAGCGAAGGATGAGGAGTAAATCATGGCGGACGTTACAGTTAAACAATTGGCACAAAGTGTAGGCGTTTCAGTCGAGCACTTACTCAATCAATTACGAGAAGCGGGCTTATCGATTACAGATGAGACACAAATGGTCAATGAGGCACAGAAACGTGTTTTACTTAACCACTTAAAAAATAATCAAGCCTCTGCAGATAAATTGAAAGCGACGCCAGAAAAGATTACTCTTCGACGAAAAAGTGTGTCTCAAGTGACATTAGGACAAGATTCACACAATGGAAAAAAAGTGAATGTTGAGGTTCGTCGTAAGCATACTTATGTTAAACGTGCACCCATAGAAGCGGTCGAGCCTGAAGAGCCTTCCTTGGAAGACACTGTTGCGCAAGAATTGCCGGTAGCAGCTGTGGTTGACGTAGAAGAAACACACATCGAAATGCCAATAGAAGCAACAGTCGAAGTGAAAGAGACGACTGAGTCAGATGTAGCCGAAGAGCCAGCTGTTTTAAGCGAGGTTGTCCAAACAGAAGAAAAAGCAGCGACTCTGACTGAATCATCTGCCGCACCCAAAGCAACGGAAGAAGCAGAAGCACGTCCAGTAGAAAAAGATAAGAAAAAACGGCATCAAGGTCCGGAAGAACCTGAAGCATCTGCACATCATGCGCGTGCAGATAATAAAAAAGGTCAAAATAAAAAACGTGTCAAGTTTCCTATTGCTTTAGACGTAGAAGATATCGATGACCAAGACGGCTACAAACGGCATAAACCGAAAAGAAGAAAATCGCATGAAAAATCAGAGCAATATCGACAAGCCGAAGAAACGCTGACGCATGGTTTTGCAATGCCAACAAGTCCTGTCATTCGTGATGTTTCAATTCCTGAAACCATCACGGTTGCTGAATTGGCAAAAAGAATGTCTGTAAAAGCTGCAGAAGTCATCAAAGCGATGATGAACTTAGGGGCAATGGCCACAATTAATCAGGTAATTGACCAAGAAACAGCCATTATTGTGGTTGAAGAAATGGGCCATGTTGCACATCCACTTCGAGAAAATGCAATCGAACAAGGACTAACAGACCAATTGAAAGTTGGACATGCAGAGTCAAGAGCGCCTGTTGTGACCATTATGGGGCATGTCGATCATGGTAAAACATCTCTCTTAGATTATATTCGCCGCACCAAAGTAGCGGCTGGAGAAGCTGGCGGTATTACGCAACACATCGGTGCTTATCATGTTGAAACCTCAAAAGGCACTGTTACATTTTTAGATACTCCGGGTCACGCTGCGTTTACTGCTATGCGGGCTCGAGGTGCAAAAGTCACCGACATCGTTGTCCTGATTGTTGCAGCGGATGATGGAGTGAAGCCACAAACAATAGAAGCGGTGCAACATGCTAAGGCAGCGAAAGTACCCATGGTTGTTGCTGTTAACAAAATGGACAAGCCAGGTGTTGACCCTGATCGTGTCATGAATGAGCTGGCCAATTACGAAGTCATTCCTGAAGCATGGGGTGGTGACACAATGTACATTCCTATCTCGGCTAAAACAGGCTTGGGCGTGGACGCATTGTTGGATGCCATTCTTTTGCAGGCTGAAGTTTTAGAGTTGACTGCGCACAAAGAAGGGCATGCCGAAGGTGTTGTAATCGAGTCACGTCTTGATAAAGGACGAGGCCCTGTGGCAACTATTTTGGTCCAAAACGGAACGCTTCGAAAAGGCGATATTTTATTAGCCGGTTTACAGTACGGTCGCGTCCGTGCTTTGGTTGACGAAAACGGTCGACAAATTGATTCGGCTGGTCCTTCTATCCCTGTTGAGGTTCTTGGATTATCTGCTGTTCCTCATGCGGGTGATGACGTGATCGTCGTATCTGATGAAAAACGTGCACGTGAAGTGGCTCTATTCCGACAAGGAAAGTTCCGTGATGTCAAACTTGCGAGACGTCAAAAAACATCGTTGGATGGTATTTTCGATCAGCTTTCATCGGGAGAAAATCGTGCGCTCAACATCGTATTAAAAGCAGATGTTCAGGGATCTATTGAAGCAATTGCCGATGCATTGACTAATTTATCCAATGAGGAAGTGACTGTGGCTGTTGTTGGCAGCGGTGTGGGTGGTATTACCGAGTCTGACGTGCATTTGGCAATCGCTTCAAATGCCATTTTGATTGGTTTTAACGTTCGTGCTGATGCGGGTGCCAAACGCTTGACAGAACAAGAAGGTGTATCTCTTCATTATTACAGTGTGATTTATGACATCGTCGATCAGGTTAAAGCCGCGATACAAGGTATGTTGGCGCCACAATTTAAAGAAGAAATTGTCGGTATAGCCGAGGTACGTGACGTTTTCCGCTCGCCCAAACTTGGCGCAATTGCCGGCTGTATGGTGGTAGAAGGCGTTGTCAAACGCAATAATCCTATCCGTGTCTTGAGAGACAATGTGGTGATTTATGAAGGGACGTTAGAATCACTTCGTCGTTTTAAAGAAGACGCAAGCGAAGTTCGACAAGGATTTGAGTGTGGTATCGGTGTTAAAAATTACAATGATGTCAAATCAGGCGATCTCATTGAGGTCTATGAGACAGTAGAGGTTCAACGAACATTATGAGTCAGGAGCGTCGAAAACGCGTGTTTATCATCGCGGAGATGATTCAGCGCAAATTGAGCCAAATTATTCATCAAGAAATTCGTGACCCGAGGCTTCCGAAACTGGTGACGATTTCTGGTGTAGAAGTTTCATCTGATTTGAGTCATGCTAAAATCTACTTCACTATTTATGATGGTGATGTGGAGACGACGTCCGATATTTTAAACCGAGCATCAAGCTATCTTCGCACGGCATTGGCCAGAACTTCTACCTTGCGAACAGTACCTCAACTGCATTTTGTTTTCGACGCATCTCTTGACGAGGGGCGTCGTTTGAGTCGTTTAATCGATAAGGCCAATGCCGATGTCCCTGGTCCCTCCGAATCTTCGGAATGATGGTGTTCTGCTGTTAAATAAGCCGCAAGGCTTGTCATCAAATGCGGCTCTTCAACGAGCAAAGCGTCTTTTTGGTGTAAAAAAAGCGGGTCATACCGGAAGTCTCGACCCTCTTGCCACCGGAATGCTACCCATCTGCTTCGGAGAAGCCACGAAAATCGCCCAATATTTATTAAATGCTGATAAATGCTATGAGGTTGTGGCTCGTTTGGGACAAGTGACCGATACGGGTGATGCAATGGGAGCGATGATTCGTGAGGTTCAGGGCACATGCACAGACGCTTCTTTTATTGCAACACTAGATAAATTTAGAGGGGAGACTTTACAAGTGCCTCCAATGTACTCTGCATTGAAGCATCAAGGACAGCCTCTATATGTGTATGCTCGTAAAGGAATCGAAATTGAACGTGCGGCACGTCCGATTGTCATTGATGAGTTAAACTGTGATTTTTTTGAATTCCCATATGTAAAGTTAACTGTTCGATGTACCAAAGGAACATACATTCGTTCTTTAATCGAAGGGATTGGAGATGAGTTGGGCTTAGGGGCGCATGTAACCGCATTACATCGAGTTTATACAGCGGGATTTGAAGAAATGCCAATGTACACATTGGATGATTTGATGGCCTTGGATGCTGATGCTCGATGGGAATGTGTATTGCCTATTTCTCGTGCAATAGCCGGTGTTCCAGTTCTAGTTGTAACCGACGACGTTCAATCTGCACTTCGTCAAGGAAAAGTAGTATCGTATACCTCCTCTCATGAAGGTCTCGTTCAGTTGCATTCGCAAGACGGCGTGTATTTTGGCATAGGTGAATTACAAGACAATAACACACTGATAGGAAAGCGTTTGTGTGCTTTTTGATGTTTTCTTTATAGATCTCTTGTGTTATGGGTGAAGTCTTGATAAAATTCAGCGTTTCATAGAGTACCCCATTTTTCAGGAGTAAAGCATGTCGCTAAATAGCGCACAGAAAGCAGAAATTGTAAACACTTATAAGCGATCTGAAAAAGATACTGGGACACCTGAAGTTCAAATTTCTTTAATGACAGGTCGTATTCAGTATTTGACAGAGCATTTCAAGACGCATAAAAAAGATTTCCATTCGCGTCGAGGATTGCAAATGTTAGTCAATAAGCGTCGAAAATTACTCAAATATCTCAAGCGAAAAGACACTTCTCGTTATACTGTGTTGATTCAAAGTTTAGGATTGAGAGATTCTTATTAATCTTACAAGGTAGATTTATTATCTATCCTGTCTTAAAGGCGCATTTTTTTGCGCCTTTTTTATAAAATAAACAAATGTGATGAGGAAAAACACGTGACCAAAATCGTGAAAGAAATAAAACTAGGCAACCAAACGCTCGTCCTTGAGACAGGCGAGATTGCGCGTCAGGCGGATGGTGCTGTATTTGTTTGTATGAATGGCACACAGGTACTTGTCACGGCTGTAGGTGTGCGTGATGATGCGGCGGAGAAAGATTTTTTCCCTCTGACAGTACATTATCAAGAAAAGTATTATGCCGCAGGTCGTATCCCCGGTGGTTTTAATAAACGAGAAGGCCGTCCGAGTGAGCATGAAACTTTGACTTCTCGCTTAATTGACAGACCTATTCGTCCTTTATTTCCCGATCATTTTGCCAGCGAAGTTCAAATTGTTGCAACGGTAATGTCTTTGAATCCTGAAGTTCCAGCCGATATTTTGGCAATGATTGGTGCTTCTGCCGCGTTGGCCATCTCTGGTTTACCTTTCCAAGGTCCGATTGGTGCGGCTCGTGTTGGTTATCAGGATGGCGTTTACCTGTTAAATCCTGGTCCAGAAGCGCTGCGTGCATCTGCGTTGGATCTCGTTGTAGCAGGGACAAAAGATGCGATCCTAATGGTTGAGTCAGAAGCGCGTGAATTGAGTGAAGAAGTCATGCTTGGTGCGGTCATGTTTGGTCATGAAGCGATGAAGAGCGTGATTTCAGCAATTGAAGAGTTGGCAAGAGAAGCCGGTAAGCCTGCTTGGGATTGGGTCGCGCCATCTTTTGATAGTGTTTTACCTGAAAAAATTCAAGCAGTGGCCGGTTCATCTCTGCTCGAAGCTTATTCATTAAAAGACAAAGCCGCGCGTTATAAAATGTTGGCTCAAATCCGCCAGCATGTTTCTGACACGTTGCTTTCTGAGCAACCAGAGCTCTCAAAGTCAGCAATTGAGACGACTCTCAGTAATCTTGAAAAAAACATTGTTCGTCAACGTATTTTAAATGGCGAGCCTCGAATTGATGGTCGTGATCGTCAAACTGTTCGTCCTATTACCATACGGCCAGGTCTGCTTGACCGAACACATGGCTCTGTGTTGTTTACTCGAGGAGAAACACAGGCGATTGTGGCCGCAACTTTAGGAAATGATCGAGACGCTCAGATTTTGGATAAATTAGATGGTGAAGTAAGAGACCGATTTATGCTGCATTACAACTTCCCTCCATACTCTGTAGGAGAAGTAGGGATGATGGGAAGTCCTAAGCGTCGAGAAATTGGGCATGGTCGTCTCGCTCGCAGAGGATTGGCTGCTGTTCTGCCGACTCAGGCTGAGTTCCCTTATGTTTTACGCGTTGTTTCAGAAATTACGGAATCAAATGGTTCAAGTTCAATGGCGACTGTTTGTGGTACAAGTTTGGCTTTAATGGATGCCGGTGTTCCGTTGAAAGCTCCTGTAGCGGGCGTTGCCATGGGACTTATCAAAGAGGGCGATGCTTTTGCCGTATTGACGGATATTTTAGGTGACGAAGATCATCTCGGTGATATGGACTTTAAAGTTGCGGGTACAACAGAGGGTGTGACTGCTTTGCAAATGGACATCAAAATTATGGGCATTACTCAAGCCATTATGTCAGAGGCTCTTGAGCAAGCACGTCTTGGACGTCAACATATTCTTGGTGTAATGAATGCCGCACTTGCTGAACCTCGCCAAGAATTGTCTTGTCATGCACCACGTATTGTGACGATGAAGGTTCCTGAAGATAAAATTCGAACCATTATTGGGAAAGGCGGCTCTACCATTAAGAGTCTAACAGAAACGACCGGTGTTTCTGTTGATATTGATGACAGTGGTGTTGTGCAATTATTTTCTCCCAACCAAGATGCACTTGATGAAGCGCAGCGACAAATAAAATTACTGATTGCAGAAGTTGAACCAGGTCAAACGTATGAAGGGAAGGTCAGTAAAATTGTTGATTTTGGTGCATTCATTAACCTGTTGCCTGGAAAAGATGGCTTACTTCATATTTCTCAAATTTGTTCTAATAGAGAGCAAAAAGTAGAAGAAGTATTAAAAGAAGGGCAAATGGTCACTGTTTTTGTTGCTGGAATTGATAAACAAGGGCGTGTCAAGCTTGAGTGGAAAGATAAGCCTGTAGCTGCATCAGAAGCAACACCAGCTCCAGCGCCCACTTCAACCGATAGCGAACAGACTTCCCTCGATGGAGAAGAAGAGTAACGTTTGCGATAACCGAAGTGAGTTTGTTTTGCGTTCCATCGTCAGCATACACACCTGTATGCTGACGATAGTCCGCGTTTTAGTAAGCGGCGCCCTAAAACAGCGTCGCTGTTCAATGTTTTCGTAAGTCCTGACGGTTTTTTCTTATTTTGAGTGAATCAGTTGAAGAAACTCTATGCGGCTACTTGGATTTTTACGCATTTCCCCCAACATGACCGAGGTCGTCATGACAGAATTTTGTTTTTCAACTCCACGCATCATCATGCAAAGATGACGCGCTTCAATCACAACTGCGACGCCGCGTGCACCGGTGATCTCTTCTATGCATTGAGCGATTTCTGTTGTAAGACGCTCTTGGATTTGCAATCTTCTTGCGAAATAATCGACAATTCTTGCGATCTTAGAAAGACCAATAACACGTTTGTTAGGGAGGTAGCCTACATGACATTTTCCCAAAAAAGGCAGCAGGTGATGCTCGCACATTGAGTACATTTCAATATCTTTCACAATGACCATTTCGCTCATTTCTGAATCGAAAAGTGCGCCATTGATAATATCATCCAAATTTTCACGATAGCCTTTCGTTAAATATTCGAATGCATTTGCTGCTCGTTCTGGTGTGCCTTGAAGTCCTTCTCGTTCGACATCTTCACCAATGTTTTTTAGAAGTTGTGTAAATAATGCTTGCATGTAAAACCCTATAATTTTTTAACCGGGAGGCCAAGTCATGCGGCGCCCACCGATGAGATGTAGGTGGATATGATAAACCGTTTGTCCACCATCGTCATTGACATTTAGGACCAAGCGATAACCCGTTTCACTCAGCCCCTCTTCTTTTGCGATTCGTTTTGCGGTCATCATCATTTGGCCGAGTATCAGAGCATCCTCCGCATCCGTATGATTGAGCGTTTCAATGTGTCGTTTTGGAATAACGAGCACATGTGTTGGCGCTTGAGGATGGATATCGCGAAAAGCGAGAAGCGTATCATCTTGAAAGATGATTTGAGCAGGAATTTCTCCTGCAGCTATTTTACAAAATAAACAAGACATGCAACACCCTCTTTTTGCGTTTTTTTAATTATTTAAGCATAATACCCTCTTTTTTTGATTAAACAACAGGTGGAGCATGAGTTTACTAACAATTGAGAGTGGTCGAGATGTCCCTCATGAAGTCAATGTCATTATTGAAATTCCGATGAATGGCGCCCCAGTGAAGTATGAAGTTGATAAAAATAGCGGAGCTTTGTTCGTTGACCGATTTATGATGACGGCAATGTTTTATCCAGCAAACTATGGTTATATTCCAAATACGCTTTCTGAAGATGGAGATCCTGTCGACGTTTTAGTTGTTACACCCGTTCCCCTTATTAGCGGTTCGGTGATTCGGGCCCGAGTTGTGGGCATGTTAAAAATGACAGACGAGTCTGGTACTGATGCAAAATTGATTGCTGTTCCCACACGTAAAATTTCAAAAGCATACGATCATGTTGAAACTTATGAAGATTTGCCTCAGCAACTTTTGAAGTCAATAGAACATTTCTTCAGACATTACAAAGATTTAGAAGAGGGGAAATGGGTGAAAATTGACGGTTGGGATGGTGTCAATGCCGCTCATCAAGAGATTTTAAATAGTGTTGCGCGTCATGAAATCGGAGAAGAAGCAGTTTAATGCAATAACACATTGCTTTCATGAAAGACCTTCGCTATAATGCCCCCCAATCATAGGCACGTAGCTCAGTGGTAGAGCACCACCTTGACATGGTGGTGGTCGGTGGTTCGATCCCACTCGTGCCTACCAAATTTTGACCCTGCAAAGCGGGGTTTTTTTTTGCCAGCCAGGACTGCTTGAAGACGATGATTACTATACATTTCCCAAATGGTCAGTACAAAGAGTTTGAATCTCCTGTTTCTGTTCAAACGGTTGCTGAAGGCATTAGCCCCAGTTTGGCGAAAGCGGCGATTGCCGCTTCTGTCGATGAGCAGCTGGTCGATTTGAGCCATGTGATCACACATGATGCACATATCGTGATTCTCACAGAGAAGGATCCTAAAAGTCTTGAAGTCATTCGTCACTCAACAGCACATTTATTGGCTCAAGCAGTAAAAAATTTATTTCCTGAGGCGCAGGTGACCATTGGTCCTGTGATTGAGGATGGATTTTATTACGATTTCTCATTTTCGCGCCCATTTACTCCCGAGGATTTGGAAAAAATAGAAGCTAAAATGCACGAATTAGCCTCTGCTAATTTACCTGTAACTCGGCGTACGCTCTCTCGTGATGATGCCGTTGCTCACTTCTTGGCACAGGGAGAACAGTATAAGGCGGAGATCATCAAATCTATTCCTGAGCAAGAAACACTGTCTTTATATCGTCAGGGTGATTTTGAAGATCTATGTCGAGGTCCTCATGTTCCTCGAACAGGTTTTCTAAAAGCGTTTAAATTGATGAAAGTAGCAGGTGCTTATTGGCGCGGCGATTCAAATAATGAAATGTTACAGCGAATTTATGGCACAGCTTGGACTGACAAAAAAGCATTAGCCGATTATCTATTTCGCATTGAAGAAGCAGAAAAAAGAGATCATCGGCGTATCGGGAAAGCACAACAACTATTTCATTTTCAGGACATTGCTCCTGGGATGGTGTTTTGGCACGCGAAAGGATGGACCATTTATCGCATCCTTGAAGAGTATATGCGCGAACGGCTAACCGAGTACGACTATCAAGAAGTCAAGACCCCTCAACTTGTCGACAAAATTCTGTGGGAAAAATCAGGTCATTGGGAAAATTTTAGAGATAATATGTTTGTGACAGAAACAGAAAATCGTCATTATGCAGTGAAACCAATGAACTGTCCCTGTCATGTTCAAATTTATAATCAAGGATTACGTAGTTATCGAGAGTTGCCTCTCCGTTTTGCTGAGTTTGGCAATTGTCATCGTTGTGAATCTTCAGGCTCATTGCATGGATTGATGCGAGTACGCAACTTTGTGCAAGACGATGGTCATATTTTCTGTACAGAAGATCAAATTCAAAGTGAAGTGTCTGATCTATTGGCGCTCGTTAAGTCGGTTTACCATGATTTTGGTTTCGATTCGATTACTTATCGATTGGCTAGACGCCCACAGAAGCGTGTTGGAAGTGACGAGATTTGGGACAGAGCCGAGCAAGCGCTTGAAGAGGCGATGCGTGGTTGTCATATCGAATGGATTGATGCGCCAGGTGAAGGGGCCTTTTACGGACCTAAAATTGAGTGTTCTCTTTCGGATTCGTTAGGCAGAATATGGCAATGTGGTACTATTCAGGTCGATTTTTCCATGCCTGAGCGCTTAGATGCTCAATATGTGGCAGAAGATGGATCCAAGCAAATTCCAGTGATGATTCATCGGGCTATTTTGGGTACATTTGAACGTTTTATGGGTATTTTGATTGAGCACTGTGCTGGCAAATGGCCTGTTTGGCTTGCTCCTACACAAGTAGAGGTCTTAACCATCTCTGAAAAACAGCATGAATATGCAACTAAAATAAATACATTTTTACAAAAAGAAAGAATTAGAAGCAGCATAGACTTGAGAAATGAAAAAATAGGATTTAAAATCCGGGAGCATACGCTGCAAAAGGTACCTTATTTTGTCATCATTGGAGACAAAGAAGTCGAACAACGATGTGTCACATTGCGCTCTTATGACGGAACTGATTTTGGTCAAAAGACAATCGCAGAAGTTTGTGATATACTGCGTACCGATATCGGCAAAAAAGGTCGAATAGAAACCACTGGAGGAACTAACCATTAGTGTATCAGCTAAACGCGATAGTGATCGTGCTAGAATTAATGAGAAAATTACAGCGCCGGAAGTCCGTCTGATTGATTCAGAAGGTAACCAAGCAGGCATCGTTTCAATTCGCGAAGCATTGCGCGCTGCGGAAGAAAGCGGTTTCGACTTAGTTGAGATTTCTCCAACAGCAAGCCCTCCAGTTTGCAGAATTATGGATTATGGAAAGTTTCTTTTTGAATTGAATAAAAAGCAAGCGGAAGCGCGCAAAAAGCAGAAGCAAATTCAAGTCAAAGAGCTTAAATTCCGTCCCACGACGGAAGATGGGGATTATCAGGTCAAGCTACGCAACCTGATACGTTTCCTAAA
>CAZELP010000007.1:54916-82793 GCA_964513205.1 uncultured Legionella sp. | reverse complement strand
ACATAACTTATTGATTTTACTATATAAAGTGGCGCGCCCGGAAGGATTCGAACCTCCGACCCCCTGGTTCGTAGCCAGATACTCTATCCAACTGAGCTACGGGCGCGTCGTTTCTTATTGGCGGAGAGGGAGGGATTCGAACCCTCGATGGGATTTTGTCCCATACTCCCTTAGCAGGGGAGCGCCTTCGACCACTCGGCCATCTCTCCGACCATGTGGCGAGAGTATACCAGCAATCTTTAGAACGTCAATCCTTATCTGATGTGTTTTTTAGGATATTTTTAGTAAGTGTGATTTTAATCTCGTCTTTTTTGATGTATCTTAATTTTCTTATCAATTTGGTAGAGAGCAGACATGTCTGGTAAGTCAAATTTGACAGGGAAACCTGTTTTTATAGTAGATGGAAATCGTACACCATTTTTAAAAGCGAGAGGAGTAGGGCCTTTCAGTGCGGCTGACCTTGCGGTGAGTGCAGGTAAAGCGCTGCTGATGCGCCAACCCATTGACCCGTCTGATTTGGATGAAGTCATTTTGGGTTGTGCAATGCCAAGTCCTGATGAAGCCAATATCGGGCGAATTGTGGCGTTACGCTTAGGATGTGGAGAGCGTGTGCCAGGATTCACTGTGATGCGAAATTGTGCTTCTGGTATGCAAGCTCTTGATAATGCGGCGATGCAAATTGCAAGTGGAAGAAGTCATCTGGTTTTAGCGGGCGGTGTTGATGCAATGAGTCGAGCGCCGTTGTTGCTGAATGAAAAAATGACAGCTTGGATGGCGCAATGGTTTTTAGCAAAGACATGGTCACAGCGTACTGGCCTTTTGACACAGTTGCGTCCTTCGTTCTTGGCGCCAGTCATTGCTCTTTTGAGGGGGTTGACCGACCCTGTGGTAGGGTTAAACATGGGGCAAACAGCAGAAAAAGTGGCATTTCGATTCCAAATTACTCGAGCAGAAATGGATGCTTTTGCGGCTCAGAGTCATGCCAGAGTGAATCAAGCTTACGCAGAGGGTTGGATGCCTGAGGTCACTCCACTGATTGATTCTAAGGGGCGTATTTATACTCAGGACAATGGTTTTCGTGCTGATTCAAGTGTGGATAAACTTGCAAATCTCAAACCATTTTTCGACAAAAAATATGGAATGGTCACAGCAGGAAATAGCTCGCAAGTAACTGACGGTGCATGCCTCTTATTGTTGGCGAGTGAGCAAGCCGTCAAAGACTATGGCCTTCATGTTTTAGGTCGTGTTGTTGATTCAGAATGGGCCGCATTGGATCCCTCTCAAATGGGGCTTGGGCCTGTACATGCGGCGACGCCGATTATGCAAAGACATCGTTTAACTTCGAATGAAATAGATTGTTGGGAAATAAACGAAGCTTTTGCCGCGCAAGTGATCGGATGTTTAAGAGCATGGAACGATGACGCTTATTGCCAAAAAGAATTAGGCTTATCTAAAGCGTTTGGGGCACCTGACATGAGTCAGCTGAATCAAGAGGGAGGAGCGATTGCATTGGGACATCCTATTGGTGCAAGTGGTGCGCGCATTGTGCTGCATACATTAGAAAATTTAAAACGTACAAAAAGTAAACGAGGCATGGCCGCAATTTGTATCGGTGGCGGTCAGGGTGGGGCAATGTATGTGGAATGCGAGGGGTAAAAAGCATGTCGAATATAAAACATTGGATACTGGAAGAAGATCAACAACAAATTTTGTGGTTGGGTTTGGATCGGGCGGATGAACGTGTCAATAGCTTCAGCGACGAAGTGCTAGATGAATTGAACAGCATGTTGCAAGATATCTCAAAGATGTCACATGCAAAAGGTTTGGTTATTCATTCTTTAAAAAAGAAAGGTTTTATTGCTGGGGCAGATATTCGGACATTGTCAAAGCTTAAAAACTCTGAACGTGCACTGGAGTTTATTCGTAAAGGACAAGCGGTTTTCGCTCGTCTGGAGCGTTTGTCTATTCCAACTGTGGCAATTGTCAATGGATTCTGTCTAGGTGGCGGAATGGAGCTGGTTTTAGCTTGTGATTATCGAATTGCAACGGACGAAGAAGACACGATTTTTGGTTTGCCTGAGGTTTTGCTTGGTTTTCATCCGGGATGGGGGGGGACAGTTCGTTTGCCTCGTTTGATTGGAGGATTTCAAGCGCTTTCTTCTTTGATGTTGAGTGGAAAAACTGTGCGAGCTCCTAAAGCAAAAGCAATGGGGATTGTTGACGATGTCGTGCCTCTTCGTCAATTAAAGCGTGCTGCTGTTTATTTTGTTCAGAAAAAACCGCACAAACATAAACCACGATTAATGGAGTCACTTACAAATTTATCGGTTACTCGCTCTGTTTTGGCGCCATTATTGCGCTATATGGTCGCGAAACGTGTCCGAAAAGCACATTACCCAGCACCATTTGCATTGATTGATTTATGGGAAAAGACAAATCTTACCGATGATGCGGCTTATGCCAAAGAAGCTGATTCCGTTGAGCATTTACTAGAACAAAATGATACCGCAAAAAATTTAATCCGCGTTTTTATGTTAAGAGAGTCTTTGAAATCTTTTGGAAAAGACAATTCTTTTGCAGCGAAACATGTGCATGTCATCGGAGCTGGTGTCATGGGAGGAGATATTGCCGCGTGGTGCGCGCGACAGGGGCTATCTGTAACATTACAAGATCAGTCTTATGAACGCATTGCTCCTGCGATGGGTCGTGCATATGCATTATTTAAAAAGACACTCAAAAAACCACGACGTATTCAAGCTGCAATGGATAGGCTAACGCCAGATCCGAAAGGTCTAGGGGCCTCTCATGCAGATGTGATTATTGAAGCTGTTTTTGAAGATTTGAGTGTCAAACAGGACATATTTAAGCAGCTTGAGTCAGTTGCAAAGCCCGATGCGATTTTGGCGACCAATACATCGAGTATTCCTCTAGATGAAATTAATGTTGTGCTTAAAGATGCAAAACGTTTGGTTGGTATTCATTTCTTCAATCCTGTTCCTAAAATGGAGTTGGTCGAAGTTGTACGTGGAGAGCAGACGTCAGCTGAAATAGTGGAAGCTGCATGTGCATTTGTCTCTCAAATTGGACGTCTTCCACTTCCAGTTCAATCAAGTCCCGGTTTCTTAGTCAATCGAGTATTAATGCCGTATTTGCTTGAGTGCATTGAGCTTCTTGAAGAGGGGTATCAACCTGAGGCTGTCGATGAGGCTGCGAAAGCTTTTGGTATGATGATGGGGCCTGTTGAGCTTGCCGATACGGTGGGTCTAGATGTTTGTCTCGCTGTTGCTAAGAATCTAACTTCTCATTTTGGAGGGAAAGTTCCAACGCGGATCATCGACATGGTGGATCAAGGAAAACTTGGACGAAAAACAAACCAAGGATTTTATTCTTATCGAAATGGGAAGCCTGTCAAACAAAAAATTTCCGAAATGCGCCATCAAGAGGAAATTACCAATCGTCTCATTCTACGAATGATTAACGAGGCTTCTGCTTGTTTGCGGGATGGTGTTGTTGCAAGCGCAGACTTGCTTGATGCGGGTATGATTTTTGCAACTGGTTTTGCGCCTTTCCGTGGCGGTCCAATGCATTATGCAGAACAATTTGGTCAAGAGCAGATGAGTTTGCTTTTTGAAAAGTTGGCATCTCAATTTGGTGATCGATTTAAGGCTGTTGAGAGAGCGCTATAAGCAACAGGTAAAAGCAGTTGAGGCCTTGGGCGTCAACTGCTTTTGCCTTATTTTTCTAATTGGTTGATTACAATACCTAAAAATCGAGTGGCTTCTCCGCCAGTGATTGCTCTGTGATCAAAGCTGAGAGAAAGAGGCAGCACTTTGGCTGGTTTGATTTCATGATTGTCGTACACGGGTTTTTCAAACAGTCGTCCAACAGCAAGAATGGCAACCGCTGGTGGTACAATGATTGGGCTAGCATGTCGACCTGCAAATTTTCCAAAATTAGACAATGTAATCGTCGCGTCTTGAAACTCTTCTGGTGACAATGATCGTTCTTTTACACCGTCTTTTAGGCGATTAATTTCTTTTCTTAATGTTTCATCATCTTTTTGGTTGACATCTTTTATAACAGGGACAAACAAACCGTCCTCACTGTCAATGGCAAGTCCAAGATTGAGTGTATCGAAGCATTTTCTTGCCGCATGAATTTTATCAAACCATGCATTCAATGCAGGTTCTTTTTGTGTGGCTTCACAAATTGCTCGAATCAAGCGGACTGTAATGTCGCCATGATGAATCCAATTGGTGACATTGGCTTCATCAAAAATACTCACAGGAACAACTTCTTGATGAGATTGGGTCATGCTCTGAAGCATGGCTCGTCGTACTCCTCGAAGCGGTTCAAATCCTTCGGCAAGTGGTGTTTTTTCGGCGCGAGCCTGTTCTAAATCTGCTTTCGTTATAAGTCCTCCTGGACCATGACCCACAACTGATGAAAGCGAAATATCCCATTGTTTTGCCAACAGCCGAATGGCCGGTGTTGCTTTACTGCGAGTAGATGCTGTTCTGATGGTGAATTGATCGGGCGTGTTGTCTTCAATTTGCTCAAGGTGACCAACAACCGTTCCTTGATCTTGAGGTTGTGTCTCTGCAAAAAACTTAATTAAAGGCGAACCCGTTTTGATGACGTCGCCTGCTTGGCCATAAAGCGCCTCTATTTTTCCTTTTTGAGGAGAGGGGACTTCAACAACGGCCTTGGCTGTTTCCATTGCGACAATAGGTTGATCGACCTCGACAACGTCTCCAACTTTGACAAACCATTCGTGGATTTCGGCATCCGGCAAACCTTCGCCTAAATCAGGTAGATTAAAAATGTCCATGTTTACTCCATGATGCTTAAAGCTGTTTGTTTAATGCGTGTAACGCTTGGGATATAAAATTTTTCCAGTTGGAAATAAGGCATGATGGTGTCATATCCTGTCACTCGTTGTACCGGTGCGGCTAGTAAATCAAATGCATTTTCCATAATTTGAGCCATAATTTCAGCGCCAAATCCACCTGTTTTCGCGCCTTCATGTACGATGACGCATCGTCCTGTTTTTTCGATAGAGTTGAGAATCGTGTCGATATCGAGAGGCTTTATTGTGGCGACGTCAATGACTTCAACTGAAAGATTCGTTTCGTTCTCTAGTTGTTTCGCTGCCTGAAGTGTTTCGTGGATACTTGCACCCCAACTGACAAGGGTCAGATCGTGACCTTCTTGTAAAACAAAGCATTGCCCTAAAGGCAGGGCCGCCCCATCGTCTTCTACAGGCTGCTTCACTAAGCGGTAAATACGCTTCGGCTCTAAAAAAATAACAGGATCCGGATTTCGAATGGCCGCCAATAAAAGTCCATAAGCGCGTTTGGGAGAGGATGGAATGACCACTTGAAGGCCTGGAATATGCGCAAAAAGCGCTTCTGTACTTTCTGAGTGATGTTCTGGCGCACGTATTCCGCCTCCAAATGGAGCTCTAAATACGATTGGGCAATGCAGACGTCCTCGTGTTCGATTACGCATGCGGGCTGCGTGTGAAACAATTTGATTCATTGCAGGATAAATGAATCCCATAAATTGAAATTCGGCAACAGGTTTCAACCCTTGAGTGGACATGCCAACGGCAAGGCCACCAATCATTGATTCTGCCAAAGGTGTGTCAAACACACGACGCTCGCCAAATCGCTCTTGTAAACCGACTGTTGCACGAAAAACACCGCCATTTTGACCCACATCCTCACCAAAAACAACGACATTTTCATCGTGATCTAATTCATAAGCCAATGCTTGCGTAACCGCTTCAACTAAGGTGATTTCAGGCATTTGCTTCCTCCAATGCAGTAGCGCGTTGTTCGATTAAATAATCGGGCAATGTTGCGTAATGATAATCAAAAATAGCGGTGACAGGTTGTGGTTTTTTGTTGAGATAAAGTTCCACTTCGCGTTGTATTGTTTCATTTATTTCGAGATGGAGCGCTTCGTCTTCTTGTTGAGACCAATATCCCTGTTGTATTAGAAAAGTTTTAAAACGTGTAATGGGTTCTCGTAAAAGCGCTTCTTCTACCTCATGCTTGGGTTGATAGCGCGTGGCGTCATCTGCTGTTGTGTGATCAGATAGACGATAAGTTAGGGCTTCTATGAGCGTTGGCCCCAGTCCTTTTCGTGCACGTTCTATGGCTTCGCCAATAGAATGTCGTGTTGCAAGAATATCATTGCCATCAATTTGTATCCCCTCAAATCCTGCTGCAATTGCTTTTTGTGCAATTGTTTCGGTTGCGGTTTGTTTTTTGATGTTGACAGAGATTGCCCATTGGTTGTTGTTGACGATAAATACTACAGGAAGTTTCCAGCAGCCCGCGACATTAATTGCTTCGTAGAAATCGCCTTCTGACGTGCCCCCATCGCCAATGCACACGACCGCAACACGTGCCTCTTTTCGATATTGAAAAGCAAATCCAATGCCGGCGGCATGCAGACATTGTGACGCAATAGGAACAGCGATAGGGAAGTCATGAGTACAGTTTTCAAATTGACTACCGCGCTCATCGCCTCCCCAATAACTAAAGATGTCAGACATTTTGACACCGCGCTGAAACTGCGCCGCATAATCTCGGTAATATGGAACAAAAACATCCTGCGTCTGCATGGCATGGCCTATGGCAGTTGAGATGGCTTCTTGACCGGTGATGGGCGCATATGTCCCCATTTTTCCAGTGCGTTGAAGCGCAATGGCCTTCTTATCAAAAGCTCGCGTTTGAACCATGGTGCGGTATAAGTTTAAAAGGGTAGATTTATCTTCAGCAAAAGGCGGCAAAGCTCCTTTGCATTCTCCTTTTTCGTCTAAAAATTGGGTATATTGAATTTCGAATCGCGCGACGGTAGTAAGCACAGTTTTTCCCAATGGTTGTCCTATCGTCCGAATAGAATACGCATATTTTCAGTGAAGTCAAAGTGAAAAATGATAATCAAGTTTCAAGAGCGCAAGATTCGTTTGATATGTGTCTGAACGGAGGTTGTCTCCTTGCCAAGTTGATGCGCCTTGTCCCGATTGGATTGAGCCTAAATTTTGGAATTGATAAAGCAAAGATAAACTAAAATGAGGATGGAATTGCCAATCGATACCGGCACCCAAATCATAAGCAAATGCACCAACGGTATAATCGGCAAAAGCCGGATTGACTCGAGCCGTGACGTTTTGATAGGCAGTTTCGCTGTATTGGCTGGCATTGTTTAAAGAGCCGCCTAATCCAACTTGGATAAAGGGACTAAATTGTTCGTATTCAATCAAATTCAATTTTGCCACAACCAATAAGACATCAGCAGAAACTTTCCAGGTGTACTGATAGTTTGTAAAAGCAGGAATAGAATATTGTTGAATTTGATCGCCAATATCCGTTTGAAATAAATGGTTGTAATAAAAACTGAGTGTATAGCTAGGAAACCACTGGTGTCCAGCAGAAAACCATTCTCCCGTATTTTTCCAAGTGTATCCTACTTCAGCCGCAATGACGGCTTGTGTATTTGTTGCTGTAGAGAATTTATCGTTGTTATAAGGGCGAGAGAAATTAGAGCCGTTCGACACATAAATTGGATTGATGACATTCAGTTGTTGCACGCCAGGTCCAATACCAACGAACCAGGGAGTTTGAGCTTTACCCATTTTAATTTCATCGTATTTGCTGTGCTTAGGTTTTGTGTGGATACGGTATGTGGTTTTGGGTCGTTCTGCATATGTTTGAGTGCGTTGCAATTCTTGAGCGGCTTTGCGTACATCTTCGGCATTTTTCATTGGCCCGACGATGACAATAAAATGTTCATTGGTACGATGAATGGCGACAGGAAAATCAACTTTCTCACGAATTCGTCGCTCAAAATCCAATGCGTTCATTTGTTTTGAAAAATTGCCCATCTGAATGAAATAATTGCCTTTTTCAGGATTTTCAAAATGAGTGGCACGTTCGAGGTCGTAGAAAGTTTTGCTTGCAGAGAAAGCGCTCGATTGTGTAAAAATCAATGCGGAAACCATGAGAATACGATTATTGATCCCTCGCATTTAATATCCTTATTTGCTTTGTGTGAAGAGTCCTATTCAGAAAGCATATTTTATTTTTTTTTTTAGTTCAAGAACGAAACTTTTTTTATTTTTATAGATGAATTACTTTTTAATCATAAGCAGTTCGGCATCATGTGACATAATGCCCAGTAGATGGGCGTGTAACCAATGAGAGAATGATATGGTGTAATGATGACTGTTTGACAATGGATGAGGGAGATATGGGTCGGCTATATAAAGTAGCTGCTTTTGAGGCTCATAACCATAGATGACAACGAAATGTCCCGTGGGTTTGCCGAGCCATTCATCGTAAACGACACGATTATCACCATCAGTATAGTCTCGCATATTTTGATAAAGCCATGTCGCACAGACTCCACTTAGAATAGGGACTCCCTGCTCAATCGCCTGTTGAATGAATTCGAAAGTCAAATTAAAGAATTGTATTTCCCCACCCAGCTCGAGGAAATCGAAATAAGCTTGAGTGGTTTTGCGTTTTTTTAAATCAGACGTGTGAGCCAATTGTGTAAGCAGTTTACCCATTAATATATCTCGTTCAAAAGCGAACCAAGTTGGATCCACAATTTCAATATTAACGCTTTGTAATTTGGCTTTAAATCCTTGTTTAAGTGCATGTTTTCCTAACAGGACAGCCAGTGTTCCTCCTGTTTCGGTATAATCAATCTCATGTCGAATGTGTTGGAGCTCGCCCTGATTTCCCCAATATTGATAGATAGCATTTAAGCAAGTTGGACCACAAGAGACGCCATCGGGTTGTTGATGCATGGTAAATTTTAACAGATGTTCTTTTTCTTTCATGATGATGGCCTGAATACCCAATAAATTTCCTACTGTTCAGATGATTTTTTATCATAAAAAAGTAATCGTCAATAGGTCTCGTGCGGTGGGGAAAATCCCATATGGGATCTAGTGTTTTATCATTCTTGCTCTGATAGAGTGTGACCTTCATTCGCAGGAGTGGTATCATGTGATCCATTGTTGTTGAGTACAAGGAGCTTTTGTGTCAAATTTCGAGATACATCATTATCCTCTCCTCATAAGAGAACATCACTTAGATTTTTTTGGACATGTCAATCATGCGACTTATCTTGAAATTTTAGAAGAAGCGCGTTGGGAATTCATTACAGCCAAAGGATTTGGATTAGATGTGGTGCATGCCACAGGTGTTGGTCCTGTTGTTTTAGAAATTCAAATTCGCTTCTTAAAAGAAATTCGTTTGCGTCAATCTGTACGAATTGACTCTCAATTGTTATCTTATGAAAAAAAAATTGGAACGTTAAAACAAACTATTTTTGATGAGTCCAATACTATTTGTACAGAAGCACAGCTTATTTTTGGTTTATTTGATATTCAGGCACGCAAATTAATTATGCCAACTCAAGATTGGCTTTTAGCACTTGGTGTGTCTGATAATTTGATTTAGGAATAAAGATGATAAAATTACCCGTTATTGTTGGTATGGGTGGGATGAACGCGGCAGGGCGTACCTCAGGGTTTCACAGTTACAAGCGCATGGTGCATGATGTTTTAGGAAACAAACAATTGGAGTCCACGTGGTTTGATCTGGCGAACCGCATGCAGTTATCTTGTGAACATGGTTTAACACCTGAACTTTTAAAATGCATTCAAGAGGGAACGTTAGTTCGTCGAATCGATCACTTTGATCCAGAGAAAGTGTTGTATCATCATCGTGTTAAAGTCGACTCGAACATGCATTGCACTGCAAAAAAATCAAAACTATCGCAAGAGTTGCTGTCTCATTTTGATATTCAACCGACAGAAGACCATGATCTGAATTTGGTGCTGAAAAATCCACTTGAAATGCTTTTGCCAGATAGACTTCCTTTGGGCGTTTCCAGTGCGGGTATGATCCCTCATGGCTTTGATTTAGATAAGCTTTACAATGCTCATCATCATCCTAGAGGACTAAAATTAACTGTCTACGGGATGTCTGATGCACTTAATTCTTTGGGATTTGAGTGGTCTACATTGCTGAAACACATTCGTCCGGATCAAATATCTGTTTATGCAGGAAGTGCACTGTCTCAGGTTGATGAGTACTCGTTGGGTGGTGTGGTTGGCCAGCATTTGATCGGAAATCGAGTGAATTCAAAAATGATGGCGCTCTCTTTAGCGGAAATGCCAGCTGATTTTATCAACAGCTATATCATCAATAGTGTTGGTGCAACGGGGCATAATGTGGGCGCATGTGCAACATTTTTATATAATTTAAAATTGGGTGTGCAAGATATTCAATCAGGTCGCTCACGAGTTGTTGTCGTAGGAGGGGCTGAAGCGCCTGTTGTTCCTGAAATTATCGAAGGGTTTCGGGTTATGGGGGCATTGGCAACTGATGAGCAATTATGTCAGATGGATCATCGTACAACCGCAGATCATCGCCGTGCTTGTCGTCCTTTTTCTACCAACGCTGGATTTACGCTTGCAGAAGCTTCTCAGTTTTTTATTTTAATGGATGATGCTCTCGCCATTGAAATGGGCGCTCGTATTTATGGCGCTGTTGCTGATGTTTTTGCACATGCAGATGGAAATAAAAAATCGATAGCCGGGCCTGGTATTGGTAATTATGTGACAATGGCCAAAGCGGCGGCATTAACAAAAGCGATTTTGGGAGAAGATGGTTTACAAAAGACCTACGTTCAAGCACATGGCACAGGTACGCCACAAAATAGAACAACAGAAAGTCATATTCTAAATGAAGTTGCAAAAACATTTGCGATTAAACATTGGCCGGTGACAGCTGTTAAATCTTATCTTGGGCATTCAGTTGCGGTAGCGGCGGGTGATCAGTTAGCCACAAGTTTGGGCGTATGGGCACATGGATGGTTGCCTGGCATCAAAACGGTCGACCATATTGCGGAAGATGTCTATCACAGTAATCTTTCCATTTTACTTGATCATGTTGAGGTCGATGCAGTGCAATTAGGCGCGGCTATTTTGAATTCGAAAGGTTTTGGTGGAAACAATGCAAGTGCGGTTATTTTATCTCCAACAGAAGCATTTAATCTGATCAATCAGCGCCTCTCTCGTGAGGAAAAAGCAAATTATCAACATAAACTGGAAAAAACGGATGAAAATGCACGCGCTTTTGATGAATCAGCATGCTCTGGTCATGAAAGAATTGTCTATTCATTTGGTGAAAATGTCATGACTCAAGACGATGTCAAAATCACCCCTGAATTTATTCAGCTTTCTGAGTTTGATGTTTCAATCGAGTTACCTCGAGTTAATCCTTATAAGGTGTCATAAACGCGTTTAGTTGGGGTTTTTCCTTTAGCTCGAATTGATAGACGGCATAATAAGACATGACACTCTTGATGTAGTTTCGTGTTTCATAAAACGGAATCAATTCGACCCAAATATCGGCTTCTTCAAGCGGGTAAGATCTCAACCAGGCTCGAACTTGAGTTGGGCCTGCGTTGTATGCCGCAACAGTGAGCAAAAGTTGATTGTTGTAGTGTTTGGAAAGATGCGCAAGATACGCCACTCCTAATTGTATATTTTTACTCAAAGAAAATAGCTGCTGCTGATGTTGGTACGTGATGTGATGTATTTTTGAGATCCAGCTGGCAGTTTTAGGCATCAGCTGCATCAATCCGTGGGCGCCGGCATAAGACAGCGCATCTTCTCTAAAAGCGCTTTCTTGACGGATAATTGCGTAAATAAGCGCTTCAGGCACATGGTAACGTTTGCTTTGAGCAGATACCTCATTGCGATAAGCCAAAGGAAAGCGCAATTCAAGTTGGTTGATTAATGCTTCGTCGTTGCTTAGATAAACTGACTTTCCCACCCATTTTAAGTCATTTGCTAACCAATAAACAAACGCACTTTTTTCTTCTTTGGGTAATTCGCTTGCAAAATCGTTTGCGAGTCTTGATGCAGGTAATATTTGCTTGCTTTCGTAAAGTGTTTTCAATTGATCGGTGACGGGTTTATAAACGCTGAGAGTGCTCGCATTTAAGTTGAGCTTTTCTTCTGAAAATTGCAGAGGTTGATGTAGTCTGGTACTAGAAAGAAATCCATAATAATTTCGAGATTCTGCAAGTTTTTTGTAGAGTTGTGTGGCTTCTGTTGTATGTCCTAATGCTTCTTTTGCGCGAGCAGACCAATACTGCCAAATGGGTTCATTTTGATGTGGCAGTTGTCGTATCAATTGTTCGACTTGACTCCACTTATGTTTTTTTAATGCAAATCGAATTTTCCATTCGAGCAGTGGTTCGGTCATGAATTCTTGTTTGATTCTTGAAAGCCAGGTCTCTGCATCGTTTTTGTTTCGTGCCGATTTATATAATGCGATTTGTGTCAATAATTGCTGTTGTTGTGTGTCATTCAGCAATCCTCTTGTTTTGGCCTGCTGCCAGAGCAGATGCGCATTATCTATATTTTTTTGTAAAATACGTTTCATGCCATACAGATAAAATTCTGCGTCTAAATGTCCCGATTTGAGTTGTTGTATTTTTTTAGGTGTGCGTTGAATTGTTTCAAGTTTGCTTGCTGATTCTTTGTCATTTTTATTTAATAAATAATTGGCAAGACCAATATTGCTTTCGGCCAAAGCAAGTTTTACGCGTGTTTCCATCAATTGTGCATCAATAATTTTGTCATTTAAAAGTTGAGTAAACAACTTATCACATGCGGGTGGGCGTGATTGCCCGGTGAGCCAGAGTTTTTTGGCGTTTTGAATGGCTTTTTGTTGTTGTCCTTCCTGATAGAGTGCAAATTGTTGGTAACATTGCAAGCTTAAATCTGAAGAGGGTTGGTAATAAAGGATATAGTTGTGCCAATCATTGCGTTGAGCCAGATCATAAAGCCATTTTTCACGTAATTTAATACTCAACGGCTTAGTTTCACGAATGAAGTCAAGAAAGTCTGCTGAAGGTGTTTGGGGTAAGTTTTGACTCCAGTTGAGGTATTGTGTAAAACGATCTAAATAAGCTTTGGAAGCGTAACTTGACGTTCCCAAAAAAGAAAGTAGGACATAAATACAGAAAGTTGAGAGGCTTATAAACCGCATAATTCGTTTAATCTTTTCGAGTAATCATGAGCTTCAAATAAAGCTGAGCCGACAATGAATCGTTGTGCGCCTGCTTTTTGAAGTGTCTGTATTTGAGTCGCATCAACGCCTCCATCAACCGCAATTTCAAGATGAGGATATTTTTGCGCCAGTTGTTTAATTTTGGGGATGACTGCTGGAATCATTTTTTGTCCTCCAAAGCCTGGATTAACGGTCATTATCAATGCAAAATCGAGTAAATGTTCACACCAGGTGATCGTTTCTATCGGAGTAGCCGGATTAAGCGCAATACCTGCTCTACAACCATAAGAGCGGATTAAATTCAGGCTTCTGTCCAAGTGATAAGTCGCATCTGGATGGATGCTGATGCTATGAACTCCTGCTTTCGCGAAAGCTTCAATCAAAGCGTCTACTGGGGTCACCATCAGATGAACATCTAGTTTCATTTTGGGAAATGCATTTTTGATTTGTTTTGCAATGTGAGGCCCAAAAGAAAGATTCGGGACATAGTGATTGTCCATCACATCAAGATGTAATGTTTGGATACCGGCGTTCTCGAGATGTTTAATTTGTTCGCCGAGTTCAAGTGCGTTTGCAGCAAGCAAAGAAGGATAAATTTGAATAATTTCAATGATTGTCTTAGCCAAGCTCTAGAACTCCATTAAATAGCATATTGAACGAGTAGACTTGAAGCTGAATATTTTGCAATGTATTAATGCTGGTCGATAGTTTTTGAACAGGTGAAACATAGTATCTTAAGTCAACTGCGATAGAGAAAAAATCATCCATAAAATAGCTTGCGCCAATGATGGCTTGTCCTACAAATGTAGTGCTGTTTGTTTTAATACTCTGTTGATTGGGTGTGACCAGTTCACCATTGTAAAACAGTTTTCCTACGTCATAAATGTAGGCAAATCCGCCGCCGCCTCCAATGTAAGGGACTAAGTTATTACTGCCGTCTCCAAGAAAATCGTAATATGCATTGACAATGCCTAATCCGCTAGAGGTGCTCCCATCCAAACGAAAGCCTGTTGTTTCGCTTGAGTTATTGTAAATGGTGACATCTCCAATGTTTAGAAAATTATATGGATTCTTATTAAAGAGACCTTCAAGTTCTAGGCGGAAATTGTCGCAGAAACGGACACCAATCTGACCGCCGCCATTGACTAGCATTTGATAGCCTAGTGTGACATTGACGTTTTTATTGGCTGGTAGCGTAGGTAAAGCAGAAGAAGGAATAGAAAAGTCATTTAAAATGGTACTGGTATTTGCTGTTTTATGGACGTTGTGTTGATAGGTCCCTCCAAAAATACCACCAACATAAATTCCTTCAAGTGGGGTGGCTGCTTCGGCACACGTACAGAGTGTGCTGATAAATGTGAACGCTTTAAACCAACGCATGTGTTATCCTTTCTTATTTGTAACGAGTGTCGTCAAATCGATAAGCCACACCGAGTACTGCAAAATGGCTTTGGAATGTAGTTCCAAAATTAAATAGATTGGGTGTTGTTAAATAGCGATATCCGACGCTTAGATCATAATTTTCAGCAAAATTATAAGTGATACCGACAAGTGCTTGGTAAGCAAACGCACTGCTATTGATGGTGAAGTCGCTTTTTGCGGTGGGCTCTAGATTGTTCAATTGTTCATGTAACCAAGCATAGCCAATTCCAAACCCGACATAGGGCTCAAGACAGGATAAAATTCCGGGAAAGTCGTAGTAAATATTGGCCATTCCGGATATTCCGTTGTTGTAACCGCCAACATTGTTTTGTCGAACACGTTCTTGGGAAAAATGTGAGACATTTGCATTAAAATAACTGACTTCTGCTTCGTATCTTAAAGGATTGCTTTTGTAGCCCAAATTGCCTCCAGCAAGATAGCCGGCTTGATGCGCGGCATCTGTGTAGCGAATGTTATTATGCACTTTATTCACGTTACTAGGGATGTAGTCATAACCAACAAACAAACTGCTATACCAACCATCAATAGGGGTCGCAGAAAATGCGGATGTAAAAGAGAGGAGAAGCGGAAAATAAGCAAGTCGCATCATGTTCCTTGCAGTTAAAAAAAAGATGCTCTCATGTTAACGTGTTGGCTTTTTTTTTCAAGTGTCCTGTATCAATTTTCTCTGTGGAATTCTGATTTAAGAAGTGATGTTTAATATTCTGTTAAGCTTGTTTTTGATATTATGTGCCATAATATATATTATGTGTCTATTTTTTGGGCTTTAATCTTATGGATATTGTAGAGATTTGTAAGCATTTGAATATGTCGCCTCTGATAGTTGACCCATTTAATCCTGACGAAAAAAATATGTCGGTTGACAAGGTCCTAGAGCGGCGTGTTCAAAATGTGCTTGACAAACTGGAGCAAGATGACAATGAAGCTCGCACTCTCATCACTGTAGCTGAATCTGAAGCCAGAAAACAGTTAAAAGATCATCCTGATTTAATTCATATGATAAAAAATGTCTCGGAATTGTCGAGTTTACTTTCGATTATACCGTTTAATCAGATCATTTTTTTACTGAATATTTTGTCCAAAACAGAAGCCTCTCAACAGAGCTGGAGTAGTGCTATTCCAACTCTGACTCAAACTGAAAAAGTATCGCTTACCGCTGCCTCTGCACAAAAAATGCTTGGTTTACAATCGATGGAAATATTCACTTTGATGTCTAGTGTTCCCTTGATGAACTATTCGAGTCGTTTTTTCAATCGGCTTTTTTTGAGATTGACGGAAGACTCTGCCCCAACAGAACTGGATCGCTTGATTGCGTCTTATAATGGAGAAGGGCTCAAAGAAATTTTGAAAGAAGTGCCTGTAGCACGATTATCTCAAGCTCTTATCGTGATAAGACATACCGAATCGTTCGAAAAACAAGCTAAAAAATGTATTTCTGAAAAACCTTCAACAGAGGCTTCATCGACTGTTTCTGGATTTTTCCCCAAATCTAAGGCAGGGATAAGTGTTTCTCCTCAAATGAGAGAGTTGCAATCTAGCTATCAGGTGCATGTGACTGTTTCAAAAGTATTGGAAATACTAAAAGGCAATCCTAGATATTTTGAAACGGTGCAATTGTTGTTTTTTACTTTGGAGCAATTGAACTCGTCTGAAAAATTAGTGGAAAGTGAGCCTAATCTTTCGTGGGCAGATTTAGTTAATCAACATCGTTACATCTGCAGCAGCCTAGTTGAGATTCTCACGCATTATCAAGAGATAAAAGAATTATTAAATGGTGAGCAAATAGAGAAATTCAAATATATCATAAACAACTACTTGCCTTCTAGCCTCATGACTTATTTTGTCAATGCAATTTGCATGAGCCCTAATCCTGAACTGAATTCTTTTTTGTCAACTAAACGACTAAATTATTATATGGAAAAGAGCGCTATGTCGCCAGAATCTCATCCTCTTCTTCTTGCTTCTAAATCGAATTCACAACTCAAGGCATCCGTTGATGAGTCGGCAGAAAGCTCTGATGATGAAATATTTTATGACGCACGACCAGGAGAAGATGATGCCTCTTTTATTGTGATTGATTCTGAGGTTGTTCGTGCAAGTGATCCCATTGTGGCGTTGTATCGTGCCGGTAAACATGAGGATTTTCGAAAAGATTTAATTCAATGTTTAGAAAATTCGGAAAAAAAATATGCTGATTTGATAGCAAGTCATAACTACTCTGAAAATACGGTAAAGAAGAGAAGTTTTCTTGCGCGTTGTCATGTCATATTGTCTGGTGTAAATTTGGAAACAGAAAGTTATTTGCGCGACTTTGCGGCATGCGCGGTTTTGGCGCATGCAATCATCGCATTTAAGACCGCTAAACATGCTGTTTATCGTGATACCGCAGCAGACATTGAAGAAATAGAAACCGTTTTCAAAAAATACAATTTTTCTGTTGACTCATCTAAAAAAGATCAGATCATAGAGGCACTGAATTCTGGGCTTTCACCTTTTGCAATTTTCTCTTTATATGGTTTGCATCATAATCTTTCAAATATAGAAATAAAAAATTATAGTTCTGAATTAACCATTGAAAAGACCGGAGTCATTGCTTCTCAAACGATTAAAGTGGCCGCGATTTTAGCGGGTGTGGCGGCGGAGAAGTGCAGTGGACTTTTTCATGCGGTTTGTGATTACGTAAGGGAAAAAGACTTCTTGAACAATAGACAACTGGTCGTGGTTCCTTCTGAAAAATCTTCTGACAGTTCTTCGGACAGCTCTTTAGAAGAGTTTTCTCCTGCCCCAACTCGAAAGTGAGCGCTTATTTTTGATAAGCGCTCACGGCGTGTTCTGTTATCCGAGTTTTTGTGATGGAGTTGCCGCTGCTCTTTCTGAAGAAAGCGGCTCGTTTGCTCTAAAAAATCCAGTTGATTCTAGCGATGAAGAAGGACTCGATAATGCCGCTCTTACAGAGTACAGGTCGAGTGAAGTCATGCTCCGAAGCATATATCCTTTTTGGTAGGGTGTTTCTCGTCTTAAAACACAAGGCCATGATTCAATTTCTTTTATGCACTCCTGTAAGCTTTCATCAGAATAAAAGCGTTTAAAACAAGAACGTCGATTTTCGTTATTTTTAATGCTCTCGCAATAAAATCCGTTGTTTTTGAGAAACGTCTCTTCATCCGAATTGACGTTGTGAATGATGATTTGGTGGGTCGGTGATTCGATTGCCGTAATTAATTCTTTTAGTGTACTCGGCAACTGTATGAATAAATTCAGTGTTGCCCAACAGTCATGTAATGCACGATGCGCTGTGTAACTAAATCCTAATTTTTTGTTGAGTTCTACCAGTTTTTTACTGACAAATCCTCTTTTGTTCCAGTTGATGTCTTCTATCGAGCAACCAAATCGCATTTTACTTATTTTTTCACTGATAAAAGACGGCGTGGCAGATTCTAAAAATTTTCTATCAAAATTGCTGTTATGACAGACCACATAGTCACTGTCGTTGAGAATCTGCAATACGTTGTTCCAATCAATTTGTTGTCCTTTCAGTATGTCTTTGGTTAGACCTGTAATTCGAATAATTTCTGCAGAAAGTTCTTTTCGTTTGGGTTCTGATAAGCCATTGTATTGGTGTTTTAGCTCGAGAATACCCAGGTTTGGATCAAATGTGACGCACAATAATCCAATTTCAGTAATTTCATCCTCGGTGTGATCTAAGCCTGTTGTTTCTAGGTCAATAATGGTAAGAGTTTGATATTCTTTTTGATCGGGTGTGGATGGAAGTGAAGAGGGTATTTTCTCTAAGACCGGTCTTCTGACATGTTTTTCAATTGGCGTAACGGTGATTTTTGAGAGGGGGGCTTCACCATTGAGTTGAGCATGAATGATTCCCACTGATTGCGCAAGATCACTGGCTTTATGATAAAGCGGATTTTCTTGTAGCGGATAGATATCTTCGACAAACCGTGTTTTAAGATGACGATGTGCAATGCTGACTTCATAGTGTATTTTTCGGATAATCTCGCTATGTTGCACGAGGTCAAATATAGAGCGAATTTCAACTTCAGCTTGTTTTTCAAGCGTTAATTTAAACCATTTTGCAATTCGTTCTAAAATCATCATTTCAGTATTGGCCCATTTAGGCGCCGCGCCTAAATTTTCTGCTACTTGCGGATCACTGTCTTTGGGAGCTAGGGTAAAACCATATGCGTGAAGCCATTCACCTCTAATTTGACTGGCAGCATGTTCTCTGAGGTTTGCTTTTGCTGATTTTTGTAAAAAATCAAAAAATGCTTGAGAAAGATGACTTTCGTGCTCATCAGCGTATGAACGGCATTCTTTAACTGCAGACCAATCTTTTTCTGTTGGGTTTTGTCGTTTTAGTCCCATGATTTGATTTTGACTGAGACTTCTTGTGGTGTTTTTTTCTCGATTGATGATATCTTGATGATTAAGTCTGATTAAAGCACCACCTTTTCGTAAAGTGGATTGTGCTTGTGACGAGCGCGGTTGCGTTTCTTCAAAAAATCGCAATGGATTATGGCCGCTACAAGTAGTCGAGAAGAAGTGGTCGTGTTCTTCACTTTCCTCTTCATCCTCTGAAAAATAGACCACATCGATTGGAATGGTTTGTTCGAGGGAAGAGGGGGTTTCAAGATCTTTTTTTGTATCAATTCGATGATGAACTCGTTTGCCAATGAAGGTTTTTCCTTCGTTGTCTTTTGCTATAAAAATAGGGTTTGCTTCGGGTGAAGTGGTGATTTTTTGAATTTCTTTCAATTGGCAAACACGAGCAACATAATGTGTATTTGCAGGAGATTGTATTTGATATTGTTCCGCAATTAAATTTCCAACTGTATCTTGACTGATCAGTGCATGTGCAATTTTTTTGCTATTATGAAGAGCATACCGCCCAAATTCATTGTGTGCACAAAGATTAAAATCCATTTCATCAAAGATCATTCGATTGGGTTTAGATAAGATTCGTTCCGAAAAAACATTGTGAACGTTTGATTTTTGCAGGATTTTTGTTTTCAGAGGTGCTTTTGCAGCAGAAAATACTTTGGGTTTGGTTGGCATAATCAAGCTTTCCTTTAAAAAGTCGCTATTGTGCTTGTTTTGTACCTTCAAAACAATGGGGTTTGCATTGCTTGTGGATAGAGTTTACATGCTCCTTTAATCCGATTATGATTTGTGCTCTTCAAATGCTGAACAAGGAGGCAAAAATGGACTGGTCGGACGTTTTAGGCCCCGAAAAACAAAAGCCTTATTTTAAAGATATATTGAACTTTCTGGATGCTGAAAGGGAAGTAGGTAAGAAAATATATCCTGAGTCAAAAAATCTTTTTAATGCATTTAAAATGACGGCCTATGAGCAAGTAAAAGTCGTCATTTTAGGGCAAGATCCTTATCATGGGCCCGGCCAAGCACATGGGCTTTCATTTTCTGTTCAGAAAGGGATTAAGGCACCTCCTTCTTTGGTTAATATTTTTAAAGAATTAAAACAAGACTTAGGCTTGACCATTCCCTCTCATGGTTGTCTTGAGGATTGGGCCAAACAGGGGGTTTTGCTTTTGAATACTGCACTCAGTGTTGAAGAAGCAAAACCACAATCTCATGCGAAAATTGGTTGGTCTGTTTTTACAAATGTCGTGCTTCAAAAACTCAATGAACATCCATCGCCCTTGGTTTTTTTATTGTGGGGAGGGCACGCCAAACAAAAAATGGAACATTTAAAAAATCCAGCGCATCTCATTCTGACTGCGCCACACCCTTCTCCTTTATCGGCTCATCAAGGATTTTTAGGATGTGGACATTTTTCAAAAGCAAATGCTTTTTTGACACAACAGGGCAGAGAGGCCATTGATTGGTCATTGGCTTGAAAAACACAAAATAGCTAGAAAAATAATTAGATTTAATGTATTATGTGCAACAAGGTTAATTTTTGACATGATTATGAAAAAACATCATTTTTTTTATCTTTTTTTAGTTGCGGCAATGGTTTTAATGCATGCTCATCTTTTTTTAAAAAAGAAGCCCCTAAAGGCATTGCCAACACAACCCTCCTATACAATTGAAGCTCCCGAATTAAAGCCAGTTTCTTTTTCCGATTTACCCGGTTGGAATAAAGCTGATCCATTGATTTCTTTGCAGGCGTTTCAGGCTTCTTGCCGTTCTTTTTTAAGACAACCGCCAGAGGCTTCTGTTGGAAATGATCGAATTCATATGAAAGCACGTGACTGGCATCCTGTATGTCAAGACGCTTTGGCATTGAAAACAAAATCGCCCGAAAAAGTACGCGCTTTCTTTGAAGCTTGGTTTACACCAATGACTTATTATGACAAAGGGCCGGTAAAAGGATTGTTTACCGGTTATTATTTCCCTACATTTGAAGGCAGTTTGCAGGCCACAGAAATTTATCATGTGCCGATTTATGGTTTACCCAAAGACAGGGTCACTGTTCGATTGAGAGATTTTGATTCAAAAGCTGAAAATCGTACGTTGGTTGGGCGAGTTGCTCATCATCAAGTGATTCCTTATTACACTCGTGCAGAGATTGATGCAGGTGCGCTTCTTGGTAAAGCGCCCATCGTGGCGTGGGTAAAGAGTCCGATTGATAGGCTTTTTATTGAGATACAAGGTTCTGGAACACTGACATTGCCTGATGGAAGCGAAGCTGTTTTAGGATATGCAGGAGGAAATGGTGCTGCTTATACACCAATTGCACGAGTCTTAATTGATAAAGGTGTGATGACAAAAGATACGGCTTCTATGCAAAAAATTCGAAGTTATTTAGAAGCCCATCCCGAGCAAATGGACAAGGTGATCCACCAAAATAAATCTTTTGTTTTCTTTCGAGTGCTGCCGCAAAAGGGCGCTTTGGGTTCACAGGGGCTTTTGTTAACACCAGGGTACTCGTTGGCAGTAGATAGAAGCTATGTTCCTTTAGGGCTGCCCATTTGGTTGAATACCAGACGACCCGATGTTCGCACAAATGATACTCACCCATTTAGTCGTTTGATGATTGCACAAGATACGGGTGGAGCCATTCGTGGTGCTGTTCGTGGTGATGTCTATTGGGGCGCTGGTATGCGTGCAACGGAAATTGCAGGAAAAATGAAAAACGAAGGACAATATTGGTTGCTGTTGCCAAAAACACATCCTTTAGGATAGAGTAGATCTCACCCATGGTCCAAAGGGAGATTGGACAGATATGCACCGTATATTGGTCGCGGGAGCCGGAAAAATTGGTAGCCTCATCGCTTGTCTTTTAGCTGAGGCACAGGATTTTGAAGTTCATCTTTTAGATGTAAATTTTCATTCAAGTGACGTTTCTCGCTTATTAGCCAAGATCCCTACGTTACACACCGTCTCTTTGGATGTGAAAGATGAACCTCAGCTCATTCAATATATTCAAAAAAATAAAATAGCGGCTGTTATTTCCAGTTTGCCCTATTTTTTAAATCTTTATATTGCGAAAATCGCCATTGCATCCCAAATCCATTATTTTGATTTGACAGAAGATATTTCTGTGAGTGAGAAAATAAATCAGCTGGCTTTGGGCGCTCCTGTTGCAGTTGTGCCTCAATGTGGCCTTGCACCTGGTTTTGTAAGCATTGTGGCGCATCATTTGGTGAGTCAATTTGACGATTGTTTTCAAGCGAAATTAAGAGTTGGAGCGCTCCCGCAGCGAACCAGCAATGCTTTGCATTATTCATTAACTTGGTCCACCGATGGGCTTATTAACGAATATGGAAATCCTTGTTATGGACTACATGACAGTGAGCTGCGTCTTTTTAATCCGCTAGAAGGGCTTGAAACCATCGAAATTGAAGGGGTTTCGTATGAAGCTTTTCACACTTCTGGCGGATTAGGGCATTTGGCTCATTTATATCGAGGAAAAGTCGAGCGTTTATCTTATAAAACAATACGTTATCCCGGTCATTGTGAGAAAATGAAGTTTCTTATGGATACACTAAAATTGAATAGCGACCGAGATACATTGAAACGCATCTTAGAGCGAGCCATGCCCAAAACATACCAAGATATGGTGTTGGTATATGTGTCGGCCGAAGGTCATTCGCATGGTGAATTTATTGAAAAATCATATGTTAAAAAAATCATGCCACAAACGATAAAAGGCCTTGAATGGTCGGCGATACAGGTCTGTACAGCTTCTAGCGTTTGTGTGGTAATGGATTTAATTTTAGCAAACCCAGCGCATTATCAAGGTCTTGTGTTTCAAGAAATGTTTAGTTTAGATGATTTTTTAGCCAATCGATTTGCTCAATTTTATCGTCAGGAAGCGTTATGATGGAGTCTATTTTAGAAAAATGCGGTCTGCAGTCCTGTCATTCTTCTGCATATCTTGGATACTCGTGGAAAAATGACCATTCTGTAGAAGCTTTTGTTTCATATTGTCCTGCAACGCGACTTCCAATTGCCGGTGTTTCCCGATGCTCAAAAGAGGATTACGCAAAGGTTCTTGAAGGGTCGGTTCGTGCTTTTGAAAAATGGCGTGTGACGCCGGCACCGGTTAGGGGCGCTTTAATTCGTCAAATAGGTGAGCGCTTAAGAGAAAAAAAACATGATTTGGCTTTGTTGATTGCTTTGGAAATGGGAAAAATCTATGAGGAGGCGCTAGGAGAGGTTCAAGAAATGATTGATATGGCTGATTTTTGCGTCGGTCAATCTCGAATGTTGTATGGGAAAACGATGCATTCAGAAAGAGCGGAGCATCGCATGTATGAGCAATGGCATCCTTTGGGAGTTATTGCTGTGATTACGGCTTTTAATTTTCCTGTGGCTGTGTGGGCTTGGAATGCCTTTTTAAGCGCCATTTGTGGAAATGTAACAATATGGAAGCCATCATCAAAGGTTCCTTTATCGGCCATTGCTGTTTATGAGTGTTGTAAGCACGTTTTAGAAGAAAACAATGCTCCGGATATTTTTTCATTGTTATTGACCGATGATCATGCAATTAGCAGTATGTTATGGGATGACAATAGGATTCCATTGGTCTCTTTTACTGGTTCTACCGCTATTGGAAAAAAAGTGGCGGAGCGAGTCTCTTCTCGATTAGGGCAGACGATTTTAGAATTGGGTGGTAATAATGCCATGATTGTTGATGAAACTGCTGATCTAGATCTTGCGATTCCGTCAGTTCTTTTTTCTGCAATAGGAACAACAGGCCAGCGCTGTACAAGTTTGCGTCGCTTAATTGTGCATGAAAACTGTTTATCGACAGTGCTTCAAAAATTAAAAAATGCTTATGCTCAGCTTAAAATTGGAAATCCTTTAGATCGTTCGACTCATGTTGGTCCCTTAATTGACGAACCGGCTGTGGTTGCATTTGAAAAAGCCATTGCTGAAGGCACTGCTCTTGGTGGAAAAATTGAAATAGGTGGACAGACTGCATTAAAAAACGGTTTTTTTGTCGAGCCGACCATTTTCACGCATATTTCACATGATAGCGAATTGATTAAAAAAGAGATTTTTGCACCGATTTTATTTGTTTTTTCTTATAAAAAATTTGAAGATGCAATTTTACTTCAAAATCAAGTTCCTCAAGGTCTTTCTTCGGCTTTATTTACTCAAAACCTTCGCCATGCAGAGTTATTTTTATCTTGTCTGGGCAGTGATTGTGGAATAGCAAATGTAAATATTGGAACAATTGGTGCTGAAATTGGCGGAGCATTTGGTGGAGAGAAACAGACCGGGCGGGGGCGGGAGTCTGGATCGGATGCTTGGAAAGTGTATATGCGTCGACAAACAAACACCATCCATTGGGGCACTCATTTGAGCTTTGCTCAAGGGATTCAGTTTTCCTTGAAGTAGAATATGTCCACCGAATAACCCTTGAGGTTGTTTGTCAAATGGTCTATTATAACCTGTAAGGTTAGTTGAGATAAACAATGACTGTTTTGAAACGCACACCCACTTATGACTTAAGTAGCATTAAAAAAGCATTTGATTGTCCTGAAAAATTGGTAATGACATCATCTGCAAAAAGAGGACAAATTGAACTTGATTTGTCTGATCATGATGTGGTTTCAGCGATTCAATCGTTAACAACGAAAGATTTTTATAAATCTATGCCGCCGATCCATGAAAATTTTGTTGCATGGCAAGATGTATATAAAACTTTCTTCAATGGCATTGATTTATATATCAAATTTCAAGTTAACGCTAATAGAGAATTGATTGTTTCTTTTAAGGAGAAATGATATGACTAAGCAACAGTGTCCATTATGTGGATCATTTGAGCAAGAGCATAAAATAAAACCCATGACTTACACTTATAAAAATGTTGAGTTTGTCATTAACCAGCCAGCACTTTGGTGTGAAGCCTGTGGTGAGGGGATTATTGATGGAAAAGATAGTAATGCGGTTATGCCGTTAATCTTGACAGAAAAAGCACGTATTGATGGATTATTGACTCCAGAAGAAATTAAGCAAGTTAGAATTAAATTAAAATTAACTCAAAAGCAAGCAGCAATCATATTCGGTGGGGGTATAAACGCATTCAATCGTTATGAAAAGGGTAAATTACCTATACCGCGCCCGCTGAGTCTGTTATTAACCGTTTTAAGAAATCATCCGAATCAGCTTAAAGAAATTTTAGCTCATTGATAACTTAAATTTTTGATCAACATACAATTTAATTAAAGATCACGCGATGCACGACTTTGATAAATACTGGGTAACCCTTCGAGGCGCGTACTGAGCACGCGCCTCATGGCGAACGGGTTTCGGAAAAATCGCGAAAGTCGAGCCTTATGGTGTGTTACTTTTTTTCTTGAATGGCCAAATATACAAACCCCAAGCTTCCCAAGGCAAGCGTAATTGGAACTACTGCAATACCGTGTTTGAATGCTTCTACAGGTGAAAGTGAACTGTAAGTATGAATGACAATTCCAATGATACTATGGAAAAAATAACCAAAACTCATGATCACCATGTTGGCAATTGCGGTTGTTAATCCAACTAAGTGTTCATCGACATAAGTAGACGCTTTATAGATGGCGAGAATCTGATATGCGCAACAAATACCAACGCCAATAAAGCCTAAAATGATCACTATTTCTGGTAATGAATAAGCAATGAGCAAAGAAAACATGAACAACATAAACAAACCAGAGGCAATAATAACAGCGTAATACCGGCCTGTTTTTTCTGCAATTAAGCTTAAAATTGGAGCGCCAAAGCACATGCCTAAAAAAATCATGGAGGGTAAATAACTTGCTGTTGCTTTGTTAAAGCCATATACAATCATCAAAAATTGTGGTCCCCAAATATCAGAAAACCCTTCTAATGGTCCCACCATAAGCCCTGCAAAGCAGCATAACAAAAGTACTTTGGGATGTGTTAAGACGGTTTTCACGTTTTGAAGAATTCGACCTGAGTGGGTTGATTCGATGTTTGGAACAATAAAGTAAGTCAATATAGACAATAAAATACCTATTCCGGCAAAGAAAGCCACCACATTTTTATAGGGCCAAATTGAGCACAAATAACCAACAGGACCGGCACCGTATATCGCGCCCAAAAGACCAATGGTAACTGAAATACTGAGCATTCTGGGGAAGAGCTTTTCTCGAAAAGCCATGCGAATGATCTTAAAAGTTCCCAAAATTGCAGCAGAAGAACCCACGCCGATAAGTCCGCGTCCTAAAATTAAGTACACCACATTGGTTGAAAAAACAATGGGAAGAGTGCCAATGGCCGTGACTAAAATACATGCTGAGATAATTTTTCGTGGGCCATATTTATCAAGCATGATACCGATAGGAAGATGCATTAAGGCATATCCAACGTAATAAATTCCGGAAAACTGCCCAAAAAGTGCAGTATCAATATGAAATTGTTGGGTGATGTCCGTAAGCATCACGCTTGGCATAATCCGAAGGATGTATTGATAAGCATAAAATGTGGAGGCAATCAGCCAAATAAACCAACCCGCGCGGCGTGATACAGACATGAAATCTACAATAAAAATTCAAAAGACTATTCTAGCTTAATTGGAATAGATTGGACAAGCATAGAGTAAAAAAGCCCGTCATGCTTGAGAAAAATAATTTGATAAAAATTTTCAAAGCGTTATGTGACCCAATGTGATCTATAATTAATCTAAAGAAAGAGAGGGAGACAAGTCATGGACAAAAAAAGTATAACTCATGACTCTTTAGACAAGAAAATCGCTGAAAATCAGGCTAGAGTAAAAGACATTGAGAAGCAATTAGAAATAATTCATAAAAAAATTCAAGTGTCTGAAGGCAATAAAAATAGGTTAGGAGAAGAAGAAAAAAATCTAATGGCTCAGAAAACTCCCCGACGTAATAAGCGGTTGGAGAGTGCCCTGCTTTTTGTAAGTAGAGACAAAGACGAACTTGAGAAAAAACTAAGCTCACTTAGGCTAGAGAAAAGTCGGTTAGAGGACGAGTTAACTAAATTAAAGCCTATCGAACAAGTGGATTCAGGAGAAAAAGCGAACGACTCCAATGAATTGACTGCAAATATAGTCAGATTGAACCAATTGGTCTTAACTTTTCCTGAATTCAACGGGCGAAACATGCAGTATATAAATCAGTGTCTGTCCACGGTTGGCAAGGCAATTCATGATGTTTATTTATCTCTTCCTTCTGTGCAAGCCAAACAACTTTTTGAAAATGTGGAAAAATCTTTCAATGCGGCCGTTCGTGCTGCATCAAGCCATTTCGACAAGAGCTCCAGCTCCTTTAACGTGTTGATTAGTAACTTAAAAAAGACCGTTTCGCAACTTGTTGTGAGTCTTTCAAACGCCGCATATAAACAGAAGTATCAAGAGATTAAACATAATATAAATGGTGAAGTCGAAATGCAGGATTTAACACCCACCAATCAAAATCAGAACAAGATTTAAGGCATATCCACGGTAATAAATGCCGAAAAATTACCTTTATAAGACTCGATTAGACTTCAATTTTTTCGTAAATCTTTTTTAAAACTCCCCGTTATCTTAATTTTGTTCTTTTTAAGAGCTCACTGTCTTGATAAATCGCAAATTAACGTCTATTAGTTAAATATAAAGTGATTTAAGGAAAATAAAATGACCACTACAATGAGTGATGAAGAAAAAGAACTAAATAAATTATTGCGAGAACATAATGAAAAATATGGTAAGACGCTTAATTTTGCTTCGTTTAATCGTTATCTGACTAATAACGAAGAACCGATACCTGAGCCAAAACCATCTCCAAAACTATCTCGTTTTCAGCTTTTTCAGGATTTGTTCATTAGATTGGGGCAATTATTGGGATTGAAAATTAAAACCAATAGAGAGTTATTTGAAG
>CAZELP010000007.1:0-54816 GCA_964513205.1 uncultured Legionella sp. | reverse complement strand
TGCATTTATACGTAGTGCTCCTAAAGAAAAAACTGAACAGACTGTCAGTATCAATTCTTCCTCAAAAGATCGTTGGATTGACGTATTGGAAACAACGAAAAAGCAAGTTAGCAACATAATACGCTCAAATCCAGAAATACTGAGTTCAAATAAAATTAAAGGTGTTGTATTCAGTGCACCAGGTAAAGACAGCGTCTATATTGAGTTAGAGAGCGTTCATAATAACAATCAACTTTCTGCTCATGTTGAGTCTTTAAAAAAGCATTTTGGTGATCAAGTCCCAACAGTTGAAATAAAGTATGAGACTGTAACACCAAAACAAGAGGGAAAAATAGATCCTCGTGTCCAAGAGATTGATGAAAAATTAGTAGTTCGACTTTCACAAGCAGAAAGAAACGAACAAATGAGCTCAAAAATGATTGAACCTGCTGCGGTAGAGCATCATGTTGATGTGGCTCCACAAACAGAAAGTAAACCTACAAAGAATCCAGAAAATACAAAAGGTTTTTCCTACTCTCAGTATGTTGTCAATCTCATCTCAATGTTATCTATTGCATACATTGTGTTGAATAATATTTCAAAGGCGTCAGATTTATTAAAAAAATCATTGGATATGACGACACTTAGTGACATGTTATCGCTTAATTTGCAAGGGGAGCCTGAAGTTTCTGAAGCTCTACAGAAAAATTTTGAAAACTCTTCCCCTTTTGAAAAAATACAGGAAAGGCGAAAGATGATGGGATATGAAGAAGAGAACGAAGATGAGAGCGATGTTAATGATAATTTTGATTTTGAGATGCCTGATGTTCCTAAGCCAGTTGTTACTAAGGAAAAAGAACCTCAGTCAGAAAAAAATTCTCAAATCTCTAAATCCTCGTTAACATCTCAGTCAAGAGTGAGTTTAGAAAGTTTGATGGCTCAAGGTCAAGCAACTGGAGCGATTAGACATAAGATTAAATCGGTTGAAGCTCCAACTAAAAAAGATACTAAACCGAATGATTTTATACCATCTATTCCTAAAGAAAATAAAATGCTTGCTTATGCTACACAATTAAAGACATACGAGTTTTATCTTTATAAGGTTGAAAGTTTGAATCTTGATAATGTGGCGCAAACTCTTATTTCAAAAGATAAACGCATCGCTCTTATTCTTCATGATAATAAGTTATCTACTATCAAAAAAGGTTTAGATGGTAAGTGTCGCTTAAAAGAGGTGAATTCAGAAGGAGAAACACAACAACAATACTCCAAACTGATAGAAAAAATGCAGAAGATTCAGCCAACAGATATTAACGAAGAAAAAGAGACAGGCAAAGAGCCGCAAGACTTTGTTTTGAGTGTGATTATTCCAACTATGACGGGTCTTCCATCTAAAGCGGCGGAGCATCATGCGGAAGTAGGAAAAATCCAAGAAAATAAGATTGAACTTGGTAATCTTAACGCAGCAAAGTCTCTTCTTATGAGATTAAGTCATAATACTCCACAACCTGGTTCACCACAGTTTAATGATAAAATAAAGGACTTGGAAAGAGAGGTGGAGTTTGCCCAAAAAAGGCTAAATGAAACCTCTGATCCTAATGATCAAGAAAAAATCAAGAATAAACAGGCTAACATTAAGAAATATCAAGATTTTATCAATGGGAGCATTTTTCAGACAGCTCTCAAGAAGACAAGCATAACAGAGGCGTTATCCGGAAAGATGTCAATTGAGTCAGTCGAGGGTAGCGTTCAAAATTTCTATGCTCTTACTCGTGAGTATTGTTCTTGCTGCAGTGAATTAAACGAATTATATAAGATTTTAACATCTAAAATACCAGATAAGCAAAAAGGGTTTGATCAAAATTTTGCTCCAAATACTGAGGGAGAAAAAAATTCTCAAGAAGAAAGAATAGAAAGCTCCAAAAAACCCCTCCCATTTTTAACTGGTATAGCTGCTAAGTTAAAACATGAAGTTAGTGAATTAAAAAATGATTCAAATGGTAATACATCCCCAAAGCCATGATCGTTCGATTTGAATGAAGCCGCTACAAAGTTCTGCGAGCGGCTAACGGAGAAGTTCCGTTGGCCGACTCTACTGACTCAGTTTTCATGCACTACTGTCCGGTTAATGTCATGCCCGCGTTAGGCGGGCATCCATGGTGGTGTTGGTAGAGAGCTTAATATTTTATCGAGGGTATGAGATCGCGGATCCGAGCGTTGGTATCTGGTTAAAAAAAAGAAGTTGCACGTCTTTGATAAAACGCCAAGAATGGCGTTATAAATCCCCATTTAGGTCAAGGACGTACGGTGAAAAATGGCGTTTTTCGAGAAATATTAAAGCCCATAACATCAGATTTGATTAAAAAGGTAAGAAAAACTTGTACATCTCTCTTGTTAGGCGAATTAGCGTTGCTCGAGAAGGCAAAGAGCCTTACCTGCATTCAATACAGGCCAATGTACTTATTAATTATTTGACAAACCAATAGATACCGCGCTTAGTATTTTATCTCTAAAACAGAAGCCTCCTCAAATTATTGAGTTACAGAAGACCTTCTACCAACACCACCATGGATGCCCGCCTAACGCGGGCATGACATTAACCGGACAGTAGTGCGTTTTCACGGGAATGACCAATTTGCATTTGTTAAAACACAAGATGCGTTTACCCTGGTAAAAAAGCCCGGCATGCTTGAGAAAAATAATTTGAGAAAAAATCTCCAAACCTTTTGAAGTTGAAATACGGCTAATCTGTCCTATACTTGAACTATTAAAGAAAATGGAGAGAAGTCATGGGAAATGGAGCAAATAAAAGAGGTCTTGATGCTGCTAGAAAAATTCGCGAAAAATTAGATAGGCAACAAAAGACTAAAAAGGAAAATTTGGAGATACAACAAAAGACTGAAGAGAACATTAAAAAAATTAGTGAGTCCCTTAAGGGATGGGATCGCGAAATTGATCAAGATAAATCCAAGATGAGAGAGACTAAAGAAGAATTAGTGTTGATTTCTAAACAGCTTAAAAATTTAGACGAACTTAAATTAAAAAATAAAATAGATAAGTTAGAAAAAACAGAGGAAGAACTAACGAAGTCTATGGAATCGCCTAGTCTAACTAAACCACAGAAAAGGCGTTTGGAGGAAGAAAAACTTCAGGTATCTATAGACATGCAGGGTTTAAAGTTAAAATTAAATCGTGTCACTTCTCTTAAATCAGATAAAATCCGTTTGGAAGAAGAGCTAAGAAACTTAGAGAGACGCCCCAATCAATCAGCTTGGGATTTAGCTAATCTAATGGAGCGAAAAGATAAGGACGTTATGCAGGATTTAGATCAGTTTCTACTGAGATTTGATCAGGCGCTTCGTGATGCTAATGCGTCTTCGTTTTCTGCGCAAGCCAAAAAACTTTTTGAGAATGTAGTTGAATCTTTTAATGCGCTGGTTCATGCCGTATCTCAGTTGTTTGCTCAAGCTCCAAAAAAACAAGTGGAGATTGAATTGAAAACAATGAACAAGAAGGACGAAAAGAGTGATCTTCTTGAGGCCGATGCTGTTCCTAGAGCGGTGTCTTTTATTCCTGAACGTGACGCTGGTCTTCCACAAGCAGAAGCTCATTACACAGAAAGTGATAAAATAAGCACAATCCAAACGTTGATTCATAACTTAAGAGAGTCTGTCTCGCAATTTGTTGCATGTTTTTCTAGAGAAAAGAGTAATGAATTTAAAGAGAAGGTGGGAGCGGTTAAAGGGTTTGCAAACGTTACACGTGATGAAGCGGTTGTGACTGAAATTAAGACTGATACTCAGACTACTGAGATCGAAATGGATGACTTATCCAGCAACAAGCCTAGATAGAACCGCAAAGACTCTGCATTCTAAATGCAGAGTCTTAACAAACAATAGTATTCCGCAACTGAAATACCCGAATATTTCTCATTTATAAGCCATTGTACTCAAGCAATTATTGTCCATTTTAAAATACGCGCTTTCAGCGTTTTCATTTCACGTAAAAATATGAGAAAATGGCGTTTTATTTTTGCGTTGGTGAATTATGGCTAACTATGTTGTTTCTGCTTTGTACAAATTTGTCGCTTTAGAACACTTTGAATCTTATCGAGAGCCTTTATTGGATTTTATGAAAAAAAATCAAATTTTTGGCACTTTGTTGTTGGCGCAAGAAGGCATCAATGGTACGGTGGCAGGCTCTAGAGAAGCAATTGACGCACTTTATGTGTGGTTTGCTCAGTATCCTGTTTTTCAAGAGCTTCCACACAAAGAGTCGTTTACGGATGTAATGCCTTTTAATCGAACTAAAGTGAAGCTTAAAAAAGAAATCGTCACGATGGGAGTTGAGGGCATTGACCCAAGAAAAGTGGTTGGTACTTATGTTAAACCCAAAGATTGGAATAACCTGATTGCCGATGAATCGGTGGTTGTGGTTGATACGCGTAATGACTATGAGTTTGAGATTGGAACATTCAAAGGTGCTCTGAACCCCAAAACAACTACTTTTAGAGAATTTCCTGAATATGTGAAACAAAATCTCGACCCGGCAAAACATAAGAAAGTTGCGATGTTTTGTACTGGCGGGATTCGTTGTGAAAAATCAACTGCTTATCTTAAAACGCTCGGTTTTGATGAAGTGTACCATTTGGAAGGCGGCATTCTAAAATATTTAGAAGAGGTGCCGGCCAAAGAATCTCTCTGGGAAGGGGAGTGTTTTGTGTTTGACGAGCGAGTTGCGGTCAATCATGATCTGAAAAAAGGTCGTTATGACCAATGTCACGCGTGTCGTTATCCTATCACTGAAGCAGATAAGCAAAGCGAGCAATATCAACAAGGAATCAGTTGTCCTCATTGTTTTGAGCGATCTTCGGTTCAAAGGCAACGTTATGTCGAGCGAGAAAAACAACATCAATTGGCAAAACTTCGCGGTGAGTCTCATATTGGTGGGTGTGTCTCTGACATTATTCAAGAAAGACGTGCTCTAAAAAAACAAAAAAAAGCAGAACAACGCGCACAACACTAACTTTTTAATGTTGTAATGACAAGGATGTTGAGATGAAAAGAAAAGGATTTTCTTTGCTTGAATTGATGATTGTGATTGTAATCATCGGTGTTCTTGCTTCGTTTGCTATTCCCACTTATCAAACTTATGTGATAAAAGCTCGTGTTGGAGAAGGTCTGCATTTGGCCGAATCCGCCAAGCTTGCTGTTGCTGATTACGTATTGGCAACTCATCAATTACCAAACTCTTCAGAGGACGCGCGTTATCGCAGTCCTCAGTCCACTGAAAATGTAAAATCAATTCAGATAGGTGCGGCTGGAAAAGTGACCATTGTCTATACGCAGCAAATTGAAAATGGCACATTGATTCTCATGCCAACGCTTGATGATGATGGCGATTTGAGATGGTCATGTCATCTTGGTACTTTAAACAAAAAATATGCTCCTTCGTCTTGCCATCCATAGGTTGGATTTATGTTAAAGCGATTGTTTCTAAAGTTGTTGGTCATTTTTCTTGTCATCTTTATTGTGCTGGCTTTGCTTGCGGTGCATCAATCCTCTAGTTTTCGTCGTGATCCGGAAGTATTGATGAACAAGTATTATCGATACAAATTTGAAAATCCTGCTGTTGCAAAAAAAGCACTAGAAGTGATTCTGACACAAGATCCTAACGATCTGCCCGCTTTAATAGAGCTTTCTGAAATGCTACTTGAAATGGGGCAATATCACGAGGCTGTTGTTTTTCTTCGTCGGATTCATGCAAATGCGCCTGGCATGAGTATTTATACTTACCAGCTTGCTTATGCTTACTATAAAATAGGGGACTGGGAAAGTTCAAAGAAATTGTTTGAAGAAGCGGTCTTATACGAACCATTGTCGCATTGGCGCACAAAAGCGCAAGCCGGTATTGAGGCCATGGCTTCATTTTTACCCTTTTATCAAGATGAGGCGCATGTTGAATGGGTTCATGTACCTTCGAGTGTAACCACAGAAAGAGAAGTGTCACAAACCTCTCTTCCTCATCGCGATGTTCAGACGCAACCCTCTCAACAAGCTTTACCCATATCTGGACTTGATCGTTTTTATTCTCTACGCCATGTCGATAAAAAACGAGCTTTTTCTTATATCCAGCAACATGTAAAACGCCATCCAACCGACATAAAAGCACTCAAAGAGGCTGGTTATCTGGCACTTTCTTTACATCAACGCGCATTGGCAATAGAGTATTTGACCCGTGCGTATGCAATGACACATGACCCTAAATTGGCCATGCAAATTGCCTATTTATATAACGATATCGGTGAAAACAAATTGGCATATCGGTATTTTGAATGGGCAACTTATGCTAAAACTGACGAACCTTTTGTGTTAGAGGCACAAAATGCCATGACCACTTTACGTGGCCAGCAGACAAAGCTATTTTCTCCGCCTTACTTTGGTGAGTTTTTTGCAATGCCTTTTACTCAAACGCGCTTTGGTCTAACCGTAACTCAGTTTATTGAGCGACTGGGCGTAGAGCAGCAAAATGCTTGGAGAACACGTGAATATGTCTTTTCTCAAACTACAGATGACAATCAATCAAAAGCTGCGAGTTTGGGGCAGATTTCGCAGATTTTCGAGGATGATGTACAAATTATAGGGATAGGTGCCCAGATGTCACCATTGAAAAATATCCCTCTCATTTTGTACGGTGAAATGGGCGCCGCGTACGATTTGGTGTATCGAGATAGACCGCGATGGAGAAGCGATTTTCGCGGAGGTTATATGTATTATCAGGAGGTGGGCAAAAATCCTGCTTATTACGATAAACCACGATGGAGCCTTGATTATTATAGCCTTTATTATAACGACCTTACCTACTTTTCTCGTTATCAAAACAATGTGATCGGCGTTGCAAAATCCCACCAGGGGATCCGTCTACTGCAATATAAAAGTAGTATCGTAAATGTCTACGCCAGAGGCATCATGGTTTATGATGTCCAGCGATTGTTTTACAACAATTACGCTGAAATAGGACCCAGTATCGGTTTTATCCCGTCCAATCGTTATAATTTTGAAGTTCGTTATGATTTAATTCGAGGGGTTTATCTTCCTGCAGGAGCCGTTCAGAATCCTTACGGGAAGTATTATAACAACCAACTACTACAACTCTTACTTTATGTGAAATTATGAACTGGCAAGATTCGATTATTTCTCTATATTTTCTCATGTGGTACCTTTTGGTTGGTTTGTCTTTACTGTTTGTTTTTTCTGGTTTAGACGATTTATTTATTGATTTTAATTATTGGATTAGGGCGTTTAAACGTTATTTAAAACGTCGTCGTTATCCACCCTTAACATATAAACAGCTGGCAGATAAACCAGAGCAATACATCGCAATTCTTGTGCCATGCTGGCACGAAGCAGGCGTTATTGGGACCATGCTGGAGCATAATATCTACTCCATTGATTATCAAAAATATTCTATTTTTGTTGGGGTGTATGCCAATGATCCGACAACTCTAAAAGAGGTTCAAAGCGTTGCGCAAAAGCACACGCATGTCGAGTGGGTTATCAATCAACAACCAGGACCAACCAACAAAGCTGAAAATCTAAATCAAATTTATCAAGGCATGCGCGTTTATGAGCAAAAACATGGAATTAAATTTGACATGATTGTTTTTCATGATTCCGAAGACATCATTCATCCGCTTTCATTAAAGCTTTACAATTATCTTATTCCAGGGAAAGACATGATTCAAATCCCTGTTTTTCCTTTGCGCGTGCCTTCTTGGCGATTTACACATTGGTTGTATGCAGATGAATTTTCTGAAAATCATACTAAAGACATTGTGGTGCGGGAAGCCATTGGTGCACATGTTCCGTCTGCTGGAGTTGGGACAGTTTTTTCTCGAAAGGCCATTGAATTGATTCATCAAGAAAGAGGAAATGGCCCTTTTTCAACAGATACTTTGACCGAAGATTATCGAACATCTTTGGCTATTCGACTTCTTAATCTAAAACAATCATTTGTGATGCAGCCCATTGTGAGGATGCGCTGGGAGTCTGTTGGACTTTTTAGAAAAAAATATGTTCAAAAAGTGCGCAAAGAATATATTGCGACTCGCGCACTTTTCCCCATGTCTTACAAAAAATCTGTACGGCAAAAAGCGCGCTGGATTATCGGCATTGTGTTTCAAGAATGGGAACATAATCCATGGCCAGAGCAATGGCGAATACGTTACTCTTTATCACATGACAGGAAAGGATTTATTAGTCACTTTATCAATGGATTTAGCTATTTTGTATTTTTATTTTGGGTTGCTTACGGTTTTTGTACGCAGTCCAATCCCAGTTATCCTTCTTTGCATGAGCAGTTTCATCTTCATCCTTGGGTCTGGTGGCTGATTATTGGGGTAACTTTTGTGATGATTGAGCGGATGATTCAACGTGTTATTGCCGTCAAACGCATTTACAGTTGGGGGCCTGCATTTTTATCTATACCACGGATGTTTTATGGTAATTTACTCAATCTAAATGCGGTGCTGCGAGCTTATTTTATTTTCTTTAAAACACAAGTAACTGCGCCGATATCGACGAATGTGGTTCCGGCTGCAACTTTTGTTTGGGATAAAACAGAGCATACTTTTCCTGGAAGTCATATTTTAACGCCTTATCGCAGAAGGCTCGGTGACTTATTGCTTGAGGCAAAAAAAATTACACCGCAACAATTAGAGCTTGCAATTGCCGAGCATAATCGAACAGGAACGCGTTTGGGAAATGTTTTATGTCAAATGAATTTATTAACTGCCAGCGAGCTGATACGTTGGCTGGCGAGACAGTACGATTTACAGTGTTTTCCTAAAAGTACGCTTGAAGTGGCTTTGGCGCATTATGAACCTCTTGTTTCATTGAGAACGCTAAGGTGGTTGAAGCGAAACAATGTGAAAATTTTGTATGTCGACTCTGCTCGCCAAATCATGAAACTAGGCATTGAGGACCCAACCAACGAATTACTAATTGAGCGGGTGATGACGTATGTGGCTCCTTTTAAAGCACAGTTCATGTTAATCGATCCTTACAGATAAATAGAGCTTGTGATATACTCAATTTGATAAAAAATATGGGGTCTTACTACGCGTAAGTACTTTAAATCAAGATAAAACAATAAGCGTCCTATTATGCTAGAAAGCGATCGTTTAGTGAGCGTGCAATCCACAACGAGAGAAGAGGTCTTTGATCGTGCAATTCGTCCTTTACATTTGGATGAATATATTGGTCAAACTGATGTTCGTCTTCAGATGCAAGTGTTTATCCAGGCAGCTTTGAAGCGCGGCGAGCCACTCGATCATGTGTTAATTTTTGGTCCTCCGGGACTGGGGAAAACGACACTGGCCAATATTATCGCGCATGAATTGGGCGTTAACTTACGACAAACATCCGGCCCTGTGCTTGAAAAAGCAGGGGATATTGCAGCCTTATTGACTAACCTACAAGAAAAAGACGTTCTTTTTATCGATGAAATCCATCGATTGAGTCCTGTGATCGAAGAGATTTTGTATCCCGCTATGGAAGATTATAAGCTCGATATCCTGATTGGAGAGGGGCCTGCCGCTCGCTCAATTAAACTTGATTTACCTCCTTTTACATTGATTGGTGCAACCACACGTGCTGGCTCTTTAACTTCTCCTTTGCGTGATCGTTTTGGCATTGTGCAGCGTCTAGAGTTTTATTCGGTTGAGGAGTTGACCCAGATTGTTTTACGTTCTTCTCGTTTATTGACAGTTCAAATTGATGAAAAAGGTGCTTTGGAAATAGCAAAACGCTCAAGAGGGACTCCTCGAATTGCCAATCGTCTTTTGCGTCGTGTTCGAGACTATGCTGAAGTGACAAACAATGGTTGCATTACACAAGAAATGGCCTATTTTGCTCTGGAAAAATTGCAAGTTGACGATCATGGCTTTGACATTATGGACCGAAAATTACTGCGTTCTGTGATTGAGCGTTTTGATGGTGGGCCTGTTGGTGTGGAAAGTATTGCTGCGGCAATTGGAGAAGAAAAGGGGACCATTGAGGATGTGATTGAGCCATATTTGATTCAACAAGGCTACTTGATGCGAACAGCCAGAGGTCGAATGGCGACGTCTTTGGCGTATCAGCATTTTGGATTAACTATAAAAGAAAGTTGACATTTAATCGTACTTCGCCTAAAAACGGCGCATTTATTTCTTGAGGATATTCACTATGACAGGACATACAAGCATTTTAGGGTATTTTTTACATGCCGGTTTTGTTGTAAAAGCCGTAATGTTGCTTTTACTAATGGCTTCAATCATGACGTGGACTCTTATTTTTCAGCGAGTTTGGTTCTTTAAACAGAAAAAAAATCAATTTGAAGGATTCAATCGACGCTTTTGGGGCAGTTCAGATCTGAGTCTTTTGTATGCAGATGTGGATCATAAAGTGGAAGAACGAGACGGACTTTCGGCAATTTTTCACGCGGGTTTTAAGGAATTTTTGCGATTGCGTTCGTTTAAGGTTTTTTCTTTTGAGCCCATTGAAAGAGTCATGCAGATCAGCCATACAAAAGAAGTACAGCGTTTAGAGCAGCATTTGCCGTGGTTCGCTTCTGTTGGTTCTATCTCTCCTTATATTGGTCTTTTTGGGACAGTTTGGGGAATTATGACCTCTTTCCAAGCATTGGGACAGGCTCAACAAGCCACTATCGCAATGGTTGCTCCTGGTATTTCCGAAGCCTTGGTGGCCACTGCCTTGGGTCTATTTACAGCAATTCCAGCGGTTATTGCGTACAACCGATTTAGCACCCGCGCAAATGAAATTACAGAGGGATATGCACTTTTTCAAGAGGAGTTTATTGCATTAATCGAAGCCCAAATAGAGCCTCGTAAGGTGGGTTCATGAAATCAATTCGCAAAGAACGAAAAGCGCCAATGGCAGAAATTAATGTAGTTCCTTACATCGACGTTATGTTGGTGCTTTTGGTGATTTTTATGATTACAGCGCCCATGTTAACTCAAGGCATTACAGTTGAGCTCCCCCAAGCGAAAAGTGATTCTGTAGAGACCACTGGACGTGAGCCCATTATTGTATCGGTGGATCAGCATGGTGCTTATTACCTTAATATTAGCAGTACACCAGGTCAACCGATTGAGCCGAATGCGCTTATGGTTCGTGTTGCGGCAGAATTGGCTCTTGCAAAGGAAAGCAAAGAAAAAATCAATGTGCTTGTAAAAGGAGACCAAGGTGTTTCTTATGGTAAAGTTGTTGGCGCCATGAGTTTGTTAAAACAAGCGGGTGCTGAGCAGGTGGGTTTATTGACAGATTCGACAAATACGCAGGATAACGTAGCATGATTGATCGTTCTTATTCTTTCTTTTTAGGGCTTGCTTTGTTTCTGCATGCCGTTCTCGCGTTTTTTTTATTTTGGGAGCACAGTAGTCCTCGTCCAACTTTGACAATGGAGGCCAAAAACGAAGGCCCCAAAGTGCTTGAGCCTCAACACGCGCCAGAGCGTATAATTAAGGCTGTTGCTGTTGATGAGCAAGAAGTGATGGCTGCTGTCCAACAATTAAAAAAAGAGCGCGATCAAAAAATACGCGATGAAGCCAATCGACAAAAAGCCCTTGCCATGCAGGCGGAAGCCGCAAGACAAAAACGTCTTCAGGAGCAACAAAAAATTGAACGCTTGAAAAAAGAGGCAGAAGCTTTGGCTCTTGCTCAAAAGAAAAAGCTAGAGGAAGAAAAGAAGCGAATGGAGGAGCTCGCAAAACAGCAAGCATTGCGGCAAAAAGAGCTTAAAGTTTTAGAAGAAAAGCAACAAGCACTAAAAAAACAAAAAGAGATTGAGGAAAAAAATCTCGCTGCGGTGAAAGCACAGCAGGAAGTGGAGGCGAAAGCACGTCAACTCCAAGAACAAAAAAAACAAGAAGAAGCCGCGAGAGCCGCTCAGGACGCTGCAAAAAAAGTCAGAATTGCCGGCGTAGTTGATCGTTATAAGGCGTTGATTATCAATGCCATTAGCCAGCAATGGATATTGCCAGATCAAGTGGATAATCGTTTATCAAGCCAATTTAGAATTAGACTGGCTCCAAATGGTACGGTTCTTGAAGTGACGCTGACGCGCAGCAGTGGAGATCCTATCTTAGATCGTTCTGCTCAATCGGCAATTTATAAAGCCTCGCCTTTGCCTGTACCAAGCGATCCGGAAGTGTTTGATGTTTTTAGAGACATCAGTTTAACTGTTCGACCTGAAAATGCGCAAGGCTAATGCTTTTTGCGACCAATAGAGAGGGTAAAAAACGTGATAAGACCATTGATACTCAGCTTAGGGCTACTTTTCTCTGGCTATGTTTTGGCGATTGATCTTGAGCTAACTCAAGGGATAAATTCTCAGTTGCCCATTGGAATCGATCGATTCGGACAAGACAGCGATTCAGATTCTTTTACTGACGTGATTCAAAGTGATTTGAGTTTTTCAGGGCAATTTAAATTTGTACGAGGAGAGATGCCACACGCTCCCGTCGATGTTTGGCAACGACTTGGTGCAGATACGGTCGTTTATGGGCATCTTGAGCGTGTTGGTTCAAATCGATTCAATGTGCATGTTGAACTGGTTGATGTCGCCATGCGAGGCAGACCATTGCTTGCGAAAGATTATCAAGCCGATGCGTCTTCTATGAGGCGTCTTGCTCACCATGTCAGTGATGAAATTTATCAGAAACTCACAGGGGTACGAGGTGTATTTTCAACGCGAATTGCGTACGTGCTCGTACAACGAGGAGCGTACAAAACACGATACTCCCTAGATGTTGCTGACATGGATGGCAGTAATCCTCGTAGTCTTTTAATTTCAAGTGACCCCATCATGTCACCCGCTTGGTCTCCTGATGGACGACAAATTGCATATGTGTCATTTGAAAAAAAGAAAGCACAAATCTTTACTGTTTCGGTTGAAACAGGTCAGCGTCGTTTAGTCACTGATTTCCCCGGAATCAATGGCGCTCCGGCATGGTCTCCTAGTGGACGAGAATTGGCTGTTGTATTATCAAAAGGTGGACATCCTAAAATTTATACCATTGACGTTTCGACAGGCAATATGAAACAGATGACTTTTGGTGATGCCATTGATACAGAGCCACGTTATACGCCCGACGGTAAGGCGATTCTTTTTACATCGGGTCGAGGCGGCTCGCCACAAATTTACAAGCTTGATTTATCTTCCGGCAGTATCGTACGTTTAACATTTGATGGAAATTATAACGCAAAAGCAAGCATGTCACCGAATCAACAGCATATGGTGATGTTGCATCGCGGTGAAGATCGTGCCTTCAATATCGGTTTGTTGCAGATAGGGCGCAATGAGATTATTCCATTGACCGATTCTCCTGCGGATGAGTCTCCAACACTTGCACCCAATGGTCGTTTGGTTATGTATGCGACGCACTATCAAGACAAAGGAATTTTAGGCCTTGTTTCAATTGACGGTCATGTGCGTTTTAAAATGCCAGCACGAGATGGCGATATTCAAGAACCATCTTGGTCTCCGTATCTTGGTTAGTCGAAAAATAGGATTAATCACTTTAGGGCTTTTGATTAGCAGTTCCGTATTGGCATGGAATGCAACAGGGCATCGTGTGATCGCGCAAATTGCATACGATCATCTGAGCCCTCATGCTAAAAATAAGTATCGTGCTTACAATCGTGTCTTGAATAACCGATATCACAGCTATGATTTTGTAGATTCAGCTGTTTGGTTGGATAAGGTGCGATACTCCTCTGACATGCCTGGTGAAATACATTATATCGATATCCCTTTTTCACAAGACCCTCATTTGCCATTGCCCAAAATAGACTCTATAAATGCGGTTACAGCTTTACAGCAAGCGCGTTCTATTTTGGCAATGCCTCGTGTTGCTTCTAAAAAGCGTGCTTTAGCACTTCGCGTGCTTGTGCATCTTGTGGGAGACATTCATCAGCCACTGCATGCGGCTACGCGTGTTTCTAAGCTTTATCCTGAAGGAGACAAGGGTGGCAATTTGACAAAGTTACCATCGAATCCTGTTGCAGAGACATTACATCGATACTGGGATCAAGGCGCTGGTCTTTTGGTGTCAATGGATAGAAAAGAGATAAGACGATATGCCAATCTGTTGGAAGGGCGGTGGCCTTGTTCGTTCGATGAACCAGCAGGAGATTTCGATGCTTGGGCTAAAATGTCTCATGAGTTGGCTAGACGCGAAGTGTATCATTTTGAGCAGGGAGAGACATTGCAATCGGATTATCAACGTCGCGCCATGATGATCTCTGAGTCACAATTGGCGACCGCAGGCTGCCGACTTGCCAATTTACTTAACCATCTCGATAAAGAAAAACTTAGCCATAATAGAAAAAAACTGGCAACGACATCGAGTGGGTAATGCCAGCCAAGCAGTACACAAGCGGCAATAAGAAAAAAATTATTGATCAATAACGGATAAAAAAGAACAGGTATATTTCTAACTAATCCCACGCATAATACCGCCCAAATCACATGAAATGATGGAAGCGCGATTAACCCTCCTTCAAGCGTGCTTGGTTTTAAGTGAGTGTGAATCTCTATAAATTTAATGCCTGTTGCATATTGTGACTGTGTAAAACAGGGGAGTTTGAATACACTTGCTGGTGCAATAGTGGGGAAAAAATAGTAGCACAAAAAACCTAAAATCAAGGTCAATAGAAGATACTTATAGTACTGATACAATACCTGGTATTGTTTCGTGCTTATCATCAGCAAGGGTAGAAAGGCCATTTGATAATCCAATGAAACATAAGACCAATTGAGTATTTTTTCTAATGTGGGATATGTTTTGGTTAAAGAGAATAAAGTCGGTAGCCATTGAGCCAAAATGCCATGACATTTGATTATTTTTTCATCAACAAGAGGGAAGGGCGTGTATTGTACTGAATTGGTCGCAAAAGCGATTGTCCCCATGATAAAGAAAAAAAATAACGTCTGTTGAATCGTTTTTGTTTTTATATCTTTTTTGCCAAATAAAATGCGGCTTCCCATACAAGAAAGAAAAAGCACACCAAAAGCAAAGCTTGAAAATGGTGGAAAATAGTTGTTTCCACTAAAATGATAAACCGTATGATTGATTATTTGAGCAAAAGCAGAGAGGACGAGCGCAAGAAGGCTCAGTCCCAAAAGCAGGTTGACTGCGCCCGAATCAGAGGGTATCTGTTGGGTTTTTATTTTGTTGATTTTTAATCGCCAAATAAATTTCTTCACGATGCACTTGAATTGCTCTAGGAGCATTGATTCCAAATTTGACATTTCCATGTTCCGGCGTTTTAAAGGCCACAACCTGGACCATTTGACCCTGGATGTTAAAAAGAATGGGTTCTTCAAAAGAGACAGTGACGATATTCATTTAAAACCTTATTATTTTTTAATAAGTTATATCGTATATTTAATTTAAAATCAATGATTTATTTATAGACGCATGTGAAAGCTGTGGATTGCTTCAGTGCGGTTTGCAGCTGTTCAATCAGAGGTTTTGGATTGACGTAAGGAGACTCTTTGAGTGCTTTTTGCCATACTCCTTCAGGCCAAAGAGGATCGTTTTTAAAGCGCGCAATCACATGATAATGAAATTGGGGAACAATGTTGCCTAATGAGCCCATGTTTAATTTGTCGGGTTGAAAAAACCGTTGTATGATTCGACTTAACTCATTAATTTCAAGCATTAATTGTGTTTGCTCGTCTTGTGAGAGCATGGTCAGATCGGAAACATTTTCTCGTCTTGGAACTAAAATAAACCAAGGATATTCAGCATTGTTTTTGAGTAGTATTTGGCATAATGGCCAGTCTGCTAGAATGAAACAGCTTTCACGGAGTTTGGAATCTAATAAAAAATTAATATTGGGTAACGATGTTTTTTTAGGTGCTTCCTGAGTTTTTGCGATAGTCCATAAATCCATCAAATATTCAAAGGGCAAACCATGTAAATTGTTCAGACCTTGTTCCTTGGCTATTTTCTGAACTGATTTGAAACGAGACTCAAATTTATCAACTGCGGCTGTGAGTATTTGTTCGGTATCAAATTGACAAAAGACAGAAAGAGAAAACGTGGCATGCAATAAGTCGCCTATTTCTTCTGCTAATGTGCTTTTTTGTTTATCCGCTGTTTCTGGAGAAAAATGTGCTTCAATTTCCTGACATTCACTTTGAATTTGTTGCAGTATCTGAGTCGAATTTTCCCAATAAAATCCGAAAGATTTAGTTTCTAACTCGAGTTTTTCTAATCGTTTTAAAATAGAAGACATTAAACAAAAACAATCCGTGAATATAATGGGTAACTAATGTATCATAACTTTTAGCGAATTGATTCATTTTTATTATGCAAAACTTGTCGCACAAAAAAGAAAAAATAGATTATCTCTTAAAAGAAAAAAAAGATTTTCGAGATCCTTCAAATGAAAAAAATTTAAAAACTACATGGCTTGAAACGATACTAGGGCCAATGCTTGTGATTGCCGATGATACCCATCTGCACCTTCTTGAATTTCTTACACGTGATCGATTAGAAAAAGAAATTTTAAAATTCACAAAATCAGGTTTTGACTTTCAAATGGGAAATTCTAACGCAATTGAATCCATTCGAATCGAACTAAATGATTATTTTTTGGGTAAAATAAAAAAATTTAAAACTTCTTATCATATACAAGGCACACCTTTCCAAAAATCGGTATGGTCGGCCTTATCTGATATTCCTTATGGTGAAACAAAAAGTTACCGCGAACAGGCCATTTCTCTTGAAAAAAAGACAGCTTATCGAGCTGTTGCAAATGCGAATGGAGCGAATATGTTGGCTCTGATAATCCCGTGTCATCGCGTGATCGCAAGTGACGGAACTTTAGGAGGGTATGGTGGTGGACTTTCTATTAAACAATGGCTGATCACACATGAAAAACAATACAAATGACCCTCAAGCACCAGAAAAAATTGTACGTATAATACAAGAGCAACTGCAAGATTTATCTCATCTATCTCAAAAAAGTGGGGCTATTTTCTTTAAAACAGCTCCTGGTGATTATGCCGAGCATGATCGCTTTTTAGGGATTTCGACTCCTGTGTTAAGAAAAATTGCTAAAACACATTGTGATCTTCATTCTGATGGAATTATTTTGTTGCTTCAGTCGCCCTTAAACGAAGAGCGTTTGCTGGCTTTGATGATTTTGGTTAGTCAGTATCAAAAGGCAAAAAGCCCTGAAATTCAAGATGCTATTTATTCAATCTATTATCATTACAGACACTGTGTGAACAATTGGAACTTGGTTGACGCTTCGGCACATCATATTCTTGGTGCACATCTTTATTCTCAAGACAGAGAAGTATTGTGTTCTCTGGTTCGTTCAAACTCATTGTGGGATAGGCGAATCGCAATTGTTGCAACTTGGTATTTTATCAAAAAAAATGATTTTGAATGGACTTTGAATCTTGCTCAACATCTACTGAATGACAAACAAGATTTAATTCACAAAGCAGTAGGCTGGATGTTGCGAGAGCTAGGGAAGCGTGATTTACCTCCATTGCTTGATTTCTTAAACAAAAATGCTTCTTTGATGCCCAGAACCATGTTGCGTTATGCAATAGAAAAATTAGATCCAAAGCAACGCAAAGAATTCCTAGAACGATAAAGTAGCGAATATCTGAAAGTCTGAGTCCATATAAGACCCTAGGGTTTTAACTTTAGCAAAGACAGCTGTCGAGTTGCTTCATGTCGGTCAGTCTGAGCAACGTGGGTGTAATGCATGGTGGTTGAAACGTCGCTGTGACCGGCATTTTCTTGTGCCACTTTAATGGGCGCGCCCGCTTGTAACAGATAAGTGACATAGCTATGTCGTAACCAATGTGCCGAGGCTGAGCGCAATTTTGAGGCTCGTCTTGGCTCATTGGGTTCAAATAAAGCGGCCCCTAGATTGAAAGCCCATCGTAAAATCTGATCAATTCTTCGTGTGCTAATTGATTGTTGTAAATTTTGCATGGGGATAAGAGGTGTCGTTTCTTTAAATGTAGGCACAGGAGACGTGAGCCCAATTTGATTACGAAACTCTCTCAGTGCTTTTAAGAGCTCATCCGGAATAGGAATCTCGCGCATTTTTTGTCCTTTCCCTATCACCCTGAGAAACCAGTTGTTTTCTCGTTGAACAAAATCTCCCATCGTATGATTAGCGGCTTCTGCAATGCGCAAACCCGTGTAAAATAACAAAAGAATAATGTATCGTGCTCTGATAATTTGAAAACTTTGCTTTTCATCTTCAATCGGATAAATCGCCAGAGCTTCTAAAACCGCCTGAATTTCGACCAGCTCCAAGTATCGATCGATAATATTAGGAGACGCCTTGTTGCGTTTTTTTCGTCGTCTATCAACCGCCAGAGGATTGCCAACCAGGTAGTTTGATTGAACAAGATAGTTAAAAAAAGAATCTAAAATTGTGAGTGACTTGTTTACAGAAGTAGCACTTAAGCCTTTTACAAATGGGCGCCAATCAGGATTAATCAGCCCATTTTTCGTTTGCCTGCCCGTACTTGGTCCACACCAAATATCTTGCGGAGATGGATTTTTTAAAAATTGTTGATAGTCTAAAAAGTGATCTCGCCTGAGGCTTGATATATTGATTTTGGCGACATGAATGCACCACAACAATAATCGTTCAATTTCTTTTGAGTATGAACGTAGAGTCTCTTTGGAGTCTCTAAATTCATTTAAAAAAGAAGAAATGGCTTCGGCATCGTTGTGTGCGTCAATTAATGCCGAGCCCAATTCTTTGTTATAATCATCGTGCGTAAATTTGATGATGGTCGATCCCATATTTAAAGGGGTCTCTGACATGATAAATAGAGGCGATATTCCAACTACTTTTTTTATGGTCATAATTGAAATTGAAAAATGAGTTGAGTTGATTGTAGCATGAAAGAATATTTCGTGAATAAGGTGTAGCGTTATGGCAATTAAACCAGTTTTAAGAATGGGGAGTCCGGTTCTGGCATCTCCCTCAAAACAAGTGCATGATTTTTCAAAAAGCATACTTCTTCCAATCATTCGAGATATGCTTGATACAATGAAAGACGAAGGTGGCATTGGAATTGCAGCACCTCAAATAGGCTGTAACATGCGATTGATCATGTTTGGATTTGATGAGAGTGAACGTTATCCTGGCGAGGAAGCAATACCGTTCACTGTGCTGATTAACCCAGAAATAGAAATTTTATCTCAGCAAATAACTGAAGATTGGGAGGGCTGTCTTAGCGTTCCTGGAATGAGAGGGTTGGTGCCTCGTTACGATGAAATTCGCTACAGAGGACAGGATGAAAAAGGACAATGGATAGAACGCTCAGTCAGTGGTTTTCATGCCAGAGTTGTACAGCATGAGTGCGATCATTTGGATGGCATTTTATATCCAGAGCGCATCAAAAACTTAAAAAAATTTGGTTTTGAAGAAGAGTTAAAGCATTTAATTTGGCCAGAAGATCTTTGAAGATAACGCATTTTTTTATCGTGTTTAGATAATTTTCCACGAAAAGACTATTGTGTTTCTTTATTTTTGGTTATGATGAATCACTTTTAACAATCGATTTTGAACTTATGCGCTTTCTTGCATCAATTGTTTTGTCGTTGTTTGTCGTCTCTCCTATTTTCTCATCGGCCACTAATAATGCCGCAGAAGAGAACACTGTTACTGTTAGTGCCACACACACCATTACCACAAAAGCACCCGCACAAGACGATCCTGCTTTAAAAAAAGAAGCGCAAGCGGCCTCTCAAGATCAAGAAAAAAATACTGATGAACCCACAGATTCTGCATCACAAAATGCCGGGCATGTTTGGAATTTAAGTAATGTAAACATTCGTTCTGTGATTGCAGAGGTCTCTAGAGAAACAGGTCGAAACTTCCTAATTGACCCACGAGTTCAGGGTACTGTTTCCATCATTTCAGCACAACCATTGTCGAGCAAAGAAATTTATCCGGTCTTTCTTTCTATGCTGCAAGTCGCAGGTTACGCCGCTATTCCAAATGGCAATGTGACCAAAATTGTTCCGATTATGGATACTCGCGGAGAGACGGGAGACTTATTAAATACTTTAAAAAGTCCACCCAAAGGCGACGAGCTAATGGTCCAGGTGATTCAAGTTCGTTATGGTTCAGCAGAGCAGCTTGTTCCTATTTTAAGAGCGCTCATGCCTCAATACAGTACAGTCTCTGCTTATGCCCCATCCAATATGCTGATCTTAACGGGGCGAGCAAACAATATCAGACAGCTGGCGGACATTATCAATCAGGTCGATAATTCCTCTGTCAATGGCATTGACGTTGTTCCTTTAAGGCATGCTTTGGCGATGGATGTCGTTAAGACCTTAAAAGAACTGATAAAAACGCCAGGACAACAAACCACTTTTGCAGCAGATGATAGAAGCAACGCCATTTTGATTGGCGGAACCAAACCTGAGCGTTTGAAGCTTCGAGTATTGATAGCTCGTTTGGACAAACAAAATCCTCTTGCAGGCAATGGTAATACTCAAGTGATTTATCTGAGTTACTTGCGTGCAGAAGACGTTGTGCCCATTTTAGCCGGTATTGCGCAAGCCAGTTTTAGTGGTACTGTTGGTACAACGATTGGAACAGTTACCCGTCCTTCATTAGACAGCACAAATCCTGAGTCAAATTTAGTTGGTGGTTCAGTTGGTGTTGGTTCAAGCCCGAGTGCCTCTTTGGCCAGTGCAGTAAATGCCGGCAGTCAAGGTGCGGCTTCTGGTTCGTCTAGCCAAGAAGGCTCTTCTAAGCCCAGCATTCAAATTATTGCGGAGCCGAATACAAATTCGATCATCATCAATGCTCCTGCGACAGTGATTCGCACTTTAAAATCCGTGATTCGTCAGCTTGATATTAAACCTGCTCAATTGTTGGTAGAAGCTTTAATTGCTGAAATTAACGAAACAGACATTCAAAATTTGGGTGTAGAATGGGGAAGCTTAACTGGTTCTAAAGACGCTTTATTTAGAGCCGGCTTCGCTGTCGTAAACCATGCTTCAATCAATCAGTTGCAGGCTCAAATTTATGCCTTAGCGAAACAACGTCGAGCCAATATATTGTCTACACCATCTGTTGTGGTGTTGGACAATCGCCAAGCAAAGATTTTGATAGGAAAACAGGTTTCTGTGGCAACCTCTTCTTATCCTAATAATGCTGGTGGAACGACAACAGCGAGCCCATTTACCACTTTCGATAGAATGAACGTGGCTCTGCATTTATATGTAAGACCTCAAATCACAAGAGGTCGTGGTATACAGCTTCAGATTGATCAAGGTAACGACAGTCTTGAGCCGACTTCTACGGTTGATTCAAACACTAATCCTACGTTTAATATCAGTGCGATTTTAACGTCTGTACATGTCAACAGTGGGGATGTGATTGTACTCGGAGGACTTGCTCAAGATAGTCTCGGAAACGACAATGTCAGTATCCCTATTTTGGGAGATCTTCCTGGTATTGGACGATTGTTTCAACATAATTTATCCAATCGAGAAAAGAAAATTCTGATGGTTTTTATCCGCCCAACCATATTAAAAACTGAGCGTGATGAGTATAACGTAACAACAGGAAAGTACAGTGACACACGTCGTGAACAAATCAAAATAGAACGTTTTCAGGAGCAGTTTAACCAGGGTTATCGTGATACTGTGCTGAAGCCTCTTCATGAAGCGGATTTGCCAAAACCTTTTTGCCAAACAGCTCAGTGTAAAGCCAATGCAATGACAACGAAATAACTTATGGAAACAAGAGAGAAACAATCCATGTTGCCTTATGCGTTTGCTAAAATGCAGGGAATTGTGGTTTCGGAGTGCCATGAAACTTTTATCAAGGCTTATCACTTGCCCGGAGTTTCTTCTGAGGTGTTAGCTGAAGTTGAGCGTTTTTTCCAGCTTCCTCTGACGCTGGTCGAGGTGACGCCCGTTGAGTTTCAACAGCATCTGGCAAATGTTTATCAAGCCAAATCTTCTGTTCAAGATGCCGCTTTGGATATGGAAGGTGAGCTTGATTTATTGAAGTTGGCTGATCAAATCCCAAATAGCGAAGATTTGCTGGATACGCAAGATGAAGCCCCCATTATCCGTTTACTTAACGCTCTCTTCACACAAGCAATCAAGCAAAAAGCATCAGATATTCACATTGAAACTTATGAAAAAAGAGTACTGGTTCGTCATCGTGTAGATGGTGTATTGCAGGAGGTTCTTGAAATTCAAAGAGGTATTGCTCCTCTTGTGATTTCTCGTGTGAAAGTGATGGCAAAACTAGATATTGCTGAAAAACGTATCCCGCAAGACGGTCGCATTGCATTAAAAATTGGAGGACATTCCATTGACGTGCGTGTTTCAACATTGCCGTCAAACCATGGCGAACGTATTGTTTTGAGAATTTTAGATAAGCATGCCGCACAATTGGATTTGAGTTTGCTTGGAATGCCCAAACGTGCTTTAAGCACGATCCAAGATATGATTGCACAACCACATGGTATTATTTTGGTGACAGGTCCAACTGGATCGGGAAAAACAACATCATTGTATGCCATGCTGACAGAGCTGAATCAAATTACACGCAATATATTGACGATAGAAGATCCCATTGAGTACGACTTACCAGGTATTGGACAAACTCAAGTCAATAATAAAGTTCAAATGACTTTTGCAAAAGGATTAAGAGCTATTTTACGCCAAGATCCAGATGTGGTGATGATAGGTGAGATTCGCGATTTAGAGACGGCGGAAATTGCTGTTCAAGCAAGTCTTACAGGACATCTTGTCTTATCAACATTACATACCAATACGGCATTGGGCGCGATTACAAGATTGCGCGATATGGGAGTTGAATCTTTTCTTTTATCCTCTAGTCTTGTCGGTTTAATTGCACAACGTTTGGTTCGGCGTCTTTGTGACGCGTGTAAAACACCTTATACTTTGAGTGAAGATGAGCGTTTGATCATGTCTTTGAGTCCAGAAGATGATGCGAACGGAGTGTGCGAACCATCTGGATGTGATATTTGTCATCATACTGGATATCGCGGTCGCACAGGTATTTACGAGTTGATTCCAATCGATGAAACGCTTCGAGGGATGATACATCGAAATGAGAGTTTATCTACCATAGAAATTTATATTCGTCCGCACGTATTGTCTATTCGTCAAGATGGGTTTCAACGTGTGTTGCGAGGAGAAACCTCTTTGACTGAAGTGCTCAGAGTCACAAGTAATTAACGCTTCTGCTGTTGTAAATCAAACCCAGATTACAAAAATACGCAGAATCTACGTCTCGTCAAAACATTCAAAAATTGTTACAATACAGTCCATTTATTTCGGAGCAATCATGGATATTCCAAGCCAAATACAGCAAGTGTATGATCAAGCGATACAATTATATTCCACTGAAGAAGTTGACGCTGCTTTAGATAAAATGGCAGCCGACATTCGAAATGTTTTACAAGATAAAAATCCTGTCGTCTTGTGTGTGATGGTCGGAGGGTTAGTTCCTTTAGGTAATCTGTTGCCGCGACTTGATTTTCCTTTGGAAGTCGATTATTTGCATGCAACACGTTATACCGGAAAATTATCTGGTGGTCGCTTAACTTGGAAAGTAAAACCCACCGTTTCATTAGCCAATAGAACAGTCCTTATTGTCGATGACATTTTGGATGAAGGTGTGACCTTGGCTGCAATCGTCGATGAAATCAAAGAAATGGGTGCTTTGGATGTCAAAACTGCTGTATTGGTCGATAAAGCCAATCGCCGAGCTGAGAATGGCTTGAAAGTTGCAGATTTTACCGCGCTTCAAGTCGAGAATCATTACGTTTTTGGTTATGGCATGGACTATCACGAATACCTGAGAAACGCTCCGGGTATTTATATGGTTAAATCGTAACTCAATATCGCATAACAAATCCAAGCCGGAATATAAACCACTTCTGCTTGGATTTGGATGTAAGATGTTGAACTGCTGGAGTGCCTATGCCTTTATTAACAAAAGAACACAAACTCGTTCTTGACAAAATACAAAAAACTTTACGCGGGGCTACTATAGCGCGCTCCGAAAGTCCTGGTGATTTTAATGCCGTTAAAGCTTATCTTGATGCGATGGCAAATATAGCAAACTATATGCAAACCGCATCACATTCTCCATTCAAATATTGCCTAGGACATATTGAGCACCAGACTAATTTAGTGGAAAGCTTGTCTCTTGTGGAGGAAATTCAATTATATTTATATCCTCCGGCATTCAAGGCGTTTATTCTTGAAGAGATGAGCAAAGAGCCGAGAATAATCGACCTAAGTGCACATATTAATCACAATCACTGCATTAATTTTTTTCAGAAAGAGACAAAAACACTAACATATAAAATTATTTTTTCCGATAATGACAAAATAGAATGGATTCAGCCATGTACAGAAGAAAAGCTTATGGATATTGAGCGACAGTTTAATGAAAAAATGCATAGTCTTAGGCATGAAGACCTATTGGTTCGACTTTGATTGCAGCAAAAATCGTCATTTGAAATTTTCTTTCCAGTTTGGTAAAGGATGCTTCACTTACCGTCTGCGCGACAAACCTTTTATTTTTTGTGTTTTTATAGTACAATTTAATCATTAACAATACTTGCGTGGTTATATGACATTAAAACATAGAAATGAATTTGCTACAGATTGCCAATGGAAAAAAGTAGATACCTTGAATGGCTGCAAAATGCTTTTTCTGTTTGCAGTTAACGAGTTGTCATTAATCGAACCCTTTAACTCAGGTCTAGAAAGAGAGGCATTAAAGGAGTTTAAGGACAGGTTTATAAAGAAATTGGAAAGACTTGTTCCTGGTCTTGATCATGGTAACACACCCGGAGGTATAGAAACTCTGCTCTCATTTGAAGTAGACGCTCTAGTAAGAAGGCTACAACATGTGGAACTTGTCAATAAAGTTTATTGCATATTGATGGCTGTTTGCGGATTGATTGTGGGTTTACTTGCTGCAGCGCCTTTGGGTATACCATTGTTTTTTTCCCCAGTGCGCAATTATATTGGCTCTTTTTTTTCCTCACCCAAAGTGTCAGTAACACAATTTCAAGAGCACATGAATGCAGCCATGAATCAGTTACATAAAGTGTTAAGTCATGAAATAGAAGTAGAATATTTTATTGATGCAAATAACCAACCGGTTGCTTGTTTTAACAATGTGAGCATATAAGCGCAAAACGTAGATCTTTTATGCTATGAAATTAAAATTAGTGTGTTGTTATTGATCAGAGATTTGGACTGTTTATGCCTAGAGCGAAATACTTGCCCGCTTTCCGCGGGCATGGCTATTTTTGGGGGGTTAGAGCGCTTGTATTTTTGCTTGATGAAGCAATTGTTTTTCGCGCGCGAGTTTTGCTTGAGCGAGTTTTTCTTCTTCTTTTGCAATGACTTCTTGAGGTGCTTTATCGGTAAAAGCAGGGTTATGCAATTTTCCTTCTGCTCTTTGAATCTCTTGATCAAGTTTTTGAAGCTCTCTGCTCAGTCTCTGCAATTCTGCCGCTTTATCAATTAAATCACTCATGGGAATAAGTAATTCTAAGTCTTCAACAACGGCCGAAGCACAAACAGGAGGCTCTTTGTCTTGTGGCACTGAGGCAATATTTGAAAGTTTTAGAAAAGCTGAAAGAATATTTCGATATTTTTCAATCTTTGCAAGGTGGATTGAGTTTGCATGATGAAGTAAAAGTGGAATTCGCTTGGATGGTGCAATGTTCATTTCACTTCGAATTGTTCGGACAGCTTGAATGACCTTTTTAAGCCAATCAAATTCTGCTTCAATTTCAAGATTGATGCGATTTTTCTCTACTTCTGGATATGTGCTGAGCATAATAGAGTCAGACTGCTCATCACTTGATTTTGGTATTCTAAGCCAAATTGTTTCGGTGATAAAAGGCATAATGGGATGAAGCAGTTTCAATATTTGTGTCAGTACATGTAGTAGCGTATGTCGAGCAGCTCGTTTCATGGCATTTGATGCTTCTTCTGCGTATAAGACCGTTTTAGAAAGTTCAAGATACCAATCGCAGTATTCATGCCAAACAAATTCATAAAGAGCATTGGCTAATAAATCAAATCGATAATTTTGATAATGCAATTGTGTTTGCTGAATCAGGTGCTGCAATTTAGAAAGAATCCAAATATCAGCCGCACTATATTGAAATGGGCCGTCTTCAAAGTCGATTTTCTCTTCTAACGTGTGTGAAAAAACATAACGAGCAGCATTCCATAATTTATTACAAAAATTGCGATATCCTTCGACCCGTTGAATATCAAATCGAACCGTACGCGTATTGGAGGCCAGCGCACAATAAGTAAATCTTAATGCGTCTGTGCCGTATGCGGCAATACCTTCTGGAAACTGAATTTTGGTCGCTTTTATAATGCTGTCTTTAACAGATTGCAGCATTAAATTGCTTGTTCTTTTTTCAATGAGTTTATCTAGGCTAATGCCATCAATGATGTCAATTGGATCAAGAACGTTTCCTTTTGATTTAGACATTTTTTTGCCTTCGTGATCACAAATGAGACCGGTAATAAAAATGTCGCGGAAGGGGACTTTGCCTGTAAATTTTAACCCCATCATGATCATTCTTGCGACCCAAAAGAAAATAATATCAAAGCCTGTAAATAATGCTGATGTGGGATAAAATTTTTCAAATTCAGGTGTTCGTTCAGGCCAACCCAATGTTGAAAAAGGCCAAAGAGCAGATGAAAACCAAGTATCCAGGACATCTTCATCTTGTTTTAATGAGATACTTGCATCAAGTTGATATTTAAATCGCACATCATTTTCACTGTAACCGACATACACATTACCTTGTAGATCGTACCAAGCAGGGATACGATGCCCCCACCACAATTGTCGACTGATACACCAATCTTCAATGTTGTTCATCCACTGGTCGTAAGTTTTTGTCCATTGTTCTGGAATAAATCGGATCTCGCCTTTTTTAACAGCAGCGATAGCGGGCTCAGCCAATGGTTTCATTTTTACATACCATTGGTCAGTCAGCAGCGGCTCAATGATTGTCCCAGATTTTTCTCCGCGAGGGACCTTCAGTTGATGAGGTTCTGTTTTGACTAAAAACCCTGCTTGATTTAAGTCTTCTACAATTTTTTCCCGTGCAATAAAGCGCTCCATGCCTTGATATTGTAGCGGTGCATGTCGATTGATTGTGCCTTTTTTAGTCATGATGCTGAGCATGGGAAGATCGTGCCGTTTTCCAACCTCATAATCATTAAAATCATGTGCAGGTGTGATCTTTACGCAACCAGTTCCAAAAGAGGGATCCACGTATTCATCAGCGATAATGGGAATTGTGCGATCACACAAAGGCAAATGTACATACTGGCCAATCAGATGTTGATAACGTTCATCTTCCGGATGCACTGCAACCGCACTGTCTCCCAATAATGTTTCTGGACGTGTTGTCGCAACGGTAAGAGACTCATTTCCATTGACGAGCGGATAACGAATATGCCAAATAAATCCAGATTCTTCTTCTGACAAAACTTCAAGATCAGAGATAGCGGTGCCCAGTTTTGTGTCCCAGTTTACAAGACGTGTTCCACGATAAATTAAGCCTTCGTCATGCAATTGAACAAAAACTTTTAAGACCGCCTTTGAAAGTCCGTCATCCATGGTGAATCGTTCTTTAGACCAATCAACTGAAGATCCAATTCGACGCATTTGTTGAGTGATTTGTGAGCCTGAAGTTTCTTTCCATTCCCAAACTTTTTCTAAAAAAGATTCGCGTGTCATATCTTTTCGAGAAAGTCCTTGTTGTTGCAATTGTCCTTCAACTACCAATTGTGTTGAAATGCCGGCATGATCTGTTCCTGGTTGCCAAAGTGTGGCATGACCACTCATGCGTTGATAACGAATCATTGCATCCATCAGTGTATTTTGAAAACCATGCCCCATGTGCAAACTGCCCGTAACATTTGGAGGTGGCAGCATAATGCAGTAAGGTTTCCCTGTTTCTGCTGGCTTAAAATAGCCGTGAGATTCCCAAGTTTGATAACAAGTCCGTTCAATCGTTTCTGGCGTGTATGTTTTATCCATGATTTAAAAATTGCTGAGCCAAATAAAAGTGCCCGATTTTAACATACTCCATTGAAGGTTGTTAGATCTATTCATGGAGTTCATAATGTCGTAAATTGAGGATACATTTTTATTTGCAGGATGCCCTATATGCTAATTCGTCATGAAAAATCTTGTTTGCTTATTGTCGATGTTCAAGAGAAATTAATGCCCCAAATTCAACACTCGTCACTTGTGGAGTCGCGCTGTGCTTGGTTGATGCAATTGGCATCAGAAATTAATGTTCCCTTGATGGTGAGCGAGCAATATTCAAAAGGCTTGGGAGAAACACTTCCTAATTTAAAAAAATGGATGCCAGGTAAAACCGATATTGATAAATTGTATTTTTCTTGTTACCAAGATGCGAATTTTTTAAAACATTGGCGAATGCTTCATCGTAAGCAAGTGATTTTGGCTGGAATAGAAACCCACGTGTGTGTCCTACAAACTGCCCTCGACATGAATGCAGCTGGAATTGATGTATTCGTTGTGGTTGATGCGGTGGGTAGTCGGCATCCACTTGATCATGAGTGCGCTCTACAGCGAATGACTCAGGCAGGTGTACATTTAGTGACTTCTGAAATGGTGCTTTTTGAATGGTTAAAAACAGCAGAACATGCAAAATTTAAATTGGTGAGTCAAAATTTTTTAAAAAGTGAGCGCAAATGAACATCAAAGGACAGATTGCAGTGGTAACCGGAGGGACCTCTGGACTTGGAATGGCAACCACAAGAGCATTAAAAGCAGAGGGGGCTCGTGTATTGGCGTGGGATTTAAATGTTGCTGATGAAAATGGTATTTTTTGTGATGTTTCTGATGAAAATTCTGTAAAAAATGCCCTGCAACAGACCATTCAAACGCACGGTATTCCACGTATTTTGGTGCATTGTGCAGGCATAGCTCCTGGTGGTCGATTGGTTGGAAAAGAGGGCGTTTTAAGTTTAAGTGCATTTGAAAAAGTGATTCATGTTAATTTAATAGGAACTTTCAATGTATTGCGTTTTCTTACTGAAGCCATGATGACAGTAGAGCCCTTGCTAGACGGAGAGCGGGGGGTTTTAATCACAACGGCCTCTATTGCTGCTTTTGAAGGGCAAATTGGTCAGGTGGCATATGCCGCATCTAAAGGCGGTGTTGTGGGCATGACTTTACCCTTGGCCAGAGAGCTTGCACAATTTGGTATTCGAGTGAATACCATCGCGCCTGGTGTGATGCAAACTCCCTTAATGATGAATATGCCAGAGCCTGTCAAAGAAAGTTTATCGGCAACGGTTCCTTTTCCGAAACGCCTCGGTTTTGCAGATGAATTTGCATCACTTGCTCTTCATATTTGTCAAAATACTTATTTAAATGGAGCGGTTATGCGTCTTGATGGAGCACTGCGTATGGCGCCCAAATAAGAAAAAGATTGAAAAAACATGCCAGTTAATATACCCCAAAAAACGTGCTGGGAAGATAGAAAAAAACTTTATTTTGAATAAAAAACACACATTAAAGATTTTTTTTGGTATAATAGAGAGCTATTTGTCACTTGCTCGAGGGGTTATCAAAATGAAATATGCGAGTTTTGCCATATTGTTTACATTAATTTTGAGTAAATTGGTTTATGCTGAAGAAGGTTGTCATATGACGAAGATAATCAATGGTTCTCAACAAAAACTCATGGTGCATGCAGTATACTCTTTAGAGCTCAAGAAAAAGCAGACGCAAGATACGGTTATACCAGACACTCAATATGTAACAATAATTGGGCCAGAAGCAATCAGTTGGTATACCGGAAAGCCTTATAAATTCTGTTTTATTAAAGTTGATTTATCAATATACAATTATAATGGTGAACAAGTATTTTCTGGCACTGTTAACAATACAGATAGTATTATTATACAGGCTACGGGTGTGTTTAAAGGTAATAGACTTGAAAAGTTTAAGCCTATAAACAAAAAATAATAAAATTTAGGGTCTGTTATTTAAAATGATCAAAAGGAAATAATGAGACATCAGTTGGTTTATTGTTTTTTAAAAGCGTAACCTTGTGTGTTTTATTGTTTTGTGTGGCAACGATTGTTCCAATTTGACGTAAATCGTAACCAAATTTTTTTTTGAACATAGTAATCTCCGTTTCGCCAAATTCATCCGAAGCGGTGAAGAGTAAAGCGTAATCTTCACCGCCACTGAGTTGTGTTTCGATGGGGCAAAGATTTAAGTCAAGATAAGCTTGTTTTTTCAGAGGGGAGAGTTCCAGCTGTTCAAGAGGTAATTCGGCGCTGCATGCTGACGCATTCAATAGCTTATGTAAATCTAACCAAAGTCCATCCGAAAGATCCATCATGGCATGCACACTTTTTTGTTGAGCAAGCCAAAAACCTTCTTGTAAACGAGGTTTTGGATTTAAAAAATGTGATTTATAAGGCAGAAATCCGTCGATATTTTTTTCTAGAGCACAAAATCCAAGATGCGCTTCCCCAAGCGGTCCTGCAACGTAAATAGCGTCACCTTTTTTTGCTGTATGCCTATATTTTATTGTGTCAGTTTTTCCTTTTCCTAATATCGTGATACTTAAATAAAGTGTGTCTGATGGCCCACCTGTTGTATCTCCGCCCATTAAGATGATATTCGCCTCTTTACAAGCGCTGACAAAACTTTTTAAAAAGGCATCAACAAATGAAACATCATGAGGAGATGCGGATATTCCTAGAAAAACTCCATAAGGACTAGCACCCATGGCGGCTATATCACTCAGATTTACAGCCAAAGCTTTATAAGCAAGACTTTCAGGTGTTTGATAACGCTTTCTAAAATGTACATTTTCAACCAACACATCCTTACTAATCACAAGATGTTCCGAAAGAAGAGGAAGTACAGCCGCATCATCACCGATCATTTCAGGAAATGCCTGTTTCAAATCGGCAATGATGCGGTCTTCATTCATGAGCACTTTTGAAAAAGCAAAGCACCGTTGGTTCCGCCAAAGCCGAATGAATTTGATAATGCCATATCAATTTTCATTTCTCGAGCGGTGTGAGGAACAAAATCCAAATCACAATCTTCGCTTGGATTATTGAGGTTGATAGTGGGTGGTGCGACTTGATCTCGAATCGCCAGGAGACTGAAAATCGCTTCAACTGCACCAGCAGCACCCAATAAATGACCCGTCATGGATTTTGTCGAGCTGACAGCAAGTTTATAGGCATGATCACCAAAAGCATGTTTAATCGCCATGGCTTCACACTCATCACCTGCTGGTGTTGAGGTTGCATGTGCGTTGATGTATTGCACTTGTTCAGGGTTAACTTGGGCGTCTTTCAGCGTATTGAGCATTGTACGTCTAGCGCCATCGCCATTAGGAGACGGTGATGTGATGTGGTAAGCGTCTGCACTGGTGCCGTAACCAATGACTTCACCGTAGATTTTAGCTCCGCGTTTTTTTGCATGCTCATACGACTCAAGAACAAGAACACCTGCTCCATCACCCAATACAAAACCATCGCGCTCTTTATCCCAAGGGCGGCTTGCACTGGCTGGATCATCGTTTCTTAATGAGAGCGCTCGGCACGCGGCAAATCCACCCAGACCCAATGGGCATGTTGCCATTTCTGAGCCACCAGCTATCATAATGTCAGCATCGCCAAACGCAATCATGCGAGCGGATTCGCCAATGTTATGTGTCCCGGTTGTACAGGCAGAAACGACAGAGATATTGGGACCTTTAAATCCATAGCGCATGGAAATATGGCCTGCGACCATGTTGATGATCGTTGCTGGAATAAAGAAAGGGGATATTTTTCTTGGGCCACCTTGGGCATAACTGTTGTAAGTTTTTTCGATAGTGGACAATCCGCCAATTCCAGAACCAACAGCAACGCCAATCCTTTCAAGATTTAATATATTCAGATCGAGCCCAGAATCTTCAATTGCTTCTTTTGCTGCAGCGATGCCATACTGGATAAAGAGATCCATTTTTCGGGCATCTTTTGTCGAAATATCAAACTGTTCGGGATTAAAATTTTTGATCGTTGCCGAAAATCGACAAGCAAAATCTGAAGTGTCAAAACTTTCAATCAAACTAACGCCGCTTTGACCTTTTAAAAGTGCACTCCAAGTCGAGGGAACAGATTGCCCTAGTGCGGTCAACATCCCTAAACCTGTAACGACGACACGTTGTTTTGTCATAATGTTCCTAAAGTAGAAATGATCATTTTCGAGGATATAGTATAACATAAAGAATAAAAGAAAAATGTATTGATTATCATCGATAGTTCAGTAGAATTAACCTCAATTGAATGGAATAGAGGATGGTAATGGTGGCTTCAGGCGTAAGGACTATTGATTTTCAAGAATTAACAATGAAAGACATCGATCAGGTCGGTGGAAAAAATGCTTCTTTGGGTGAAATGATTCGACATTTAGGACAAGCTGGCGTGCTTGTTCCTACGGGATTTGCCACCACATCAGATGCTTTCCGCGAGTTTTTAGCTCACGACGGATTGGACAAACGAATTCAAAAACTACTAGAAACCTTAGACATTAACGACGTATTGAAGCTTGCGGAAGCGGGCAGAACGATTCGTGAGTGGATCATCGAATCTCCTTTTTCTGGTGCATTTGAAGATGATATTCGCACTTCTTTTTTAAACTTAACTCGTGCGATTGGCCATGACCGATTTACCGTTGCAGTTCGCTCATCAGCGACAGCAGAAGACTTGCCTGATGCGTCTTTTGCTGGCCAACAAGAAACTTTTCTGAATGTCAAAGGAATTGACGAAATCCTTCTATCAATTAAAGAAGTGTTTGCTTCTCTCTACAATGATAGAGCAATTGCATATCGTGTTCACCATGGTTTTCAGCATCACGAAGTTGCTTTATCAGCAGGTATACAGCAAATGATTCGAAGCGACAAAGCGTCGAGCGGCGTGATGTTTACCATTGATACTGAGTCTGGTTTTGAAGATGTTGTATTTATCACATCTTCGTATGGATTAGGCGAAATGGTGGTACAAGGAGCAGTTAATCCAGACGAATTTTATGTTCGAAAAACAGCGCTCAAAGAAGGGAAAGAAGCGATTATCCGCAGGAGCATTGGACATAAAGCCATGAAAATGGTTTACAACGATGACAAGGGTTCATCTAAAAAAGTCAAAACCGTTGACGTTGAATTGGACTCACAATTGCGTTTTTCATTGACTAACGAAGAAGTTGAAACTTTGGCTCGTCATGCACTCACTATCGAAGCGCATTATGGGGCTCCCATGGATATTGAATGGGCAAAAGATGGTGAAGATGGCCGCCTTTATATTTTGCAAGCGCGACCTGAAACAGTAAAAAGTCGAAGCAATAAACAAATTCTCGAGCGTTATACGCTTAAAACAAAAACAGCCGTATTGACAGAGGGGCGAAGCATTGGTCAGCGTATTGGTGCAGGCCGAGTCAAAGTCATCAAAGATGCCTCTGAAATGCATCGTGTTCAGGAAGGAGATATTTTGGTTTCTGACATGACAGATCCTGATTGGGAGCCTGTTATGAAACGCGCAGCTGCGATTGTGACCAATCGTGGCGGACGGACTTGTCATGCCGCAATTATTGCAAGAGAGCTAGGTATCCCTGCTGTTGTGGGGTGTGGAGATGCCACCAGTGTGATAAAAGATGGTGACGATGTAACCGTCAGTTGCGCGGAAGGCGACACCGGATATGTCTATCAAGGCATCTTACCATTCGAGCATGAAAAATTAGATGTTGAGCAGATGCCTGAGCTTCCAGTAAAAGTCATGTTAAACGTCGGAAATCCTGAGCGTGCTTTTTCTTTTCGTTCTATTCCAAACCAAGGTGTTGGTTTGGCGCGTCTTGAGTTTTTGATTTCAAATACAATTGGGATTCATCCAAGTGCATTATTGGAATACGAGCAGCTCATTGATCCAATTTTAAAAGAAGCGATTCGTAAAAAAACAGCCGCTTATGCCTCTCCAGTACAGTATTATGTAGAACGATTAAAAGAGGGGGTGGCAACGATTGCAGCCGCTTTCTATCCAAAACCGGTGATTGTCCGTTTATCTGATTTTAAATCAAATGAATATGCCAATCTAATGGGCGGATTGCAGTATGAACCAGAAGAAGAAAACCCAATGCTTGGATTCAGAGGCGCTTCTCGTTATGTTTCCCCTCAGTTCGAAGCTTGTTTTGCACTGGAGTGTCAAGCTGTTAAGGCCGTCCGAGAATCAATGGGGCTAACCAATGTTGAAGTGATGATTCCTTTCGTCAGAACATTGTCAGAAGCTAAGCAAGTGATAGAAATACTCAAAAAGAACGGCCTAGAACGCGGAAAGGACGGACTAAGGCTCATCATGATGTGTGAGTTGCCATCCAATGCTTTATTGGCTGAAGAGTATCTTGAATACTTTGATGGATTTTCAATCGGCTCAAATGATTTGACTCAATTGACCTTAGGATTGGATCGTGATTCCGGTCTTGTTGCTTCTCAATTTGATGAGCGAGATGCTGCTGTGAAAAAATTATTGCATTTGGCTATCAAGGCATGTAAATCACAAGGAAAATATGTCGGAATCTGTGGTCAGGGGCCTTCTGATCATCAAGATTTTGCGCTTTGGTTAATGGAAGAGGGTATTGATAGTCTTTCATTAAATCCCGATTCTGTGCTTGAAACCAGTCTTTTTTTGGCTAAACAATCAAAATAGGGGAATTTTGTGACCCACTCTGCTGATCCTATCGCGCTGGTCTTGCTTTGGGTTACCATTATTTTTTCACTGGGATTGTTAGGGCGTTATCTTGCTGAACGGTTTCATCAGCCTGGTGTTTTAGGCGAGCTTTTGATGGGCGTTCTTTTGGGGAACCTTTGCTACTATTGGAGGGTCCCCGAAATGATCATTTTAAGAGAAGGTTCGATTATTTTTGATATTGTAGGCAGCCTTTTACATGGCGCTTCTTTATCTCAAACTCTCTCAACGAGTATTTCTGATCCAACTTCAAGAATGGCAGTTGAATCGGTTCTACAAAGCGCATCTGGATTAGATAGCATCAAAGTAGCGTACGCACTTGATATTTTTTCGAGATATGGTGTGATTTTTTTGTTGTTTATGGTGGGGTTAGAAAGTTCTGTAGAAGAGATTAAAAAAACAGGAAAAGCCTCATTTCGTGTTGCGTCTTTGGGAGTTATAGCACCGTTGGTCTTGGGGTTTTTAGCCATGCTTTGGTTGTTACCTGAGGCCGGTTTTAATACTCATCTGTTTGTTGGCGCAACCTTGACCGCAACCAGTGTTGGAATTACGGCACGAGTGCTCAAAGAAGCGGGACAATTACATCGCATTGAATCCAAAACAATCTTGGGAGCGGCTATGATAGACGATATCCTAGGATTAATTCTTCTGGCAATTGTGAGTAGTTTGGTCGTCAGCGGTCATTTACAACCGTTGGTACTCACAAAAATTGTGATGCTAACGGTTTTGTTTTTCCTGGTTGTACTTTACTTTGGCCCAAGATGTATTCGTTTTTCTGTAAAGATGCTTTCTTTTTTACCTGAATGGCAATCTAAATTGGTCGTCGCTTTTGTATTTACCATGCTGCTCTCTTGGTTTGCGACGTGGGTTCAGTTGGCGAGTATTATTGGCGCTTTTTTAGCCGGCTTAGTGCTGCATGATGCTTATTTTACACCGCGCACGTCGTCTTTGTCTGGAAAATCATTCATGATCAAAGAATTGATTGCACCGCTCGAGCTTTTGCTCGCTCCTTTGTTTTTTGTTTTAATTGGCATTCAGGTGAAATTAGAAACATTTTTAAATATAGATGTTTTAAAAATTGCTTCTGGATTAATTATCGTTGCCATTTTAGGTAAGTTATTGAGTGGACTAGCTGCATCACGCGGGAGCGATAAATTACTAGTGGGAGTTGGAATGTTACCTAGAGGTGAGGTTGGGCTCGTATTTGCCTCATTGGGAAGAGCTTCTGGCATTATTTCTGATGCTTTATTTTCCGCCATTATATTGATGGTTATTTTTACAACCTTTATTTCACCCATTTGGTTAAAGTGGTGTTTTACAAAAAAAGGATATCGATCATGACGTTTTTGCTAGATTTTGAGCAAATAAACCATGATGTTCAAAATGCGATACGTGAGGATCTCGGGCCTCAACAAGAAGATATTACAGCGGAATTGTTACCTGAAAATAAAATTGTTCAAGCTTTTATTTTATCGCGCGAACCGATGTTAATGTGTGGTCAGCCTTGGGCTGATACAGTGTTTCGAACATTCGACTCAGATGTGGAAATCGATTGGAAAGTGTCTGAAGGATCTTATCTTGATACAGCTCAAATACTGTGTAGTTTAGCAGGAAATGCTCGTGCATTATTAACAGCAGAACGTAGTGCGCTCAACTTTTTACAAACGCTTTCCGGAACAGCAACCACTACTTATCGCTATTACAGCAAAATAAAGCAAACGGGTGTGGCTTTATTGGACACACGCAAAACACTACCCGGGTTGCGTTACGCACAAAAGTATGCGGTTCAATGTGGCGGTGGAGTGAATCATCGATTTGGATTGTATGATGCGTTCTTAATCAAGGAAAATCATATTCGTTCTTGTGGCTCGATTACCGAAGCCATATTGCGTGCCAGAACATTACATCCTGATCGTTTTGTCGAAGTTGAAGTCGAAACGCTCAACGAGTTCCAAGAAGCCATTTCAGCCAAGCCCGATCGTATTTTATTGGATAATTTTACAGAAGAAATGATGCATCAAGCTGTTCGAGAGAATGTTAACCATATTCCGCTTGAGGTGTCTGGTGGTGTGAATGAGGAAACCATAGAAAAGATTGCGACAATAGGTATTGACTGCATATCAGTTGGCGCCCTAACAAAACATCTTCATGCCATTGATCTTAGTTTATTAATACAAGGATGAGTCCATGCGAATTGTTTTCACAGGAGGGGGGACTGCAGGACACGTAAACCCCAATCTCGCTCTGATCGACGTTTTGGAAAAAAAAGGCTGGGATATTGCCTATTTTGGTGGCAAAAATAGCATTGAAGAGCGCATGTTACATGCTCGAAAAATCCCATTTTATGCAGTCCGCTCTGGGAAATTAAGGCGCTATTTTAGCTGGAAAAACTTTATCGACCCGTTTAACTTACTTTTAGGGATTGCTCAATCGTGTATTTACATTAGACGACTCAAACCTCAAGTTGTATTTTCTAAAGGAGGGTTTGCTGCATTGCCTGTTGTGATTGGTGCATGGTTAAACCGTATTCCAGTTTTAGCGCATGAATCTGATTTGACTCCTGGGCTTGCCAATCGCCTAAGCCTACCTTTTGTTGCCGTTTTGTGTGTGACTTTTGAGGGCTCAAAAAAACATTTGCATCAAGCAAAAAATATATTGGTCAGTGGAACGCCTTTGCGATCTCATTTATTTTCTGGTTCTAAAGAAAAGGGGCTTGCGCAATGTGGTTTTAAAGGCAACAAGCCTTGTCTTTTGATCATGGGTGGAAGTCAGGGTGCTGACATCATTAATCGTTGCGTCCGTGAGGCTCTAGCTGAGTTGACTGAAAAATTTCACGTTATTCATTTGTGTGGGAAAGGTTATTTTAGTTCTGAGTTTGTCGATAAAACAGATTATTTTCAGCTTGAATACGCAGAAAATGAGCTTGGAGATTTAATTGCGGCTTCAGATTATATCCTTTCTCGCGCGGGTGCAAATGCGCTCTATGAAATACTGGCTTGTGGAAAGCCGCATATTTTGATTCCTTTATCTCGCCGAGCAAGTCGAGGAGATCAGATTCATAACGCAGAATATTTTAAAAAGCAGGAGATCAGCTATGTTATTCCGGAAGAAGAATTAACAAAAGAGCATTTAATTGATACATTGTTATTACTCGAATCAAATCAAGCTCAAATCATCGAAAAGATAAAAAATCTGAACATTCATTCTGCAACAGATTTTATTGTTGAACTAATTGAAAAATACGCAACGCCATCATAATCACCAGGAGAAGACATTATCTAGATTTCAGTAAGGTTGTTACTGGTGTCATTGTCATCTAAGATTAAGTCTTCATAATTAACGCCCGTTTTAATGCGTATCACTTCTAGGATTTTGGCTAGATTATCGTTTCTATCCAGAGGTATATCGCCCATTTCGTGTTTAACACGCGATAAAATAAATTTTACTGAGTGATATTTAGGGCACAAAGCATGACTCCCGCTCACATGATAAAAATTATGAATGGCATCAACAACTTGTGTTGTGTATTGATCATCCCGGCCCTTCCAAAAAAAATGAAACATTCCACCCACTAGATTTTTATGACAACCAAACTTCATCAATGATTTAGAGTATGCTGCGTATTTAGATAATAAATTTAAGACCTTCCCTGGATATGCCTTTTTTCCTTTATAGATACCGCCGTAGCCATCGTCAATATCACTTTGTGCCTCATCCCAAGCTTTTGTCCAGTATTCGATTGTGAATGGCATTATAGTATTCCTGCTGCAAATTGTTGTTGAATCGCGTCTTCAAAAATGAATGAGTCCGGAAGGAATATTAAGAGGTCCGGCCGGGATTCTGACGAAAAGGCCCGTTTGATGCGTTTTATTTGCACAACAGACCTTAGGTAATAAATTTTGCGCAACAAGGTTTATTTTGTATCACCGCAGTTATTATCAGACTCTTCATCTTTAGCTACTTTAATTTCGTTATCATACATAATTGGTGGTATCAATGGATTTCATTCGGCACTTATTTATGCATCACTCATCTCTATGTCACATGTATTTATTGCGGAGTAATTGTAGCATAGAGAATATTAGGAGAGAACAAAATATGACCATTTTCTCTTCTTAAGCAGAGCTAAGCCTTAACTGATGTTTTGATATTCTTGATAAATCACATGCAGTAATGATTGTACGTCCGTGCCTTTAATAGGCCAGCAAAGTGTTTTCCAAAAAGCCCACCCGAGTGCTCGAATCCAAGTGTTTCTATCCAGTTGGACAGTATTTTTAAACACCTCTCTGCTATCGCCAGCGAAAAAATTCCAGGCAATCACTAGGTCACAAGCAGGATCCCCAATCGCTAACTGTCCGAAATCAATTACGGCTTTGAGGCGACCTTGTTCAACAAGAATGTTCCCCATTGCAAAATCTCCATGAACCCATACGGGTGCCTTTCCCCATTGAGAAGATAAAGCATCTTGCCATAATTGTGTGGCTATTGCTTGTTCATCTGCATTTTCTATTTTAGGAATAGCCGCTTGCATTTCATGATCATACGCACGCAGACTTCCTCCTCGATAAAAATTGTGAGTGCCTGCTATGGGCCCACCGGATGCATCGAGTGATTGAAATGCTTTTAAAAATTGTCCCAATTCTTTGGCAAAGCACGACATATCTTGAGTGCGTTCTTTGGTTAAAGATTCTCCCGTTATCCAGCGATTAATACTCCAGTGCCAAGGACACTCCGTAGAGGGCTGTCCTAATGCAATGGGTGTTGGAATAAGAATTGGTAGTTTTGACGCAAGCTTCGGTAACCATTGATACTCTTTTAAAATTGGTGGTGCATGCTCCTCATCCCTGGGGATACGAATAAGCATATCTGAACCTAAATGAAACGTTCGGTTATCCCATCCACTGTTTTTTACTTCATGAATAGGAAGTAATGACCATTCTGGAAATTGCTCATGAACAAGTTTTTGGGCAAACTTTTGATCTATTTTCATAGTTTTCGCTTATTTGATGTCATCACTCGTTTAATTATGACGGACTAACACAGTTTTTTGAAGATATACCCAATAAACTTCAAAATGCTAAGTTTTCAGCGCTTGGAAATTGTCATTAATTCTGGAACTCAAGCTATTTCCAATGGATGGCAGTATGTTTACAAAAAATTCATTAATGGCCTCTCTAAAACCTTTAGCACCCTTAAAGATCACTGTTGAGTGGTGACTTAAATCGTATGAGCTTACAAAAACAGCAAAAGCTAGCTCATCCATTAGTTGTTGATTTTGTTAAATCTGGAACCCATCGAGCGATGTCATTAACTTTCGCAGAAGTCTTTAAGGTCACAGTGAATATTTTTTAACTTCAATTAGTTGATGCTATTTTCAGCGTTAGTCGATAACTATTTAACTTTTGATGAGCATTCTTAATCAAAATGGATGTTCAAAAAACATTCAAAGTGATACAATTAAGAAATTTCTTGCTAATCATATGGTATTAGCGCCTCTGAATTTAAACCCAGCTCTGATAAAACTGGATCGAGATATATTATGCGTTTTATTGATAAGATCATAGAAAAAATACAACCTAAAAAGTCAAGCACATTCTATTCAACAGAGACTGCATTAGGGTTTGAGCAAAAAGAGTGGCTCTCAAAGTCAGGCGAGCAATTAATTGATTTTGAGTCTTGTCGAACAGCACGCGAGGTTGATGTCTTAGCGCAAACAGGGCTAACACTCGTTGATTTTAAACAAACAATTCAACAACATCAAGAGAGACTGACTCAATCCAAATTATTAGAGTTATTTCCAAAAATGGATAGTGGTTGTATTAAAAGAAACCACGGCTATTGGATAACTCATTTTAAACTTTTAAAAACAGATGGAACAAAGTACCGTTCAGAGCTGCTTTATCAAGCTGGCATTGGATTAGATGCTGAAATAGCCTGGCTAAATGCAAATTCTGCTGAAGAAGCGGCAGTGATATCAGAAAAATATCGAACCGAAGCGTCTGATATTTTTAGTGAACGTGAACATGTCGCTCCAAAACGCATGCCTCTAGACGAAGCGCGGCGGATGCTGAAAATATTTAATGAAACAAATAATCAGGTTATGTTACATGATTTGTTGCAAAAAGGATGGTCAACAAATGATGTGTTGACGGAAATGAAAGAAGGGAAGTTAATATTAAGTGCAGAAATTGGTAGTACACCTCGCATTCTTATGGGACCAAGATTATTGCGTGCTGTGGAGAGCTATCCTGAATATTACAGATTATTTTTAACATCAAGAGATGATGGTTCGCTTGTTGAGCATCGTGAGCCAGATACGGCCATTGCTTTTGAAATTATGACACAAACAGGTTTAGCACCTGCTCAGTTTTATAAGGTCATTCAACAATACGACGGTAAATTAGACGAGCCTACATTAGAGAGCATGTTTCCTAAGATGCACAGAACATGTATCCGAAATAGCAATCGTTATTGGTTAAAAATGGGCATTCTTGAGACTATAGCCGAAACAAAATATGGCTTAATTAAATATCGTTTAGGAGAGAAAGCTCTTCTAAATCTTCAATATATTCAAGCATCATCTGAAGAAAAAGCATTGCTTCGTACGAAATACCCTATTAACAAGCCCGATTTGTTGTCTCAACCGGATGCCGAGTTACCACGTTTATCAATACAATACGCTAAACCTTGGATTGAATTATTTCAGAAACATCATAATCAAATGCGTATTAGTGATCTTTGTAAGGCTGGATATGATACAAATGCTATTTATAAAGCCGTTAAAGAAGGAATATTAGCTACTATTTCAGGTGTTGATGCAACGCATGATTTTTGTTTAGGGCAGCGATGTCTTGATGTTATTAAGAAGAAACCAGAATACTTAGCAAGATACATGTTAGCAACAAAAAACTATCATATTGAAACGTTGCCTCGATTTGAGTGTGATCCCGATCGAATTCACGATGAAGATGTATTAAGTCCTGTGGTATCACTATCTGAAACAGATGTCAGTAGTTACCCATTTCAGGGAACAAGTGATACTTTGATCTACGTTATCACCAGCCAAGGTAAATTAATCATTCACTCAACGGAATTGTATGATCACGCCAATTTAGGCCAAGGTAAACCGGTTCTTGCCGCCGGTGAAATTCAATTGGAAAAAAAACAAGGTATTAATCATATTGTTTCTATCAATGATCGATCAGGAAGCTATATGTTGGCTAGCTCTAAAATGGAAAGCCATTGGTTACAAACAAAACATCTACAGACTTTTGTAGAACATATATTTGTAAAGCATGGTTTCACTGCAGCTGTAGGACAGTTTAAATATTGGTCAGCACCTTCTCATCTGGATTTGTATTTGGATGACGATACAGAAAGTGAAATTATTCGACCACAAGTATTTTTAAATAATGACGCTCTTTATGAAAAAAGGCCTTTATTTCGTTCACTAGATCCCGACGACATTGTGTTAAACGCAGATGATATTGAATTTCAAACATTAGAGAGTATACGCCAGAGCAAAGGCCATGAGTCTTATTTGTTTGTTATAGGAAAGGACAAAAAATTATATGTTGCTAAACGTGAGTTAGTAACTCCTGTGTTAAGAAATGGTGTAGAAGATTCTTGGCTCCGTCATCCAGAGCTGGTTAATAGTCAATCCGTGTACGGAGCTGGTACACTTTATACATACGATGGATTTATAAAGGAAATTAACAACAAAACAGGACATTATGCATGTCAGAACTTATCTGACGTGCCAGATCTAAGTGAATTATACGAAAATATATTTAAGCAGTTTGGATTTCAGGAAGCTATAGACAAGTTTAAGTATCTTACACTTCACGAACAATCTAAGTTACCTAGTTTTTATTTTTCGACGCCAAATAAAATTAATGAAAAATCTAAAAAAACTCTTGCATGCGATGAAGGTATTCCTAAAGACGCTAAAGTGAGTGCATCGCTCAACACCCAAGATGTAATTTCCGATCTCTCATCTACGTTATCAAATGTAGCTATGAGTAAAATTAAAAAGAAACATTCTGGTGTTACTTTTATGATAACGCCAGGTGTATCAGCGTTATCTTCTGCTATGTTTACGCGAATAAAGATTGATAATGTCTTTTATTTTCATATCAAAGATTTATCAAATATTGATGTTAACATCGCATATTTGCAGCAATCCATCATGAATGTGCAGCATGAGGTTGAAAAACTTAAAGGTATTGATCATGTTGTCATTGAATTTGATAGCGATAATGTAAAACTCAATCAAATGATTCAAAGTAATGCTGTATGTGTAGGTGTTCTACCCAGTTTTGCCTTTGAACATAAAACAAAGTTAACCGAAATAAACCCCGAACTTATGATTGAAAAACCCGTATTACCTAGAATAGTGATGGATTTAAATAACCCTCTTTCATATGTAATAAACCCCACATTGGAAGCGGACTCTAATCCCAATCCGATTAGAACTTATGAGCCTTGCGTCGTACCCTTAAAAAAAGAAGTGGCTGAAATGGCTCTTCATTCATCAGGCACTCAAACTAATAATGCGCCAGAAATTATCCGGCATTTTTTGAGCAAAGAAGCAGTATATCATGATCCAGTAACCAATAAAAAAACACCAAATCAAAAAACCATTGCTCACACGATCAGTAGTCATGTTGATATGGAACTTCATTCAGAACAATTACAACAACCCATTATAACCACTCCAATAAATGGGGCATCAAATACAGTAGATCCACAATCACGCCCAACGGAACCTACAAAAATGAGAATCAGTGCGCTTACAGGAAAAGGGACCAAAGTTAAGATTCCTGCGCAACCTGGATTCATAGAGACAGATTTATCGCCAAAGCCGACTGCTGCGAATAATAATCGCTCCGGAAACGGAGATAAAATTTCACATCCAGAAGCGCGCACCACCCATGATGCTATACTGAAAAAAACGCAAATCGTTCAACCAAATGGCACTACACATCAAAAAACGCATCCCCAAAAAGCATCGCCTCTTAATATGGAAGAACTAAAAAAGGCATGGATGGATCGCGCGGATACATTACAAGAAAAATTTTATAATACTCGTTCTAAAATAAAACGCATTGAAATAAATCAATCGTTTAGAGCACTACAAGATGAATTTTTCCCACACGAGCAAACGCGTTATGAGTTTCACGACGATATATCTCGTTTAGATGCGGCAGCTATTTTTAAGAACATGGTAAAAATGGCAGCACATGGCGTTGTCATTGGAACTGCAAGTCATTATACCGCCCAAGGAACAGAGTATCTTGCTAAAAAATTAGGTGCCGCAGATCAAAATGCTGAACTTGCAGGTGCTGCAGGTGGTGTTGCGGGTGGAACGACAGTAGCACGATTTGCATTAGGTATCACGGGTGTTGGTTTATGTTATGTCGTTGGACTTGAAACCATAAACCGAGCAGCACACTACATAGATCGACATGAAGCTGAAACTGCAGCAGGTCGATTAGGGCAGTCGTTGGTTCAAGTGGCTAGTGATGGATTGCAGCTTGTGTTTACGCTCATTACTGCGCCAGTCATAACCTTTCTGAACGGTAACCCAGAGCCACTAAAAATTACTGGTGATGCAATACTTGATGAGAAAATTCATTTTTTACTACCATTGGCATGGTTAAAACAATTGGGTTCAGAGTTTGCAAAAGAGCTTACGCAAACAGTGTCCGTCATGGCACCACATCTCATTAAAATGGGAACATCTTACTTAGATCTCGCTGATAAATGTGTGTTGAATCCACAAGGACTCCCATCGCAATCCCCAGAGTTACCAGCAAAGCCAGCTGTATTCAAATCCACCAAAAATCGTTTAAACCACCGCTTTGTGGCACCTCATATTGTTTCAAAAGATGAAATAACAAAAGAAACCGGTGATTTTTTGTATGTGATTTCCGAAAAAGAGAGATTGACGATAGCCAAACGAATGAGCTTATCTATGAACGATGCAGGCCATTATCTGCCAGCATCTCATATTGATATATCAAAGGGTAAGCCTGTTATTAGCGCCGGCATGATTAAAGTCCAAGGCGGTAAAATAATAGAAATTGATAATCAAAACGCTGATTATGAAATCATCGATATAACATCTAATAATTTAAAAAAACTCACAGAACAAGCTTTTCAAACACATGGATTTGAATCGGTTCAAAATAAATTTGTTTATAAAAAATCTGTAAAACCATCGCACGCGATTAAACATGGGCAAAGCGCTTCTGTTTCTTGCGATGATGAACAGGAAATGCTTGCAAAAAAAGAAACGTTACTGTCTTCACAGTCACTTTTTTATTCTCGACCGATAAACTCAACAGGTTCCTCTTCTTCGAAATCTTCTGGAGTATTGAAAGAGTTATCATTACCAAGCAAAGCTTCATCATCTTTAGCGCCTGTTGATTTCGCTGCGCGCGCAGCAAATTTTAACCATGTTATGGCTAAAGGTGTCCACAGAAAGCAAGCATCACAGCAATCTGTTCAATCGACATTTTTTAACCAGTCGAGCACATCAGGGATACGAGAAATGTCATCAGGAATGCCTACTTTTAGTGTGAGTAGGCCGGGGATCATAGATAGATATCCTAGCAACGATTCATTTTTTTCAAATGACACAGTATCTCAGAATCGTTCTGCACAATCTATTTCAAAGGCATTACATCATCAAGAGCATGTCGTAGGTATTAGACTGGATCAACAACGTATATTAACGTGGGATGCAGATGGTAAACCGGTCATCCGTAATAATTAAACAACAAACATTATTTTTAATAATTGAGGTAGGGTTCTTATGTTTTCTAAACACACTCAAGGAGAAAAATTACAGGAAGGGTTGACAAAATTTACTCAAGGATGGGTCTCTTCAGACATCACAGACAATTTAAATACGTTAAGTTTAAAGAATCATAAAAGATTGATCAGGTCACAAGAAAGCATTAAGAAAAAAGCCAGACAATTTGATTCTCCGGTTATGCAGTCGACAACGCCATTAACACCTGCTCAGCAGCAACAAGAAAGTATTCGCTTTATGGATTTTCTTGTGCAAACCAAATTAGAGAAATATGCAACTACGGGTGTTGAAACAGCAGCAAAAAAATATAGTGACGCACCGCAAACGGTTGCGGACAAATCAAAAGCGTTAGCGCAATTTGAAAAAGAAGCGCAACCTCATATTGAAAAAGAACAGCAGTTTAATGCAGGGGTTAATTTGGGATATGCGACCTCGGATGTGTGCAATCAAGTCGCTTCACTGACTAAAAATAAAGATTTCGGCCGTTTTGCACAAGGTCTTGGCGCGCTGACACAAGCCGTGGATGGCATTAATAAAATAAGCCAAGCATCTGCAATAATAAGTCAAGCAGCGGCAGCAAATAGCGCAGCTCAAACTGCTGCGGCAACAAGCAGTGCTGTCCAAACAGCAGCAACTTCTACTGCAAGTGGTGCTACTGCTATGGCAGGTGGTGCTGCTCAGATGATGGGCGCTGTTGGCATGGTCATAGCGGCTGGAATCATGATTTATGGTCTATGTTCAGAACCGGAAGAGGAGGATGGCTTAGGTAGTGCTTTAAATATGATTCATTCTACTATCATGGAGATGTGGTTAGATATGCGTCATCATTTTGCAATCGTTTTTGAAAAGCTTGATGAGCTCGATAGAAAAATAACCGACATGGAACGTCAAAATTGGAAACGATTCTTAGCATCAATGAAAGCCATCCATTATTATGGAGAAATGACGAGAGAACAACTCCGTGACTTAAAAACAACGTCACATGAACATTTAAACTATGTCCACCATGGACTTGAGTCTTATTTAAAAACCATGATTCGTGCAGACTCTCGCAGTGTTGTCTCTTATATTGGGAAAATTGGTCAAGCAAAAACGAGAGATAAATTGGCCAAACATAGTAATAAATTAGAAGCTTGGTTAACACAAGGAGCCTCCATTCAAGATTATTCTGGATATATTCCTACAAGGCATAACAAGCTAAATATCACGACAGAAACATTGATAACACAACTTAAAAACGCAATGGCGCAGGAAGTGATCAATGATGGCTCTTATCCTTTGGGTTTATATGCAAGCCTTGCTCGTTCAATTGACTCACGCATTCTTTCCGGTGAAAATTTAAACACGATTGTTAATCCTCAAGATTGGAATAGGGTCCTTGCTTCTTATATTGAAGTGATTCAAAACGGTATTCCGTTGATTATTAAAGAGTCAACAGCAAGTGAGCGACAATTTTTTATTGATGAAATCAGTAACATTAAAAATGTTCCGACGCTAGTATTAAGTTTATTGTCAGACATCCGTCATTCAGATACGCTGTGGCAAAAATTGATTCAAGATTACTCTAAAGCTGTTTTGGCACTGCAAGCGAATATTAAACAAATTTTAGAAGAAAAACGCCAGGAATTTAATGCGGTGTACGATTTACCTCCTGAAGATGATATCTTGAGACTGCATGAAAGTACGAGTGAAAATATCACACGTATTCAAGGAGCGCCCCTTCCTGAATCATTAAAAATAGATGATCCAATAGCTTGGTTACAAACACTTCATGCAACGTATGATTCGCAATATGAACGTCCTCAAATGGTTTGGGGGAAAATTTATGACCATAGACACGCATGGTTAGGTGGAGATCGTGCAACGGGACAGCTGGGCAGCATTTCTGCTAAGCAAGCTGAAATTTTATTCAATAAGGACAAGCATTTTAGTAAAATCATTCAAGATCCATATTTTTTAATAGCAAAAAAATACAAGTTCGTCGATGTTGATTTATCTTGTTTTCATCAAAACTTTCAGCCTGAGCATCCTCAACAATGGGATGGGCATAACACCACTTATTTTACGTTTAGTTTGCGTTCTAAAGAGCTCAAAGAATCATTTATTCAAATGAACTTATATGTTAATCCGTCTATCAATCCTGGTGGCGGAGGATTACATGGTTTTGATAGATCAACTGGCGTTAATTATGCGCAATGGTGTGGCGGTGGTCAAAGGCAAATGGAAGTGTCTCAAAAACGAGCTATTTCAAACGCGATGAAGAAAAAAATACAAGGGCGCTTAGAACAAGAGGTTTTAAGTAAATATCGGAAATCTGCAGCACAGATCATCGCCACTCGTGTTGATTTTGCTTCGCTTGAATGTGCATCGTTGAAGCTATTTAGCTTTATAAAATTAATTGATCCTACTTTCTCGATAAAATTAGACTCCACAAAACAAAGTATTCAAACATTGATAAATGATGTTGCTACTTCAGGATCGATTGAATCACTACAAAAATTATTAAACACAACATTGGATATCACTTTATTAAGTACAGATTTAAAATATCCGAACCCCTCACTATCTTCGTTATCATTAAGTAGATTAAATAGCTTTTTAAAGAAAAAAATAAATGCAAAACCGCTTACTGAACATCGGTTATGGCAAACCATGGCACATGCATTGGCTTCACTTGAAATGCTTGAGTATAAACTTATCCAAGCTTCAAAAAGTAAGATCGGTCTTGAACGTGAGCAAATAAATGAGGCCTTGTCTGATGGCGTATTAAAAATGATTGAGCATGATCAAGCGTTTAGTGTTGGACTTTATGAGATGCAATCTATTCTTACGCGTGCAAAATTATTGGTGCCAATAGGATTGATTAAACAAACAGATCTTACACGAATGACAGAGCAAGTAACAAAAATTAATGAACAATTCAAAATAAGGACAGAGGCGAGTATTGACCTAAATGACTCTCTTGAAGACATTGAGTATACCCCTCCCGTAGATAATAATATACCTATGGAAGCAGATCATCCTGTTATTTTGTCTGCGGAAAAAAAAGCTCAACTCGCTCAAAAATGGATTGAAAATGCACAGTCATGTATGACTTTTTCATTCCAAGATACAATCAATCTACTGGAAAAAGTTATTGCTGAATCAAGTGCTCATTGTTTCACAAACCCTGATGCCTCATTAACATTGCTTGCTGGAAGAACACAGGTAGGTAAAAGTACGCTAGCGAACGCACTTTCAGGTGTAACCTATGAATTTACATCAGATGAATTCGGTCGACGTCGCGTGAAGAAATTAAACCACTCTGTGATAGACGAATTTACTCAACCAGGGACTGGTTTAGGCTCAGAAACCATTTCCCCAAAAATCAAATTAAGCGCTGATGGTACAAACTACCTTATTGACATGCCAGGTTATCTTGATACACGTGGAGAGCCACAGCAGATTAGCGCTGGTATTGCATTTCAATATTTGAAGAGTCATTGTAAAACATTGAAAAGTATTGTCATGGTCAGTGATGAAAATGAATTTTTAAGCGATGGTCTAGTCTCTTTGCGTACGACATTAAAAAATGTCGGGCTGATGTTACCCAGTTATACTTCGACTTCAAAAAATCATCTTCTCTTAGCAATTACAAAGCCACGAGGTGAAATAACACGAGATGGTGTACTTACGTTATTAAAAAAACTGTTAACTACGGAATATATGGTTGTTTCTGAACCAGATAAATCAGCAGTCAAAAATGCATTACTGTATCTGACGAAAGCACCTGATCGCATTGTTTTTGTGGATGTTACAAATCCAATATCAGTGGCTGAGTTGAATGCAAAAATAAACGCATTGCCCATAACTGAAATGAGTAAGTTTAATTTTGCTCCCTCTTCAACTGAAATGAGTTTGATGAAACAAATTTTTCAAATCATTATCAATACTAAACACGAATTAAAACAGGACATTCGTCGCTTAGGATGTGCTTTATCCATGCAGCTTAAAAATAAATTGAATTCTATTTATGTCGAGATGCCTAACGAATTGATAGAGCACCACAAATTACTTAAGTCATCACTTTCAGGATTAGATACTGCAGAAGTTGATCGATTTTTGGAATTTACTATATTAATTGATCAGCAAAAAGACTTGATTAAGCAAACTTTGATCACCATGGGCACGCTAAGAAAGTTGCTCAATACAAACAACGATATCTCATTTTCAGTGGATGATTTTCATTCTATTGCAAACGATCTCATTGAAAAGTGTGCTGAATATAAAGCGAATCGCATGTTTTTTAGTCGAATGATAAAAATTTCGGCGCTTTTTGGTGAAACCTTACCTCACTCCTCGATAAATTTATCCTCATCAAAAGACAATGTTGATGCTAAATCAAGCACGGATGTGCACTATGAGACAAAACCTAAAACAATACCTATTACGGGTGATGGGAATTGTTTTTTTCGAGCAATTTCAAAAGCACTGCATGATCATGAAGATGCTCATGTAAAATTACGAAAATTAGCTTGTGATATGATTGATCAAAATAGATATACAATGCTAAAACAAAACAACCCAACTAGCTACTCTTTTGATATTCCAGATGATAGGTCTCCTGAAGACTATGTGACGTTGATGCGTCGAGAAGGAGTATACGCAGAAGGGAATGCGATTATTAAAGCGATGGTTGCAGCTATTAAATCTCCTATAATTATCAGGATAGGTACGTCAAAAGGAGAAAATAAATCAATGGAGCAAGTATTTAATCTAAAAGGTAAAACTGTCAATCTAATTGATTCCTCAGACTTAGAAAACTTACAACAAGCAAAAGAAAATCCTCTAACGATTTATTTATGGTTAATAACCATGCATCCTCCGCATTATGAGCTAATTCCAACAAGATCTCCAGTCTTGGAATCAAGTGAATCGCTTGATGGATACGTTACGGATGAAGACTTATCTACTCAACTTGAACAAGATACGCAAACTGCAATTCTTGAAAATTCATTATTTGTGGAGACAGAGAGACTGTATTGGAAAAAAACTTCTGTAAGAGGAGAACGAGTATTAAAAGAAGAAGATTGTTTTTCTATGATCAATCTGTCTGAAGAACGGAGCGCTTTTTTCAATAGCATGCATAAACAATCTAAATGGCAAGACATGAAAATAACAGACACTGCCATTTCGATTGCGTTGCCAATTGAATTAGCTAAAAAGTGAGTATCAATAATAGGCCTCATTCTACTTACCCCAGACCTCTTATTGGCATAGTTAAGCGATCTAAAATTATTGCTAATCGTTATCGAAACCGAAGAAAACGATTTGGGCTGAGGTTTGATTGCTGAAATTTATAATTTTGAACTTTAAGGTAGTTATGCAAGAACTCTATTGATTTAGCGACATGAATAGAGATTCGAGCATAACTCGTACAATATTGATAATCTATTTTTGTATAAATGAAAAATAGATTATCATTTCGTATTTAATATCAACTTAAACATATAATATAGCGAGAAAGGATATGAAAAAAAGATGAATTGATATCTAACACTATTACTCATGATGGTAGCAACACCTATTTTTTAGGAACAGGAGACGTAGCTGCGAGAAGATTAGAATTACAAAACGCAGCCCTTCTTGAGGAATCAAAAAAACATATAGAAAAAATTCCAAGCCTAGAAGGTAAAGTGGTCTGAGATATATACTCATCGTGAATGAAGATGATGTCGACACAGCAATCATTCCAGAAGGTTTCTAAAACATGAGAAATTTATTCGTTAACATTATACGCAAAATCAAATAGATCACACATATTTTACGCATAAAGGCATTCTATGAAATCAAAAACTGAAATTTCCGCCACACAACCCGAGAATGATGAACCAAGAGTTTATTTTTCAAAGAAAAGCACAAAAGTAGACGTAGGGCTTTGGTTTCGTGGCGATAGACGTGATCCCGTAGGAGTTTTTGATGAGGGCTTTAGTTCACGAGGAACGAATACAAATTTTTTAGAGCATGTGCATGGCAATAATTTTGACCCAATCAAAGACAGTGGTTATATTTCTACTTCAACCTCACAAGAAGCAGCATTGAGATATCCTAAGGGGCATATGGGTAGAAGCTATCTATATCTGATTAATCCTCAGAAAAAGGCGGTTGATGTCAATAAAGCATTGGTTTTAGAAATTGATTCAGGACTCTTGGCAAGAGATACCGCAGAATTTTATTTTGCTGATAAAGAAATGGCGGTGCCCTATAAAATAGAGCCAAAGCATATTAAGGGAGCATGGATTGCTGAATCTACTGCATTAACTAAAGAACTTCATGAGATAAGTGATTTGTATGAGCGTGAGGTTAAATCAGGGTCATTCATTGGAAATCCAGATTATATTGAACCGTATGCTAAAACCATCAAAACGCTAAAAATTGCAGGAAAAGGCATTATGGCTATTGGTATTTACCTCGATGCGGATAACTTATTTGAAATGTACCAACATGCTGAAGCATCAGGCAATTATCATCCCTTTTTTACAGAAGCTTCGCGAATTGCAGGTGGATGGTCTGGCGCAGTCGCACTCGGTGAGGCTTGGGGAGCTAAGGGCGCGAGTTATGCCATCCGTTTTACAAAACATCCTGGCGTTATTTTGACGTGTGGCGTAGTCGGCGCATTGGTTGGGGCAGTTGTTGGATACAATGGCGGTGGCTTGATTGCAACAGAAATCTACGATCGTACACTTAATTCCAATGAGTCCTCATCAGAATTCATTAGGGCGATGATGCCTGATTATTCGAATCAAACAACATCACATCAAGATACTTCGTATGAAACTGAGCCTGACGTGTTAAATCCCGAAATAACAAAATCTTTAGGACATCAACGCTCACCCTTTGCTTCTTGTATAAAAGATAAATTAAAGCATCGGTTTGTAACACCGTATTATGTATCTCAAAGTGAACTAGAAAAAGAAACGGGTTTATTGTTATATGCGATTACAGATAAAGAAAAATTAATCGTCGCAAAGCAGGAAAGTCTCTCTTTGGATGATAAGGGCAATATAAAGCAAGCGTCACATATGGATTTAACCAGAGGTAGAAAAATCATTGCGGCTGGAATGATTACTATTGAACATGGGGATATCATTAGCATTGATAGTCACGCGCCTGATTATGAACCAATCAATATAGCCTCTATAGCACTACAAAAAAAGATTGAGCGAATTTTTTCCAATCATGATTTTCCGGAAGTTAAAGATAAATTTGTACGCGAGCATTTAAGTTCTTCACGTAAAATAGAGACCTTGCCTGAAAAGCTTGTTGTAGTAAATCAAAAAATGCCGGCGTCTACAGAGCCGATGTTCGCTGTAGAGCACATTCCATTATATGAAATAGCCTCTCGTGAATCGATACACAAACCAAGTTTAATGTGTGTACAACAATTAGCACCCGTCGATTTTGAATCTAAAAAAGCAGTTTTTGCAAAAACCGTACAACAAATGAGTGCTAGAAAATCGACCCCTAATCATGGTGATAAGATAGCATCCAATCAATTTAGACGTGCTTTAAATGTGTCACAAAGCTCGATGTTTCGGGTTTCAACTCCGCATCACGTTTCATCATTAACCGAAGATCTTCAAATCACTACGCCTAAAGCTGAAAAGATGAAAAAGATCACCCCACATCAACAACAACCAGCTCAACAAAACTTAACCTATGTCAAAATAAACGATAGCTGTGGTCTGATATGGGATGATGAAGGCAAACCTATAAATGTTTTTGAAAGGTAAAAGTCTTTATGTATACTAGGTAACGGATGAGTCCATATACGTTACCTAAATATTCGCCATTGCTAAACCACAATTTGTATGTAAAGCATCTACAAAATCTAATACAAAAGAATATATACCCTCTGAGTCATTTTCAATTGTTTTTACTTGCTTAATAAAACTATTTTTTAAATCATTCGATAATGAGGAGCCAATTTCATTCTCTATCGCATTGAGATAGAACTGAATTTCAATAATTCTGCAATATTTTTTACTTTTCAGATAAAGATATCCAGGTATTAAAGTCGAAAAATCTGGGTCAGCAGGAAATGGTCTCCTATATCTATTTCTAAAACTCTCCAATGTTTCATCTTTATGTATAGGTGCTGACAAGAAAAAAGTATTTTGATTTTCCAGAACATAAGTTGAAATTTGAGCTGTTTTTAACAAAACGTTCGGTAATTTTGTATGAATCATCGATGGGCGATCAGGATTTATAGTTTGCCTTGTTTTGAGATCTTCTAGTAAATTTGGCGTACGATTATATATCTGTGTTTCTATATTATAGGCCGTAATATCACGAGCAAAAACAATTGCGTCGACCATACATCCTTTTAATGAAGCCTGCCTTCCAATACAAGAACGCCCTCGTTGATGTTGCGTAAAAAACACTGGGATCCCTGTTGTATTGTATAGCTCTTCGAATAACAGTGAAAATTCAATATTTCTTGCATGAGAGTCTATAGCATCACTAAACAGCATCGCTTCTTGTCTATTTTCTTTAATATATGCAAGAAATGTATAATGAGTTTCTGATTCTTTAAAAATGAAAACCTGACGATATTTATCATAATTTTGGCGCTGCAATTCAATTATGGCTGTAAGCAACGAGGGTCGACATTCACTAACTGGATTTGGGTAAATAGAATTCGGATGCTCAGATGTAATTCTACAAATATTAGCATTATATTTTTTATTCAAATATTGAATAAGCAAACTTAAACCGATATCGGTTATTTTTATACCACCGATAGGTTCCAAGCATTCACTATCATCGATTTCGAAGAAAAAATCGCTAAAATTGAATTTATCTATCATATTGGCGCCTAATATATAAGGCTTTATTTTAACATATTGATTAATAAAATTTCAATTGTTTCGTTTTTGACGATATAATTTAAACTCTCTCAGTTGGCCTATCGCTCCGAAACTTGCGCCCTGATGCAAAATCTAAAATCTCATATCGGAAAATCCCCAATTACATCGTTGGGCTTTACCGCATATCCAGCCCAAACTGGCAATGACATTTTAACGGGTCTTAAGCCGCGTGATTCACAAGACATTTCACTTTAAGTTGGCTG
>CAZELP010000006.1:0-85372 GCA_964513205.1 uncultured Legionella sp. | reverse complement strand
CTCGGAGGGACTCGAACCCCCGACACCTTGGTTCGAAGCCAAGTACTCTATCCAGCTGAGCTACGAGTGCGAATTTTATATGGGATATCAAGGGATGGTGGGCCGTACAGGATTCGAACCTGTGACACAGAGGTTAAAAGCCTCCTGCTCTACCAACTGAGCTAACGGCCCCTTCGAAGGCTTGAATCATACCGAAATTACGCTAAAATTCAAGCATTTTTTTAATATTTTAGCATTTATTTTCTATATATATCTTCTGATGTGGCAACCACCGTGTATTTTTTGGATTCAATGACCTTTTTTAAATCATAAACTCGCTCTCGCTCAATCAGCATCAACACAACATCTGCACCAAGCGCGCCACAGCCCTTTATTGCCAATGGCTTTGTTTCTAAAGATAAATTTTTTATGATACCCTGCGTCGTGGGCGTGACAAGCTTCATTTTGTCTAAAACATCATGATACGCTTGAACTGCCTCAATAAACCCAGAACTAGAAGCGCTCTTAAAAGATACCTGTGCCGATTTCGCAATACTATGTAAATCCAATAAACCCAGCTTGTCCAATCTTATTTGCTCTAGATGATGGTGAGTTGGCAGCTTATGGTGGGTATGCACCAAAATATATCCAATGTCCTCAAATACCCAATCACTGGAACTGGCCATTTCCTCAGCTTGATGGATTAATGCGCACCCATCCATTGTTTGTGCAATCACATCATATCCGCTGGGTCTAGCCCCAGTTTTTGACCAAGCATAATGCCAATATGACGTTAAAAGTTCGTCAATCAAAAAAGGACGATTATTGATCTCACAATAAGCACGAAAGCTACCAATAAACTCAGCGCTAGATCCCCCTAATCCTCCGAGACCATGATATGGGTCAAACCAAGACAAATGCGGAGTAAGTCCATGATCATCACAAAAACGCCCAGCCGGAGAATTGGGATGAAAAGCTCGCTCTGTTTTCTCTGACCAAGAGACTTCAAAACAAGGAGAAGTGGTTAGAACAACAGCCGGACCACCCGATAACGCCACATACTCACCAACAAGAAATGTTTTTGCAGGAATAAGCCAACGGGTCATAAAACAGACTGCGGTTGTTGACGTAATTCTGCCAATAACTCTGATGCTTTACCCAATGTAATGCGTCGATGTGTGGCTAGCCATTGGACCAATCGCTTTTTAAGCAACGGAATTTCAGAGTCTTTGGCGCCAGCACCCAATAAAAGATTGTCAATGTGTAACTTCATATGACCTTGGATGATTCCCTCCGTGCACAACGCTCTAATGGCGCCAAGATTCTGAACCAATCCGACAGCCGCAATTACTCGAGACAATTGATTCGCCGAAATAATATCCATCATTCGTAAACACATTCTTGCAGAAGGATGAAGCGCTGTAACACCACCAACCGTCCCCACAATAATCGGTGCAGTCAGCTCACCCACTAAAATATTGTCTTGATAACGCCATTTTGAAATGGCCTCATAACGACCGTGACGAGTAGCATACGCATGAATACCGGCCTCTACCGCTCGCCAATCATTTCCAGTTGCAATCACGACCGGATCAATACCATTCATAACCCCTTTGTTATGCGTGGCAGCACGATAAGGGTCAAGCTCCGCAAACAAAGAAGCATCTTGTATTCGTTCGCCTAAAATAGGATCGACACCTGGTATTTCAACACGTGCTGTCGTTAATTTTTGATCGTTTAAGTTTGACAGGATGCACATGCTGACTTGTTCTCCCGTCAAAGACTCTATGGGAGTTTTCAAGTACTCTAGCACTTGGTTGATAATGTTTGCACCCATCGCATCACAGCTGTTCATGCTCAGATGAATCACCACCATCTGTCCGCCATCAGGTCGTAAAAGCGTCCGAACTTGTAAGTCGACAACACCACCGCCTCGTTTTACCATGCTCTCGGCGACATCTTTATTGGCTTGTTCTATAAGAAAAGCTCGATTTTCTAAAATAATTTCTGTAAAACGCTCCACATTTTCAACACGGGCCAACTGAATTTGTCCAAGAATACAATGCCCGTCAACACGAGTTGTAATGTGGCCAGTCTGACGAATCCATTTAGCCGTTTTTGACAATGCGGCGATGATGGACGTTTCTTCCACGGCCATTGGAATAATATAATCTTGCTCATCAATTCGAAAATTGGTTGCAACACCTAAAGGAAGCTGAAAATATCCGATGCTATTCTCAATTAGCTTATCCGCAAGCTGCGCATCATGTACACCACCTCGATTAAGATATGCCACGTCATCTGGTGTTAATGCGCCCACAGCCAATAATCGCTGAAAACGCTCTTCGCGATTCAATTTTGAAAACCCCTCTCCCAACGGACATGCACTCTGAGTTAACAACGCCATTTCTCCTTCAAATCATTCACAATAGCACTTCCGGTACAAAACATCGCGACTTTAAGTTCATATTCAATGCACTTCATGGCTTCAATGACAGCCTCTTTGGAGATCATCGCAGCTTCTAACATCGGTTTTGCAAAAGCGACTGTTTTGGCACCCAAGGCCAGTAATTTTGCCGCATCCAGTCCATGTCGAACACCGCCGGAACCCCAAATCTCAAAAGAAGGACTTAACTCTGTTGCAAACTGCACAGAACGCAATGTATCAATTCCCCAATTTCGAAATGTAATGGAAACTTTTTGTTGATGCCCCAGCGCGCGCTTTCCTTCAATTCGCCCCCAATGAGTTCCCCCTAGCCCACTCACATCAACAGCAGAAACACCGATATCGTTTAAACGAGACAATGTACTTTGAGAAAACCCACAACCGGTTTCCTTCACAATCACAGGCAAAGGGGACACCCGAACTAGATCCGCCAACGCAGCCCAGGAGCCTTTAAATTGAGGTGTGCCTTCGGGCTGAATACACTCTTGCAAAGGATTGCAATGCACAATTAATCCAGAAGCCTGCAATGTTTCTGTTAAACGCAAAATTTGATCTTGTGGTGTAGAAATAAGCTGGGCTACGCCGATGTTACTGAATAAAACCACATTAGGATAACGTCTACGCAAAACCTCCCACTCTTTTACAGCATTTTGATCAGTCAATTCGCGACGCTGAGAGCCAACTCCCATTGCCCAGCCGGTTTCAGAACAAGCAAACATCAGGTGATCATTAATTGAAACTCCTCGCTCATGACCTGCTGTCATAGAGGCAACCATGAACGGCGAAGCAACCTCACATCCCAAACGTGTGGTTCGAATGTCGAGATCTTCAAAATTTAGGTCAGGCAAAGCCTCGTGCAACAGTTCAATGGCATCAAAGCCATGAGCCTCAACGGCTTGATTATCATCCGAAAGTGCTAACGATATATGGTCTTGCTTACGTTGTTCAAACTGCAAATAATCACTCGGCATGAACGCATCAAAATGAATGAAAACGTGCATTTTAACACATCCATGCCAGACTTTAAAATGAGATGTTTTAAACAGTATGCCTTAAAATAATCAAAAGATAAGCTGAACTGCACGAGATAATTTTAGCCTTTGTTCAGTAATTTATTGCATGTCCGTGCTAAAAGCGAAATAATCATGACTAATGGGCGTGTTTTTACACAAGGTTTATGCAAAATTCCATCCACCAAGAAGCTGACTTTATTTACGATAAGACACAACAGACGTACCGTTGTATCGGGATGTGGACCACAGCGCATCTTCTAAAAATGAGTCAAATAATAGGCACAATATCTCCCTCTTCTTCAGAGTTAAAAGCCATAGACGCTCAAGAAATTATCGCCTTGGATAGCGCTGGCGCGTTGATGTTGCTTGAACTTTTTACCACATTCAAAAAAACACACCCACAATTAGAGATTCTTCATCTCAATCATGATCAACAACATTTACTCGAGCTTGTATCCACAAAAGATAATTTTTATGACGCAGCACTCCCTCATACGGAGTCACAAGGATTCCTTTATCGTTTAGGCAAAGAGACGGTTCAAAAACTCAAGCAAATTGACGGTCTCATCATTCTGATTGGAGATTTAGCAAATAAAATTTTTCATACAGCGGTAGAATGGAAGCGTTTACAAATTCCCAGCATTGTCTCCAATATCAGTTCAACAGGCATCCAAGCACTTCCTATTTTAGCCTTACTCTCCTTTTTAATTGGCGTTGTACTCGCCTATCAAATGGGATTGCAACTTGAAACTTACGGCGCAAGTAACTTCATTTCATATTTGTGTGGTATGGCGATATTCAGAGAGTTTGCCCCGCTCATTACAGCCATTATTGTGGCAGGACGAACCAGCTCCGCTTTCACGGCACAGATAGGGAGCATGAAAATCAATCAGGAAATTGATGCATTAGAGACCATGGGACTTTCACCAACAGAACATTTGGTTATTCCAAAAGTACTTGCTCTGCTTTTTGTGTTTCCCTTAATTATTTTTTGGTCTGATGTGTTTAGCATCTTGGGATCGATGTTTATGTCCAAGATGATGCTCAGTGTTGGTTATGTGGATTTTTTAACTCGCATCCAAAACACCGTCGGATTAAAGCAACTCTTACTGGGATTATATAAAGCACCAGCTTTTGCATTGCTCATCGCATTGGTTGGATGTCATCAAGGATTTTTAGTTGAATATAGCGCAGACAGCGTAGGAAAACAAACCACAAAAAGCGTTGTACAAGCACTCTTTCTGATTATTGTGGCAGATGCTGTCTATTCGATCATCTACAGTTGGTTGAACCTCTAATGTCAGACACAATTATCGAAATCAAGGGATTAAAAAATAAATTGGGTGAACAATGGATTCATACCAACGTCAATCTTGAAGTCAAAAAAGGCGAGATATTGGCGATTATCGGTGGAAGCGGTAGCGGGAAAACGACTATTTTGAGAAGCATTTTGATGCTGCTTAAGCCAACAGAAGGTCTTATTCGTGTTTTCGGTCAAAACATCGATGAACTCGATGAACCAGGAGTCCGTCAACTGCAACGACGCTGGGGCGTTTTATTTCAGCAAAGTGCTTTATTTTCAGCATTAACTGTCCTCGAAAATATCCAATTTCCGATGCAAGAGCTCACTCATTTGTCTCCTGCGTTCACAAAAAAACTCGCGCTACTCAAGCTCGGATTAGTCGGGCTTCCTGTGACCGCTGCCAATAAACTTCCATCAGAACTTAGTGGCGGAATGCAACGTCGAGCAGCAGCGGCTCGTGCAATCGCAATGGACCCCGAACTGCTTTTTTTAGATGAGCCTACTTCAGGACTTGACCCTCTCAGTGCGAAAAAATTTGACGAGCTAATTGTCTTTTTGCGAGATGCGCTAAATCTCACCATCGTTATGGTGAGTCATGATCTCAATTCTTTAAAAAGAACCACCAATCGGGTGGCTTTTGTTGGAAATGGAGAAGTTTTAAGTGTGGAACCTATCGAACAACTCATGCAAAATCAACATCCATTGATTCTAGAGTATTTCAGTCAGGTCACAGAAACGGTATGATGTGCATATAAATAGAAACAGACGAGGAGCTTAACCATTGGAATCTAAAAGCAATTACACGCTTGTTGGACTTGCCGTCTTAGTTCTATCCACTTGTTTATTGTCAGTTGGACTATGGTTGTCTGTCGGATTCGATAGAAAAACATATGACAATTATATCGTTTACATGGATGAGCCTGTCTCAGGATTAAGTGAAGAGTCAGCGGTCAAGTACAACGGTGTTCGAGTCGGTTATGTCAGCGATATCGAGCTTAGTCCAAGTAACCCACAACGGGTTAAACTATTATTAAAAATAGAACAAGGCATGCCTGTTACGGTTGATACAAGAGCGACATTAATCTCACAAGGAATAACAGGTGCAACGTACTTAGGACTAACTGCAACCTCATCGTCGCTGCAACCTCTGCCTAAAACGCCAGAAGAACCTTATCCAGTCATTCCCTATCGCCCCTCTTTTTATTACATGCTCGAAAAAAATGTCAATCATTTGACCGAGGAGTTTAACCAGGTCTTCACAAAAGAAAACACAGAAAATATTCGAAAAATTATCGACCATCTTGAGGGGATTACACGAGTGATCGATCAAAATGATAGCGCCATCAATCAAACTTTACGCGATTTTCCAAAACTGCTGAGTGCAATTGAACAAAGCACCAAGCGATTTAATACCATGGCCAAAGACGTATCTGTTGCAGGCAATCAATTCACAAAAACAATGAAAGCAGGTAAAAACAGTATCGACCAACTTTCACAACAAACCATGCCCGAAGCGGTTATTTTGTTGCGTCGTTTAAACAACATTGCCTCAAATCTGGAAAGCGTCAGCAGTCAAATGCGACAAAATCCTTCTGTCGTTATTCGAGGTAATCAACCCTTACAACCAGGTCCAGGGGAATAATATCGTGAAATTGCGAATCACTCATGCGCTTTGTTTATCTGCACTGCTCTTAACTGCCTGTACACCAGTGAAGACCATCACCGCACATCAATATAAGCTTGAAGGCTATGATAAAACAGTCACGCAAAAACGCTTGCCATATTCTTTGCTGATCTCACAACCTGAAGCAATGGTGGGATATCAAACAGAACAAATGATGTACATTCAAAAACCCTACCAACTCTCAGCTTTTAGTGAAAATGCCTGGGTCGGACCTCCTGCCAATATGTTGTTTCCTCTTTTGGTGCAATCTTTCCAAGCCAGTCACGCCTTTAAAGCAATTGCATCTGGCCCTTTTGCAGACAAAGTGGATTATCGTCTAGACACACAAATTCTTTCCATGGAGCAAAATTTTCTACAAAAGCCGAGTGTGTACGTGATGACGATTAAAGCAGTCGTCACAAAAGTATCGAACAATCAAGTTTTGTCGTCGAGAGTGTTTACCATTCGAAAACCATGCAAACAAGATACACCTTATGGAGGTGTAATTGCAGCAAATGAAGCAAGCACTCTCCTTACACATCAAATTCGCAGTTTTGTCATTGATCAGACCCGTGAATAGCTTGGTCAAAACCTAGAAAATTTTGAAAAATACTTGTAAAATCCGCGTGTCTATTTTTTTAAATTAAAGGAGAGTAGGATGCGCATTAAATCAGTTTTAAAATTTGGAGCCGTAGCAGCAGGTGTATTGTTTCTTGCTTCATGCTCCAAGACACAAGGCACAGCAGATGGATTAGGTGATATGGCTGCCAACGGTTTGGGTCGTTTAACACACTTCGCGGGTCAAGAAGCCGGTGAAATGTACACAACACAAGCACCACACAATCAAGTTTACCGATTCTCTTATGATGACAGCACGGTTGCTGAAAAATATGTGCCTTCTGTTCAAGCACAAGCAAACTACTTGAAATCACATCCAAATGCTCGCATCTTGTTAGCAGGTCACACTGACGAGCGCGGAAGCCGTGAATATAACGTTGCATTGGGTGAGCGTCGTGCTAACTCTGTTGCTTCTATTATCCGTATGGCTGGCGTTGCACATCATCAAGTTCGTGTTGTTAGCTACGGAAAAGAACGCCCAGCGAACCTTGGACATGATGAAGAGTCACATGCACAAAATCGTCGTGTTGAATTAACTTATGAGGAAACTAGATGATAGACGCTCTGCTATTGTATTTTCGGTCTCATGACAAGAAGTTTTCTTTTTTGTCCTACAAAACGTATAGTGCTAGCCTAGGCTTGCGCCGAACCGGAAATTCAATTGCAACGAGCATTTCTCGTCGTGCTTTCATTTCAATAGTTCTCACTATTTTATTCGCCCTCATGCCCATTTCGGCTAGTTTCGCCGAAGCACCGGTGGTTGATGATAGTGAGAACTTTGAATTATTTGAGCAGCAAGCCACACGTAAAGGATCTGCTCAATCGGCCTCAAACGCCACCAGACAACAGGCGGATCACCTTGAAACACCGTTGGCTCATGAGGATAAGAATGACTCTTCTTTTTCTCAAACAGAACAACAAGTGAAGCTCGTTAATACCATTCAAACGCTCCAACAAGATATTCAAGAACTACGTGGACAACTCGAAGTCCAAGCGCACGAATTAACACGTCTACGTGAACAACAAATCGAATTTTATAAAGATTTAGACTCAAGATTACGCACAGGACAACCCACTTCACAAAAAAAAGTGACACCAACCCAACTTGACTCTTTGTCAGCAACTCAAACACCGATACAAACAGAAAAAACATCTCAATCAGACATTACAACAAATCAGGCACTCAATACTGTCAGTCCCAGAGATGAAAAATCAGCCTATATGAGTGCATATGCGCTGGTTAACAACAAACAGTTTGATGAAGCGCTTCCAGCCATGGAAACGTTCATTTCGCATTATCCTGAAGGTGGCTATACGGCCAATGCTCATTATTGGGCGGGAGAGCTGTATATGGTGCGAAAGCAATATACTGAGGCCATTCAACATTTTGAAACGGTTCTACAGAAATTTCCTTCGTCGAGTAAGTCATCTGCCTGCCTATTAAAAATTGGTTATGCGCTTGCTGCATCAGGTGATCTTCAACAAGCAAAACAAAAACTACAACGTGTTGTACAGCAGTATCCAGACACTCATGCCGCACAACTAGCCATTGCAAAACTGGATTCATTAGGGCACCCATGAGTCTTTTAGAGCAATCATTGCGAATCACAGAGATCTTCTTTTCTTTACAGGGAGAGTCTACCACCGTCGGTCTACCCACTGTCTTTGTTCGACTAACCGGTTGCCCCTTAAGATGTCTGTATTGTGACACAAGCTATGCTTTTTCTGGCGGTCAAAAAATGACGATTGAAAGTATTCTAGAAAAAGTTGCAACTTATAATCCTTCTTATGTTTGTGTCACGGGAGGAGAACCACTGGCTCAACCAGGATGTCTGGTTTTATTAGAAGCCCTTTGCAACAAAGGCTATCACGTTTCTCTTGAAACAAGTGGAGCTTTAGATTGCGCGCCGGTTGATCCACGTGTCATGATCGTCATGGATCTGAAAACACCAGACTCTAACGAAGAAAAAAAGAATAAGCTAGAAAACATCGATACACTCAAAATGAGTGATCAAATAAAATTTGTGATTTGTAGTCGAAACGATTATGAATGGGCGAAGACCATGATCACTCAACATGAATTGTCTTCAAAAACACAAGTGCTGCTCTCGCCTAGTTACGGTCAAATTGCCGCTTCTGAGCTTGCGGAATGGATATTACAAGATCATTTACCCGTTCGTTTTCAATTGCAACTACACAAGATCCTTTGGCACGATGCACAAGGACGTTAAGGAGAAATTTACCATGCGATGGTGTGCGACTGCCCCCGCAAATATTGCCCTTATAAAATACATGGGCAAGCAAGATGCAACGCTCAATACCCCCATGAATGCATCACTTTCTTATACATTGCCTCATCTTCTGACAAAAGTCGAAATTGAAACCACTACTGACATTGAAGACCGATGGGAACCGCTCATCGAAAACGACTTCAATGCTCCTATTCTTTCAACTTCGGCTATCGAACGTTTTTTAAAGCACCTGACTTTTTTAAAAAAGCAATTTGATTACACGGGCACATTTATTATTCGGTCAGCGAATAATTTTCCTCATGGAACAGGATTAGCAAGCTCTGCATCCAGTTTTGCTGCCCTCACAAAATGTGCGACACAAGCACTGACGGAGCTCACTCAACAATCTTTACCCTTAGTTACCAAGCAAACTGAATGGAGCCGTCAAGGTTCTGGCTCGTCTTGTCGCTCTTTTTACGAGCCTTGGGTAATATGGGACGCTGAAGGCGTTTATCCACTTGAGCTTCCTTATTCTAAATTGGATCATCAGGTGATTCTGGTAGAAGCAAATGAAAAAAAAGTCTCATCAAGTGAAGCACATCGCAGAATTCATACAAGTCCTCTATATGGTCGACGTAAAGCCGAAGCAGAAGCACACCTGAAGACACTCTTACACGCGCTAAAAACAGAAAATTGGACAGAAGCGTATCGAATTTGTTGGAAAGAATTTCAAGACATGCACGAACTCTTTCACACCGCATCACCCTCCTTTCGTTATATCACGCCAGAAGCCGTTGCAATTCTCTCTGACCTGAAAGCAGATTGGGATCGTCAAAATGATGGCCCGCTTGTAACCATGGATGCAGGACCCAATATTCACCTGCTATATCGCACGGACCAAAACAACTTAAGACTTTCACACAAAGCACAATTTAGTGAGCATTATCATGTCCTTTGAGTTTGAAACAGTCACATATGGAAAATGGATTTTAGCCGGCGAACACGCTGTTTTAAGAGGACATCCGGCACTTGTGTTTCCACTGAAAACATGTGCTCTAAAACTGAGTTTTAAACCCACCAATGAGCCACTATACTTCACAGTGGATGGTGTAACGCAGGATCTCACGCAAAACCTCGTGCAAAAAGTCTATCAACATGCTTTATTGTTGTTAGGTCATACCGATAAAAAAATTCTAGGGCAAGTTCATCTTAACAATGCTATACCGCTTGGTGTCGGTCTAGGAGCATCGGCAGCACTTTGTGTCGCAATGACTCGATGGCTCAGAGAATATTTCGATAAAAGTATCGACTGTTTTCAATTCTCAAGAGAATTAGAGCATTTATTTCATGGAAAAAGTAGCGGTCTTGACATTGCAGGAACTGCCGCACAAACAGGCGTACTTTTTCAAGATGGAATCATCACAAACATCCAATCCGACTGGACTCCTCCTTTCTATCTTTCGACATCAAGTGAAATAGGGCGAACAGCCGAGTGTATTGCTCAAGTACAAACGATATGGGCAAATGACCGAGCAGAAGGAGAATCTATCGATCATCAGATGCGAGAAAGTGTTCTACTGGCTCATCACGCGCTAGAAAAACGAGATCTTGTCGCACTTCAAGAAGCAATCAACCTGGCACATCATTGCTTTAAACAATGGCGTCTTATTACGCCAAGACAGCAAGAACAGATTCAGATACTCAAAAAAGCAGGAGCGCTCGCGGTCAAACCGACTGGTTCTGGTGGTGGCGGACACCTTCTTAGTCTATGGCCCATCGATCATCTACCGCCTCAAAATTTACCATTTGACATCAGAAAGTGTTTCAGTTCTTAAAAGGAAACACGATTGCCCTGTTAACTACCTGGCGCTCTGGTATTCTTTTCCTCTTGCTTGTCCATTTTCAGTTGACTCGTTAAAAGCTTTTTAAACGATTGATAAATATTTGCTGGAACTGAAGGGATTGTATAAAAACATTGGTTTAACCTATCAGAAATATGTCTATAAGCTCCTCTTTGATTACGATGATGAATATAAGACCAAGCATCTCCTCTGAATGCTTTATCTCCACCGATTCCAACCCAGAGAATCCTATTGCGACGGTCCAGAGGCAAATCCTGGGGCTTCTGCAACAACTGCGTTCCTCTATCGGAAAAAACATCATTGTTACTGGCTAAAGTTTTCTCTATCTCAAGCTGAAGCTCCATCACATTTGCTACCTTCTCTGCGTGAAGCATTCGCTCCTTAATTTTTGAAGAAATGGCCTCAAATGTAAAACTCATGACTTGTTCAACAGAAAGCTTTTTACTTAATTTATTTCCTACTAAACCCTTATAGATGGAAGCCAATGATTTTTTCACGTGTGCCATGTTTTTAGCATCGCCATGCTCATCCTCATTCAGAGTTGCCAATAAGATTTCAAACTCTGCACGCGCTTCATTGATTTTTTCTTCTACTTCAGCGGATTTCGAACTGATCGTTCTGAGCGCCGTAACCATTTCCATTGACGGGAACAAGCCACGATAATCTCGCTTTAATTTAGAACGATCTCCACCAATTTTAATACCCGAAACACGCATTCGATTAAAGAAGTCAAATATTGAGTTGGTACGAAAAATAGCACCCCCGCCAAATAATCGTGGCGCGGCGAGTAACTCATTAAAAGCGTGCCCCATATCGATTCGACCAATCCTATCTTGGTTTTGCTTATCTTTAAAAACAATCATATTTCCAGGATTAACATCATGGTCGCCGACTATCGCAGAGAGTGCGACTGCATAGGATAAATCTTGCTTAAGAATTTGATCGTCATGCTGATTGGATTCAAGATGAAGAACACCTTTTAGATGACTCTGTTTTTCGTCACATGCAATCACAAGGTGTCTTCTTCGCTTTGGAATCATGACATGACGTTTGTTTTTTCCATAATGATCGAGCGTTGTTGTATCAGGATCTTGAGGTTTTCCAAGATACAAAGAGGCAATGTTGACTTGTTTTTTTATGTCATCATACACCAACGAAACTTCTGGCACATGCTCATCTGACCAAAGCGCTCGCCCAATATAAGAGGCAATGACTTCGCCAAAATTTTCTTTATCTGTAAACCCTGCCTTCAGTTGACGCGAATATTTATTTGCCAAAATAGAGTATTTCAATTGGTAATAGGGCGATTTTTCTGTTTCTGACGGTTCCGTTTGTAACGTCACACACACACTACCAGTTTGACCGCCCACTCGTTGAGCATTGTTCAGATTAAAATCGTTCATGCTTTTCATGCTTGCACCCAAAATTATATTGAATCAATCAATAAACTGATAGTAAGTTTCATCTTGCTTCACCATTCCAAGATCATAACGCGCACGCTCTTCCAACGCTTGCTCGCCTTTTTTCAATTCAGAAATATCAGCCTCCATGGCTTGGTTTCTTGAGGAAAGTTTTTTGTTTTCAGCAAGTTGTACAGTTAGCTTTTTGTTCAAGGAGACCCAACGCAACAAACTGTCTTCGCCTAGCCAAAGCTTATACTGTAATCCAGCTAAAATCATGATGAGGCACACTATAATCAGTCGCATATCATCTCCACAGACGGTTAACACCCAAGGTTTTATTCGGGTTCTTTGATGTATAAAGAAAGCTCTTCTGCATCTAGTTCATTCAAATAACGATGATAAGATAAAATCTTGCGATCGCGAAGCCCTCTGAGCAAATGAGTCGGTAGATAAGAAAGTGCAATCCCTCTCCCCACTTCCATTTTGACCGATGGAACAAGATTGGTTACCTCATGACGTGCATTTTCCATAAAAAATTGACAAATCATATTTTGGCCTTGTGTGATGGCATCTATTGAGGTCTCAGGAAAGCCATGTTGCGCGGCAAATAAGGCATCTTTTTCCATCTGTTCTGGTGAATGAACCATCAGAACGCTCGGATTTGCATCTTCATCAAGCAATAAAAAACTACCTTGCCTATCAATCAAATAGTATTCTACAGCATGCTGACGCGCCAAAAAAGATTGCATAAAAAAAGCAAATGCCATGTCTTGAAGACAAGGTGAGACATCAACATTCAAACAATTCAACATTTTTTCAGACATTGAAAGAAAGTAATCTTTTTGAAGAGTGGCGATTGTATGAGAAATTTTTTCTGTGATATCTGCTGATTTTTTATCTAAGAAAGCATCGATAATTCCTGTGTTCAAAGCCTCAATCGCTTCTTGTTTTTCATCAGCCTGAATCAGTAATAATTTTTTGATGGGTGAATGGCCCACACGACGACAAAACTCAAATCCATTCATTCCTCGTGCTTTAGAATCAATGACCATCACCGATAATTCTGAAAAACGATAAGGATTGTAAAGCTCAGCATACAATGCTGAAAGCGCGACATCCGTCTGAAAATGAAAAAATTGAAGCGCATCTCGATGTTCACTTAAACAATGCCGAGACAGTGTTTGTTGACGACGGCGATAGCCTTCTAGAAAATTTAAAGCCTCAATTGGAGCATCAAACCATCGATATGCCACATGCTCGTTCAATTGAAGTAAAACATTTAATAAGAAATCATGTCCATTATCAAGAAACAAGACCAAACTTGGAAAATAACAAAGTGGTACTGTGAATACTTGCCGCACAACTCCTCCTGAGTTTCAGACTCTTCGCAATTTCTTTATAACATGAATTTTAAGACCAATCATCAACTTGATCGAGTCCTCACTTTTTTCCTACCCTTTTGTTTTCCTTTTTGTATATAATGCCTCATCTTATCTGCGTATTTTTTTATGAAATCAACCACTCTTCGTATTGCCACTCGACGCAGCCCTTTAGCGCTATGGCAAGCGGAATTTATTAAAAATCAACTTAAGGCTTATTGGCCAACACTCCACATCGAATTGATACCCATGACAACAAGCGGTGATCGATTTTTAGATGACTCACTTCAGAAAATTGGAGGGAAAGGGCTTTTTGTCAAAGAACTGGAAGAGGCATTACTTCATCATCGCGCAGATATAGCGGTGCACTCCATGAAAGATGTGCCCTATCTTTTTCCTGAAAAACTGATTCTACCTATTATTTGTAAACGCGAAACGCCATATGATGCATTTATCAGCTCATCTTATCGTGCACTTCAACATCTTCCTGAGGGTGCAACGGTTGGCACTTCGAGCTTAAGACGAGGAGCACAACTATTGGCTTTTCGCCCAGATCTCACCATTGTGCCTTTACGAGGCAATGTAGGCACAAGATTGCAACGTTTGGATGAAGGAAAATATGACGCGATTATTCTAGCGGCAGCAGGACTGACTCGACTCAACTTAACACATCGCATTCAACAGGTACTCGATAAAAACATTCTATTGCCTGCTTGCGGTCAAGGAGCACTGGGTATCGAATGCCGTCAGGATGACGAACAAACACAACAGCTCATTCAACCGCTGCATCATCCAGAGGATGCTTTGTGTGTTCAAACAGAACGGGCGGTCAATGCTCATCTGGGAGGAAGCTGCCACACGCCTGTGGCTATTTTTTGTGAGAAAATTGACCACGCCAATCTTCGTCTCGAAGCAAAAGTACTTTCTGAAAATGGACAAACCGTACTTTCAGAAACACAAACAGGTCAAATAACAGCTTGGAAAGAGTTGGCACTTCAATGTGCTGAGCACTTAAAAATAAAAGGTGCAACTCAACTATTAAAGCACACACCATGAAATCACTGAGCAAGCTTTGTATCCTCAATACAAGACCATCCGATCAAGCACATCAACTCACTCAAAATCTTATCAAAATAGGCGTTGATGTGCTTGAGCTCCCGCTGCTTGAAATAACACCAACACATCAATGGTTGAAACAAAAAATTCAATTTGAAACATTTGATTGCGTCATTTTTACAAGCCCAAACGCAATCCATCACTTTTTTAAAAAAATACCGATTGTACCTCAATGGTCCGATATGCCGATATTCGTCATCGGGAAAGGCAGTGCAGAAACACTATTAGCCCACGGCTTCAAATCTCAGCCTCTTCCCAAAGAAGCCAACAGTGAAGGTATGCTTGATCTTCCCTATTTTCAATCCGTGCTCAACAAAAAAATATTGCTGATCAAAGGAGTTGGAGGACGCCAGCATCTTTCGAAAACACTGCGCTCTCGACAAGCACTCTTGCAAACTTGTGTTGTATATCGTAGGCAATGTCCTAAAGAGGCCCTCTGGACATTTCGACATTTGTTGCAACATCATGCAATCGATATTATTTTATTAACAAGCGCAAATGCATGTCGACATCTATTGAAATTGGTCGAAATAGAAAAAAAACATCAATGGCTAAAACAAAAAACAATCATTACAATTAGCCAAAGAATTGCGCGAACACTTACACCAACCTCTGTAAAAGAGGTCATTGTCACAAGTTATGATAACTTGTTGAATACAATAAAGGACTTTGAATATGACAGAACCGACGCCAAAAAATCCGATTAAAACGCATCGAAAAAAACCATTTTTTCTATGGCTCGTTCTCTTGATGCTCTCTCTAGCGAGCACGTTTAGCATGCGCATGCTGTATTTAAAACAACAATTGTTGGAAACACATCTAAAATCCATCCAGATCAAACAAGATCATGCCAATTCCGCATCAGAAATCGCCATTCAGTCAGTCAAACTTGAGCTTGAAAAAATAAGCCAAACACAAAAAGAAATCTCTGTTGAAGAAGAAGGCACATTATATAAAGCTTTATTTGCAATTGAGCTCGCACAACTCAATGCCGAATGGGGAAATGATTCTGTTACCACAATCGCACTTTTGAAAAAAGCAGATGTTCTTTTGTCACAAACCAACGATGCAGCACTGTTTGCCGTTAGGCAAGCATTAGCACACGAGATATCTCTGGTTGAGAGCCAACCGGTTGTCGATGTAGCAGGTCTTTTAAGTCAGCTCGATGCTTTACAAAAACTGGTTGATGATTACACACCTACCACTCAGCTTTCCTCAACAATAACACCTTCGAATTCGACTCCAGATTATTCTCGAGGAACATGGCAAGAGCGCCTAAAACAAACGCTCTTGTCATTCAAACAATTTTTTATTATTCGTCATCATGACAATCCTCTTGAGCCTCTCATGAGCCCTGCATTTTTAACCGCTCAAAAGGAAATTATTCGTCTCAGACTTCAAGAGGCTGAATGGGCTATTTTACAAAAAAATGAAGCCATTTATAAGCTGACAATCAAACAAGCATGCGATAACATCATGCGTGGATTCGACACAAAAAATCCTGTTGTGATGACCCTTTTAAAAAGCTTAGAAAAGCTTCAATCGACCTCACTTCAAACACAAGCTTTCATTCCAAATGAATCGCTTCCTCTTCTAGAGGCCATTCTGAAAAAATCGTCCTCTGAGCAACCAGGAGCCTCATCATGATTCGAATGTTGCTTATTTTTATTCTCTTTTCTGGTTCAATTTGGCTTGGACTACAACTGCATCATGATACAGGGTATGTGCTTATTTCGTTGAACCATTGGACCATAGAGGCCACTGTATTAACCATGCTACTGACCTTGCTGATTATTTTTTTTGTATTACATGTGACGCTCATCACGCTAAATTGGTTTTTAGATATCCCCCGACGATGGCGTTATTTTCAATTAAAAAGGAAAACCAAAAAAGCACTTAAAGCCGAGAAAAATCAAAAAATTGAAGCATTGAAGAGAAAACTCTCTTTTGAAACCACACCGGAAGGTTACTTTGCAATAGGTCAACTTTTAGAAAGCCTCGACGATAAAGCAGGCGCCAGCATTGCCTATCGTGAAGGCCTTAGAAATATGTTGAAGCTATAAAGAAGTTTCCTCAAGCACGACGGTTTGCCGTTGCTCACCGACACGCTCGATGCGTAATTGAACGTTATCACTGGGCTTCAAAAACTGGGCTTCTGATGAACATCCAGGGCCTGTGCCCATCGAAATAATATCACCAGGGTATAACGTAAAAAATCGACTGACATAACTGACAATAGCAGCATCCTGATAGAGATACTCATCGGTGTTAAAATCTTGTTTTAAAACACCATTCACCCATAATTTAACATCCAGATGGGCCGAGCCATTAAGCTCGTCACGAGTGACCAAGTAAGGTCCTAAAGGTGCAGCATGATCGAAACATTTTGCTTTCATAAATTGTTTATCAGCAGTTTCAAGTTGCCAATAACGATCAGTCAAATCATTCATACAGGTGTAACCAAAAATATAATGATGTGCCTCTGATTCAGGAATATATTTCCCTTTTTTCCCAATCACAATGGCAAGCTCAGCCTCCCAATCCAGTTTTTGCATCATAGGAGAATATAAAATTGGGTCGAAAGGGCCACAAAGCGCTGAAGTTGCCTTCAAAAACAACACCATTTGCTGTTCGGGTGAAGGAGATAAACCAATTTGCTTTGCATGTGTGGAAGAGTTGAATCCCACACAAATAATCTTGCCAGGATTAGCAACACAAGAGCCTAATCGAATCGACGGCTCAATCGAAGGTAAATGCTCGGGATTCAGTGCATGCAGCTGCATTAACAAAGAAGGATCAGCGAGACTGCGTGCATCAAGATCATTTAGATAATGGAAAAGATCACGAATTTCTCCATTCTCATCGAGCAATGCTGGCTTTTCTTCTCCCAAAGGACCATAACGCAAAAGCTTCATCCTGAATTTTCTCCTTCAATTACGCAGTTAAAGATGGATTAACACTCACCAACCGCTTCTTCTGAAACAGGCTCATCAGCGGCCTGCTCATAATGATTCAAACCTATTTTAATTCGACAACGCTGATTTTTTTGTCGCCAAGCATTGGTATCTCTGAGTGAATAAACACAACCACAATACTCTTGCTTGTAGAAATTTTCTCGTTTGGCAATTTCATACATTCGCGCACTCCCTCCATTTTTACGCCAATTGTATGTCCAATACAATAAGCCAGGATAACGAGCCGCGGCACGCTCACCAGAACCATTGATTTGATTCATATCTTTCCAACGAGAAATCCCAAGAGAACTACTGATCACAGGAAAGCCGTGCTCATGCGCATAAAGCGCCGTTCTTTCAAAGCGCATGTCAAAACAGGCCGTACAACGGGCACCACGCTCAGGCTCCCATTCAAGTCCTTTTACACGCAAAAACCAATTGTCCTTGTCGTAGTCCGCATCAATAAAGGGGATGCCGTGCTTTTCAGCAAAGACGACATTTTCTTGTTTGCGATGCTCATATTCCTGGAGAGGATGAATGTTTGGATTGTAAAAGAAAATTGTAAAATCGATATCCGACGCAATCAACGCCTCCATCACCTCGCCTGAGCAAGGCGCACAACAAGAGTGCAATAAAAGTTTGTCAGCATGATTTGGCAACACCAATTTTTCTCGTTCAAACATCTGATTATTTCCTCAAGAAAATTTGTTCACGCCCCAGGTTGGGCAATAAAATGTTTTCTATAATACCTCAATTCCTCAATTGAGTCTTTAATATCCTCCAATGCAAGATGCTTAGATGATTTTTTAAGGCCCGCCATTAATTCAGGCCTCCATCGCAAAACCAGCTCTTTTAGCGTGCTGACATCAAGATTACGGTAATGGAAAAAATCGGCCAATTTTGGCATATAACGACATAAAAAACGTCTGTCTTGGCAAATGGTATTTCCACACATGGGCGATTGGCCGGCATCGATATATTGCTTTAAAAAATCAATGGTCTCAGAAGCGGCTCGTTCTTCATTCCAAGTGCTTGCTAAAACACGTGAAACAAGACCAGAAGCGTTGTGTTGTCTTGTATTCCACGCATCCATCAAAGCCAAACGTTCCTCTGACTGATAAATTGCCATCACAGGACCTTCTGCCAAAATATTTAAATTTTTATCTGTGACAACCGTTGCAATCTCTAGGATCTTATCTTGTTCAGGAGATAATCCTGTCATTTCTAAATCAATCCATATCAAATTTTGACTATTTTTCATGTGACTCCTATGGCATTAAATGCGCTTTAATCTGTTCTAAACGATACGCCATAATGGCTTCTTTCAAAGATATTCCCTGATACTTTTCTATTAATTTTTGTGGTATTTCAAACGCACACGCTCTCAAATTGTTCCAATCACGTGTCAACTGAGGATTCGCATGAACAGTCTCAGCCACACGTAACAAAGATTCAAAACGAGCTTGGCGCCGCCAGGCATCGGTTTGATTTAAAACAACTAAAATCTCGTTGGGTGTAAGGTTTGATAAACGTCCAATCTCAAGATGCCATTTCAAGCTCAACTCAGCCAAATCATGGTACACACGAGGCAATTTAAGACGTAAGCTCAAATCAGATAATGCTTTGACCCCATTTGAAATTTCATCAGGATGAAAAGGCCAATATTGACAAGGTGTTTTTCCTTTTCCAAGCTCTAAGCAAAATACAGCAAAACGCAACACAGGATCCCTACAGGTTGCACTAAATTGCTCAAGGCGCATCATTGCTCTTTCACCCACATCGACCATACAAGAAGGCTTTGTTTTGATTTGTGGAACACCAAATATTTCGGCTATTTCAGGTAAAATTGCAAAGAGAGCACCAGTTTCTCGTAACACACGAATAAATATTGCTGGATTATCAGTCAATAAGGCTTTTTCCCACTCCGCCCACACCCGCTCAGGGACAAGAGTATTTAATTCGCCTCGTCGAGACATTGCATACACCAAAGCACGAGTTTCTGGAGCCACATCAAAACCCAGCACTCGAAAACGCGCTGCAAATCGAGCTAAGCGTAACACACGGACAGGATCTTCGACAAACGCAGGAGACACATGTCTCAATAGACGACACTCAATGTCACGAAGTCCGCCGTAAGGATCGATATATGTTCCATTTTCATCCATTGCGATTGCATTTAGAGTGAGATCTCGACGGGCCAGATCTTCTTCTAGAGTCACATCGGATGACGTATTACACTCAAATCCAAGATATCCAGGACCTATTTTACGCTCTTTTCGCGCAAGCGCATATTCTTCCTTGGTTTCAGGATGCAAAAACACAGGGAAATCTCGGCCAACTTGCGTAAAACCCAACCGAACTAATTGCTCAGGAGTGGCACCAACCACAACCCAATCACGCTCTGTTACCTCAAGTCCAAGGATTTTATCACGCACCGCCCCACCAACTAAGTAGATTTTCATTGCTAATCACATCCGAACTGGTACGATTTATCAAAATGACTATAACATAACATTGTTCCTTATCATGAGTAAAAGACGAATTACTGATCAACAACAACGTCGTATCCAAGAAAAACAAGAACGACATCGAGAATCTCATGACCAAACCTCAACATCAAGTGGACTTGTCATCACACGTTTCGGACAATCAGCCGAAATAGAAACAGCGGAGCATGGATTAATACAATGCTCCATTCGCGCTAATTTGAACGATGTCGTCACCGGCGATCGCGTCGCGTATCAATTGGAGAACGAAAAACAAGGTGTCATTTTAAGCGTCTATCCAAGAAAAACGATACTTGCACGAATCAATAAACATCAACAATCTAAACCGATCGCGGCCAATTTAACGCAAATGTGCGTCGTTGTCACCGAGTCGCCTATGTTATCGTGGACACTGCTAGATAGTTATCTGGTCATGGGAATGCATCTTCAATTGTCGGTCTTGATTGTATTGAACAAAATGGATCTGGTTTCACCCTCACTTAGAAAAATAATCCACGAAACTTACGAACCATTGGGGTACCCTATTGTTGAACTCCAGCAAAATGTCCTCCAAGGAGATGAGGACCTCAAAACGAAACTGGAAAACGAAATCAGTATTTTTGTCGGGCAATCCGGTGTTGGCAAATCCTCTATCATTCGACGCTTGCTGCCACACGAAAAAAATATCGAAATTGGAGCGCTCTCAACACATCGAGAACAAGGTCAACACACCACAAGCTACGCCAAGTACTATCATCTTCCATCCGGAGGCGCGATTATCGACTCACCAGGGGTGCGCGAATTTAATCTCATGGCGCTTCAACTTCGCACCATTGCGGAACACTATGTCGAATTTAAGCCATTGATCCCGCATTGCAGGTTTAGAAATTGCACACACATGACCACACCCGGATGTGCAATTATTCAAGCAGTAGAAAAAGGAGTCATCATGAGACAACGATATGAAAATTATGTTAAAATCGCAGAGATGATCAAATGACATCCCCACTGCGTTGATTTCGTTTTGTTGCCACCTGATGTGCTCAACGAATAACGTTTTAAAAGAGGTTGAATAAGATGCGCCGTTTTTTTTCGTTTTCGCACATGACTGCCGGTTTTATCAGTGTGTTGGTTGGCTTTACAAGTTCTGCTGTCATCGTCTTTCAATCTGCCACACAATTGGGAGCCACACCTGATGAAGTCAGCTCTTGGCTTTTTGCGTTGGGGCTTTCAATCGCATTAACGTGCATTGGCCTGTCTTTGCATTATCGAATGCCGATTCTAACGGGATGGTCCACACCTGGCGCCGCGTTGCTGGTGACCAGTCTCAATGGCGTAACCATGCCCGAGGCGATTGGTGCGTTTATGTTTGCAGGATTTCTAACGATTGTCGTCGGTGTGACCGGACTTTTCAAAAAACTCATTACACGCATCCCTCACAGTCTAAGCTCCGCCATGCTCGCTGGTATTCTCTTTCATTTTGGACTGAATGTTTTCATCGCCATGCAAGAGCAATTTTCAATGGTATGTACCATGCTCATCATGCATTTGGTCGGGAAACGTTTTTTTCCAAGATATGCCATTTTATTTGTACTCTTAACAGGAATCGTGATTGCCTCATCAGAGGGTCTATTTCATACTGAAGGTCTTCATCTGACATTGGCCTCCCCCGTTTTAACCATGCCGGTTTTTACACCCTCAGTACTTTTTAGTATTGGCGTTCCTCTCTTTTTTGTGACCATGACATCACAAAATATTCCTGGAATGGCGGTGCTCAATGCATCAGGTTATACACCACCCAGCTCATCTATTGTAAGCTGGACTGGCGTCGCCACTCTTTTATTCGCACCATTCGGTTGCTATTCTATCAACCTTGCCGCTATCAGTGCGGCAGTTTGTACTGGAAAAGAAGCCGATTCGGATCCCAAAAAACGTTATCGTGCAACTTTATTCGCCGGACTGTGTTGGCTTGTTATTGCAATATTGGGGTCAACTGTCGTCACTTTATTCTCAGCATTTCCAAATGCATTGATTCTTGCCATTGCAGGAATTGCCATGATGAGCACCATCGGCACCAGCTTAAAAAATGCCCTAGATAAAGAAACCGAGCGAGAACCCGCGTTAATTACACTCTTGATTTCTTCTTCAGGAATGTCTCTTTTCGGATTGGGATCGGCTTTTTGGGGAATCATTGCGGGGACATTGGCCATTGTCATTTTAAACTGGCGAAAACGCGACGAACTGGCATTAAAACCAGCCGCCTAGTTTTCTCGACATTTAGCATCAGTCAAAACATCATAGAACAAGGACGTGTTGTATGAAAATTGCCGAAATTTTTCGGAAAAAATATCAACATCTCAGTAGAGAAGGACGCGCGGTTGCGCTCTTCATTTCTGCTTTTCTTAGTATTTTGTTCATCGTTTTTTTATTCAAAGGCATCAACCAACTGGCTCACTTTATTTTTAAAAAAAATCCTGACCTCCTATTAGTTCGTGAAAAAAACACCATTTTTATTCCTCCAAAATCAGTATTACGCCAAGAAATTAAGACGCAAGCCGTACAAAAAATTAAACAACCCCATCTTGTGGTTGTTCCTGGTGCGGTCGAAGCGGATCCGGCCCGCGTCGTTAATGTTTATCCGCCTGTAATGGGTCGACTCATCAAACTCCACGTGGCCCTTGGTCAAGAAGTAAAAGCCAATCAACTACTTGCCGAAGTACAATCAGGCGATCTGGCCAGTGCAAATGCAGACTATAAAAGAGCAGAAGCGGCAAAACTATTGGCTGAGAAAAATTTGGCACGAACTCAAGGCGTCTACAAAGCTGGCGGTAACACCCTCAAAGATCTGCAAATTGCCGAAAATGACTATAAACAAGCAGTCGAGATTTTTAACCAAACTCAAGCCAGACTCAAAACGCTCGGGCAAGGAGACTTCGGTGTTCTCAAAATTTTGGCCCCCATTGATGGACAACTGACCGCTATTCATTATGGGCTTGGCTCCTATCTGACCGATGTGACAGAACCCTTATTTACATTGACCAATATTGATCAAGTCTGGATAACCGCAGATGTTCCTGAAACGCTGGCTGGAATAATGCGACCGCAACAACCAATTGCTGTTTTTTTACCAGCTTATCCAAAACTAACATTAGAAAGTCAAATTGGTGTTGTCAACGCTTATCTAGAGCCCGATACAAGACGCAATAAAGCACGAACCCTTTTTCAGAACACGGATCACAAGCTACAACCCAATATGTTTGCCAGTGTTCAAATTAAAATTAAACAACCACTCGTGATCATGATCCCTGTCTCTTCCATTCTGATGAATGATGATGAAACATCTGTTTTCGTTGAAACCGCTCCTTGGACTTTCGTCAGACGAGAAATTCAAATCGGTTTAGAAGATAGCGATATGGTCCGTGTTTTATCTGGTCTTTCTGAAGGTGAGCATATTGTCATTGATGGAGGAATCTTAATCAATGATTAATCGAATCATTGCGATTTGCTTTAAAAAAAGACATATTGCTTGGGGTATTGCAATATTGCTGTGTTTTTATGGTTATATTTCCTGTAAACAAATGACCATCGAAGCATATCCAGAATTGAGTGACGTAACCGTGCAAATTACAACTCAAGTACGAGGACTCGCAGCAGAAGAAATAGAACAACAAATCACAAGACCTCTAGAGCGAGCACTTGTCAACTTACCTGAGCTGCATGTGCTGCGTTCAAGCAGTACATTTGCATTATCTCTAATCACATTAATTTTTAAAGATGGGGTCGAAGAATACTTTGCTCGAGAACGTGTTTTAAATCATATCAGTGATGCCATTCTCCCACCAGGAATATCCCCCAATCTCGGGCCTCTCACAGGATCTGGAGGGGAAATTTATCGATATACGTTGGAATCAAATACACATAATCTCATGGAGCTTTCCGAAATTCAGCGCTGGATGGTGATCCCAGCCATTAAGCAAGTTCCAGGAATCGCTGATGTGAATAACTTTGGTGGATACACCAAAGAATACCAAGTGAACCTTGATCCGATTAAGATGCAAAAACATCAAGTCGTCCTCAATGATATTGTCACGGCTATTACCAACAATACAGCCAATGCTGGCGGCGGACGTGTCTCTCGAGGAGAACAAAATTATGTTGTGCGGGGTATTGGACAAATCCATACACTTGAAGAGCTCGGAAATGTCGTTGTCACTCAGCAAAATACCATCCCGGTTTACATCAAAGATATTGGCGAACCACGCATTGGGCATCAAGAAAGACAAGGTTTCTTAGGTAAAAATCACAACCCTGACAGCATAGAAGGCATTGTTCAAATGCGAAAGCATGAAAACCCATCGCATGTATTGAAAGGTGTTCATGAAAAAATAGATGCATTAAGAGCAAAGCTCAAACCATTGGGAATCCAAATTGTACCTTACATCGACCGCGACGATCTGGTTCATCTCACAATTGAAAAAGTCAAACATACCGTAATTGAAGGTATCTGCCTCGTTTCTATTGTCTTGATCATTTTTTTAGGCAGTCCAAGAGCCGCTCTTGTGGTAACAGTGGCCATCCCTGCAGCGCTTGTCAGTGTGTTTATCATGATGAATATTACACACATGCCAGCTAATTTATTTTCGCTTGGAGCAATTGATTTTGGTGTAATTGTAGATGGAGCGATTGTTGTCATGGAGGCCATCTTAAGAAGACGAGAAGAAAACCCGCACATCGCATTAAGCATAGAAGACACGCTGATTACCACAGGTTACGTCGCACGCCCTATTTTTTTCGCCACACTCATTATCATCTCAGCTTATTTACCGTTGTTTGCATTTGAACGCGCAGAGGGACGGTTATTTAAACCCATGGCGTATACGGTCTCTTATGCACTTTTAGGCGCATTGATTTGTGCCATGACATTAGTACCAGGATTGGCCTACACGATTCTCAAAAAACCCCAAAAAGTTTTTCACAATACCATTCTGATTAAAATTACATCACGTTATAAAAGTCTTCTTCACCAATTACTCACACTTCCCAGATTCAGCTTAACTGTTGGAGGAACGATCTTAATCTCCATCATTTTGTTGGGCATGACATCAGGCCGAGAATTTTTGCCAGAACTCGATGAAGGATCGTTGTGGCTTCAAGTAGCACTACCCAGTGGAATATCGCTTGAAAAAGCAAATGCAATGGCCGGAGAACTGCGAGAAAAAATGCTCAAACATCCTGAGGTTTCTTATGTCGTCACACAGCTTGGGCGAAGTGATGAAGGAACCGATCCATGGTCACCCTCTCATATTGAGGTCCCTGTCGGACTAAAGCCTTATTCAGTCTGGCCAAATGGAGAAACGAAAGCAGATCTTGTGGCACAACTCACACAAGAATTCTCCAAAATGCCAGGATACAGCATTGGAATCAGCCAACCCATCATCGACAATGTGAATGACAGTGTCGGCGGAGCCCATAGCCCACTGGCACTTCGTGTTTATGGAGATGATTTACGAGAGTCAAGGCACATTGCGCGCCAAATTGTAAAAATCTTAAAGACTGTTCCAGGAACCGCCTCTGTTTCTATTTTCCAAGAGCCCCCTATTCCACAACTCACCATTACAGCAGATAGAATAAAAATGGCCCGTTTTGGAATCAGTATTTCAGATATCACAACGCTCATTCAAACAGGATTGGGCGGAGCACCCATCACGCTCATGTATGCCAATGATCACATCTACAATATCACCGCACGCTACTCAAAAGAGAACAAACAAAATCGCGAAGTCATTGGAAACTTGACGTTAAGAAGCGCAACAGGAGCAGATATATTGCTTTCTCAAGTTGCCACGATTGCCTATCAAACAGGAGAAAGCAATATTGCGCATGAAAATACAGAGCGAATGCTCGCCATTCGAATTGATAACCGTGGACGCGACCTTGCCTCTTATTTAAAAGATGCGCAACAGCGCATTCATGAAGGGGTTCAGTTTGACCATCAAAAATTTCGCTTGGAATGGGCTGGACAATTTGAAAGCCAACAACGCGCCCAAAAAAGATTAGTGTACATCTTGGCGATTATGTTAATTCTGATGTCTATCTTACTTTTTATGCAATTTCAGCGACTTAGAAACGTTGGATTAGTCCTGGCCGTTGTCCCAATGGCCACATTAGGCGGACTTGTGACACTGCATCTGACAGGACAAACACTCAATGTAGCAACAGCCGTCGGTTTTATTGCCCTTTTTGGCGTTTCTGTTCAAAATGGAATTATTATGATCGCCAACATTAGACGCCTGTCCCAAGAGAAAAAACTTGAAGAAGCCGTTATCGAGGGCGCCAGCGAACGATTAAGGCCCATTTTAATGACAGCAACCGTGGCTTCTTTTGGCATGCTGCCCGCGGCCATTGCCACAGGAGTCGGCAGTGATGTGCAACGAGGGCTGGCCACTGTCGTTGTCGGCGGTCTTCTGATTTCCACTTTACTGACATTGTTTGCACTCCCAACTTATTATTACCTAATCGAACGACGTTTCGAAGCACTGGGCGGCCGATTTTTCCGAAAAAGGAAAAATACATGATGAGCATCTGTAAACGAGGCCCGATTTTTTTTCTTAGCGTATTATTGGCAAGCTGTGTTGTTGGGCCTGATTATAAACGCCCTAAACCCATGCTTCCAAACACCTTGTCCAGCAAAACACATCAAAAACTTGAACAACAAACAATAGAGTTGAATGAAAAAATTCCCAAAAAATGGTGGAAGCTTTTTCATTCAAAAGCTTTAAATGAATTGATCACCCAAAGCTTTGCACATAACGCAGATGTCGGAGCAGCAAAGGCTTCTCTTTCGTATGCAAGAGAACAAGTATATGCACATCGAAGCATTTACTTCCCAAGTGTGAGGTTAAGTTTCGAGCCAAGTAAACAACAGGTCGCTCGCATATTAACAAGCGTCCTTGCATCTAATCAATATGACTACTCATTATTCACTGGACAATTGCTTGTGGGTTATAATCCAGATGCCTTTGGTGGCAACAAGCGACAAGAAGAATCACTCATCGCTTTGGCACACTATCAACAGCTGCAATTGGAAGCAACTTACTTAACTTTAGCTTCAAATGTAGCCAGTGCAGCCATTCAAGAAGCGGCTTTAAATGCGCAAATTAATACCACAACAAAACTGATCAAGATACAAAAAGACTTATTGGATATCACACGCAAACGATACGCGCTTGGGGATGCCTCTTCATTTGATATACATTTAGAAGAGCAAGCGCTGGCTTCCAATGAAGCGTCTCTTCCTCCCCTACGAAAACAATTGGCTTTACAACATGATCTACTAAACGCACTAGCAGGACGATTACCTGATAATCGTGAAACACCGCGTTTTCAATGGGGTGAAATCAAACTACCTCAAAGATTACCACTTTCTTTACCTTCAACACTTTTAGAACAACGCCCAGACATCCGAGCAGCAGAAGAACAAATGCATTCAGCTAATGCTTTGATTGGCGTAGCCAAATCGAATCGATTACCCAACATCAATCTCACCACAACAGGACTAGGTGCCTCATCGACTACGCTTGCCAGTTTTATTGGACCCAATACCAATTTTTGGGGTCTTGCAGGAATTATAGCGCAACCTGTTTTCGATGCCGGAAAACTGATGCATCAACAAAGAGCCGCAGAAGCCGCTTACCAACAGGCTGCAGAAAATTATCGCTCAACGGTAATTCAAGCGTTTCAAAATGTGACCGACACATTACAAGCGATTTATCAAGACAGTCAAGCCTTTAAAACGGCGAAAGTGGCTCAAAAAGCGTCTCAAAGCAATTTATTCATTGCTCGACAACAATGGCAACTGGGAGATCTGAATACTTACATTTTACTACAAAACGAGCAGTTTTATCTTGAAAAAGAACTGGCATTAATTCAAGCACAAACCAACCGATTATTAGATAGTGTCGCTTTGTTCCAAGCATTAGGAGGCGGTTGGTGGGATGCAAAAATTCAAAAAATACAAGAAAATCCTCCTCAACACTGTCAAGATCCGCTCGATTAGAATTCTCGTGAGTCCCAACGTCCTCAAGCACGCTCATGATCAAAGGCAAGCACTTCTTTAATGCTCGTCTTTCCAAGAGCGAAAGCAAACAACCGATCAATTCCTAGAGCAACACCACTGCATGGAGGTAATCCAAATTTTAATGCTTCCAGTAGATATCGGTCGGCTTCTACAACAGGGAGTCCATCATGTAAACGCTCTGCATTGTCGTTTTGAAATCGCTGCTCTTGAAGCAAGGCATCAGTCAGTTCATGAAACCCATTGGCCAGCTCCACTCCCTGATAATACACTTCAAAACGCTGAGCAACGCCGTCTACTATCTGAGATAAAAAAGCTTGAGAAGGTGGAAAATCAGTAACAGCGACAGGAGAATCCAAATGTTTAAAAGCAGGCTCTATCACATGTGTCATCAACAAAAACAAATATAAATCTCGATTCAACTCTTCAACACTGAACACGGTGTCTAAATGATAAAGAGAAACGGTATGGCGAAGCTCACCAACTGTTGCCATGAATGGATCGACTGCACAATACTCAAGAAATACTTCACGATAAGTTTTTCGAATAAAAGGGGGACAGTTTAAAATAGCGCGAACAAAAATCTCGACTTCATTCAATAAAGCAAGATGATCTGCATCCAACTTATACCACTCTAACATCGTAAATTCAGGATTATGCCAACGCCCCAGCTCATCATCACGAAATGCTTGAAACAATTGAAAAATGGGCCCGCTCCCTGCAGCGAGTAAGCGCTTCATGTGATATTCCGGAGAGGTTTGTAACGCATAACACTGCTTTCTAAAAACAGCTTGGATATTCTCAAGATAACGATCAGTCACACCATACCGAGCCATAATCGGTGTTTGGACCTCTAAGTAGCCCCTATCAACAAAAAAAGAACGAACTTTTGCTAAAAGTTCAGCACGTTTACGCAGATCGATTAAAGAGGCCGATGGCCGCCAAGAAGGATACATTAATAAAAAATTCCAAGTTCAAGTTTTGCAATTTCACTCATTCGTTCTTGCGTCCATGGCGGCTCCCACACCAGCTCAACAACACATTCACGAACACCATCAACGGTCAAAACGGCTTGCTCGACAGTCCCAGGAAAGGTCTGTGCAACTGGACATCCAGGAGAAGTCAGTGTCATTTTTATATCAACATGCTTTTCTTCATTAATTGCGATATCGTAAATTAATCCTAAATCGTAAATATTGGTCGGGATTTCAGGATCATAGACTGTTTTAAGCGCGGCAATAATTGCTTCTTTAAGCGCATCAAGCTCTTTTTGCTTTTTTTTAAATCCAAGTATCACGATATCTCCGTGTTTACAATGTTTGCTTCTTGCTTCAATGCCGCATCTAATGTATGCCAAGCAAGTGTTGCACACTTTACTCGAGCCGGATAAGCTTTAACCCCGCTCAAGACCGAAAGTTTATCTATTTGGCTCAAAGAAACATTATCTTTGGTCATCATGTCGTGAAAAGTTTGAAATAAAGCATGCGCTTCTTCAATTGATTTTCCTTTGATGACTTCTGTCATGAGAGAAGCCGAAGCTTGGGATATCGCACACCCGCATCCAACAAAACTAATGTCATCCACTTTGTGATCCGCAAGATGCAAATACACCGTTAACTGATCACCACACAACGGATTATAGCCTCTTGCAGAGCAGGTTGGATGACTCATTTCATGGTGATTTCGAGGATGTCGATTGTGATCCATGATCACTTCTTGATAAAGTTCACGAATATCCATTAACGAAAAACCTCACAGGCATAATAGAGAGCATCAACAGCCGCATCAATGTCCTCAAATGTATTATAAAAAGACAAGGACAATCTTGTCGTCGCAGGAACTTTCAAATACGTCATCAGAGGCATTGCACAATGATGACCACTTCGCATTGCAACACCACGACTATCCAAAATAGTTGCCAAATCATGAGAATGTATGGTGTCGTGGGTAAAAGAAATCACCGGAACTTTTTCTTGAGATAGGCCATAAATACGGATATTAGGAACGTTAAGAATGGCTTTAGTGGCATAAGCTAAAAGATTCGCCTCATACTCCATCAACATTTGCATATCATATTGAGACAAATATTGAATTGCCGCCATAAGTCCAATCACGCCCTCAATATTCGGCGTTCCTGCTTCAAATTTATAAGGGAGAGGTGCATAAGCGGTTTTATCAAACTGAACGTATTCAATCATCTCACCACCACCTTGATAAGGTCGCATGTTATTGAGCAAATCCTCACGTCCCCAAAGAACGCCGATACCCGTTGGCGCATACATTTTATGACCAGAAAAAGCATAAAAATCACAACCAAGCGCTTGCACATCGACCGGCATATGTGCGGTTGCTTGTGCACCGTCTACCAATAACACAGCACCAACTGAGTGCGCTTTTTCAGCCAGAAGAGCAATAGGATTCAATATTCCCAATGCATTTGAAGCATACGTCAAAGCAACGATTTTTGTTTTTGGTGAAAGCAGTTCTTCATAATGAGATAAATCAAGCTGACCGTCTGGTAGTAAATTGATCACACGAATAACTGCCCCAGTGGCCTGAGACACCATCTGCCAGGGGACAATATTTGAATGATGCTCTAAATAGCTGAGAATAATTTCATCACCCGGCTGAAGGAGCGGTAACGCATAGCTTTGTGCAACCAGATTAATCGCTTCAGTGGTACCACGCACAAAAATACACTCGGATGACGAAGGAGCATTGATCCACTGCTGAACAAGACGACGTGCTTTTTCAAATTGAGCAGTAGCACGCTCACTCAACACATGCACACCACGATGTACATTTGCATTGTCCTCTCGATAATAGCGAACAATCTCATCTAGAACAGCTTGTGGTTTCTGAGTGGTAGCCGCATTATCGAGATAAACCAGACGATGATGATGGATTGATTGATCCAATATAGGAAAGTCTAAACGCACTTTTTCGGGTACAAATCTCATTTAAAACTCCATTGTTGGATTCAGTAAATCACTCATCCACTGAGACCACTCTGGTCGACCCATTTTCTGTAAGTTTTCTTCTACAAAGGCACGCATTAACAGATATCGAGCTTCTTCTTGTGGAATCCCTCGAGCCTCGAGATAAAACAAAGCATCTGCATCAAGCTGTCCGACCGTCGCACCATGAGTACAGATGACATCATCCGCGTCGATTTCCAATTGTGGTTTGGTATCGACTTCTGCATTTCTTGAAAGCAATAAATTTTTATTGCTTTGATGCGCAACAGTCCCCACAGCGAATGGTCGCACATCTACAATACCATTAAAGACAACTCGGGAAGCGCCTGCAATCAGACCTTTATAATCCTGATAACTGCTACAGAAAGGAACATGATGATGCACCTTCGTGTGGTGATCCAAATGTTGCTTGTCGCTTGTCATGTAAATTCCATTCATTGAACAAGTTGCATGAGACTCTTCAAGTTGAATTTCAATATCACTACGCACCCAAGCGCCCCCAAGAGCAAATGAGTGACTTTCAAGAACAGCATGTGCCTTTTGTACAACAGCCAGGTGCCCTACATGATAAGCCTTTCTTCCCTCGCGTTGAATTTTATAATGCTTCAACGAAGCATGTGCATGTAAATAAGCTTCCGTGACCGTATTGGTATAATAAGCCACATCATTTGTTCCTTGATAATCTTCAACCACGGACAAAGATGCACCTTCTTCTAGTACAACAAGATGACGAATATAACGAGCACCATCTTTGAGAGGAGCGTTCAGCAAACGTAAGGGAAGGTCGACTACAATCGATTTAGGCACATAAATAAATACCCCTTGAGAAAGCATGGCAGTATTTTGAGACAAAAATCCATGTTGCGTTTTTAAAATTTTTCCTAAATAAGGTGCTATTTTTTCTGCATGCAAATCTAAAGCATTCGCCCAAGAAGTCACAATTACACCCGCCGGTAACAACGCTTCAGAAACCAGCTCACCTCTCATTGTATAGGTAGGAAGAGATGAAAATACATTGGAAGATGAGTCAAAATCGCCCGCCGTATTGTCATTCAAAAAACGGGTTGAGCAAAAATCAGCCGTCGATGTGTATTTCCAATCCTCATCCGAACGTGTTGGAAAACCTTGTGTTTTAAATTGATCTAACGCCTCACTACATAGCCCTTCTAATGAAGGGAAACGAGAGCATTTTTTTTGCTGTTCTAGGTAAAACTCAAGCGCTGATTGCATCGCTCACTCCATTTCCTCAAGCCAACTATAGCCTTTATCTTCAAGCTCACGAGCCAAAGATTTATCGCCAGAACGAACCAAGCGTCCATTGGCTAAAACATGAATGTAATCAGGTTCAATATAATTCAAAAGCCGCTGGTAATGCGTCACTAAAATAATTGCACGAGAAGGACTTCGCATGGCATTAATGCCTTCAGCGATGGTTTTTAATGCATCAATATCAAGACCAGAATCTGTTTCATCTAGAATGGCAAGTTTCGGTTCAAGAACCGCCATTTGCAAAATCTCGTTTCGTTTCTTCTCTCCACCAGAAAAGCCCTCGTTGATATTTCGATACAAGAATGACTCATCCATCTCGACAAGACGACATTTCTCACGAATAAAACTTAAAAACTCAATCGCATCCATAGGTGATTTGCCTTGGGCTTTACGAACTGCATTCACTGACGCTTTTAAGAAATTGATATTGGTCACACCTGGTATTTCAACGGGATACTGAAAAGACAAAAAAAGACCCGCCTGCGCACGCTCAACTGCAGACAAAGCGCTGAGATCCTGTCCTAGATAAGTCATCGAGCCGCTTGTTACCGTGTACGCAGGATGACCTGCCAATACCTTCGATAAAGTACTCTTGCCCGAGCCATTAGGCCCCATGATGGCATGTACCTCGCCTGCTTTAACCGTCAGATCAATGCCTTTTAAAATCGGAGTGTCATCGGTTGCGACATGCAATTGTTCTATTGTTAACATTTACCCCACAGCCCCCTCTAAACTAATACCTAGCAATTTTGTGGCTTCCACAGCAAACTCCATGGGAAGCTCCTTTAATACCTGCTTACAAAACCCATTCACAATCATCGAGACAGCATCTTCTGTTTCAATTCCACGTTGCAAACAATAAAAAAGCTGTTCATCGCTTAATTTTGATGTTGTTGCTTCATGTTCTATTTGTGCAGTTGGATTTTTAACTTCTATGTAAGGGAAAGTATCTGCAGAACACGAAGCCCCCATCAATAAAGAATCACATTGTGTATAATTTCTTGCATTTTCCGCCGTTGGGGCCACACGAACCAAACCTCGATACGCATTATGCGCACGACCCGCACTGATACCTTTTGAAATAATTGTAGAGCGAGTATTTTTACCTAAGTGAATCATTTTTGTTCCAGTATCCGCTTGCTGACAATGATTGGTCACTGCAACGGAGTAAAACTCTCCAACTGAATCATCACCTTGTAACACAACACTTGGATATTTCCATGTAATGGCTGATCCCGTTTCGATTTGTGTCCATGAAATTTTGGAGCGCGCGCCTCGACAAGCGCCTCGCTTGGTCACGAAATTGTAGATTCCACCTTTCCCTTCTTCATCACCAGGGTACCAATTTTGAACAGTGGAATACTTAATTTGAGCATTTTCAAGCGCAATGAGTTCAACAACCGCCGCATGCAATTGATTTTCATCTCGCTTCGGTGCCGTACAACCTTCAAGGTAGGAAACATAACTATCGGCGTCCGCAATAATTAGTGTTCGCTCAAACTGGCCGGTCCCGGCTGAATTGATTCTAAAGTAAGTTGATAATTCCATTGGACAACGCACCCCTTTAGGGACATATACAAAAGAACCATCGCTAAACACCGCAGAATTCAGTGCCGCATAAAAATTATCGCGATAAGGAACGACCGAACCCAAATATTGCTCTATTAATTCGGGATGAGTGTGTACAGCCTCGGAAAAAGAACAGAAAATAATTCCTTTTTCAGCCAATTTGGATTTGAAAGTCGTGGCAACAGAAACACTATCAAACACAGCATCAACGGCAACACCAGCCAATAATGCCTGCTCTTGCAGCGGAATACCTAATTTTTCATACGTACGGAGCAATTCAGGATCAACTTCATCTAAACTTTTAGGTGCATCTTCCTTTTTTTTAGGAGCAGAATAGTACGAAATGGCCTGATAATCGATTGCAGGATAATGTACACTTGCCCAATGAGGGACTTCCATTTTTAACCATGCCTCATACGCTTTAAGACGCCAATCTAGAACAAACTGAGGTTCTCGTTTAATAGCTGATAAGCGTTTTATCACAGACTCATCAAGCCCTGGAGCAAAAGTCTCAGTTTCGATTTCTGTGACAAATCCATGTTCGTAATCACGTTTTAACCATGAATCTAAAGTATCATTCTCTTTAACCACGTTGTATTCCTATTTGAGAAGAAGCCAAAGCTGCTAAATTCACACTGTTTAGTGTAGACTCAATCATATTGCTGATAATGCGCCAATGATGTTGGACATGACAAACATCATGTAATGCACAAGCACTGGGCGCATGCTCGCACTCGGTCAACCCACGAGAATCATCGAGTGCATATAAAATTTCACGGATAGAAATGTCTTCTGCTTTTTTCGAAAGACGATACCCACCCGCCACACCACGCACAGAAATCAACAATGACGCCGCCGTCAATCGTTTCAACAACTTACTGACGGTTGGCAAAGTGATTCTTGTATGAAGCGCAATATCACGAGCGCTCGAAAGTTGATCTGGTTTCTTAGCCAAATACACCATGATCACGGTACTATAATCTGCCAATTTGCTAATACGAAGCATCATTTTTCTCGTTTATTTTATCGAGTACTGTTTTAGTCTTAATTAAGAAACGCGATAATACAACGTAAAGAGCCAAGACACAACAAAAAGCATTTAGAATGATGACTTCGTCTTTAAAACTTGTTACAAATATCTACCAGAAATCAAATTTAAAAAACTCATTCACTCAATACGACTCAAATATGAATCAATTTTTAAAAACAATACAAGTGCTATTTTCATGCCTGATCATACCGGTGTCTACTTTCGCATTCTCCACTCCGAAAAGTATCGACTTTTTTCCAGACTATTATATTGGGGCAGGAATAGGTGTCACGAATGGGCAGTTTAATACCTCTAGCCTGACTGAAATCAACCCTTCATTTTCATTTTTCTCGAATCAGTCTATTCATCCAAAAACATCAGAAACCAGCGTGTTAGGCTCTTTTTACATCGGCAAATTGTTTGCTTTTAAGCAATTTTTTGCGGGCCCAGAGCTATACGTCAATATCAGTGGTCTTCAATCTTATTGGAGTGAGACAAGTCACTTATTGTTTCCAAGTGAATCCCTAGTCACCAATACGAAAACGAGTCTTGGTACTGCTGATTTTGGAATCGACGGACGGTTTGGGTTTTTGGTGAATCAAAGCAGTTTGCTATACGGACGTATCGGAGCTTCTTTTAATCAATTCACTCGGACGGTTTCTGTAGAAGACTCCAGATCAACTATCCCGCTTGAAACGACCTTAAATAACACCTATGCAGAGTCTATGACAGGTCTGCGTATCGGTCTTGGATTTGAACAAAGCATGACGTCCCGATTCTCCATTCGGGGGGATTATGTTTATACGCTTTATCCCGAAATCTCAAAAAATATCACCAGTCACAACTATTCTACTTCTGTCTATCAACTGGGTCCTATTTCAAATAGCACCTCTACAAAAGCAAATACTCAAACCGCATTAATTTCGCTTATCTATCATTGGGATCATTATTTTGATAAATAAAAACGCTCACTTCTCATCGCTGTATCGGTGTTTTATAGGAATAACCTTTCTATTTAATTTTTCTGTTTCTTTTTCTGACTGCATCAAAAATATCGTGATCGTACGACACGGTGAATATAACTTGTTATTTCCTCGCGGTCAGTTAGATTGTCAAGGGTTAAACCGTTCACTGGCACTCACACAATTGCTAAACACGAGGTACGGTGCTCCTACTGCAATTTACGCAGCGAATCCAAACGTCACAATGCCCGACTCATCAAGCGATAAAACTTGTTACCCCTATGTTAGGCCGCTGGCAACAATAGAGCCCACCGCCGTATACTTTAATCTGCCCGTACTCACTGACTATGGCGCAGGTCATTATGGAGGGCCGTCAGCCCCAGGAGACTACACGGTTCCAAGTGCAAGTGATGTTCCCCCTGTGTGGTTACTCACATTACCACAACCGCCCTCGCCCGCAGGCATATGTAGCAGCGGTCTTTCCACTGGCGATATTGATATTGCTCGAGAAATATTAAACACAGAAGCCTACTGCGGTAAAACCGTTTTTATTGCTTGGGAACATAAAAACATCCCCATCATAGCCTATAGTTTTTATTATTTACTTGGCTTGAATCCAACCAACAAAATCCCACTTTGGCCATTTGGAGAATGCCTGCCGTCTTATGCAGCACAAGGATATTGTACGGCTGGAACATGGAACTGCACATACAACTTTGACACGATTTACAACATCCAAATCAATCAAACTAGCGTTCCTGCCGCGATCACCATCACTTTAAGTAATGAGGACTTAAATGGACAATCTATTTCTTGCCCAACATAACTTAAATATTGGCTTGTTTACTTGTCCAAAATTATTTATCTTAGCCAGCAAAGTATGAAATGGATCAATTGACATGATGTTGTGCACACAAACTCAAACGTTAACACTCACACCCAAGCAACTTTGTGACGTTGAATGTCTTTTAAATGGTGCATTTTCACCCTTGCATGGATTCTTAACACAAGCAGAATACCAATCTGTTTGCGACACAATGCGTCTTTTAGACGGCACCCTTTTCCCCATCCCCATCACGCTGGATATCAGCGATGAACTTGCAAGAAATTTGGCATATCAAGAAAAAATCACACTGGTCGCAGCAGACAATACTCCCATCGCCACACTTACCGTCACATCCATTTGGAAGCCAAACAAAACACAAGAAGCGCAATGTGTATTTGGCACACAAAATGAAAAACACCCAGGAGTTTACGCACTCAAACATCAGTCTCATGAATGGTATGTGGGTGGACCTTTGACTGAAATCAGATTGCCTCAACACTCAGATTTTATTCAATATCGGCACACACCCAGCACGTTAAAATCACTGTTCCAATATGCAGGATGGGATAAAGTTGTCGCATTTCAAACACGAAATCCAATGCATCGAGCTCACTTCGAACTGACCAAAAGAGCGGCTCAAGAAATCGGTGGTCATCTGCTGATTCATCCCGTTGTGGGAATGACAAAACCAGATGACATTGATTACATCACTCGCGTCAAATGTTACATCGAAATTTTAAAAAAATACGAAGACATACCTGTACAATTAAGTCTTCTTCCCCTGGCAATGCGTATGGCTGGCCCTAAAGAAGCACTCTGGCACGCACTCATTCGAAAAAATTATGGAGCAACCCACTTTATCGTCGGACGCGATCATGCAGGCCTCGGACCTGATTTTTATTCACCCTATGCAGCACAAACATTGTTACAGGAGCATCAAAAAGAAATCGGCATTATACCCTTACCTTATCCAGAGATGGTCTTTGACAAAAAACGCCAGATTTTTATCGGGATAGACAAAGTTGAAGAAGAAGCCGACATTCAAACACTATCCGGAACAGAACTGCGTGCGCATCTAAAAGAAGGACGGGCAATTCCAGAATGGTTCACTTTCCCAGAAATCAACAACATTTTAAGTGAAACTTACCCTGCTGAATCAAAACAAGGCCTCACTATTCTCTTTACAGGACTCTCTGGTGCTGGAAAATCGACATTGGCCCAAGCATTAAAAGCAACGATTCAAGAACAAACAACACGAACCGTCACACTGTTAGATGGAGACATCCTTCGAAAAAATTTGTCTTCAGAACTGGGCTTCAGCCCAGAAGACCGAAATAAACACCTTGAGCGAGTGGCTTATGTAGCCTCAGAGATTACCAAACATCGTGGCATTGCCATTATTGCAGCAATAGCTCCGTACAAATCGACACGCGACGTCATGAAAAAAATGGTCTCCGAAAATGGACGTTTTCTTGAGATTTATGTGGCAACACCTCTTGAAACATGCCAAAAAAGAGATGTGAAAGGGCTCTATTTGCAAGCACAACGTGGGGAAATTCAAGCATTCACAGGCATTAGTGCGCCCTATGAATCACCAGAAAATCCTGATTTAATCATTGATACAAGTGACTTATCCATCTCAGAAGCAATTGAGCTTATTATGGACATATTATAAATGGATTCTCATTTCAAAAGTTTATTAAAAGCCGTCAGTTGGCGTATTTTTGGAACATTAGCCACCATGATCGCCGTTTATTTTTTCACACACGAGTGGCAAACATCTTTTTATGTTGGCCTTCTGGAAATGCTCAGTAAAATTATCTTATTTTATTGCCACGAACGTATTTGGCTGAAATTGACCCCACCCAAAATTTAATTCCTGGCAGTTCATTCAATTGAGCGCGACATGCTCACCATCGAAATACTCAGTTGACAAGCCTCTGGTTCTTCTTATAATCATACCCTCTCATCTTAAAAGACTTTAACATTATGAATCCATCTCAGCTTGTTATGAATAGTTTTTTTGCGCTCGCTTGTGCTGTACTACTCTGCAGCAAATCATTCGCAGAGCCCGTAAATCTTGGACAATTAAAAAAGCAACTTGAGATTTATCATGCATCAGGACAATATGATGCGGAGTTTGCAAAAGTGATCGCCAAAGCAAAAAAATTCATAGATAAAACCGCGGATGAAAATCAACACGCTAAAAATCCAAAACGACTGGCTCTTGTGTTGGATATAGATGAGACGAGTTTGTCAAATTATCCTGTGATGCAATCTTATCATTTTTGCGCCCCGCTGGATGTTTTTGACAAAGAGCACTTAAAGGCCAACGAACCAGCTCTCCCTGCTACATTAGCGCTTTATCAAGACGCTTTAAAGCATCATGTCGACGTCTTTTTTATTACAGGTCGAACAAATGTCTTTAAACAAAAAACCGAAGAGAATCTCAAAAAGAAAGGATTTACTGAGTGGAAAGAAGTCTACTACAAACCCAAATCCTATGATAAAAATTCGGCAATTCCTTTTAAATCTGAAACAAGAGCTCAAATAGAGCAACAAGGTTATGTCATCATCGCTTCTATCGGCGATCAAGCAAGTGATTTGGAGGGCGGACACGCGATGAAAACGTTTAAACTTCCTAATCCTTACTACTATATTCCTTGATTATGCGACCAAATCCATCTGAAACGCTCACCTTAAAAGAGATTCAATCTTGGTTTACTCCACGCCCGCTTGATGCTCACAAGCATCTTTTTGGTAACGTTCTAATTGTTGGTGGCGATACCGGTATGCCAGGCTCTGTACGCATTGCAGCAGAAGGTGCGTTAAGAACCGGTGCAGGCTTAGTTACTGTTGTGACACGCGCGGAGCACGCATTATCCATTACAGCTGGACGACCTGAATTAATCTGCTATGGCTTTGACCATATCAACAATGGCCTCGACCCCATTGTAAAAAAAGCAACCGTCATCGTACTTGGCCCTGGTCTTGGAAAAAGCCCATGGTCCAAACAATTATTCAGTTACATGATGCAACAGTCTCAACCCAAAATCATTGATGCAGATGCGTTAAACTGGCTTTCAGAACTTAACATGACGGTTCCTGCTGACTGCATCTTAACGCCTCATCCTGGAGAAGCTGCCAGACTACTCGACACATCCACATCGCTTGTGCAGCAAGATCGACTCAAAACAATAAAACGTCTCACACAACAATATCCTGGTGTCTGCATTCTAAAAGGAGCCCATACAATCATAGGGTCGATAAAAGAATCACCCCTCATTTGTCCACACGGGAACCCAGGCATGGCGACTGCAGGAATGGGAGATTTGCTTTCAGGTATTATTTCAGGATGCGTGGCACAAGGCTTAAGTCTATGGAAATCAGCATGTGCAGGTGTCTACTTACATGCTTGGGCTGGTGACATTGTGGCTGCATCACAAGGCCAGAGAGGACTTTTAGCCAGTGACCTACTGCAAGAAATTCCAAGACTAATCAATGATCTTGGACAAACCAACTAGATCCAGAAGGTGCTCTTGCATAACCTGTGAATTTTGTTTTAGTGCGAGGTTATGCAAGCGCTCTATTGGTGATTATGTTTAATATTCATAACTCACTTCAACAATTTCATATTCAACCATTCCACCTGGGGTTTCGACCATTACACAATCCCCTACTTGCTTGGCAATAACAGCACGTCCGATTGGTGAGCTGAAAGAAATTTTATTTAATTTGATATCAGCCTCATCAACACCAACCAATTGATAAGTAATTTCGTCTCCAGAGCCAATATTACAGAGTGTCACCACAGAGCCAAAAATGACCTTGCCTTGATTCGGCATTTTGCGAACATCAATGATTTGCACATTGGAAAGTTTCGCTTCAAGCTCCAGAATACGCCCTTCATTGAAACTTTGTTGCTCACGTGCCGCATGGTATTCTGCATTTTCCTTTAAATCGCCATGCGCTCTTGCAACTGCAATCGCTTCAATGATACGAGGTCTTTCAATCGACTTAAGACGATGCAGTTCTTGACGAAGTGTCTCTGCTCCTTCTGGTGTCATTGGATGTTTTTGCATATGTCCTTCTCCCATAAATCTTGTAATCGCGTGACCGTTTTTCTATCTTCATATTTCATGGCAAGACATGAGGCTTCGGCTCCGGATAAAGTCGTCGTATAACTCACTTTATACTGCAATGCATTACGTCGAATCGAAAATGAATCGGCAATGGCTTGTTTACCTTCTGTCGTATTGACGATGAAATCAATGTCGTTATTTTTAATGTAGTCCACAATATGTGGCCTTCCTTCAGCGACTTTAAAAATACGCCGACAGTCAATTCCTGCGGCTTGTATCACCATAGCGGTACCTCGTGTTGCGACAAGTTCAAATCCCAAATCAGTCAATCTTTTTGCAATTTCGCCCACACGCGTTTTATCTGCATCACGAACAGATAAAAATGCGCGTTTGCGTTTTGTCATGTGCGCACCAGCACCAAGTTGGGCCTTACTATAGGCTTGTCCAAATCGTTTTGCAATCCCCATTGCTTCACCTGTAGATTTCATTTCGGGTCCCAGAATAGAGTCGACTCCAGAAAATTTGATGAAAGGAAAAACAGGTAATTTGATTGCATAAAAATTTGGATTCGGTTGTCGCTGCAAAAGGCCTTGTGCTCGCAAACTCATTCCAATTTTACAACGAGCGGCAATTTTTGCCAGTGGTAATCCCGTCGCTTTTGAAACAAAAGGAACCGTTCTTGAAGCTCTAGGATTCACCTCGAGCACGTAAATGTCATCTGATTGAATGGCAAACTGAGCATTGACTAAACCACACACGCCAAGCTCAAGAGCTAGCATTCGCATTTGTTCGGCAAGATCTTGCTGCACAACGCTGCTTAGACTAAAAGGAGGCAATGTACATGCAGAATCACCCGAATGAACTCCTGCTTGCTCGATGTGTTCCATGATGGCGCCAATCAAAACATGCTCTCCATCACAAACAGCATCCACATCAACCTCAATAGCATCATTTAGAAATTTATCCAAAAGTACAGGAGAATCCTCTGACACCGCAACCGCTTGGGTCAGATAACGCCGAAGATCCTCTTCGTGATACACAATTTCCATGGCTCGTCCACCCAACACATAGGAAGGTCGAACAACCAGAGGATAGCCAATTTTTTCGGCAACCACGATGGCTTCAGATTCACTTCGAACAGTACCATTCGGTGGTTGATGTAAATTGAGCCGTGTAATCACTTTTTGAAAACGTTCACGATCTTCAGCCTCATCAATGGCATCCGGTTGAGTACCAAGAATAACCACGCCCTGCTCGGCCAGAGTCTTTGCCAGTTTCAGAGGAGTCTGTCCACCATAATCAACAATGACGCCTTCTGGTTTTTCTAATGCAATGATTTCGAGTACATCTTCCAGCGTAATTGGCTCAAAATACAATCGGTCAGAAACATCGACGTCAGTCGACACTGTCTCAGGATTGCAGTTTACCATGATGGTTTCAAAACCGGCTTCCCGCAACGCCATTGTCGCGTGGACACAACAGTAATCGAATTCAATGCCTTGGCCAATGCGATTCGGCCCGCCACCCAAAATAACCACTTTTTTACGTTCTGTTGGGAATGCTTCACAAGAATGGCGATAACAAGAATACAGATAAGGTGTCTGTGTTGGAAATTCACCCGCACAAGAATCGATTCGTTTATATGTTGGGCGAATATTCAATGCCCACCGTCTTTCACGCACTTCTGCCTCAGTAGAGCTGAGCAATTGCCCAACATAACGATCTGAAAAACCGACTTGTTTAAGCTCGCGGAGAGCGTCTTCACTAATGGCATCGAGAGAAAGATCTGCTAAAGCATATTCAAATCCCACTAACGTCTCAATTTGTCGTAAAAACCAAGGATCCACATGACATTCTTGATAAATTTCATCCACATTCATGCCATAACGAAAAGCATCCGCAATATACCATAATCGATCTGGCGTGGGCTCCCGTAATAAGCCGCGGAGTGTCGCAGAATCAAGTTCACCTTTCAATAATGACTGCAAACTATCACGACCAATCTCTAAGCTTCTAATGGCTTTTTGCAAAGAAGCACGAAAGTTTTCACCTATCGCCATCACTTCGCCCACTGATTTCATCTGTGTGGACAAAGAAGGCTTTGTCTCTGGAAATTTATCAAAATTAAAACGAGGTATTTTCGTCACAACATAATCAATAGAGGGCTCAAAAGAAGCCGGTGTTTTATGGCCTGTTATTTCATTTGTCAACTCATCTAATGTATAACCAATGGCAAGTTTAGCTGCAATTTTTGCAATCGGAAATCCTGTTGCTTTTGATGCAAGTGCGGAGCTTCTAGAAACTCTCGGGTTCATCTCAACAACCAAAAGACGACCATCCTCTGGATTTACAGCAAACTGAACATTTGCCCCACCTGTCTCAACACCCACGGCACGCAAAACGCGAATAGCCGCATCACGCATGCGCTGATATTCTTTATCTGTCAACGTCTGAGCTGGAGCAACTGTGATTGAATCGCCTGTATGCACGCCCATTGGATCAAAATTTTCAATAGAGCATACAATGATACAATTGTCTTTTTTATCGCGAACCACTTCCATCTCAAACTCTTTCCACCCCAATACAGACTCATCAAGTAATAGTTCATGTGTGGGAGAAAGTGCCAATCCTTGGGTACAAATGGCCTCAAACTCTTCTCGGTTATATGCAATCCCTCCGCCACTTCCCCCCATTGTAAATGAAGGACGTATAATCGTTGGGAATCCAAGATAGGCCTGCACAGAAAAAGCTTCTTCAAGACTATGGGCAATTGCTGAGCGTGGCATTTCAAGACCAATGTCTTGCATCAATCGTCTAAATTTTTCTCGATCTTCAGCTTTGTCGATGGCCTCTTTTGTTGCACCAATTAATTCAACTTCATAGCGCGCCAAAATTCCTTCTCGCACCAGATCAAGAGCACAATTCAGAGCTGTTTGTCCACCCATTGTGGGCAATAGGGCATCAGGCCGTTCTTTTTCAATAATATTGGCGACTTCGGGCCAAAGAATGGGTTCAATATAAGTCGCATCTGCTAAATCAGGGTCGGTCATGATTGTTGCAGGATTCGAGTTGACTAAAATGATGCGATATCCCTCTTCTTTCAATGCACGAACAGCCTGAGAGCCTGAATAATCAAACTCGCCAGCTTGTCCAATGACGATGGGTCCTGCACCTAAAATAAGAATGGATTTGAGATCGGTTCGCTTTGGCATACATGCATCGCATCTTAAACAAGGTGCTTCATTCTATAAGGTTTTGAGCCGAATGGGTAGAGGTGGTTTAGTGAGAACAGAAAACTTAAAGTCAGTTAAAGTGCTCTAGATTAGAAAAATCTTTGTAACAAATAAAATGGCTTGAATTTTATAGAGATGAGGCATCTATCTCAATGAATATGGAGATAGCATAGAGTCAGAAATATTTTGGACTCAATAAAACTTTATTTTAGGCAAAAAAAAACCTGCTTCCCCCTTTGAGAGGAAGCAGGTCATGGCAATTACATTACAAAGTTGTAGTGCAAGCCGAACATAACTGAGTCTAAAGTTGGGTTTTGTATGTTTGCAGAGATGTTCTCTGAGAATCCAGTTGTCAAAGATGCAGATCGTTGAGCAACTAAAGAAGGAGAACCACCGAATACATGCATGTAAGCAACATCAATACCCCAGTTAGGATTGATATTGTAGATACCACCCACTTTGATTTCAGGTAAAGTTTGAGTTTGGTTGCCATTTGCATTCATGTAACCAGAGATCAAACCACCAGGAACTGCTTCTGACAAGTATGATGTCATTGAAGTACGCATGTTTTCCATCATGAAACCAGCTTGGAAGAACACATCAAAGTAGTTCCATTTGTAAACAAAACCAGCTAAAACATCATAGCCATCTAGCGTGTAGTTGAAAGAACCTACGCGACCAGTTGCGCTTTGAACGCTTTGATTACGGCTTCCGTAGTATCCGCCACCGATCTCACCAGTGAAGCTCAACTTTTCAGAGTAGCCATACATCATACCCGCGCCCAAACGACCACCCCAACCTTGAGTAGAAGATGTAGCGGAGTTGTTGTTCAGGATCAAGCTTCCTGATTGAGGCCATGTATAAGAAGCTTCACCTGTAAGGTAAGGTGTGTAAGAAGCCATTGAAACAGGGCCCATAGAACCAGCGTGAGCTGCAGTTACTGCAGCAGTTGTAGCGATAGCTAGAACGATTTTCTTCATAAATAATGCTCCTTGCGTTGCTAAAAAAATTTCTAAGTCACCGAAAAACAGCATAACATGAAAATCTTACAGGTTGCAAAAAATATCTATTAAAAATCATCAAATTTTTATTAAATTTTTTTTCCAAAAACATAATATTTATCAACGAGATCAACTATTGATCACTATTGTTTTTATATTTACAAACTCAAAGATCCCTGCTCTCGATAATTCGCGTCCATACCCAGATGATTTGACGCCACCAAAGGGTAATCGAGGATCAGATGCAACAAATTGATTGACTACACATGTACCTGTTTCAATCTCTTCTCTCGCAATTTTTTCGCCTCGAACTAGATCTTGTGTGAAAACTCCTCCCCCCAAACCAAATTGACTTTGATTTGCCAAACGAATTGCTTCTTTTTCGTCAGATGCTTTGATGACTGCAATGACAGGACCAAATAGCTCCTCATCAAATGCAGGCATTCCTGGCATTACATCTATTAATAATGTAGGTGGATAATAAAATCCCGTCATGGACGGAATTTTTCCGCCAACTAAAACGACAGCGCCTTTAGCTTGACTCATTAAAACCTGCTTATGTAGCCCTTCACGCAAATCTGCTCTTGCAATCGGTCCCATAGTCGTTGTGGAAAGCTGAGGATCACCCATTTCAAAAGATTGCATTTCTTCTTTTAATAGCTCGATAAATTGTTCGTAAATAGGTTCAACCACAATAATGCGTTTTGCTGCAATACACGATTGCCCCGCATTACTAAGACGAGAGGTCACGACAGCATGTGCGGCAAGTTTCAAATCAGCGTCAGCCAAAATAAGATAAGGATCGTTTCCACCTAATTCGAGTACGGCTCGCTTCAGATGTTTGCCTGCAAGACTTGCAACAGCGCTCCCTGCACGTCCACTTCCTGTCAAGGTCACAGCAACCACCGCCGGATGCGCCAACACCATTTCTGTTTTTTCAGTGTCTAGAACAATTGTTTGAAATACACCTTCAGGAAACCCTGCTTTCTTAAAGAGGGCTTCTATCACAAAAGCACAGCCTGTTGTAATCGGCGCGTGCTTAAGCAATGTTGTATTACCCGCCATCAAAGTAGGCGCAGCATAACGAAAAACCTGCCAAAAAGGAAAGTTCCAAGGCATAATTGCAAGCACAACCCCCAACGGTTGGTAAACTACCTTACTTTCGAAAGCTTCTGTTTGAATAAATGTAGGAGCTAATTCCCGCTCGGCTTCCGTTGCATAATGCTCGCAAACCCAAGCGCACTTTTCAATTTCATTTAAAGCCGAGGCAAGCGGTTTCCCCATTTCTTCTATGATGATTGGCGCCAATGTTTCTTTTTCATCGCGAAGAATGCTGGCCATACGCAGCATACAAACTTTCCGTTCGGAAAAAGACATTTTACGCCAGACATCAAATGCCGAATGAGCAGAGTTTATCCGTTTTAAAATTTCTGCATCATTTTGAAACGGATAACGTTTGATGGTTTTTTCAGTCGCAGGGTTGATAGTTTCGATGTACATCAGTGATTCTCCTTGATCATCTGAACTACGTTATCTTACCCTATCAACACTTTTTTGAGAACTGGATGCAATACTGTTTAGGCTCTGTTGATTGGTAACCCTAGTTTAACGATCGTGGAGACAGTTTCTGAGGACATCCACTTTATCTAATCTTTCCCAAGGAAACTCTTCTCGCCCATAATGACCTAACGTGGCTGTTTTTCTATAGATAGGTCTTAGCAAGTCATGATGATCAATAATTCCTTGTGGAGTCAGATCAAAATGTGTGTTCACCAAACGAATCAACTCTTCCGTCGGTAGTAATCCCGTTCCAAAAGTTTCAATAAATATTGAAGTCGGTTCAGCAACACCAATAGCATAAGAGATTTGTATCTCACACTGCTCCGCGAGGCCGGCCGCAACGATATTTTTTGCAACATATCTTGCTGCATAAGCTGCAGAACGATCGACTTTTGACGGATCTTTTCCCGAAAAACATCCTCCCCCATGCCGCGCCATTCCGCCGTATGTGTCCACAATAATTTTACGACCGGTCAAACCACAATCCCCCAAAGGACCGCCTATCACAAAACGACCTGTCGGATTTACAAAATAGCGTGTGTCTTTTGTGAGCCATTCTGCCGGTAAAGTCGGTTTAATAATTTCCTCAATGACCGCTTCTACTAAATTTTTGTGATCAATTTCTGGAGCGTGTTGTGTGGAAAGCACAACTGTATTCACAGAAACTGGTTTTTTATCGACATAATTTAAAGTGACCTGAGACTTTGCATCTGGACGAAGCCAAGGTAAAACTCCATTTTTTCGGAGATAAGATTGCCGTGCCATTAATTGATGTGCATAAGCGATTGGGGCCGGCATGTAATGTTCAGTTTCATTGGTCGCATAACCAAACATCAGCCCCTGATCACCCGCACCCAACTGGTGAGTTTGTTCATTATCAACACCTTGAGCAATATCCGGTGACTGTTTACCAATAGCAGACAAAACAGCGCAAGATTTCCAATCAAATCCCATTTCAGAATGGTTATACCCTATATCACGAATCACGCTACGCGTAATGTCTTCTACATCAACCCATGCATGAGTTGTGATCTCTCCACCGACTAAAACCATGCCAGTCTTGACATAAGTCTCACACGCGACACGCGCGCGTTGATCTTGGGTCAAGATTGCATCCAAAATCGCATCTGAGATTTGATCTGCAATTTTATCTGGGTGACCTTCCGAAACAGATTCGGATGTGAATACATACGATGAAGTCACAACGACATTTCTCCTTTAGACAATACAAGCGATGCAGACGATAGGTCGCGCCTGTCGCGCATCAATGCAATAAACTGTTCAAACAAACACATCGCATCATGAGGACCTGGACTGGCTTCTGGATGCCCTTGAAATCCAAATACAGGCTTTTCAGCATGCTGTATCCCTTGCAAGGTTCCATCAAATAACGATCGATGTGTCACAATAAAATGTGAAGGTAGAGAGTTTTCATCTACCGCAAACCCATGATTTTGACTGGTGATAAACACCCTTTTTTGTCCTTTCGTTTCGATCACCGGATGGTTGGCTCCATGATGTCCAAATTTCATTTTAAAAACATCAGCCCCAGCAGCCAACGCTAAAATTTGAAATCCAAGACAAATTCCCATAAGCGGTATATCTGCATCCATAAAAATTTTAGCTGCATCAATGGCATAAGTGCAGGCGGCAGGATCACCAGGACCATTCGAGAGCAAAATTCCGTCTGGATTAAGTGCCAATACATCTTTCGGATTTGTTTCTGCGGGAACAACTGTAATATGGCATCCTAGATCATATAAAATTTTCAAGATGGAGTGCTTTACACCAAAATCATATACCACAACATGCCAACTTAAAGGAGTTGAGATATTTCCCCATTTTCCCAAACCTTCGTGCCAACGTTCAATTGTGCTGCGCGTCACCACACGAGCTAAATCACGACCTTTTAAACTCGGCATGGCTTCTGCTAAAACTTGAGCATCTTCAGGTGAGTGATGTGTTGTGATACACGCATTTTGAGCACCAATCTCACGCAAATGTAAAGTTAACGCTCTGGTATCAATATCAGAAATAGCCACAACCTTATGCTTTTTCAACCAATCTGAGAAATGAATCTCACTTCGGCTATGTGTGGCACATTCACTCATCTCACGCATGACGAGCCCCGAGGCCCACACACGAGTTGATTCATCATCATCCAAATTACAACCGGTATTCCCCACATGCGACGTAGTCAATAAGACAATTTGCTCCGTGTAAGATGGGTCGGTCAGCATCTCTTGATAGCCTGTCATGGCTGTGTTAAAAACCAATTCACCTACAGTATGACCTTCAGCACCGACCGATCGTCCTCTAAAAATTGTACCATCAGCAAGTACAAGTAACGCAGGTGAATGGGTTTTCATCAAAATTTCATATCCTCGAAAAATTGTTTCACTCCAGCAAACCAAGAGTTTGACTTTGGAGAATGCGTCTCTTTGCTGTTATCTAAAGACTCTTGTAGCTTCTCAAGCAAAGCCTTTTGCTCTTTTGACAAAGCTACTGGTGTTTCAACCACAACGTGACAAATTAAATCACCAGGCCCGTGACTACGAATCGATTTAATTCCTTTACCACGGACACGAAATGGCTTGCCTGTTTGAGTTTCAGATGGAATCTTAAGTGTCACACGACCATCTAAAGTTGGCACTTCTATTGAACCACCCAAAGCCGCTGTCGTAAATCCGATTGGCACCTCACAATGTAAATCGGTTCCATCACGCTTAAAAATAGGATGTGATTTTAACTGTATTTGAACATAAAGATCACCAGAAGGACCTCCATGAATACCCGCTTCGCCTTCACCACTCAAACGAACTCTGTCACCATCATCTACACCAACCGGTATTTTGACGGTAAGCGTTTTTGTTTCTCGAACACGGCCTTCACCACGGCAATCACCACAGTATTCGCTAATGCGAGCACCTTCCCCTCGACAATCAGGGCAAGTTTGTTGAATAGAAAAGAAACCTTGCTGTATTCGAACTTGCCCCATACCCTGACAGGTATCACAAGTTTTTGGAGTAGTACCTTTTTTGGCACCTGAACCCTCGCAAGTTTTACAATTGACATGACGAGGAACACTCAGTTCAACTTGCTTGCCTGCGGCTACTTCTTCAAGAGTCAACTGAACAGTTAATTGTAAATCAGAGCCTCGCTCAGCACGCGAACGATGGCCACCGGTACGTCCTCCAGTAAAAATGTTTTCAAAAATATCTTCAAATACATCACCAAAACCACCGAAACCGCCAAAACCGCTGGCGCCACCAGGACCATTTACACCTGCATGACCAAAACGGTCATAAGCCGCACGTTTTTCAGGATCAGACAATACCGCATAGGCTTGTTGAATCTGTTTGAACATTTCTTCAGATTCTTCATTTCCAGCATTTCTATCTGGATGATGTTTCATGGCTAATTTTCGAAATGCTTTTTTGATTTCTGCATCGCTTGCTGTTTTATCAACACCCAGGAGTTTGTAATAATCTTCTTGTTGCATTAAATGCTCGCACTAAATCGTAAAAGTTATGCGCGATACGCATGTTTGCGTTCGCGCATACAGGAAATTACTTCTTATCGTCATCTTTCACTTCTTCAAACTCAGCATCCACAACACCATCATCTTTAGGATGTGCATTTGAATCAGTCGCACCACCAGCTGCCGCTTGAGCTTGCTCACTGGCAGACTTTTGTGCATAAACACGCTCGGCCATTTTACCAGAAATTTCCGTCAATGCATTCAACTTCGCTTCTATATCTGCTTTATCATTCGCTTTAAGCGCCTCTTTCAATGCAGCAATGGCAGATTCAGTACTTGTTTTTTCTTCTTCAGTCAGTTCTTTTTCAAGATCTTTCAAAGACTTCTCAGTGCTATGTACCATGTTATCAGCCTGATTTCGTAATTCGGCAAGTTCTTTAAATTTCTTGTCATCTTCTTCATGAGCTTTGGCATCATTGACCATTGCGTTGATTTCTTCTTCACTTAATCCGCTAGATGCTTTGATCACGATAGATTGAGCTTTTCCTGAAGCCTTGTCTTTTGCCGATACGTTCAAAATACCATTGGCGTCGATGTCAAAAGTTACTTCAATTTGAGGTACGCCACGTGGTGCAGGTGGAATATCCGTCAAGTCAAAACGACCTAAAGATTTATTTGCTGAAGCTTGCTCTCGCTCACCTTGAAGCACGTGAACAGTCACTGCAGTTTGGTTGTTCTCAGCTGTTGAGAACACTTGATTCGCTTTTGTTGGGATAGTGGTATTTTTCTCAATGAGTTTTGTCATCACGCCACCCAAAGTTTCGATACCAAGTGACAATGGCGTCACATCCAGCAACAAGATATCTTTCACATCACCCGATAAAACCGCCGCTTGAATTGCAGCACCGACTGCAACAGCTTCGTCAGGGTTCACATCTCGTCGTGGTTCTTTACCAAAAAATTCTTCTACTACTTTTTGGACCAATGGCATACGAGTTTGACCACCAACAAGAATCACTTCGTCGATCTGGCTGATTGTCAGTTTGGCGTCTTTTAATGCTGTTTTGCAAGGAGCAATTGTGCGTTGCACCAAATCTTCAACCAAAGACTCAAGTTTTGCCCGAGTCAATTTAAGTGCCAAATGTTTTGGCCCTGTAGAGTCGGCAGTAATGTAAGGCAGATTAACATCTGTTTGCTGAGAAGAAGAAAGCTCTATTTTTGCTTTCTCAGCCGCTTCCTTCAAACGTTGAAGCGCCAATGGATCATTGTGCAAATCGATGCCTGTGTCTTTTTTAAACTCAGCAGCTAAATACTCAATCAAAGCCAAGTCGAAATCTTCACCACCAAGGAATGTATCACCATTTGTAGCCAATACTTCAAATTGATGCTCACCATCAACTTCTGCGATTTCAATGATTGAAACATCAAATGTACCGCCTCCTAAGTCATAAACTGCGATAACTGAATCACCGCGTTTTTTGTCCATACCATAAGCAAGTGCTGCAGCGGTAGGCTCATTGATAATTCGCTTTACTTCAAGACCCGCAATACGACCCGCATCTTTTGTTGCTTGACGTTGAGAGTCATTGAAATAAGCAGGAACGGTGATCACTGCTTCAGTCACTTCTTTTCCTAGATAATCTTCTGCTGTTTTTTTCATTTTACGCAAAACTTCGGCAGAAACTTGAGGTGGTGCTTTTTCTTGTCCTTTTACACGAACCCACGCATCACCATTATCAGCTTTCATAATTTCGTAAGGAACCATTTTAATGTCTTTTTGCACAACAGCGTCATCAAAACGTCGTCCAATAAGACGTTTGATTGCATACAAAGTATTATCAGGGTTTGTCACAGCCTGACGCTTTGCGGCTTGTCCGACTAACACTTCATCATCATTTGTGAATGCAACAATCGAAGGTGTCGTGCGATGTCCCTCAGCATTTTCGATGACTCGAGGAGTGTTACCCTCCATAATAGCCACACAAGAGTTTGTTGTACCTAAGTCGATACCAATGATTGGTGATGCCATAATTTTTTGCTCCAAATTAATTTCTATTTAATCGTTATAAATCTCATATAGGGAATTATTTTGATATTTCAACCCCAACCTACATTTATTTTGAAACAATAACACGCGCAGGACGAATAACACGGTCATTCAATACGTATCCCTTCTGGAAAACAGTCAATACAGTGTTAGGAGCCACACTGGGATCCGGCTGGATTGACATCGCCTCATGTTGTTGTGGATCAAAAGGACAGCCAGTCGGGTCAATTTGCTTCACATCTGCTTTTGCCAATGACTCCAAAAACAATTTCATTGTCAACAATAAACCTTCATGTAAAGGCATGTCTCCTTGCTTTTCTGCAAGTACAATTGCTTGCTCTAGGCTATCAGCAACAGGCAAAAGGTTATTCACGAATTTTTCTATTCCATAACGATGTGCATTCGCAATATCACGTTCTGCACGTCTTCGAATATTTTCAACTTCGGCAATTGAACGCACCAGCTTTTCCCAATTCTCATGGGCTTTTTGTTCTGAAGCAGTCAACTTGTCTTCAAGCTCACGATAAGAAGGATGTCCCAAAGAAGGTTGTTCTTCTGCGGTCTGATTTGTGTCTTCTGCTTTAGCCGCGTTCGCCAACGCTTCTTCTTGTTCCTCTAATTCATGCTCAGCCTTAATTTTTTCCCAATCACCCATTTTAATTACTCCCAGAAAATCGATTTTCTACATCTGGGGACACTTGATTTAAAAATCAAGGGGGTAAATCCATATATTTTGCTTGCACCCCATTTTCAAGCGTTGCATAATCACCATTGATTTTCGCCACACACCGATTTACACCATGGAAAGCTGGTCTCCATCATCGTGGACTCAACGTCCTCATGCACAACATGTGATCTACCCAGATACAAAAGCTCAATCTGTTGTGCTACAAACGCTAACGGAGTTACCCCCGCTTGTTGGTATTGAAGAAATTCGAGCACTAAAGACATGCCTTGAGCAGGTCGAACAAAAAAAAATGTTCTTACTTCAAGCTGGAGAATGCGCAGAAACATTCCAAGGCAGTACCGTGAATCAAAAGCTTGAGTTAATTGAAAAAATTGCGCAACTACTGGGAAAATCGTCTCTTCGAAAAATCGTACAAATTGGACGAATGGCGGGTCAATTTGCAAAAGCACGAACAGAGGCGACAGAAACACACGCCCATCTGACATTGCCAAGCTACCGTGGTGATTTGATCAACGGCTTTGAGTTTACACAAACATCGAGAACACCTAATCCAACTCGTTTACTCGATGGCTACCATCACAGTCAATCGACATTAAATGACATTCACGCATATCATCAATCAACACTTTTTTTCACTTCCCACGAAGCACTGCATCTGGCGTATGAACAGGCACTCACAAGATATGAAGACCATACAGAAGAATGGTTTTTACGTTCAACTCATTTCCCCTGGATTGGAGTCAGGACACAAGATCCAGAAGGCGCTCATATTGAGTTTATTCGAGGAATTTCTAATCCCATTGGACTCAAAATTGGTCCAAATGCAACACCAGAGTGGCTATGTCATGTCTTATCTCGATTAAACCCGACACGACAAAATGGACGAATTTTACTCATCACACGTTTTGGTGCATCACAAGTCGAAACTTGTCTCCCAAGATTAATTCAACGAGTCAAAGAAGAAGGTTATCCTGTCGCATGGTCATGTGACCCCATGCATGGCAACACTATTCGAACAAAAAAAGGATTAAAAACACGTCCAATTGAAGCCATCATTGAAGAATTACATGCGACCTTTAGTCTCCATCAAATATACAATAGCCACCTGGGTGGAGTGCATTTAGAAATGACTCATGAACATGTGACAGAATGCATCGGTGGAAAGCAAGCGCTCAATGAAGACAATCTAGAAAAAGCGTATCACAGCCCAGTTGATCCTCGTCTCAATGCCGAACAGTTTTTGGAAATAGCAACCGTATTGTCCAAAATGCTAGTCAAGCAAGATGATACACAGGGCTCATTTCACGAACCGCTTCGACCAACACGGCTACATGCTCAGGTGGAATATCTGGTGTGATGCCATGACCTAAGTTAAAAATATGACCACTACCGTGACCATAGGCTTCGAGTACTTTCGCTACCTCAGCTCGAATCACTTTTTCTGATGCGCGTAACACAGCAGGATCGAGATTTCCTTGAAGCGCCACAGTATTCCCCACTTGTTTTCTGGCCATGCTTAAGTCACACGTCCAATCTAGTCCAAGGCCATCACATCCAGTAGAAGCCAAATGAGACAACCATAGACCTCCGCCCTTAGTAAACAAAATGACGGGCACATCGGGACAATTCGACTTTAATGCCGAGACAATCATAGATAAATAATCACAAGAAAACCCTTGAAAATGATGGGATGACAATAACCCCCCCCATGTATCAAACACCATCAAAGCATTTGCACCAGAGCGTGCTTGCAGCGTTAAATAATCAATCACTGTTGTCGTAATTTTTAACAGCAACTGATGCATCGCATCAGGGAAATCATACAAAAATTTTAAAGTTTCTTTAAAATCTCGACTTCCTCGACCCTCTATCATATAGCACGCCAATGTCCAAGGACTTCCAGAAAATCCAATCAAAGGTAAGTCTGCAGGCATAGATGCACGAATTAAAGCAACAGCGTCCATGACATAGCTCAACTCCTCTGCCACTTTAGGATGAGGTAATTTTTCAATTGCGCCGCACGATCGGATAGGATTCGCAAAACAAGGCCCCTCTCCTTCTTCAAAAGATAAACCAAGCCCCATTGCATCTGGAATGGTCAAAATATCTGAAAACAAAATCGCCGCATCCAAACCAAACCGACGTAAAGGCTGTAATGTGACTTCACAAGCAAGTTCTGGATTTTTACATAATGACAAGAAACTACCGGCTTTCGCTCGCGTGGCCCGATATTCAGGTAAATAGCGACCCGCTTGGCGCATAATCCAAACTGGTGTACGCTCCACAGGTTGTCGACGAAGACTTCGCATAAAAACAGAATTTGTAAGATTAACCATGAAAACGGCTCAAGAATAAGATATGTCAGAATTCTAACAATGGGGATGGGTATGAATCAACTTGAAATCACAGGATTACGAACAAAAACACGTATTGGCATTTACGCGTGGGAACAACAAATTCGTCAAGAGTTAAAAATTGATATGACGATCCCCATCACGCAAGCCATTGAAAATGATCTCAACAAAACAATCGATTATCAAAAACTGTGCGAAATGGTCACAGATTTCATCGAGTCGAATGCTTTTGAATTGATTGAGACTGTCGCAGAGCAAATCGCCGATCTGATTCAAACACATTTTCATGCACCGCATCTCACATTAAGAGTGAGTAAGCCTCATGCAATCCCCAACGCAAGTAACATCAGTTTTCTGATTCAGAGATGAATGAGATGGAGATGAAAAGCGAAACCGCGCAGCTTGAGTGTAGGCATTCTTTTTCACAATTTGTTGAGATAAATGAACATCACGCTCAGCGTAATTTGCAGAGACATTCAATGAAACGTCAGTCTCAGGCTCCATTTTTGTAATTTTGGAATTTGCAAAACGATACACATTCATAAAAATAAGAGAGGTTTGTAAAATCATTAAAGCTGCACCAACAGCAGGATTTAAAACAACACCAATACTCAATAACAAACCAGCGGCCAAAAAAACTGTCGCAATATTATAAATCAAACTAAAACACAAATTTTCTTTGATATTTTGAACTGTTTGTTTTGAAATATTAAACGCATGTAATATAGGTTGCAGCGCAACACCTTTTATAATTGCTGCAGCATGTTGTTGTGTATGAGCCTCGCCATCAGCTGCTATCGCAAATCCCACATCAGCAGCTGCAATCATTTCAGCATCATTGGCACCATCTCCAACGGCGGCGACAACGAAACCTCTTCGATGTAAATCATCAATTACTTTTTTCTTCGATTGAAAAGAGTCTGCTTTTGCATGACTCACACAATTAGAACGAACATTTTGCTCTGGAATTCCAAGTTGCTTTGCATATTCATGTGCTGTTTTGGCATCTGCACCCGTGCAAAGATAAGGATGTTTTCCTGCTTTTTTTAATGCATCAATAATTGATTTCGCATCTTTTCTTAACGTGTCTTGCAAAACCACATAGCCAATTATTGTTTTTTCTTTTGCAAGACAAACGAGATTCTCACCCACACGAAGATTTAATTTCTTACGCAAAGAGTCGATATCGCGCCCAGGAACACCCTGTGCAATCAACAAGGCCTCCCCACCGACTGTGTAGGTTGTGTTGCCACATCGGACGACACGTCCAGCATAATGATTCATCAATACCTCATATTCAGGTAAAGGGATTGACGTTTGCGAGCCCGCGGAAGCATGAATCGCTTTGGCAACAGGATGTTGGCACTTATCCTCAAAGTGGGCCATCATCTTCAGTACAACAGATGCCGACCATGGTGAATGCGATAACGCTCCATGTCGAACAACAAAAGGCTTGCCTTCTGTTAATGTCCCGTTTAAATCAAAAACAACACATTCTGCACTTTGAGCAAGTTCAAGTTTTTTAGCACTGTTAAAAACAATCCCTCTATCTGCAGATTTTTTAAGCCCAACACGCATTGCCAATGGTGTGATTAACCCCAAAGTACAAGGACATGCCGAGACTAAAACAGCCACAGCAGATTGTATACCCAGAGCAGGTAAACACAATGTCCCGATGACGATTCCGGAGACAACAGCAATCCCTAAAACCAAAGGAATGAAATACTGCAAAACCTGAGTTGTTGCTGTTTCTAATGGTGCTTTTTCAAGCTTAGCATATGCAACTTTCGCATCTAAACGAGCAAGATGAGAGTGATGCGCTATTGCTGTCACACGATACCTTAGGCCTCTTTCAGCCGAAGACAGGACCGTTCCTGCGTATAATTGTTCATTTAATACAATACGACGCGGCATATTACTGCCGGTCACAATTTTATCTAAAACAAGCCCCTCATCCTCTTCAAAAAAACCATCTACGGGCAAAATATCACCCGGCTTAATCCATAAAATATCTTTCTTCTGAACAGTAGAAAGCGGAACTTGAACCAATTTTCCTTTTTCAATTCGTGTCACATGGGAAGGTGCATCATCTTGAAAACGCTTAATCAGTATATTGGTCTGTTTAAACGCTTCTTCGATGGCAAGACCAATGTGACGAAATCCAAAAATCAGTAGCCCCGCTTCACACATCATTGGCAATTGAGGCAAGAAAAAAGAAGCCACAGAAACAGCCGCAATACTCAATGTGCTCAAAGCAAATAATGAGTCCATGGTCAATAGACGCTTTTTAAACTTCATCCACGCTTTTTCATACGACTCCAAACCCAAAAACAAAGTTAAAGGCAAACTCACTACACTCATGGCCAACATAGACCAAGCACCAACAGGAAACATTGATATTGCTAAAAAGATTAATCCAACACTCACACCCAAAATGCCTAAGATTTTGTGGGAAAATCGGCTTTTCTTTTGAGGAACAGAATTGGCTTGAAGCTCAACACAAACAAACCCCACAGGATCTAAAATTTCATTGAGCACATCTCGAATTTCAAGATAACTGGGAGCATCGTCTTCAAACGTTAATGTCAGTGTTTTTTCAATGGGATCAACGCCCATAGGATGATCTTTAAAAAAAGGGGTTTCACGAATCGCTTTTTCGACAACAGCAGAACAGTTACCACAAACGATATCAGGCAAATGATATTGATAAACAATGGACATCTTAAATTGACCTTTCTAAAAAATATGTTTAAGCATCCATTTTACGAACAATTCCTTCGATACGAGCGTCAAATCGGATCGCATTTTTTGCACGTTCAGCATCAAACTTATTTGCAAACGGCCCAGAAACAACTCGAAACCACTGCAAATGCTGTTGAGTCACAGGAACTATTGTCACAACAATACCTTTGAGTGACAATCTGGCTTTCATCTTTTCGGCATCTTCAGAGCGTCTAAATGAAGCAAGTTGAACCCAATAACTATCCCTGGCACTGACGCGCGCTAAAGCCGTTTCTATCGTTTTTTTCTCTTGTTGAGCGACTGCTGTAACAGTACTTGGCGTTGTGATTTCCATAGATACAGGCTGAGCAACATCTCGAGGAGAAACAGGCACTTCACGCGCCGCAAGAACTTCTGGTGACGAAACAGGAGTGGCTGCAGCATTCTGGTTGGATTGCGCAGCGGTTTTTTCAGCTGGAGCCGGATTGGAATGATTTTCCTGCGTCAGCAACGTATAAAATTCAAATTTCGGCTTTGGTATTTCTGCTGTTTTTTCAGGCGACAACACGACCTTTGAATCATTTTTTAAAAAAACGTGCGTCGAAAGCCACTCGGCCACCTCATTGAGATGATAAAAAGTCGAGGCGGCATAACCCAACAAAAAGCCCACAACTAGAAACAAAAGATGTTTCATAAAACCACAGTTTGGTTTAGGTGGTGCAGTTCGTCTTGTCGTGTCGTATCTCGCCATTCGAATTCTCAGATGATAAGGATGGAGGTCAGTATCAATTATATACCAAACAAACCATAAAATGTATCCGCATTTTAAAAGACGTTTTTCTCAGCGCAATCTTGGCTCTAAATCATCTTTTTTGTTTTTAGATGTTTCTTTTTTTTGCGTTGAAGATTCAGCTACAAGATTATTTTGAGCTTCTTCAAGCATTTTTAAATGTAACATCCAACTGTCGAAATCATGCTTGATTCTGGGTGGCCTAGTATATTCTTTGCGCATAATATTTAAACCACAAGCCAATAACGAAAATACTGAAAATACAACAATCGTCGGGAGTAACATAGAGTCATCATTTGGCTTCTGAGACGGAGTGTTCGAAGAAAAATGACACGCTCTCGGATGTTTGATTTTTGAAAAAAAACGCGATGAATATAACATGGATTTTCCCTTAACCAATGGTTGTGGGTGATGCTAACACAACATGAAAACTTAAACATCAAAATTTATAAACAAATTCAACACAAATACAATTTTTTTTTAAAAGCTTGCGTCTTAAAAAAAATCGCTGGATAATCTGGCCAAATTTATTCAATATTTATGAACAATATGCCACAACAGATCCTACAATTTGCGACTCAACATTGGGTGCTTTCATCTCTTTTTTTACTTTTTTTGATAGCGACTCTTCTAAATGAGATGATCACTTTAAAACGCAGTCCCAAAATGCTTTCAACTGCTGCCGTCGTCGAGCTCATCAATCAAGACAAAGCGACTTTAATCGACATTCGTCCTCAGGAAGCATTTGTTGCAGGGCACATTACCAACGCAATTCGTATCGCCGCAGATGAGAAAGAGAAGCTTTCAGCCTACCAAAAAAAACCTATTGTCCTAATCTGTACTAAAGGTATTACCGCTAACACGCTCGCCATTCAACTGAAAAAACAAGGTTTCACCGATACAATGGTTCTAAATGGCGGAATGACAGCATGGCAAGCGGCTGGCTTACCTACTATTAAGGGCAAAAAATAAATTTCAGACTAACTTTTAGGAAAAAGACATGGAACAAGCCACTCCCGAAGTACAATTTATGATTCAACGGCTTTACGTTAAAAATCTTTCATTTGAAACAGTAAATGCCCCTCATTGTTTTCAACAGCAATGGGAACCTGAGCTTTCTCTGGATCTCAATACAACACATACTGCACTTGATGGCAATGGCGTGTACGAAGTTGTGCTTACAATCACGGCTACCGTAAAAAACAAACAAGCGACTACATTCCTGGTTGAAGTAGAGCAAGCGGGCATTTTTAACATTCAAGGCACAGAGCCAGCGCAACTGGATCATCTGCTCGGTAGTTTCTGTCCAAGCATTCTTTTCCCGTATGCAAGAGAGGTCATTACCACTGAAGTTTCACGCGGTAGCTTCCCTCAATTGGTTATTGCTCCCATCAATTTTGATGCGCTTTATTTACAACAAAAAGCACAAAAAGAACAAGCGCAGCAAAACGAAACAGCCGCCCACTAATCCATGGACACAAATTCAATTGCGATTCTTGGTGCGGGCTCTTTTGGAACAGCAGTTGCGGTCCATTTTGCAGCATTCGGTCATCGTGTTCTCTTATGGGGACGCGATGAAAAACAAATCCGACTAATGCAGGAAACTCATTTTAATCAACGTTATTTACCCGATGTGACACTTCCTGAAACACTGATACCTGTGTCAGACCTTTCTCAATGTTTTTCGTGTGATCACATTATTATTGCAACTCCCTCTCATACTTTTTACCAGCTTCTTAAAAAACTGCCAAAGACGCTAAAAGGATTGGCATGGATTACCAAAGGGATTGATCCTGATAGCAATCGTTTTTTAAGCGAGCTTGCTTTTGAGCATTTTGGAGTAGACTTCCCTGTTGCAATTATATCAGGGCCTTCTTTTGCAAAAGAAGTCGCACATCATTTACCGACAGCGCTTGTCATTGCAAGTAACAATTTAAACTATGCTCAAGTTGTTCGTGAAATTTTTCAAAAAACAACCATCCGTAGTTACCTCTCCTCTGACATCAATGGCGTTCAATTATGCGGAGCGATGAAAAATGTCCTTGCAATCGCATGCGGTATTAGCGATGGCTTATCTTATGGTGCTAATGCAAAAGCCGCCTTGATCACGCGGGGACTTTCAGAGATGACCCGGTTAGGTCAAGCTTTGGGTGCAGAAGACACTACTTTTTCCGGTTTGGCTGGTGTGGGAGATCTTGTTTTAACCTGTACCGATGACCAATCACGTAATCGACGTTTTGGACTTCTGCTTGGAAAAGGAGTCTCTCTTCAAGATGCAGAAACACAAATAGGTCAAGTTGTGGAAGGGAAATACAATGCGGCGCAAGTAAAAGCTCTTGCAGACCGTTATGGGATTGAGCTACCGATTTGCAAAGAAGTGTATCGTATTCTAAAAGGTGAGTGTTCAGCCAAAGAAGGGGCACTACAACTGATGACGCGGCCTTTATCATAAGACCGCGTTTTTTATTACTCTGCTGAAACAACCTCAGCTGAAATGTCTTCGCTCAATAAAGCCTCATAGCGAAATGCTGTTTCGTCGCTCCAGGGCTTTCTTTTCTCATCAAGCATATGAGTATCGAGCCCTTCGCTTAACTGTTTTGCTGTATCAATCATCACAGACAAGCGCTCTAAATCAATAGCTGAATTTCCTGATGTTTCCATAAACAAACACAACCCGTGCACACTAAAAGCACCAATATTTTGTAAATCAAACACACCTGTAGATGTAGCCGTAGCCAGACTGCACAAAATAGGCCCCTGCCCATTTGGATACTGATGTCTATGAAACAAATGTCCCTCTCCAAATCGAAGTCCAGCGGCGAGTATCGTTTGCAATAACTCATAGCCTGCTAATTGACGATTTTCTTTTGCTAATAAGAAGATCATCAAAGTTCGCCCTGCTGCTGCATGATTGGTTTGATGCGAATTTGGTTGCTGTTCTTCAGCAACAGATGCGACGGATGTAGCGGCCTCAGTCGAACTCGCCACAGCAGGTGAAACTGATGGCTCAGATGGTGCAACTTTAGGTTCTTGAACCAAGCCAGGAGGGGGTGCTACAACACCGAACGATCCTTGAAAACGATTATTAACAGGACGTGAATTAGCAGAAAATGCAGGTTGCGCAGAAGGCGCCTCACGTGAAATTTTTCTGACGGCAATCACCTCATCTGATGGCTTATCAGCCCCCCCCATAACTGAGGGTTGGGCCGGCGCGCCAGCAAAATTTCGAGCGGGTGCATCATCGTTCTTTTTTGTTTTCAGCATTCGAACCAATGCTATCACAACACCCGTGAGTAACAATACATTGAGAATAAGACTCCAATTCGCCTGCATAAAAACTCCTCACTAAATCAAACCTTCATTAAAGACGATTCTATCTTGAACGAGCTGTATTTACAATCTTCTCTGCAAGCGTATTGTTTTCAGTTAGACTGCAGGCAAACGAGACTCCAAAGAATATGAGCGGAGCTTTGAAGCAAAGCGTTGTAAAACATCAATCCCAGAAGACTCGGCTCCTTTACACCACTCCTGTAAAGATTCAATCAGTTCTTTTTGAGTTTGCGCTGTTTTCAACCAAATGTGCTGCAATGACTGTCGATAATCATAAATTATACGAATCTGCTCAAATCGTTTTAATATTTGCATCAAACGACTGTTTGCTGCTGCCGACAAGGCTGCATCACGTTTTTTGAGAATATCTGCAGCTTTAGCCAATAATTTTAAATCAAATTCATCGCGAAGTTGCTTTAAAGACTCTTGTTTCAAAATTGGTTTTATTACATCAGCATAATAAGATGACATGATTTGAAAGCGATGACTGATCACTGCCCGAACCGTGGCTAAATCAACAATCGATTTGGATTGATCCACCACCATTTTTGCTGGTAGCTTCTTCACTTTTGCCAATTTAAAGAAGGAAAGTATTCGAATATAAAACCACCCGATATCAAACTCCCACCACTTCACAGAAAATTTCGCAGAAGAAGCGTACGTATGGTGGTTGTTGTGTAACTCTTCGCCACCAATCCAAAACCCGAGAGGAAAGATATTGGTTGCCGAATCATCACATTCAAAATTACGATATCCCCAATAATGAGCAAGACCGTTGATCACGCCCGCAGCCCAAAAAGGAATCCAAATCATTTGCACAGCCCAGATACTCACGCCCGGAATACCGAACAAAAGCAAATCCAGTATCAACATCAAAAGCACACCTTTGCCGCTGTGACGCTGATAAATATTTTTTTCTATCCAATCATTCGGCGTACCATGACCATATTTTTCAACCATTTCAGCGTCATCTTTTGCTTCTCGATATAACTCTGCGCCGTGCCATAACACTTTTCGAATACCCAGTACCGTCGGGCTATGAGGATCGCCCTCAACATCAGTCATCGCATGATGTTTTCGATGAATAGCCACCCACTCCGATGTGACCATTCCAGTCGTTAACCACAACCAAAATCTAAAAAAGTGACTCACAATAGGATGCAAAGATAAAGCTCGATGAGCCTGACAACGATGCAGGTAGATGGTGACAGAAGCAATTGTAATTTGTGTTAAAAATAAAACTGCGAGCAAATCTTGAACCCAAGAAAAATCTAAAACTCCAAACATATCGACATCTCATTTGAACAGTTGGCTTGACGCATTATATAACAAAGCGTTGAAAATGTCACATTTTGAACAATTTCAACAGATATTGTCATTCAACTCACGATGAGCGATAATCAAGTTTTAAAATATAGAGGCTCTGATGAAACATAAATTTACCCAACAACTGCCTGCATTCCTGCTATTCGGTATCGCACTTGCTCTCGTTATTGGTCTATTTGTTGTGTTTGCTTATGTTGTTTTTTGGGGTATGTTGCTCGGCCTGATCCTGTGGGTGGGCGTAGCTCTTTCTTCTTATTTCAAAAAGCCTAAAGTGCGACGACAAGGAGAAATCATCGATTATGACGAATACAAATCCTAAAAAAGCCAATTTTATCCAATCCATTTGGCTTATCTTGGCATCTATTTCATATACAGGTTATTCGTGTTTCAAATCCATTTATATGGGATGGCGCTTTAAAAAAGCAAACCGCAAATGGGTGAATGATGAGGTTCATCGGTGGAGCCTTCGAATGTTAAAATTACTGGGCATTCGCTGCACTATATACAATCCACATCATGTTGCACCCAAAGTGGGACAAAAAACCATTATCATGTGTAATCACAGCAGTCTTTTTGATATACCAATCGGCTTTCAGGCATTTCCACATCAGACGATTCGTATGCTTGCAAAAAAAGAAATGGCAAAAATCCCCTTCATGAAATATGGCATGACTGCGGCTGAATTTCCAATGATTGATAGGCACAATAGAAGTCAGGCCATTCGAGATTTAGAAAAAGTTACACAGCTCCTCGAAAGTGGGGTTATTATGTGGATTTATCCTGAAGGCACTCGCTCATCTAGTGGTCGAGTAGCCCCATTGAAAAAAGGCGGATTTATTACGGCCATTCAAACAGGAGCCACTATCATCCCTCTTGGCATTCGAGGTGCCAATGAAGTTTTACCAGCACGCTCGACACGATTTAACCTCAATCAGCCGGTGGAAATCCATATTGGAGCACCGGTAGATGCGTCCTTGTATACAATTGAAAATAAAGACCAATTGATTCAAGAGGTTCACCAGTCTCTTTTAAAATTGACGGGACAAACAGAGCCATCATAAAGATGCATGTTGAAGATAAGGCATAACGGGAGCAGGAACGTACAAACTCGGGTCTTTACCGAAAGACAAAAGCTCTCGCACGAAGCTTGAAGAAACAAATATATGATTGGGGTTTGGCATCAGAAAAATGGTGTCTACCTCAGCGGACAACAAATGATTCATGCCGGCAAGCTGAAATTCATAATCGAAGTCTTGCGAAGAACGAACCCCTCGTACAATAAAGCGGATCCCCTCCTTTGCCATAAACTCAACCAGTATACCGTCAAAATAAACAACTCGCACTTGCGGCAAATGCCGTAAAGCCTCTTTAACTGATGCAATTCGTTTATCCAAAGACAAAAAAGGCTGCTTTTTTTTATTCTGCCCAATCGCTACAATGAGATCCGGAAAAAGAAGAGAAGCACGCTCAATAAGATCAAGATGACCATTGGTCATGGGGTCAAAGGTTCCTGGATAAATGGCTTTATGCATTGTATTTATAATAGAGTTTGCACCTAAAAGCAGTCTATCGTATTGTTAACAAGAAAACCATCCATTGAAGGAGACTCCATGTTTAAACAACGAATTTTGGCCGCTATTATCGCAACAGTATCATTGTCTGCCTGCACACCTTCAACACATATATCTGAAGAGTCGTTAAAAACAAGCCCATCCACCATTCGCCACAACACAGCACATCTCACACACTGGGAGTTGAGTGGCGCAATTGCGGCTAAACAACACCAAAAGGCATGGAGTGCTTCAATGACTTGGGAGCAAGAGAGTGCCGGACATTACCGCATATCACTATTCGGTCCTATGGGGGGAAATGCGGTCACCATTGAAAAAAATGGGCATCAAGTCACCTATCAAGAAAATGGGCATACGCAAAAAGCGTCCGACATCAATGATTTCATTCGACAAAAAACCGGACAATCGCTACCCGTCACGCATCTATTTTATTGGATAAGAGGACTTAAAAGTCCTGGGCATGCAACAGAAACTCGAGACTCAGCAGGACATCTCGTCATACTCAAACAAGCCGGTTACACCTTGACTTATGGAAATTATGAGCTTGTTGATGGATACGACCTCCCAACCAAAATTGAAATTCATCATGCGAATGGTTGGATGAAGCTCATTGTAAAAAATTGGGCGGTCCATGCGTAATTTTTTTATCTTATTATGCGCGATTCAATCATCGATTGTATTCGGTCAAATGCAAGAGCCCTGGTTCACAGGGCCTTTGCTTGCAGAACCGGCTCTTACAATTGACCCCGGACATGTCAACGTTGAGTTATTTGATTTTGACAGTTATTCGAGCGCCGTTTATGGAAAAGATAGTAAAATTGTTCCTGTCCCATCCAGCATGAACAATCAGGTGATTCCACAAATCACAATAGGCGTGGCCAAAAATGTTGATGTTGAACTTCAACCGCTTTTAATGAGCAATACTTATCAGGGGAAAAGCGCCACATCACTTGGAGATACCACAATCATTTTAGGTGTACAGGCCTTACGACAAAAGACAAACAGTTTAAAACCTGATTTACGCATCACGTTTGATCAGGTACTACCGAGTGGTCATTATGATGGATTATCTCAACAAAACTACGCCTTAAATGCCACAGGATTAGGCAGCTATCAAACTGGAATGGATTTAAATTTTCAAAAACTGCTTGAGCTCAATTACGATTATTATCTCAACATGCATTTGAATATGGGCTACCTCTACGCAAGTGCTGTTCACATCAAAGGATACAGCACTTTTGGTGGCTCGGCATTAACCGACGGAGATGTGAAACCTGGAAGCATCTACACCATAGACATTGCCGGCGAATTAAGTATTTCTCAAAATTGGGTTTTAGTATTAGAAGGTCTTTATCAATATCAAGCAGCCGATCGATTTTTTGGCAGCTATGGAGAAACCGAACTCAGTTTCTCAAAACGGAATAAAAGAGACCTTAAAAAAGTCTTTTCCAGACTGATGCCAACACGACGAAACATCAGCTCCCTCTTCTTAGAAATGCCAAAAGTTGGAAATGGAACTATGGACATGGCATCATTTGCCCCTGCAATTGAATACAATTTTAATAAAGAGCTTGGGGTTATTATCGGCTCTTGGTTCAGCTTTTATGGTAAAAATAGCATCGATTTTGGTGCACTTGCCATCGGACTCAATATTCTTATTTGAATATTTACACCCTCTAAAAAATTTTTATTAAAAATCGCGTTGACAATTTCGTAAAAAATCTGCAGAATACGACCCTGTTGAGGCACAGACGAAAACACAGACTGTGTGCAACAATTGGGGTGTCGCCAAGCGGTAAGGCACAGGGTTTTGATCCCTGCATACCTAGGTTCGAATCCTAGCACCCCAGCCACTTAAATGCTTATTTAATATCGAATAAGAACATGTTACGCTATTCTAGTTTCTTCACGTTTATTTAAAATCCAAAGGCCATATTCATGTCGAACATGATGATATTTACAGGAAATTCTAATCCTAAACTTGCTCGTGCTATTTCAGAACATTTAAATATACCCATTGGAAAAGCAAATGTTGGTACGTTTAGTGACGGAGAAACACTGGTTGAAATTTTGGAAAATGTTCGAGGCAAAGATGTCTTCCTTATTCAATCCACCTCGGCTCCTGCGAATGACAACCTGATGGAACTTCTGACCATGGCCGATGCAATGCGTCGAGCATCAGCAGGACGTATTACAGCGGTAGTGCCCTATTTTGGCTACGCAAGACAAGATCGTCGCGTCCGTTCTGCACGTGTACCCATTACCGCAAAAATAGTTGCAGATATGATGGCCAGCGTTGGTATTTGTCGAGTACTTACTGTTGATTTGCATGCCGATCAAATTCAAGGGTTCTTTTACATGCCGGTTGACAATGTATACTCTACCCCTATTCTCTTCGAAGATATCAAAAATCAGAATCTAAAAGACTTAATGGTCGTCTCTCCTGATGTCGGAGGAGTTGTTCGAGCACGTGCAATGGCAAAATATTTAAATGACGCCGATCTTTCTATCATTGATAAAAGACGCAGTGGCCCGAATAAATCAGAAGTCATGCATATCATAGGAGAACCGAATGGTCGAAACTGTGTCATTATCGATGACATCGTTGACACATCGGGAACTCTTTGTTCTGCCGCAAAAGAGTTAAAAAAATCAGGCGCACTGAGTGTTCGAGCCTATATCACACATGCAGTTTTATCAGGACCAGCTATTGAGAACATTGAGTCATCCGTTCTGGATGAAGTCGTCATTACAGACACCATATCACTCTCAGCGAAAGCTCAGCTTTGTAAAAAGATCAGAGTGGTAAGCCTTTCTCAAATGCTAGCACAAGCAATTAAACGAGTGAATGTGGAGCAGTCTGTTAGCTCAATGTTTGAAGATTAACTGAACGTATGAAAGGTCAAGGTCAGGACGGATCTTTGAATGATCGAGCGAAGAAACCGATTTTTTGGTCAGTCCTGATTAACTCAAAAAGCTTGACTTGATCTTGGATAAACCTGACTTCAGAAATGAGAAGAGAATACATCAAAACCTCTTATACTCTCTTCTCAGAAGTTCACGCTTCAAATTCAAACTCTAAAAAAACCGACAAAATCACAGTTAATAAAATTAATCTCTAGAGCCCACGTATTTATCATCAAAATATCTTTTCAGTTTTGTTCTGAGTGTTCCACGGCTAATTCCCAACATTACCGCAGCACGAGATTGATTGTATTTGCAATGTTCCATAACGGCACGAAATAGAGGTGTCTCAACTTCTTCCAATACAAACTGGTATAGATCAACTGGATCTGCGCCTTTCAACTCAGAAAAATATTTCTGAACTGATTGAGTCACACTTGCTGCTAAAGAAGCAGACTTCACACCAGCATCATTGTTCACTGCCATCACATTAACTCCTTTCAATATTTAATGGGTTCAAGACGTAAAAAAGCTGCATCACCTTTAGAAGAGGATGCAGCTCATCAATTTAAAACTGAAGCATCTCTGCAGATAAAGGACGCCCGTTCACGGAGATTTGGCCAGAAGCCAACTTCACATTTATGACATAATAAGTATCTTTTTTAACAATAGTGCCAACTTTTATCAAGTTTTCAATTCTATTTTGTGCCGAACTTTCAGCTTGAGCTTGCACATCGTCAGAAGCAGTTGCGATAGATGACGTCTTTTCTGTCGCATTTGCTGTAACGGGTGTTTGAGACGGTGCTTCTGAAGCAGTCGTGTTTGCTGGCGCAGGAGTATCTGTTTCTGCGGTTTTTTGTTTCGCCATCAATAATTTTGTTTTTTCAGCACGAACGACCATCGAACGTAACAATCCTTCAGGCAATTTAATTTTGCCTTCACCTTCTACTTTTTGCATAAGCTGGAATGCATTGCCAGAGTCACTTTTGGGTAAGGCAATATGGACTGTTCCATCCATCTCACCCTCGGGTCCAACAATATTAAACTCAGACACATCAATTGTAGCACCTTTCCCAAATAACTTGGGCAGGTCTGGAAGAATTGAAAGAGCAGCTTGCTGACGTGCAGCATCAGAGCCATTTTGAACATCACTCATTTTTTTATTGATATCGACCAATGTTTCAGCATCTAAATTCTTGATTGAAAAACTCAAACGGCCTGGACCATAATTTTTATCGTGCATGGATGCTTTATCAAAGGCGGCGTGGAAAGAAGAAGCGAAAAGACCTTCTTCTACATCACTGCTTGTTGTTAACTGTATCTCTTGAACATCAAGAATTTTCTTGTCTTTAAACGTTACTTCAAACAAAGGCACTTGAATTGTGACATCACCTAAAAACAAACCACTCAATGAACGATGTACATCATAAGTTGATGTAAGCTTGCTGATTGAGGCTGTATGATTGGCTTGAGAAAATCTAGCACCATCAATGACAACATCACCTTCTACTTCATTCATATTGGATGAGAAAGAATGCTCGCTCTTCATTCCCAGCCACTGAAATTGACTGTTGTCTTGTTTGGATATCAAACGAAACGCAGGCACGTCCACATGTAAAAGCATTTTATTTGCATAAGTCACAAAAAATGCCAAATCTAATTTTGGCATGACTGATTCTGAAGTAAAGTTTTCGGTAAACTCAGACTGATATGCCTTGGGAATAGAAACTTCACTGTTGGCATATGCCAGTCCAAATTTCACACCCTGATTTGCATAAATGACTGGACCATGATGAATCACAACAGGCATGTCAAAAGTATACGTTTTAGCAGGTAGAATGCTGACACGATCATCGGTGCTTTTTACAAAGCGCTCTGGTGTTAACAATGTCCAGCTTAAATTGACTTTTGAGGAGAACAACCCACGATGATAGTCTGTGATTTCCGCACTCAATCCATTGGCCTGATCAAGCAAAGTCAGATTCTTTTTGATGGTACGTTCCGTGATAAAACCTGTGCCGTAATAACTCAAAAGAACCAAAGCTGCCAACGAAGTTACTGAACCAATCACTTTTTTCATGTGTGTCTCCATCCTCAAATTTGCCACAACGTCCCTATTAAATCATGAGTTCTGCACGCTGTGAATGTATTTTTGTTTTATTTTTTTTTTGAGTCACCTAGATTGATGGTTGCTTGAGCGAAGCAAACACAATATAGGCAACCCAGGACTGTATCGTTGTTATTGTTTCGGATGACAGTGCGTTTCTTTAACCATAAAAGCCAAAATAAGCGCAATCAATGAACAGAGAGGCAATATACGAAGTCCAAATTGAAAATCACTCAATAAAAGAGATTCAACATGATACCCTCGCGTACCCGCAACATAATCAACTAAACGCCCAACGATGGGCTGTAGTGTTGCTCCAACAAAAATAGAAGCCATATTGGTGAACGCAATAGCAGTTCCAACAACAGACCGATCGTGCAGTTCAGTTGAGACTGCATATGCAATTGCGACGCCTGCATTTGTAAATCCAAATAAAAACAGCAGCGTATAAACAAGTTGTGTGTGCAAATGGGGGTAATAAACCAACAAAAGCATGATGCAAAGCCCACAAATAGCGGACACAATCATGACCGGCTTACGTCGTCCGATTCGATCAGACAACCAGCCAGAAACAGGTCCACCAAAAACCCAGCCAATAAAAATGAGGCCTGTTGCAAATGCCGCAGCATGAACAGGAAGTCCTCGGCCATACTGCAAATAAGCAGGGCCAATCGCCTCACCAATTACGGCAGCAGGTGCATAAAGAAATCCGGCATAAAATGCATTTATCCAAGTTTGTTTGCTAGAAAGGATGATTCTCAAACTCGTTAAAATACTGACTTTTTGTTCTGTTTTCTTCTGATTATGCTTTGAATCAGGAGCATCTTGAACGTACTGGTACAACATACCAGCCAACAAAATGAATAAAAAGCCAATGATAAACATACTGTGTCGCCAACCCACAGCGCTCACTAGAAAAGAAACAGGAGCCTGACCTGATGCCCCACCCAGCATTCCCAATGCTTGTGTCAGGCCAGCCAAAAGACCAAGCATCGCAGGAGGAAACCAAGATGTGGCCAAGCGAAGAGCGGAGATAAAAGCGAATGCCGCACTAAAACCGATTAACATACGCCCAACAGAGGCAATCAACAAACTGTCAGCAAAACCAAAAACAGCACAGCCCAATGCCGTTACAATAGACATGAGCGTTAAAATCCAACGAATACTGATTCGATCCACCGTTAATCCAACGGGAATTTGCATTAAAATATAAGGAATGTAAAACGACGCCGTTAATGTACCAAAACCTGCTTCATTAATCCCAAAATCGGCCTGTAAAAACCGATGCATCACTGTTGGCGCGACTCTCGCCATGTAATCTGAAAAATAAAAAGTAGCAGCCAAGCCCCAAATAAGCCAAGCGAATTTCATGCGATTTTTTTCATTTAGTAAATTGATTTGACCAGACATACACCCCCCCCTCAATTTTTGGTTTTATAGAGTGAACGATTTGTAAAGATATTGCAAGATGATTTTTAAGCGTTATAAAAATGATTTTTTTATGCAGATTAATTGTCCATTTTACGTGCCTGAGTTACACTATTTCATCCTGTTGAAGATTCTCCAAAACATCAAATCTTATTCTGCCAACAACAAATAAGAACTGGTCTTCAGCGTCTCAAAACAGACAGAAAAGATTTTCAAGAGAGAACCATGAACGACATCGAACTAGCAATCCATCAAGCACTTGAAAGCCAAGGTAATCAAGCTGAAGTAAATAAAGCATATTTAGCCTTTATGAAAGCGAATTTTTTTATTCCGATTGAAAAAAAATCAGCAGATGAAGAGCCCAATGTTCTATTTTTAACAGAAAACGATAAAGTATTTATGCCCGTTTTTAGTCAACGCGAATATCTACAACGTTGGGCACAAGAGATTTCCGAACAAATTGACGTTCTACACCTAACTGGAGCAAATTTATTAGGCGGAGTAGGAGATAATGTGACTGTTTGCTTTAATATCGGCACACCGACTTACAAAGAATTCAATCCAGGAGAAATCGCTCGAATGCGAAGCATGTTAATCAAAATTGGACTGATTCAAGGAAAAAAAGCAATATAAAAGTCAGCAATTGTATAAAACACCAGAACCTGTCTTCACAGTCGCGCGACTAAGATAAACTCTGCGTAATTGACCATGATGGCAGGCTCTTGGGTTTTCGATTGGTTAGGCGACCAAATCTAACACTTGATAACCCAGGATGGCAGAAACAGCAATCACACCCACAATCTCCAACACGCGAGTGAAATATCCCTCGCGCACCTCGGTATAGTGCGCATCATTATCTGCATCCAAAACTTCCGTATCTTCAAGATGATGCCAATCAAACAAAGGTTCTTCACCATAAAAGGCAGCCCACCAGCCCTCGGCCCATTGTTCGCCCTCTTTTGAATTTAGTGCATAAGGATTCGTGTCTTCTTCCAAACTAGCCAAAGCACACTCATATCCAAATATGTAGCATTCCTCGAGCGTGGGATGCTTTAGATCAAACTGAAATTTAATATGAGGCAATATCCCAGTGTAATCGTTCATCTTAAAACTCCTATAAGCGATAAATTCTTCCTGTAGATACAAGTGTATGCAGTAGATAAAAAATCTGATCGCAAGAACGATGAAATTTACACTATCTTAACAAAAATAGTCAGACCGTCTTTTCAAAAATAATGAATAAACCATCAGTAAAGCTTGGAAATATCACCCACACATTGGAAAAGCTGATGCAGTCGCGCAAGCAGCGTCAGGCGATTGTTTTTAAGCAGCTCATCATCAACCATCACCATGACTTTGTCAAAAAAGTCATCGACTGTATTACGGCAATCAGCAAGGGTCGTTAACACTCGATCATATTCAACAACGGTCGGCATAACCGAAGGAGACAGGTAGTCAAGCACCTGACACTCAATAAACTCTATTTTCGATAAAAGTGCTTTTTCTGCCTCTAAGACCAAATGACGTTTGTCGACGAGAAGCTCATCACTTTTGAAATCAGTCGACTCTAAAAGACGCTCAACGCGTTTAGATGCAGCACTCAGCGCCTGACTTTCTTCACGTTCAAAAAATTTATTCAGCGCCTTTAATCGCTGTTCAAAATCATAAAAACAATCTCGCTGCCGCACTAAAACTGCTTGAATTAATGCTGAACTTGATTCTTGGAAAACACTTGGTAAACGGTCCAGAATAAATGCATGCAACGACTGAATGGCTTCCTCGGACACATCAAGATGAACATGAGCAAGAGCAGCTTGCCTCAATAGAGCCATTAAAGACAATGGTTTTTGTGTTCTGGTCTCTTTCAAAATTCGAATCACGGCAACAGCATGACGTCTTAATTTAAATGGATCTTTTGTCGACGTCGGTCGAAGACCTATGGCAAAAGTTCCCATCAATGTATCCAGTCTATCCGCTAAAGAAAGCGCTTTTCCAAGAGACGTGCTTGGTAAAGCATCTCCAGAAAAACGAGGCCAGTATTGCTCTTTCAATGCGTTGGCAACCTCTACGGTCTCATTTGCATGAAGCGCATAATAATAACCCATCAAACCTTCTAATTCAGGAAATTCGTTTACCATGGATGTCATTAAATCGGCTTTACTCAACAAAGCAGCACGGTTTGCACTCTCCGATGCCAAATCAAAGATTGGAACAAAAAACTCCATTAACACACCAAGACGCTGCGTCTTATCATAAAGAGTGCCTAATTTTTCTTGAAAAACCACTTGCTTGGTTTTTTCGATTGCCGATAACAAAGACATTTGTTTATCTTTAGCATAAAAAAATGCAGCGTCACTTAATCGCGCCCGCATCACTCTTTCATTTCCCTGTATCACATGTTGAGGGTCAATGCTTTCGATATTCGACACGGTAATACAATAAGGCATTAAACGACTTTCATTGTATACAGGAAAACATTTTTGATGCATTTGCATAGCGGCAATTAAGGCTTCTGGGGGAACGTTCTCAAGGAACTCAGAATCAAATGGCACAGACAAAGCAACAGGCCATTCCACAATAGAAGTCACTTCATCCAATAAATCTTTATCAATCAAAGCCTCTCCACCTACAGAAAGCGCCGTTTTTAGAATTTGCTCGTGCACAAATTGTCGACGAGCGTCAAAATCGACCATGACAGATCCAATTCTTAAAGACTCTAGATAGAGATTTGCATGAGAAATTTCGATTGCCTGAGGATGATGGAAACGATGCCCGTAACTGAATCGACTCGTTTTACAACCAAAAAGAGACATATCAACAACTATATCGTCAACCAATAAAACAGCCCAGTGCACAGGCCTTGCAAAAGTATAAGCACCGTCTCCCCAACGCATCATTTTCTTGATAGGCAAAGCATCAACAGCCTCAAGAATCAATGAGGGTAAAAGCTCCGCTAAAGATTTTCCTTGGACTTTCTGACGATAAACCCACCATTTTCCCTTATCTGTTTCTTTGATAGAAAGTGCATCGACAGCGACATTGCATGAACGAGAAAAACCAAGCAACGCCGGCGTAGGCTCACCAGCTGCATTTAGTCCTGAATGATAAGCAGGTCCTTGCCGTTCAATTTCTTGATCAGGCTCTTTAGATTTGGCACGAAGCAATACCGCAAGCCGTCGAGGTGTCGCAAGACATCTCGTCATAGGTGCCTCGTCTATTAATCCTCGGGCTAACAGCGCCTCTGTCAGGTGAGAAAATAAAGCCTGCCCTAAAGCTTTAACCGCCAATGAAGGCAACTCTTCTGTGCCTAATTCAAATAATACATCATTCCACATGAGACATATCCTGCATCGGAAAACCAAGTGCTTCTCTTGAAGCATAATAAGCTTCGGCAACTGCACGAGACAGGTGACGAACACGTAAGATATAACGCTGACGCTCCGTCACCGAAATGGCATGACGTGCATCCAGTAAATTAAACGTATGAGAAGCTTTTACAACCATCTCATAAGCAGGCAACGGCAGTTTGAGCGCCAAAAGACGGAGTGCCTCTTCTTCATACTCATCAAAATATCGCAATAATTTATCAACAGCAGCATGCTCAAAATTGAAAGCAGACATTTCAACTTCTTGTTGATGAAACACATCACCGTAAGTGACAACACGATCACCTCGCTTTCCCCAAGGCAGTTTAAACAAATTATCGACACCCAAAATGGACATCGCTAAACGTTCAAGACCATAAGTTAACTCACCAGTTATGGGCTTACAAGGCAACCCTCCAACTTGTTGGAAATAGGTAAACTGAGAAACTTCCATACCATTTTGCCAAACTTCCCAACCTAATCCCCACGATCCAAGGGTTGGGGATTCCCAATTGTCTTCTACAAATCGAATGTCATCAACCAAAGGATCCACTCCTAACGCACGGATGGAATTTAAATATTTCTCCTGAATATCCAGTGGTGATGGCTTTAAAATCACTTGAAATTGATAATAATGTTGCACACGATTAGGATTGTCACCGTAACGACCATCCGTAGGACGTCTGGATGGCTGCACGTATGCAGCAGACCAAGGTTCAGGCCCAATTGCACGCAAAAATGTTGCGGGATGAAATGTACCTGCGCCCACCTCCATATCAAATGGCTGTAGAATGACACAGCCCTCATTTGCCCAAAATTGCTGCAGAGTAAGGATAATATCTTGAAAGGTCGCAGGTTTATTCATACCGTCTTCACTATTTTTTAGATTGAACTTGATTGATCATGTCTTGCATTGTGGATTCGCTTGCACCACCTGGCAAAAATGTGGGTTTCACTTTCCCATCAAATTGCCCCATTGGCGTATAGGCAATGATAAAGGCTGGCGTACCCATTAAACGAATTTTTTCAGCCAACGCTCTGTTTTCAGAAAGCTCATTTTTGACTTCCGTGCTCGACATGTCTTTTTTCAATTGCTCGATGTTCAAGCCAACAGATTTAGCAGCACCAAGCACCACATCTTCAGTTAAAGGTTTATCAAACTTGAAAAGCGCTTCTTGTAATTGAGCATATTTACCTTGTTTAGCTGCAGCAAGCACTGCTTCTGAAGCAAACTCAGAGCTCTTACCAAAAATAGGAAACTCTTTGTAGATGACACGTAGATTTTTATTTTTCTCAATTAACGCACTGACAACAGGTTTCATTTTTTTACAATGTCCACATTGATAATCAAAAAACTCAACCAAAGTGACATCGCCTTTAGGGTTACCGGCCATTGTCATATTTGCTTTAAAAAGCTCGCCGGCTTGACTGACGATGGCATTTTGAGCTTGATTTTGCATCTCTTCTTGTTGTCTTTTTTGCAGCACTTGAGATGCTTCAACTAACACTTCAGGATGAGCAACGAGATAGTCATGAACAACTTTCTCCATTTGCTGTTGTTGAGCCGCTGTCAATGAGCTAGCAGCGGGTGCATTTGCTGCAAAAACTTGCGTTGCACATACCGCAGCTAAAACGCTAATACCAAGGATTCCTTTTTTGTTCACAATAATTCCCCTCAATTTTGATGAATACGCGCAAGAACCTAACATCTGTTTAGATGAATTTCAAGGGAGTACTGCTAAATTTGCATAAGCCAAGACGAGCCATTTCAATCCTTCTCTAAATTTCACTTGTACCCGAGCATTCGCACCATCTCCAGAAAGCGCAACAACAATCCCCTGACCGAACTTAGAATGCACAACCGCTTGCCCCACACGATATCCGCTAGAAGAGGAAAAAGACTCATCAAAGTCAAACGAATTTGTTGAATGACGTCCCGTGCGGTGTTCATCCAGTAAATGTTCCGGAATCTCGCGTAAAAATCGAGAGGGACGATGGTACTCTTCTCGCCCATAAAGACGACGAATTTCTGCATATGAAATAATCAATTGCTCTTTTGCCCGAGTCAGCCCCACATAACACAATCGACGCTCTTCTTCTAAACGAGCAGGTTCATCGAAAGACTGCCGACTAGGAAAAAGCCCCTCTTCCATACCCACCAGAAATACCAGGGGAAACTCCATTCCTTTTGCCGAGTGTAATGTCATCAGTTGAACACTATTTTCAGAAGAGCTAGATTCTACATCTCCCCCATCTAAAGAGGCAGTCGACAAAAAGAGTGTGGCCAAAGTTGCTGTATCTGACGTATCGATATCACTGTCATACGAAAATTGTCTTGCAGCACTAATCAACTCTTGTAAGTTTTCTAATTTTGACTGAGAACGCTCGATGTTTGTTTTCGCATAATGCGACAGAAGTCCACTTTCCTCTAGAAGGTGAGCAATCACTTTATCCAATTCTTGTTGGTCTAAAGTTTGTCTCAAAGCCGATATACAACGGACGAACTCAACCAATGCATTGTGTGTGCGCGCAGAAAATTGACGCTCGGTGATTAACGACTCTGTCGCCTCCCAAAATGAGCATGCGGATGATTTTGCTTTTTCCCGAATTGCATCCAGTGTTTTTTCACCAATGCCTCGCGGAGGGAAATTTACAATCCGCTCAAATGCACTGTCATCGTGAAAATGAATGACCAAGCGCAAATAGGCGATTGCATCCTTAATCTCGGCCCGCTCGAAAAATCGCATGCCTCCATAAATGACATAGGGAATGCCTGCTTGCAACAATGCTTCCTCGAGTACACGAGATTGTGCGTTTGAACGGTATAAAATCGCAATATCAGAAAAGCGGGTACCGGCATCGGTTGCCAACAAAATACGCTCTTTTACAAAACGAGCTTCGTCTAGCTCATTGACCGCCGTGTAAACTCGAATTTTCTCTCCCCTTTCACCTTCGGTCCAAAGAGATTTGCCCATTCGTTCAGTATTATGCTCGATCAGTGCGTTTGCAGCCTCTAGGATTGTCGATGTAGAGCGGTAATTCTGTTCAAGACGCAAAATAGTGGTGCGAGAAAAGTCATCTGAGAAACGTTGTATATTTTCAATTTTAGCTCCTCTCCAACCATAAATTGACTGATCATCATCACCAACCACCATAACCGTGGCCTCATCATGAGCTAAAAGCTTGATCCAAGCATATTGAATCGGATTTGTATCTTGAAATTCGTCAACTAAAATGGCCTGAAATTGACGATGATAATGAGACAACAAATGCTGATTTTTTCGCAATAACTCATAGCAACGCAATAAAATCTCTGCAAAGTCGATTACTCCCATCTGCGCACATTGAGCCTCGTAAGCCTTATAGATGGACAACCATGTTTTTGACGGACCATAATGTGGCACCACAACATGCTCAGGCCGAAGTCCCTCGTCCTTCCTTGCATTGATAAAATGTTGAGCTTGTTTGACCGGCCACTGCTCTGGATCTAATTGTAAACTTGCCAGAACACGTTTGATGATTCGTCCTTGCTCATCACTATCTAATATCTGAAAATACTGAGGCAAATTGGCTTCTTGATAATGTTGTCTCAGCATGCGATGACAAAGACCATGAAAGGTACCAACCCAAAGCTTATGCATGGGCTGCGGGAGTAATCCATTGAGTCTTCCTTTCATTTCAGAAGCGGCTTTATTGGTAAAGGTGACGGCCAAAATCGACTCTGGAGGAAAACCATAATGTAGGGCAAGATAGGCCATTCGACTCACCAAAACACGCGTTTTACCACTACCCGCGCCGGCCAAGACCAAAAGCGGTTGAAGAGGTGCTGTTACTGCTTCATGTTGACGCGTATTCAATGCATCTAACCAAGTCAAGGTGGCCATTAAAATCTCACTATTTTTAAGGACCCTTATTCTACTCGCAATCCAGATGCTTTAGAAGCATTCCATGTCATCAAAGATTGATGTAGTATGTTCTCAATCATGACTATATTGATGTCCAATGTCCTTCACCAAAAAGTCTTTTTTAATTTCGACGCTGCTCTTGTCTGCTTGCATTCAAAAAGGGCCAAATCCAGTCGATCCTTACGAGGTATCGAACCGAAAGATTCACGCGTTCAATCTCGCATTTGACAGAATGGTTTTAAAACCACCAGCCAAACTGTACACCGCGATTGTGCCACCCCCAATTCGCACAGGCATCAACAATGTCTATCGAAATATTAACTTATGCCCAACCATTGCAAACGATCTGCTTCAAGCCGATTTTAATCAAGCCATTAAAGACTCCTGGCGACTGGTCATCAACTCAACTCTTGGTATTGGCGGTATTTTTGATCCAGCCACAAGCTGCAACTTGCCAGCACACACCAATGATTTAGGTCTAACTTTTGCAAAATGGGGGGATAAAAATTCACCCTATATCGTCATTCCATTTCTAGGACCAAGCACCATTCGAGATGGAATGGGAATTCTTTTCGATACACTCTTCACACCCTATTTCTATATTCCACAAGATGCGATTATTTATGGCATTTTGGCACTTCGCTATGTGGATTTGCGGTCACAGCTTTTTGACACAGAACGATTGATGGAGCAGTCACTCGATCAGTACGCGTTTTTGCGTGACGCCTACCTACAAAATCGAAGCTATCTCATCACAGGAAAGCAAGAAAATGCTTCAGAGTCGCTTTATGTGGAAGAATAAAACGCTAATACTCCCAAATAACCGGATAATTTTTATCAGCTGCGTGCTGAAGCAACCCCAACAATGGCGTAGCTCGCTGCCGAAGATTGATTTTGTCGGGTCCTGTCACCTGATGAGGTTGTTTAGACACTTGTGCTTTTAATTTTTCTAGAGCAGAAAAAACTTCAGGCGCTGAAAATGCACCAGGAATTGATCCGCTATGTCCCATTAACTTCAATAAAGTCAATGCCACAGATTCAAACATAGGGATATTAGAATACTCTTTGCATTTAAAGGTGACTAGCATATCGCTCCGCGTAAGTCCTGAAAGGATCTACTGCAATGTAAAAGAAAAGTCAGCCGATAAGCCGGGTTCTGTCGAGAACAATCATTCATCTGGGACGGATGTCACCATCCGCCTCAAGCAACCTACCCAGATCGCGCGCGGGTCACGCGTTGTCAATGACGCCGATCTCTATTTGGTCTTGCTCCGAGTGGGGTTTTCCCTGCCACGCCTGTTGCCAGACGCGCGGTGCGCTCTTACCGCACCATTTCACCCTTACCTGATCAATCAGGCGGTATATTTTCTGTGGCACTTTCCGTAGGCTCACGCCTCCCAGGCGTTACCTGGCACTCTACCCTATGGAGCCCGGACTTTCCTCCCTTCTATTCGAAGAGCGATTGTCTAGCTGACTTCGTGCATATGATACCAGGATAAGCAACGGGCCTGCAAGCAGGCCCGTTTGGAAATCAAGAAATTAACGTGTACCGATGAATTCATCGTCGAAATAACGCTTCAGCTTTGTACGCAATGTACCGCGGCTTACACCCAAAACTCGAGCAGCTTTAGACTGATTGTAACGTGTCATCTCCATCACTGTGCGGAACAAAGGTGCTTCTACTTCTTCCACAATCAATTGATACAGATTCAAATTCAAATCTTTACTGCTCACATTTGATAAATAAGTTTTAACCGCGCTAACTACATTTTGCGTTAATGCTTCATGCCGCGCTTGAACTTCTTCTTGTACTACGCTCATCATTCTCTCCACATCATCAATAAAGCCACAAAAAAACAGACATGTTCAGCATGTTGTTTTAAGTACCAAAAAAATCAATATAAAAGGTGAATATTTAAAAAAATACTCCCCCCCCCAATGAATATTCATCGTGGGTCATATCATATCAAATATCTCAAAGACTGTAAATATTGATTTAATGATATTCATTTATTAACGAAAGATTAACACAAAATTACAAAAATAAAAAGCTTTCTGACTCAATTTAATCCACAGTAAAACTCTCACCACAACCGCACTGGCCGGTTTGATTGGGATTATTAAAGATAAATTTTGCGTTTAGTCCTTGTTTCACATAATCAACATCCATACCTTGCAGGTAGGGTAAGCTCTTTTTGTCGATGGCCACGATGTAGTCACTCGAAAGTGATAAGGTGATGTCGCTCACTTCCGGTTCGGCAACATAATCAAGAATATAAGCATATCCTGAACAACCTTGCTTCTTCACAGAAAGACGGACTCCTCGAAACTCTGGATGCTTTTTTAAATCATTAACTAAATGCGCAATGGCATTTTCTGAAAAACAAATTTCCGGGGATGAAACCGTCGTATGATACTCAACTTTCATACATTATCCTCATTTTAAAGCGTTATACATTAATGGAATTTCTCGAGATAAACATTCAATCAGTCTGTCGATTTCCTCGGTCGAAGTAAATCGACCAAAAGAAAGGCGTATTGAACTTTGAGCCTCTGCTGTTGTTAAACCCAACGCACGTAAAACATAAGATGGCTCCGCTTTCTGGGCAACACAAGCAGATGCGGTTGAAAAAGCAATATTTTTTAGTGCAATCACTAAATTTTCATGACTTAAATTTTCAAATCGAATATTCAGATTGTTCGCAATCCGAGAAACATGGTCGCCATTTAGAGCAAGTCCTGGAAGATTTTGAATTCCAAGCCATAAACGTTTTTGTAATGCCTGCAGATGCGCATATTCCTCGACTTGAGATGTGTTCGCTAATTGAAAAGCCTTACCCATACCAACAATTTGATGTGTCGCTAAAGTACCTGAACGCATCCCCCCCTCATGCCCACCACCATAAGTCTGTGGCGTGAGCCGAATTCTGGGTTTATGACGCACAAATAATGCCCCAATCCCTTTTGGACCATATAATTTATGTGCAGAGAAAGACATTAAACTGATGGGGGTTTTATCAAGAGAAATAGGTAGTTTTCCAGCACTTTGCGCCGCATCTACGTGAAAAAGAATCCCTCTTTCCGCCAACAACTGCGCGACCTTTTCAATCGGTTGAATCACACCAATTTCATTATTCACATGCATCATTGACACAAGCAATGTATCTTGGCGCAATGCAGACAAAAGCGCATCGATTGAAACTAGTCCGTTTGATTGGGGAGTGAGGTAAGTCACTTCAAATCCAGATTGCTCAAGATGCTTAAAACTATCTAGAACAGATTTATGTTCTGTTGCCAGTGTGATTAAATGTTTTCCTCGACGCTGATAAAAATGAGAGGCGCCGATTATGGCAAGATTGTTCGCTTCTGTCGCACCTGATGTGAAGATAATCTCCTCATCCGAAGCTCCGACTAATGCGGCGATATCTTGACGAGCATGCTCAACCGCAACTGCCGCTTTTCGACCAAAGGCATGTGTCACTGAAGCTGGATTACCAAACTCAGCCTCTGGCCCCATGTATTTTAACATTTCGTCAATAACCCTCGGATCGATTGGTGTCGTTGCCATGTAGTCAAAATACATTGGTCTTTCAAGATTCATTTTTTCAGAGTCCCTTTAGCTATCGCATATTCAATGTGCGTTAAAATGCCACGTAAAATATTGACTTCCATATGTTCTAGTGTAGCACGATTAAATAAACGTCTTAATCTTTGCTGCAATCGCTTTGGATTAGATAGTTTTAAAAAATCAATTGAAATCAGTACAGAATCCAAGTGTTGATAAAAAAGCTCTATTTGCTCTGATGTAGCCAATTTATCTTGCTTATGAACTGTCAAGGCTTTGGGAGACAAGGCTTGCATTCTGATTTCATAGGCCATGATTTGCACTGCTTGTGACAAATTTAAAGAACTAAATGTTTCATCCGTTGGAATATGGATGTGATAATGACATTGTAATAATTCTTGATTAGACAATCCCGATCGTTCTCGCCCAAAAACTAGCGCAATCTCTGTATCTTCTGAAAAAGAAGCGATTTTTTGTGCACAATCACTTGGCGTAAAACCCGGTAAACCAATGTCTCTTGCTCGCGCACTCGTCGCAAAAATAAGCTGACATCCAATCAACGCCTCTGATAGCGAACTTGTCACCACTGCATTTTCTAAAACATCATCAGCACCTGCCGCCATTTCATTTGCACGTTTTTCAGGGAAACAAACTGGCGAAACAAGATAAAGACGAGACAATCCCATTGTTTTCATGGCACGCGCAGTCGATCCAATATTTCCTGGATGAGATGTTTCGACCAGAACAATCCTTATAGATTTAAAATTCATGAGTTAGACACACTTAAAAAAGAGTACAATTGTAACACAAATTTACACCAGACTTGCAATCGAAAACACCATGAAAGCTCTCTATCATTATGCGTATTGGATCGAGTTCCGTGTGAATTCTTTCGTTTTTTGAGACAATTTATGTTAGAATCTTCGGTTTTTAAGACATATCGACGACTTATGCAACCATTACTCAACATTGCAATCCAGGCGGCAAGACAAGCAGGTGATATTATCCTCCGTCATGCTCATCAAATTGAACGTTTGACAATTTCAGAAAAAAGCCAAAACGACTACTTTACAGAAGTAGATATTAAAGCAGAACAAAGTATTATCCAAACGATTCATAAAGCATATCCTCAACATGGAATTTTGGCCGAAGAATGCGGTTCATTTCTCGAGGACTCTGAATGCATCTGGATCATTGACCCACTCGATGGCACGACAAACTATCTGCATAGTTTCCCCTTTTATGCTGTTTCTATTGCCGTCAAAATTAAAAATCAAATTGAACATGCAGTGGTTTATGATCCGATTCGTCACGAATGTTTTTCTGCCAGTCGAGGACGCGGTGCACGGTTGAATGATCATCGCATTCGTGTATCTAAGCAAAATCAATTACATGCGGCTATGCTTGGGGTTAATCTTCAACATGGCTACCATTCTGTTTATGAAAAATCCGCGATAGAGTCATTGACGCATCAATGCGCAAGCGCAAGACGAACGGGATCAGTTGCACTCGAATTGGCTTATGTGGCAGCAGGTCGTCTGGATGGATTTTTTGGGTTTGGTCTGAAGCCATGGGACATTGCGGCCGGTGCGCTTCTCGTTCAAGAAGCAGGCGGTCTTGTGAGCGATGAAGAAGGTCAAGAAACCTTCTTCAAATATGGAAATATTATGGCGGGAACACCCAAAGTACACAAGGGATTAACTCAAGCATTAAGCAATATCTAGAACTCTTCATAACCTACTTTTATGGCTCTGTACGTGATAGACTTTTTCATGTGCAGAGTACAACCTCAGTACAGACTTTTCTAATTTATCCGCACGACCTTGAATTCCGTTCAAACCATCCCTATCTTTAAGTTATCATTGTTATCGAGAATACAATCATGCGAATGGATAAATTAACTTCAAAATTTCAGATGGCATTGGCCGACGCTCAATCATTGGCCTTGGGACAAAATCACGGCATACTAGAGCCAGAACATGTCATGAAAGCGCTTTTAGACCAACAAGGTGGAACTTGCCGTTCGATTCTTGTAAAAGCCGCGGTTAACCTCACACAACTCAGAACCTTGATTGATCAGGCACTGGATAAAATCCCGACTATTTCAGGAAATAAGGGAGAAATACACATATCGAATGACTTGAACCGGCTGTTAAATTTAACCGATCAAATTGCTCAGAAGCGAAAAGACAGCTACATTTCAAGTGAACTGTTTATTTTGGCTGTACTCGAAGAAGGTGGAAAACTTTCGAAAATATTGACTCAAGCGGGTGCTGAAAAATCACGTGTTCTCAAAGCCATCGATGAGATTAGAGGTGGGGAAACAGTGAATGATCCAAATGCTGAAGAACAACGCCAAGCCTTAGAAAAATATACCATCGACCTAACTGAACGGGCAGAACAAGGCAAACTCGATCCCGTTATTGGTCGAGATGACGAAATTCGACGAACGATCCAAGTCCTACAACGACGAACCAAAAATAACCCCGTATTAATTGGAGAGCCTGGTGTCGGGAAAACAGCGATTGTAGAGGGATTAGCGCAACGTATCATCAATGGCGAAGTTCCTGAGGGCTTAAAAAATAAGCGAGTTCTATCTCTTGATATGGGCGCATTAATAGCAGGAGCAAAATTTCGAGGTGAATTTGAAGAACGCTTAAAAGGCGTGCTCAATGATCTTGCAAAGCAAGAGGGACAAATTATCTTATTTATTGATGAACTACACCCCATGGTTGGAGCGGGTAAAGCCGAAG
>CAZELP010000005.1:0-115891 GCA_964513205.1 uncultured Legionella sp. | reverse complement strand
GTCCAATATTGAAGCGCATTTTCTATAGAGAGGCTAGAGACCCTCTTATACAAATTTGTCCAAATAGAGCGTGTGGAAATACCATCTTGTTGTTGAGTGAGGTTTCTTTTTCTAGTTTCTTTGACATCACCCGCAATGATAGGGATATTTTCAGCATTGGATACGACCTGTTGATATGAATGCCTTTTGTGGCTGTCTAAGCCAGACAAGGAGGTTTGCATCATGCAAAAAAAGCCTGTGTGTGAAAATCCAAATGAGGCAGGTGGAACATGAACAATAGGGTCACCAGCAGCCATCATATGAATCGTTTTTTCTCCGATCAGTTTGTCATAAAATTTTGCAGACTCGGTTGTGAATACTCGCGGCGTTCCAAATGTGCGAACTGCTTTAATATTATCCCTTTGTGTCTTATTTTTAGCTGCATAATCGGCCGCAGCTATTTGTGCTACAGCACCTCCTAAACTATGTCCTGTAAAAACAATCGGCACCTCATTTGAAATGCCCATCTGAGTGAATACCTCTTCGCGACTTGCTTTGGAAGAGTCATAATCAATCTTAAATCCACCGTAAATTTTATGCTTTTCCTCAGGATTCTCACCAAAATTCATATCTTTTGGTTTGTATTTGGAGTCTCTATATTGGTCATATGTCGTTTTAGTACCTCGATAGCAGACAATGGTTTCTGTTGCTGTTTTGATGACGTAGCCTGCAACATCTTGGTAATGCCCTCTAAATACGCCGCCATATTTTTTATAAAAGGGCCGTATATCTTGAATATCAGGAAATTCTTGCTTTATTTTGTTCATGGCAACAGCCGAATCACCTTCATATGCTGTGATCAATGAGGCATGGAAAGTGATATTTAAAAGTCGACTTTGTTCTTCAGATGTCAAGTGTTTTTCATTGAGTTTTGCCACAGAGCGCTCTCGTGTAATAAAATACAATAAAACCCCTTATCTTCAGTATAGCTGTAGTTTTTATTTTGTTCATTCTCTTTTTTAATGGGGCATGCCGTGAAAATATTCTGATGTTGATCACTTTCTCCCTTAGATCTGTTATGATTCATGGCAACTTTTTGTGCTGGAGTGGCTGTGTTTGTTATCACTGGTGGAAGTCGAGGGATTGGGCGTGCGTTGGCTCTTGCTTTGGTTGCACGAGGTTGTTCTGTTTGTGTGATTGCTCGTGATCGTAAGCGTTTAGACGCCTTGACATCAGCTTCAGCGCTTATACGGTGCATTGAGGCCGATGTGTCGACAGAAGAGGGATGTCAGGTTGTGTTTTCTGCACTTCAAGACGCCGGCTCTTTATCCGGTTTGATTCATAATGCAGGCGTGATAGAGCCAATTGCGCCTATTACTGCGATTACACGCGCATCATGGCGTCATTTATTCGCCACCAATTTAGAAGCGCCTCTGTTTCTGACTCAGCTGCTAAAACCATTGTTATCGACGACTGGACGGGTTTTGAATATTGGTTCAGGAGCCGCTTATTTTGCTATTACTGGTTGGGCTGCATACTGTACTTCAAAGGCTGCTTTGTCCATGTTGACGCGTTGTTGGCAGTTAGAATGTCCTGAGTTGGCTTGTGCCAGTGTGATGCCGGGTATTGTCGATACCGATATGCAAGCGATAATTCGTAGTTCGACCGCCATGATGGCAGAAAAGCATGATTTTTTTGTGAATTTGAAGCAAGAACAACGTCTTTTAAGTTCGGAGCAAGTGGCTGAATATTTGGTCGGTTTACTCTTGGATGTCGATCTTGAAACTTATCGCTCGAAAGAGTGGGATATTTATGATGGGTATGCTACTTATCCTGAGGAGTCTTAACATGGTGGCACGTTCTGAAATCACCGTTCGAGGTGTATTTTTAGCAATTATTTTGGCTGCTCTGCTTGCCGCTTCCAATGCTTTTTTGGCTTTGAAGTTGGGGCTTTTAACATCAGCTTCTATTCCGGCTGCCATTATTTCGATGGGGATTTTGCGTTTTTTTAAAGGCGCTACAATTGTCGAGAATAATGCGGTTCAAACCGCTGCTTCAGCTGGAGAGGCTGTTGCAGGCGGGATTGTGTATACCATTCCCGCGTTAATTGTCATCCAATATTGGCATCATTTTGATTACTGGACCAATTTTTCAATTGCTTTTTTAGGCGGCGTTTTGGGGGTGCTTTTTTCAATCCCATTGCGAAAAATATTGGTTCGAGACCCCTCATTACAATTTCCTGAAGGCCGTGCCATTGCTGAAATATTGAAATCTTCTTATCAACGGGTTGGTTTTGGATATCTAGTTTCGGGTGGTCTTGTCGGTGGATGTTTAGAATTATGTCAAGTCGGTTTTAAAGTATTGGCAAATCAATCCGCGCATTGGTTTTTTTACCAGCGGACATTGTTTGGATTAAATCTGGGATTTTCTGCAACGATGATTGGTGCCGGATTTTTGATTGGTGCAAATATGGCATTAAGTATCGCCATTGGTGCGGTTTTGACTTGGATTTTAGGGGTGCCTTTCTTAAGTCATTTGAATTTTGCAGAAATTTCCACTTTGTCGGCAACAGAGGCTGTTTCCTTTTTATGGTCAAATAAGGTCTGTTACCTTGGTATTGGGGCTATGCTTTTTGCCGGTGTCTGGACTTTTGGACAGCTTTTAAGACCATTGATTGAAAAAATGCGAGGATTAGGGCGTGCGCTCACCGAAAAAAATAATCTTGTTGTAAGTCAGATCCCTGCTACGGAGCGTGATCTTTCGGGTGTGGTGATTGCGGTCGGAGTATTGCTGATGAGTGTTGGGTTGTACGTTTTATTCAAACAGCTTTTTCCTCTTTCTGTGATTGGATTTTCCTCCAATGAGACAACAGGACTTCTTTTGGCTGCAGTCGCTTACGTTTTGCTTATTGGCTTTCTATTTTCTGTCATCACGGCTTATTTTTCAGGAATGGTGGGAGTGAGCGCAAGTCCGGGTAGCTCAATGGTCATTGCTGGGATATTGCTTGTTTCTTGGTTGTTATTGAGTGCTGTACACTTGTTGATTCCAGGCGAATTAACCAATCATGCACTGGAGTCTGCAGAAGCCATTACCATCATGATTGGAGCTGTTGTGACTGGAATTGCTGCGATTGCGAATGACAATAGCCAAGATCTGAAAGTGGGTCATCTTGTTGGCGCTACCCCCTGGAAACAGCAGCTGATGTTGTTGTTGGGAGTTTTGGTGTCTTCGCTCGTGATTCCATGGGTGATGCAGCTTTTGTTTGATGTTTATGGTATTGCAGGAGTCATGCCTCGTGCTGGAATGGATGTTTCACGCACATTGCCCGCACCAACAGCGGCGGTACTTGCCGCCATTACCAAAGGTGTATTTCATCATGATTTACCTTGGATGATGATGGGGATTGGCGCTTTTTCTGTTTTTTGTATCGTATTTTTAAATCATTTGATAAAGCGTTTCACGAAGTTCCAGTGTTCAGCACTTGGTGTTGCTGTTGGGATGTACCTTCCTTTGTCTACTTCTTTTCCTCTGTTGTTGGGGGGAGGGATTGCTTTTTTAGTGTCTAGAAAAGTGAAGACAGAGGCGGAGAAACAACCGAGTGCGCAGATTGCATGTGGTTTAGTTGCCGGTTCCGCTCTTATGGATGTTGTGTTGGCTGGTATTTTTTCATGGTCTCATACACAAGATATTTTGGCGATTATGCCAGAGCGTTTTTCAGCTCTGGCGGTAGGACTGTCTTGTTTAAGTGTGGTGTTTTTGGGTTACTGGATGTTGCGAGCGAGTCAAACAAACGATTTGTCTGCGCGAGCAAAAGACACCATAGGTTGATCATGAGCGAGTGTTCGTCGATGAGCTCGGAAGTAAGTCAGCGGCGAACACCGAAATAAATCAATCAATTTTTCCATGTAGATACAAGCATAACGATCGACTTGATATGCGAAGTAGCTTTCTTCCGCACCAGAACGAAACACTCGTCCCCAGACTGGGTTGTAATAACTTTCCTGCGTTTTAAGCAAGCTTGAGACGGTATTGTCGATTTCATTTATTTTCTCTTGGAGCAAGTTAATTTTTTCATCGAATTCATGCGTATTTTGCTCGAGTTGTTTTGTAAACAATTCGATGTGTTCGGTCTCTAATTTTGTTTTCAAATACATGGCCTCTGCAATTTTTTGTTCGATAGGATGCGCATTGATTTGCGCCGAAATTTCATCTCCCAATTCTTCTACAACCAATGCTGTTCGCCAATTGCAGTGTTTTTTGAGTCGAACGATATCGCCATAAATATGATCGCCAATGTATAAAATATCATCTCCTTTGATATTGAGGTCGTGGGTAAATGTGGTGGCATTTCCGCCCTGATAAATACCTGGTGTAATAGGACCTGTTAAATTCATCATTTGCCCCGTGCTTTCATCAATTTTGAGGAAACGAAGATTGTCGTAGAAAAAGCGGGGTTTATTGGCAAACGTGATCACGTATTCAAATAAATTTTGCCAGGTTTGATTGTTTGGTAAATATTCGTTGATTGCATAGTCAAGTAAGAGTTTCGTGTAATGATAATCTGAGTTAGTGAGGATAAAAAAGTGTTTGCCTGCACGAAGATAACGCTGAATATGGCTCACTAAATCGGCATCTTTAATCACAAAATGCGGTAAATTTTGCGCGATGATCTTTTTTAGACTTCCATCGGCGTGCACTTTATCGACGGCACTTAATACATCTGTTGCAATAATTCGGTAGCTCGCCAGCTCATGCGGTTCTTTATCTTTCAAATCAACCAATTGTCTATATAAAACACAAAATGCAATTGAAAATGCAGTGTCAATGACCATATAGTTTGGATCGTTTAAATCCGCATAAGTGCTTTTATAAAAAGCTTGTTGTTCACTAAAGCCAATCGCTCGTGTCCCATGATAGCTTTTTTTTATGGTGCCATATCGATTGAGCTTTAAAATATTTCCATTTTCACTATCTACAACAAGCCCTCGAATTGCATCTTGCATATTAAAACTAAAATCGCGTATTTTTTCGGGATAATTTTTTTGCTGGATGAGTGTTTCGATGACCAGTTTAAAGACGAGTGCTTCGAAATTATCGGTATGATAACGAATCAATGTATGATCCATATCAAGGCCAATGTATTTGATTTTTTTTAGATTGAGAATACGGTTAACGAAAACTTTTTGATTCATGGCAAATTCCTTTTTTTTCATACACTAATGCAATTTTATACAAATCACAAGCTCAGATGCACATGATATTTTCTTTGATTTGAAATAGATGATTGATTGAGCCACGATTCAATACAATAGAGTTAGGTGCTCATTTCCCATCAAATAATGAAGTAGCACCTGATTAAACGGCAGCGTTAGGTATCCGCTCCAACATAAAAAAGGCCCAAATGGGATGGGGGTATTGGCGTCTTTTTTCGCAATTTTAAGATAAATTACGCCGACGACTGCTCCTATTAAAGAGGCAATAAACAGTAAAATCGGCAATTGCGCCCAACCAAACCAAGCGCCGAGTGCAGCGAATAGTTTAAAGTCTCCATGCCCCATGGCTTTTTTATGGCTGATTTTTTCATATAGTTTAATAAACATCCATAAGCAGGTGTATCCAATAACTGCGCCTAAAACAGCATCGGCAAGAGGGACAAATTGTCCAGATAAATTGATCAGCAATCCTGTCCATAACAAACTAAAGTTCAACTCGTCAGGAATTAATTGATGTTCAAAATCAATAAAGCTTATTGCAATCGCTATCCAGGTGAAAATTAATCCACCTATCAATGCAGTTGAAAAACCCAAAGTGTAAGCCATGGCAAGGGATAAAATTAATGTGGACATTTCAACAACTAAATATCGTATGGCAATTTTTTGATGACAAAAATGGCACTTGCCGCGACAAATGATATAGCTAAAAACGGGAATGTTGTGCCAAATGGGAATGGTTTTTTTACAGTGAGGGCAAAATGAACGAGGGACACAAAGATTGATGAGGGGCAATGTTGTTTTATCCATCATCAAAGGGAGTCTATAAATGACCACATTTAAGAAACTGCCAATCAGTAAGGAAAAAATACCCAGCAGAATGTAACACATGCTGGTTGATGTTTGTACTAAACGCAAAAACGTCATAAAGCAACCTCTAGCTGAAAAATGGGTAAATATAGCGTCAGTAAAAGTATACCGATGATCGATCCTAATATCACCATAATAAGAGGTTCTAGGAGTTTGCTCCACAATAAAGTGTGTTGAGTCAATGCGTCTTCTAAGTGGTTGGTTATCTCGGAAAATATTTGTGCAAGCTGTCCCGATTCTTCTGCAACCGCAACCATTTCTAGTAGATCGGCAGGAAACCGTTGAGTTGAGCGCATAGATTGCATGAGTGAAACGCCTTCTCGTACGGCTGTGTGAATGCTGGTTACAGCTTTTTCAAACGCGGTATGATGGATGATCTTTTTGGTCATTTCTAGCGTTTCTAGCAATGGCAATCCTGAAGAAAGCGCCATTGAAAGGCAGCCTGTTATGCGAATGAGAATAAATTTTGAGAGCATTTGACCTAAAAATGGGATCCTCAACACATGCTTATCAATGTATTCCCGCATCGGTTGATGGTGCTGATAAGATATTCGTAAAGCACATATCAGTAGACTGATTTGCATGAGAACAATGAGGCCATACGATTTTACGCCGTTTGAAAAATGCATGAAGTAGGTTGTCATTTTCGGCAATTCAACATGAAATGTTTCATAAAAAGAAAACAATTGTGGCAGTATAAAAAAACTCAACGTCATTGTTAAGCTGATGCACGTGAACGCGATAAAAGCAGGATAAAGCAACATCAAAGAAAATTGTCTTTTGGTTTTTAGATTTCGCTCTTCATTGTGTACAATTTTCATCAGTGTCAATTCGAGCTGAGAAGTTTGCTCACCGACAGAAACCAGATCGATCATTAAACTTGAAAAATATTGAGGATGTTCGCTCAATGCTTTTGCAAAAGAAAATCCTTTTTGCAGGCTTATTTCAAGTGTTTCTACAAGTAAGCGTAGCGAGGGACGATTTTGGTTGAGCTTAACGGTCTGTAATGCTTGTATCAATGACAAATTTGCTTTTAGCAAAGTGGAAATTTGACGCAGAAGTGTGGCAATTTCTTTTTTAGAGATGTTGCGTGCAAATAATCCACCAAGTCGTTGAAGTCGGTTGGGTGTGATGCCTTGTAATTCGAGCAGGACGTGCGCGACACGCTTACGATTTGCTTGAATATAGCCTTCAACCCGTTGTCCTTTAGTGTTGGTTCCTTGCCAATAAAATTGAATTCTTTGATGAGAGTTTCGCATATCACTTCCTTGTGATTAAAGAGTCGAGACTTAACAAAAACATCGACTCTGAGTTTGGTTATTTTTCTCTAATTCGTTTGAAAACTTTTTTAGGTGCTAAACGTTAAACTAGCCAATTCATTTTTAAACAAAACCAATCTGTTCCAAGGCTCCTCGCTTCAAAGCCTCTTGCGTTAAGGACACAACAAATTTTAATTGTTGCTTGGGCTGCAGCTCAGAAAATAACTTGTTTTCAAGCTCAAAATCCTCAATTAACATATCTAGGGTATCTAAACAATCGTTTATCGGCAATGCAGCACCGGTTGTCATTGAAAACTCAGGAAATGTGATATAGGTTGTAGCGATAGTCAATCTTTTAGAAGCACTAAACGAAAGCCCCTCATCCATCAGCAAAAAAGTTTTATTGTTCAATACATCTTCAACATATGTACCACCAAAAGATAACGTTTCTTTAACACTCAAAATGCCATATGAAGCTTGCTGTAAAATATCAAGCATTGCTAATTTTTCTTCAGACTGTTTTTGATTAATTAACGTTTCTCGTGCAAAACGATCGAGCATTTTCATACCATTATGCAAATAATGAAAAATGGTATGATTAAATAAAACGTCTAGTGCTTGTTCTGTTTCAATAGCAATGCTTTTTTTATAATAAAGTCCAAGCTGTTTGGCAGATTGCATCAATACTTCTTTATTAATATTTTTAACAAAACGTTGAACAATCTCCATGCTTTCTTGTCTTCGTTTGCGATATAAATCCAGCGTTTCTTGCGTTGTTTTTTGTTGTTCTGTTTTTGTTCTAATCCACATGATATCAACTTATTTTGGAGGCACCTTGATGATTATCATTCTCGATAATATACTGATAAGCCCAACGGATGGAGCGAATCGTATCAAAATAATCTCTCTCTGTCACACATGCGCGACAATTTGGTGAGTAAAATCAATTTTCAAGCGTGTTCAAGTCATTATGGCAGCATTTCTTCAACTATCTTACAAATTCGTTGCTCTGTTTTTCGAAAATCAATTTGTTGGGAATAATAATGGCATCGTTCTGTAATTTGTTGCGACATCAAAAGTTTTTTCAAATATAAAACTGCAGATTGTGTCGTCCATTTTTTAATTGGTAGATTCAATTCTCTACCGGATTGCAAATCAGGGAGATGTTCATCATGTATACTTAAAATTAGACATCTCAACCGAAGCTGTCTTGCAGCTTCCAATGCATGCTGAAAAAAATAAGTGGCCATTCGAAACGGAGGTTCCATAAGTCAAATTAATTGGCTTGTCTCCTGCGGTGATAAAATCTTTGACTTCATCACTCAAGAAAAAAAAGGGTTTCAAACACAGTGTGATGAATGGAAAGCCATGCTTCTCTTGTAAAATACGTGCACTGTACATATATCCTGGTGCGATAATCATGTATCTTTAGGACTGAAATGCTTTAAAGCTATTTCATAGACTGGGCGAATAAAGCCTAAAATAAGATAATCCGCCATGACTTTAAAACCTTTTTTAAGATTATGAGAAGCAACATCAAGATGGTGAATAGCGGTGAAATAATCTTCATTCGAACCACAAGAAATAAAGCTTAAACCTGCATCACGAGCATTCGATTCATATAAATCAATACTCATCAGTGTCACTTGATGTCCGCGTTTTTTGAGTGCGATTCCTATAGCAAGATAAGGATTGAGATCCCCTCGGCTTCCAGTGGTTATTAGCAGAATATTCATGATCAGTTACAGATATGTTTCCATGAGGTTCGTTGTACGCCTAGATGCCAAAATTTCAACAGGAATTACAAAAAAAACTCTTCGCTACTCCATCAAATCAATTTTGTCCTGTCGTCCCCGCCTTCGCGGGGACGACAGCTTAAGGGAGCGTATTTACAAGACGAGGCACTAGAAATGGATGCCCGCCTAACGCGGGCATGACAGTTTCTTGTCATGAACAGAACGAAAATCTCAAGATCGAGGTGGATTCTGTTTTTAATATAGGGTCTGTTGATAATGGGTAACAGACCCCATTCAAATTGATAAAATTGCGGTGCTTGAATATCCCGTCAATTTTTTAGGTTAGAGGTGGCGCTCTTTTTCACCTGTATAGAGCTGTCTTGGTCGACCAATTTTAGCTTTAGATGCAACCATTTCCATCCAGTGTGACATCCAGCCGACTGTTCTTGCTAATGCAAAAATAACGGTAAACATATTGGTTGGAATACCGATGGCGCTTAGCGTAATACCTGAATAGAAGTCTACATTCGGGTAAAGTTTTTTCTCAACAAAATAGTCGTCTTCAAGCGCTATTTTTTCAAGCGCTAATGCCAGTTTGAATAAAGGTTCGTCTTGAGCTCCGACTGCTTCCAATACTTTGTGGCAGGTCTCTCGCATGACTTTTGCACGTGGGTCATAACTTTTGTATACCCGGTGACCAAATCCCATTAAGCGGAATGGATCATCTTTGTCTTTTGCTCGTGCAATATAATGAGGCACCCGGCTTACGTCTCCAATTTCATGCAGCATGTTCAAGCACGCTTCGTTTGCGCCACCATGCGCTGGCCCCCAAAGTGCACCAATTCCTGCTGAAATGCAGGCAAATGGATTCGCTCCGGTTGAGCCTGCAAGTCGAACAGTTGACGTCGATGCGTTTTGCTCATGATCTGCGTGCAGGGTGAAGATGGTGTCCATGGCTTCAACAATAACTGGATTGGGCTTAATGTCTTCTGAAGGAACCCCAAACATCATGTGCAAAAAATTCTCCGCATAGGACATTTTATTTTGCGGGTACATGTAGGGTTGTCCAACTGAGTACTTGTAACTCATTGCGGCTAATGTTGGCATTTTTGCAATTAAGCGAATGGCGCACATGTAGCGATCTTGCTCGCTGTTTAAATCCATTGATTCGTGATAAAAAGCAGAAAGCGCACCGACAATCCCAACCATGATGGCCATGGGATGAGCATCTCGTCTAAAGCCATTTAAAAATTGATACATTTGTTGATGTACCATGGTGTGGTTGTTGATGAGAACAGTGAAATCTTCTTTTTCTTTGGTGTTTGGAAGTTCTCCGTTCATCAATAGGAAGCATACATCTAAGAAATCTTTTTTCAGTGCAAGTTCTTGGATTGGATATCCTCGATACAAAAGTACGCCTTTATCACCATCGATATAAGTAATCTTAGATTCACAAGAGGCGGTTGAAACAAATCCTGGATCAAATGTGAAGTGGTTGTATCGAGCCAGCGGCCCAATGTCAATCACATCATTTCCCAGTGTCGGGGTATAAATTGGGAGTTCTATGTCGTTTGCGCCAGGAAGGCTTATGCGAGCCACTTTTTCAGTCATGGATGCTCCTCTCTCGATCTCTTGATTCTTTTATCTAATCCGCGCACTATATAAAAATGCGGTCTCACAGTCAATTAGAAATGAATTTGATCAAAAATATTTACGCTTTTTTGCTGTTTTCTTGTTTCTCCATTTACACATTTGCGTTTCCTTGTTATTTGACGCTCATCAAAGACGATTGTTGGCAAGGGTTTGATGTGACGTTTCGTGCGTTTGATGTGACCAATGAAGAGGTTTTAGTTGATTTTTCTATCCCTCCAGATGAATTGTGGGGGCGTCGAATGTTTGAGTGTAATCCGAAACAAACTTTTCGTTTCGAAGCAGAATTCTCGCCGGTCATTTGGCAAGATGATGCGGGTAGAAAATATCCAGGAAAGCGCTATTGGTCTACGCCTGAAAATATAAATGGCGCGGTAGGGTGGAACATCAGTGTCTGTTTTTCAGATGATTTTTCAAGTGTTCCAATGCCCCCAACAGCAACTCGTTGTCGATGTGATCGGACGGTTGCTCCTCCGATCTCGGATCAAAAATCGTCTTGATCGAATTCGAATGTTGTACTAGGATGGATATTGCCATGATTATTTTTCTAGACAAGGAGTTAATGATGAAGAAGCTATTGGTAATGTTGTCTGTAATGGCGTTAGGGTTTTCAGCCAATGCTGTATTTGCTGACACAGTTCAGAATGCAGCTAAATCTACAAGTGACGCGGCAAATGATTTAGGAAAAGGCACAGTAGATGCTGCAAACAAGCTTGGTAAAGGAACTGAAAATGCTATAAAAAGCACTGGTGATGCGTTTGATAAAGCAGCACAAGGCGTTGAGAACATGGTGAAAGGCAACTAAGCTTTTATACCTATCTTAAGCCACGTCTTCACGCGTGGCTTTTTTTTGGTCCATCACTCACCTGGTTTTTGCTTTTGAAATGACACTATAAAAAAATCCATCCATATGATCTTGCCCTGGGAAGATTTGCCGACCATGAGGTGTTTTGTGACCAAAGGGGATGTCAATTGATTCCAGTTGAGCGTCTTTTTGTGTCTTTAAGAAATTTGCAATTTGAAGTTCATTTTCTTCGGGTAAAACTGAACATGTGGCGTAAACAAGTCGTCCTCCTGGTGAAAGAAGAGGCCACAACGCCTGTAGTATTTTGGCTTGAAGTTTGACAATCTCTGCTACATCCATTTCTGTTCGCATGAGTTTGATATCGGGATGACGTCGGATGACGCCTGTGGCAGAGCAGGGGGCATCTAGGAGGATTTTATCAAAGGCTACACCATCCCACCATGTTTCCGGAGTTGCCGCATCGCCTTGTTTCAAAGTGGCTTCAAGCTTTAAGCGACTTAGATTCTCAGCCACTTTTTGCAGTCTTTTTTCGTCGATATCGAGTGCGATACATTGATCAAGATGGGGCTCTTTTTCTAATATATGACAGGTTTTCCCTCCCGGAGCAGCGCAAGCGTCTAAGATTCGATCTCCAGGTTTTAAGTCAAGCAAGTGTGCTGCAAGTTGCGCCGCTGCATCTTGAACTGCGCAGAGACCATCAGCAAAGCCAGGTAAATCGGTCACGTGACAAGGTGTATCAAGCAAAATGGCTTCTTTTGCATAAAGCATTTTTTGTCCAGAAATGCCGACATTTTGAAGTTTTAAAAGATATGCATCAATGTTGATTGCACTGGTGTTGACACGCAGTGTCATGGGGGGATGAATATCGTTTTCTTCTAAAATATTTTGCCAGTGCTGAGGCCAAGCCTGCTGGATACGTCGAGCAAACCAATCAGGGTGATTCAGATGAACAGGGGGGCTGGGTTTTTTTCGACAATAATTTCTTAATACCGCATTGATAAAACCTCTTGCCCAATTAGAGCGCGTCAGCTCAACGGTTTCTTTAACAACGGCATATTCTGCTTGTTTGAGATAATGCAATTGATACAGTCCTAACAGCAATGTGAGCCAAATTTTTTGATCTTTTGGTTTTTTAGGGACTAATGTTTTCGCCAACGATTCAAGATAAAAGTAATACCGACAGACACCAAAGATCAGCTCTCTCGCGTATGGAGATAGGGGCTTGTTGTACGATTGTATGCTGCCTTTTTTTTGGGCAATCAGTGTCAGTACATCAAGTGCTAAGGCTCTATCATTCATTTAAGTTGCATTCCAACTTGAATCTGCGGATGTGCTTGCAGCCATTCTCGAGCAGGAAGCACTTTTCCACCCGGTGATTGAAGGCGAGTGATTTGGATCAGGCCACTTTGTGTCGCGATAGAAAGTCCTGTTTTGTCAATCAAGACGATTGTTCCTGGCGCTGCTGAATGAGCATCGTTTGTATGTGGATGTGCGGTATGCACGCGAATAAGCTCATCATGAAGAAAGGTATAAGCGATAGGCCAAGGGTTGTAAGCTCGGATTTTTCTATCAATGACGTTATTCGTTTGGAACCAGTCGATATGCGCTTCTTCTTTTGTTAATTTGGGGGCGTAAGTAATGCCTTCTGTCGGTTGTGGTGTACGGGTGACTTTTTCTTCTGCAATTGCATCAAGTGTTTCAAGAAGGGGGGAAACGGCAAGTTCGGCTAATTTGTCGTGCAGTGTTTCTGTCGTTTCTTGGCTTTCAATATCGATGGACTTCATCGTGAGTACGTCACCTGTATCCATCCCTTTGTCCATCTGCATAATGGTCACTCCTGTTTTAGAGTCTCCATGAAGAAGTGACTGTTGAATGGGGGATGCGCCTCGCCATCTGGGCAGAAGAGAGGCGTGGACATTGATACAGCCATAGCGAGGAATTTCAAGGACTCGAGAGGGAAGAATGAGTCCATAAGCAATGACCACGAGTACATCCAAATCAAGCGCTCTTAAGTTTTCCACGTCTTCGGTTTGTTTAAAGTGAATGGGTTGGTAAACTGGTAGTTCGTGAGCAAGTGCAAATTCCTTAATAGGAGAAGCTTGTAATTTTCTTCCTCGTCCGGCGGGTCTATCAGGCTGTGTGTAAATTGCTTTGAGTTCATGCCGCGATGTGTTTAATGCGTTGAGTGCAGCAAGACCAAATGCTGGTGTTCCTGCAAAACCGAGAGTTAATTTTTTCATGATGGGCGTGCTTGATTGCGTTTAAATTTTTCTAATTTTTTCCGTGCAATGCTTTGTTTGACAGGTGAGAGTTTGTCAATAAAAAGCTTGCCGTTGAGATGATCAATCTCGTGTTGAAAACATTCTCCCAAAAGACCATCAGCAGTCATTTCAAAAAAATCACCGTGTCGATTTTGCGCACGAATGGTAACCGTTTTTGCACGAATCACTTTATCGTAAGCAGTTGGAACTGAAAGACACCCCTCTAAATATTCCATTTCGCCTTCTGCATGAATAATTTCGGGATTGATGAGCACCAATTGTTGAGATTTATCTCCAATGGTGTCGATAACAGATAAGCGAATGTTGACACCAATTTGCGGTGCTGCTAATCCGACGCCGCGTTCATGGTACATGGTTTCAAACATGTCTTCGATAAGCGATTGGAGTGCATCGTCAAACACGGTGATGGGTATATTGTTTTTTCGCAGACGAGGATCTGGTAGGTAAATCACTTTTCGAAGAGTCATCTTTATCTGAAATATAAGCTCATAAACAAGGTGTTGTATTGTACATTAACCTCCTATAAGATGGTAGACCCGCATGAAACATGGAAGTGAGTTGTGGACAATTTTCATTATTTATTGGCATTGAATCATACCCGTCGTTTTGGACCCAGGACGATACAGAAACTTTTACAAAAATGGCCGAATCTAGAGAAATTTTTTTCCTTGTCTTTTTCTGAACTTGCTGAGCATGGTTTTTCTGAAAAATTTATTCAGACTGTAAAAAAAATCGATTACGCGTCGGTTGAGTCGGACTGCGAATGGCTCAGGCAGCAGGATAATCGTTTTATTGTGACGTTTGAAGATCCACTGTATCCTCGTTTGTTAAAAGAAATCTATGCTCCACCTCCCGTTTTATATGGAGAGGGCGATTGGTCTTGTTTGGACTCCTCTTGTCTTGCCATAGTTGGAACACGAAAGCCTTCTGTTTCTGGATTTGAAATTGCCAAAGAATTTTCAGAGGTCTTGGCGTCCTTGGGCTTAGTCATTGTCAGTGGTTTGGCTAGAGGAATTGATGCTGCAGCACATCAGGGCGCTTTGAATGGAAATGGGCGAACAATTGCTGTTTTGGGAACAGGCGTCGATAAAGTTTATCCCAAAAATCATGTTGATTTGGTCAAAAAAATAAAAAAAAGCGGACTCTTAATCAGTGAATTTCCAAGAACATCTCCTCCTATGGCTGGACATTTCCCCCGTAGAAATCGTATAATAAGCGGTGTATCATCTGCTGTATTGGTTGTAGAATCCGCTGTTCCCAGCGGTTCTCTTCTCACTGCGCGGCTGGCTTTAGAGCAAAACCGTGATGTCATGGCGGTTCCGGGTTATGTCCGAAATCCTATGGCCGCTGGTTGTCATGCTTTACTCCAACAAGGGGCAAGGCTCGTGACCAAGCCACAAGATGTTTTAGATGTTTTTTCAATAGAAGAAACTAAAACACAACAAAAAAAAGAGACAGACTCTCCGGAGACTGCTTCGCAGCGCTTACTCCGCTGTATGGGTGAGGGAGTAACTACTGTTGATCAGCTTGTGATTCGCAGTGGACTGTCAATGGAAGACATTGTGTGTGATTTGATGGAGTTGGAAATAGAAGGTGTTGTTCGGTCTCTACCTAGTGGCTACGTGAGGTGCGCATAATGAAAGATAGCAGCTTGCTTGATTTGTTGTTGGATTTGTTTGAGAGAACAATTGCTCAATTAAAAGAGCGTTATCCACAGATGGCTGAGTCATCTTTGGCAGAAAAAACTTCAGAAAGTCTTTTAAAAGACGGCGAACTTTTTGTTATTCCAAACAAAAAAGCCGCTGTTCAAATGGCTGTTGTTCAGTCCGCAAGTACAAAAAGTTTTAGGGTGTTTACCACCGATGAGCGTGTGAGACTGACAAAAGTGAGTCATCAGTTTCTTCATCGTCTTGTGAGTTGGGGGGTGGTATCACCTGATATGATGGAGCTAATTTTAAATCGTTTGATGTTTTCGGATTCCCATTTAATTTCCCTGAGTGAAGTGAAATGGACCGTACGTAACACGCTTTCTGGAACGTTGGATGATGAGCAGTTGGCATTTCTTGATCTTGTACTCTATGATAAAGAACATGGGGTCACACTGAACTGATGCTGCTGAATGAGTAAATACTTGGTGATCGTGGAATCACCGGCGAAAGCAAAAACAATAGAAAAATATCTTGGCAACGATTATGAAGTGCTTGCTTCATATGGTCATGTGCGGGATTTGCCTGCCAAAAAAGGTTCGGTCGATCCTGAGCATGACTTTTACATGACTTATAAGCCCATTGAGCGCAATTCACGTCATGTGGAGGCCATTGCAAAAGCACTCAAAAAATCCACCGCCCTTCTTCTGGCGACCGACCCTGATCGTGAAGGGGAAGCGATTTCTTGGCATGTTTATGAATTAATGCGCGAACGAGGTCTTTTGAAAGACAAACAAGTGCAGCGTATTTTTTTCAATGAAATTACAAAATCTGCGATTATCGACGCAGTCGCGCATCCTCGTGAGATTGTGATGGACCTGGTGAACGCACAGCAAGCCAGAAGAGCGTTAGATTATTTAGTTGGTTTTAATCTATCGCCTTTGTTGTGGAAAAAAGTGCGTCGTGGTTTATCAGCCGGGCGTGTTCAAAGTCCTGCTTTGCGTTTGATTGTCGAACGAGAAGAAGAGCGAGAACGTTTTGTTTCGCAAGAATATTGGCGTTTGACAGCAAAGTGTGAGCATGCGCGTGTTTCTTTTGAAGCGAAACTCACACAATATGCTCATGAAAAAGTTCAGCAATTCTCTGTGACCAATGAGAATTTGGCACATGAAATACGTGATATTCTGCTAAAAGAAGCAGCTGGTTTTTTGGTTGTCAGTCAAGTTGAAAAGAAACAACGCAAACGACATCCTTACGCTCCGTTTATTACCTCAACACTGCAACAGGAAGCTGCACGCAAGCTTGGTTTTACAGCCAGAAAAACCATGATGGTGGCTCAACAGTTGTATGAAGGGATTGACATTGGATCTGGTACGGTGGGCTTAATCAGTTATATGCGTACTGACTCCGTTTCTTTGTCTAAAGAAGCCACGACAGAGATAAGAGCGTTAATTGAAGAGCGCTTCGGAAAAAATTATTGTCCAGACACGATTCGATTTTATAAAACAAAGTCTAAAAACGCACAAGAAGCACATGAGGCGATTCGTCCCACTTCTGTGCGACGTTTGCCCGAAACGTTACAGAAGGCACTGACCACCGATCAGTTTAAATTATATCAATTGATTTGGAAGAGAACGGTTGCCTCGCAAATGGTAGATGCGTTGATTGATACGGTCACGGTTGATTTTGTTGTGAATGCATCACATCAGTTTAGAGCAAATGGCTCTACTGTTGCTTTTCCAGGCTTTTTGTCTGTGTACGAAGAAGGTCGAGATGACAGCAAAGATGATGATCAAGAAATGTTATTGCCGGCTTTAGCCGTTGGTGATCGAGTGCATCTTCAGGATATACTCGCGACGCAGCATTTTACAGAACCTCCACCACGTTATTCGGAAGCCACGTTAGTTAAAGCTTTAGAAGAGTTTGATATTGGTCGTCCTTCAACTTATGCAACAATTATTCATACTTTGGTACAGAGAGAGTATGTTGTTTCGGAGAAAAAACGTTTTATTCCGACGGATGTTGGGCGAATTGTCAGTCGATTTTTAACGACATATTTCACTCAGTATGTTGATTATCAATTTACTGCTCAACTTGAAGATACGCTTGATGCGGTTGCTCGTGGCGAGAAAGACTGGAAGCCGGTTTTGCGTTCTTTTTGGGATCCGTTCATTGAGCAAATTAGCACAATTGATGAGCAAATTAAACGAACCGATGTGACCACAGAAACTTTGGATGAGGCCTGTCCTAAATGCGGAAAAGGGCTTGCGATTCGGTTAGGTAAACGAGGCCGTTTTATTGGTTGTACAGGGTATCCTGATTGTGATTATACGCAAGATTTAGCTGGTGCTACCACAGAGGATCCAGCGCTTTCTGTTGTAGAGGGGCGTGTTTGTCCTTCTTGTGAGAGTCCCTTGCAAATTAAAACAGGAAAATATGGTCGTTTTATTGGATGTACTCAATATCCAAAATGCACCTTTATAGAGCCGATTGAAAAACCGACGGATACAGGTGTTTCCTGTCCAAAATGTCAAACAGGTTCATTGCTCAAAAGAAAATCCAGACGAGGTAAGATTTTCTATTCTTGTGGGCGTTATCCCGATTGCGATTACGCCATTTGGAACGAGCCTATTGCTAAACCTTGTCCAAATTGTGCATGGCCTATTTTAACCCTCAAAGAAACCAAACGTTCAGGTCGTCAGCACGTATGTCCTCAATCTGGATGTGGGTATACTGAGGACGAAGCTTAATATAAAGCCGTGGCGGTAGAGCCTCAAATTGATTGTTAGCGTAGACTTTGCTCTTCGGGTTTTGTAATGTGAAATGGATCGTGGGTAATAGTCTGCAATTTGATAATCTGGTTGTTAGAATATCCTCATAATGGGGATATTCCAGAAATAAAACAAAAAATCATCGCTATGGGACCGTGAGATTGGGACTCCTGTAGGTTTAGCGGCTGGCTTAGATTGAGTAGTGACTGCCGCCGGTCTTTAGTTCCCACTTTATCAATGGCCAACCCTAGTTGAAAGGAGATGGGGGTTGTATTTTGCGTGTATATTCTGGTGCTGTTTTTAAGGATTCATCCGATATATGATGTAGCCGTTTTTCAATGTTGAGAGGTGTTTTATTAAGCGTCATGAGCATTGATAAAAATGACGGAGAGGGAAGTGTTCCTGGAATCAATTCTTTGGGTTTTGCTTTGAGCTCTTCAATCAGCGTAGCACGTATGGTGTTTGCCATTTGGCAGAGTTGTGATGTAGATAATCCGGTTTGTGGTGACTGTCGCGGTTGCTGACAAAGTAAACGGCATTGTTCTAACTGAAACAGTAGATTTTCTTGTATGGAGTTATTGGTGAGAGGGCGTAATGGCTTTGGCGTTGGGGAGGGGGGTGGTGGTGTGATTCTAGAGAAACTTGGTCTGGGCATCGGTTTCAATTGCAGTGTCACGTGAGACTGTCCAGACTGCTCGGTTTCAGTGCGTTTTAAAAGGGGTAGAAAAGTCGACAAACTTTCGTCTACGGCAGCAAGTTGATTGATTAGAAAAAGTGTTTTTTCGCGTTCGAAAGTCACTTGTTTTTGTAACTGATTTTTTCGTTCAAAAAGTTCTACTTCTTGGAGTTGTGATTTGTCTTTCCAAGAGAGTTGAGTTTTTTCAAGTTTAGGTTTAAGTGCGAGATAGGCTTCGGCTGCTTTTTTTCGCTCTTCAAAAGACAGTGTGTCTAAGGACGAATTTCCGTCTATGAGGTACAAGACTCCGTTACGCTCAACAATGGATTGTTTTGTTTTTAAGTTGCTTTTTAAGTCAAGCCACAATCGTGCTTCTATTTGATAGCGGTCCATGCGATTCCAGTGTTCGATAAAAGCTTCACTCAGTGGATTGTTCGTCATATTTTGAAGCGCGTTTACGCTTTTGTCATATGCGTCAACTAGTCCTTTGATTTGGAGTTCGATGTAACTTATATCCACCGCTTTATTCATGAAAAGTCTTTCAATTTTTGGGTACATTTCTCTTTGAATTAAAAGCAGTGCGGTGTTTTGCTCTAGTAATTGCAATTCTTGTGACAGTAGATTTATTTTTTGTTGAGCCCATTGCATTTCCGCTAAGATAGATAAGCGTGCGTTTTCATAATACGCAATTGTTTCTTCGAAAGAAGGTGCATGTCTTCGCTGGTGTTTGTGCGAGATATTTTTTTGATAGAGTTGAAGAAGTTGGGCCTGTTGTTCTTCTTGTTCTAAAGTTTTGGCATGTTGAATGGCTTTTTTCTTGTTGTGTCTTAAACCCAAAAGCAGATAAGCCAAATGCTGTTTTTTGGTGAGTTCAAGTGTATTTTCAAGCGTCGCATGTTTGAAAGCTGAAATGTCACGCTCCATCACCTGATTGATACAGGCTTCCATCAGTTTACCCTGGGGAGAAACTATGAATTTTGCGATGTCCAACGCGCTTTTGATGCCGAAACGATTTAAAAGTTCGTTCATAATCCCTTCTTCGGGAGGATGTGAAATAGGGGCGATAGAAGAAAACCACTCATCGATTTTTTGTAGTATATCGTGCAATGCTCACTCCCATAAAAAACCTTCGAACTCGATGTTGATTATAACTGAAGTAGCGCGTGAATCAAAAATCTCTCGGGTATTTTGAGGTAAATGGTGTTTTTAATTGTCAAGTCGCGTCTAATTGAGATAAAATCGCGAAATGAAAGAACAAAATGCTACCTCTCAAACTTACTGTGGATATGTGGCCATCATTGGTCGGCCTAACGTAGGAAAATCGACTCTGCTGAATCGTATTTTGCAGCAAAAGCTTTGTATCACCTCAAAAAAACCACAGACAACTCGCCATACGGTTTTGGGTATTCAGACATCCGGTCCCTATCAAGCAATTTATGTTGATACACCCGGACTGCACATGGGGGAGAAAAAAGCTTTAAATCATTTAATGAACAAGGCTTCCAAACGTGTGTTGCATGATGTCGACGTGGTGTTGATGGTGGTTGACGCCACGCGTCTAACTTCTGAAGATGAATACGTTCTTGGACTTTTAAAACATCTTGAAGTCCCTTGTTTCTTAGTGATCAATAAAGTAGATGCTGTGCCTGATAAATCAGATTTGTTGCCATTGATAGAGCGACTACAGTCGTATCATTCTTTTGAAGCGATTATCCCTTTATCAGCGAAAACAGGGCAACAAGTTTTGACATTAGAGTCACAAATTCAGCCACTCCTACCTGAAGGACCTCATCTGTTTGAGGAAGATCAGTTAACTGATCGTCCGTTGCGATTTTTATGTGCCGAATTGCTGCGAGAGAAGATTTTTCGATTGTGTGGACAAGAGCTTCCCTATTCAACAAGTGTTGAAATAGAAGCGTATCAAGACGAAGGCGATTTGGTTCGCTTGCATGCTTTAGTTTGGGTTGAAAAAGACACACATAAGCGAATGATCATTGGTCATCATGGGCAAAAGCTTAAAGCAATTGCGACGGACGCTCGTTTAGATATAGAGCGTTTAGTCGGTAAAAAAGTATTTTTGAAATGCTGGTGTAAGGTAAAATCAGGTTGGTCTGAAGATGAAGGCTTGCTGAGACAACTGGGTTATGAGTGAGCACACTGTTTCTGCGTTTGTATTGCATCGACGATTAATAGGTGAAACCAGTTTATACGTTACTTTTCTGACTCAAGAAAAGGGGCTTTTAAAAGCGCGTGTTCAAGGTGGGCGAAAACAATCAAAACAGGCTATCTTAGAGCCTTTTGTGCCTCTTTGGTTGGTTGTGGATGAGCGTTTATCTCACTGCTATGTTAAAAATGTTCAAGTTCGAGAAGCTTGGGGTGCATTGCCTCCTTTTGCTGTCGTTCCGGGACTTTATTTAAATGAGCTTTTATACCGTTTTTTGCATCCGGGCGAAGAAGACCAACAGATCTTCTCTTTATATCACAACACGTTGCAGTGCTTAATGAATGCGAAATCTGCGTGTGAAGTCGAGCCTTTGTTAAGAATGTTTGAATGGAATCTACTCAAACATTCTGGTGCGCTTGTGTCTTTTACACATGAGGCATATTCGGCTTTAGCCATTGAGCCCGACTCTTATTATGTGTTGAATTCGGGGCTTGGATTTATTCATGCTGAAACTGGATTTTTAGGTCAACATCTGCTTTTAATCGCAGCACATCATTGGCATGATGACGCAGTTTTAAAGACGGCAAAACGGATTATGCGCTGTTTAATTCACGAGGCACTTGATGGTGCACCCATTCATGCGCGAAACCTTTATATGACGAACGTTGGCAGAACGTAACGGTTGCTGCTACGATTAAATTAAAATACTAAAAAAATAGGGTAGTTATGACCGATACAATTGTAATTCGTTTGACAGGTGATTCAGGGGACGGGGTTCAGTTGGTCGGCGAGCAGTTGACGATTACAGCAGCGCTTGCGGGTCGAGAAGTGCGTACACTTCCTGATTTTCCAGCTGAAATTAGGGCGCCACTTGGCACGGTGGCCGGTGTTTCCGGATTTCAGTTGGCGATGGCCGAAAAAGCAATTTTCACTGCAGGAGAAACGCTCGATGTTTTAGTGGCGCTGAATCCGGCTGCTTTGAAGAATGCGCTTGGATTTTTAAATGAGGGTGGTCTTCTCATCGTAAATGAAGATAGTCTTTCTCCGAAGGATTGGGAAAAAGCGGGGATGGATGCCGAAATTTTGAATCATGTTGCAGAACATCATCAAATCATCGCTGTTCCTTTGATTTCCAATACGTTGAAAGCTTTAGAGGGACTTGATTTAACTCAGCCTCAAGCCAAAAAAGCAAAAAACTTTTACGTACTGGGACTTGTGTTGTGGTTATTTGACTTGACTACTGAAATTGCAGAAGCGTTTATTGAGAAAAAGTTCAAACTAAAACCTGTTATTGTTGAAGCCAATAAGCGTGCATTAAAAGCCGGTTTCAACCATGCAATGACATTAGAATTATCTCGAAAAGCCTACACGATGGGGCATATTCATCGAGACAAAGGGGATTATCGGCAAATTACAGGAGTTGAGGCAATTGGTTTGGCGCTTGCAACGCTTGCCGTTCGTAAGCAAATCGCTGTTTTGGTGGCAGGATATCCGATTACACCTGCGTCTTCTATTTTACACGAATGTGCAAAATTAGCTGACTTTGGCGTGCAATTGTTTCAAGCGGAAGATGAAATTGCTGCGGTTTGCGCGTGCCTCGGAGCGGCTTATGGCGGTGCTGTTGCGTTAACTTGCACATCAGGGCCAGGACTTGATTTGAAAAGTGAAGCATTGGGACTGGGTATTGCTGCAGAATTACCCATGGTGATCTTGGATGTTCAGCGCGCCGGTGTTTCAACAGGAATGCCAACAAAAACAGGTCAAAGTGATTTGAATCAAGCACTTTACGGCCGTCATGGTGAGGCGCCTTTGCCTGTTTTAGCCGCTTCTTCGCCAGCAAATTGTTTTGAGACGATTATCGAAGCTGTTGCCATTGCCGTGCGATATATGACGCCGGTCATCGTCTTATTGGATGCTTACTTGGTCAACGCTGCCGAGCCTTGGCGTATTCCCGATCCAGAGTCAATTGAATTACCAGAGATTCATCAAAATCGTTTTCCAAAACCTTATGCTCGCGATGAGTTTTTAGGGCGCAGCTGGAATATTCCGGGAACGCCAGGGCTCATGCATCACATTGGTGGTCTTGAAAAACAAGGTGAAGATGGAAAAATTAGCTATGACGCTCATAATCACGAGGCGATGGTGGCTTTACGCGCTCAAAAAATTGCCAATATTGCGCGAGATTATGCTCCGATTGCCCTGAGCGGTGATGTTGATGCAGATATTCTTTTGGTTGGTTTTGGAAGTACTTATGGTGCATTACAAGGAGTTGTGATGGAGGCTCAGCGCCGAGGTCTTGCTGTTGCGCTGTTGCATTTGCGTCATTTAAATCCGCTTCCCGATGGACTTCAAGACATATTGAAACGCTTTAAGCATGTGTTTGTTGCAGAGCTCAATTCCGGGCAGCTTTGTCACTTGTTGCGCGCAGAATATCTTGTAAATGCGCAGAAAATTAGTCAGTGCAATGGGTTGCCATTGACTGTGAGCACTGTGTTAGAGACTCTTGAATCAAAGGTGGGTCATGGAAAAATCAACGTACACGCGTGAAGATTTCACGCATTCAAATGAAGTAAAATGGTGCCCAGGATGTGGTGATTATGCAATTTTAGCGGCTTTGCAACGCGTGTTGCCTGAGCTTGGTTTAGCGCCTGAACGGCATGTTTTTGTCTCTGGTATTGGCTGTGCTGGGCGGTTGCCTTATTACATGAATACGTATGGTTTTCATACGATTCATGGTCGAGCAACAGCTGTTGCAACAGGTTTGAAGGCACTTCGAGAAGACTTGTGTGTTTGGGTCATCACAGGAGACGGGGATGCGTTGAGTATTGGTGGAAACCATTTGATCCACACCCTTCGTCGCAATGTCAATGTCAAAATTTTACTTTTTAATAATCAAGTATACGGTTTAACGAAGGGACAGTTTTCTCCTACCTCACAAAAAGGGCAAGTGACAAAAACATCGCCGGATGGGGTGGTCAATCACCCGGTTAATCCATTGACATTGGCTTTGGGTGCTGGTGCTAGTTTTGTCGCTCGAGCGGTGGATAAAGATCCTGTTCATTTGGCGAGTATCATCAAAGCCGCTTACGCACATGAAGGTTGTGCTTTTGTTGAAATCTATCAGGATTGTAATATTTTTAATCATGGTGCTTTTGATAGTTTTGCACTAAAGACCAATCGTCCTCAACATACGCTTGTATTAGAAGAAGGCGCTCCCATGGTGTTTGGTCAAAATCAGTCTGAGGCTTTGCGTGTGGTCGATGATGCTTTTGTGAAAACAGATGATCTCAGTCAGGCTTGCCGACATGATGTGCATCATTTGAATGCAGCGTTTCGTTTGGCGCAGTTATCGTACCCTGATTTCCCTGTTCCATTGGGTATTTATTATCAAGCTCCGCGAGCGCTTTTTGAGTTACCCGTTAAACATCAACGTACAGTTGATGATTTAAAAACGTTGTATCGTAAAAAAGCCTGCTGGCGAGTCGAGCCTGTTTGACGATCACGGCTGTCACATTTTTAATGGGACAGCCGTGTTGTTTTATTGAATTTATATTAGAGCTCTATTGCTATCAATTGATTAAATAGAGTACAATTATGCTCAATAAATGATCTTGCGCAAGGTGCAACTTATGAAAATAACAGAAACTTATCATTCCAAAAAAGTGGGTGAAATAACTATTGAAACCGAATCAAATTTCATCACGATCTACACAAACAGATTGAAACTCAGATCATTAAATCAACTTAACCGAGAAGAATTAATTGCTCATACAACGCAGTTGATGGGAGCAGCAGAAAACACGGCATTATTTGGTGATGGGCAAGTATGGGATGAAAAAAAAGTTATTGCATTAGTTGATCTCGCAATAAATGAATGGAATGGAAACACACGGTTTGGTGTTTTCGCCGTACACGATGTAAAAACTAATGAGTTCATGGGAAATTTGCATGTGGATTATAACCCAAATGAATTTTTTAGCATTTTTGGAAAACATAAAAATGCTGCAGAAATCGGTTATATGCTCGATCACAAATATTGGGGTAAAGGTTACGGCACTGAGATTGCTATTGCTGGGAAAAAATACATTAAACATATGATTGCAACGAATGGATTTGAACGCATTGAAAATCCTTTAGAGGAAATCGTCGCAACTGCACACCCTGAAAATCATGGTTCGACTAGTATCTTGCGAAAGACTCTCAAGTGTCAGGAGGATATAGTAATTACTCGTTATGGACATCCCCGGTTATTTTTCTATAAGCCATTGAATAAGATGCAGGCTGATGCGTCTACTGCTGTATATGGTAGTGACGTGATGGCTGAAAAAAACAACCAGATATCTCTCTGAGAAAGATTAAGGATACGTTAAATGCATTCTAAATTAGAGCAATTTGCTAGCAGCATGGGTTTAATATTGCAAAACGCACCCTCTTATCTTTATATTAAAGATCTTGATTCTTGTTACGTTGATGTAAGTCAGAGTTTAGAAAAGGATTGGGGTGTAAGTAAGAAAAGGTTGCTTGGTAAAAATGATTATGAAGCGCCATGGCAGATATTTGCTGATCAATATCTACATCGCGATAATATCAGTAAGCAAACTGGATGTTGTGATGTTTTTGAACCTGTGCCTTTAGATAAAAATCTTGTCGTCGCCACACGAAGTGTAAAGTTCCCTATTCGAGATAATGGAGGAACCATAATAGGGATCATGGGCCAGACAGAGATATTATCGTCTCATTCCAACTTGAATGAATCATTACGAGCACTCATGAAGGCTGACAAGAAAAAATTTAATTTTTCTATGCAAATTCAACCTAGCTATCAAATACAACAGTATCCAGAAACTTTACAACTAACTTCACGTGAAAGTGAGTGCTTATTTTTGCTTATTAGAGGAAAAACGGCTAAAGAAATCGGAATATTTTTACAGATTTCACCTCGAACAGTAGAGTCATATATCGAAAAAATTAAGATAAAACTAGATGTTTCAAGCCGATCTCAAATCATTTCAAAAGCCATAGAGCTAGGGTTGTTAGATATTATTCCGAAACAAGAAATTCTATGTCATTTATACAAAAATCCAGATAAATGGAAGCAATTTTTTTTATAATCTCTTATTTTTCATCATTTTACCCGTGAACGCCACATAAAAACTCCGTATTTTTCCCCCTTTTTTGAAAAATATCGTCATATATACTCATTATGTGCATATTAAGGGCACATATTGGTTAGCATAAAAACGATAAAGCGTCTAAAAAATGCTTGACTATGACGCTATGTTATACACTAGCCTCGGTGGAAATAATGAATTATGAGTTGGAGTTATTATGAAAAGTGTAATTGAGTACTTAGATTCGAGTAACTGGGGTAATTGGAGCATATTGGGAGGGCTCGGTGCAATTTTTGCCTGGACTTTTTTTAATACGCCTTATTCAAAACAAATAAAATCTCTTGATCGAATTCAAATCGCGTCATCCGTAACTTGCATGTATGATGATTTCATGGAAAACGCAAAAAAAGAAATAGAAGATATTTTGGAAAAACTATCTAACAACCAATCAGAATTTACCGCGTATGACAATGAAATCAAAAAAACAAAAGATGCCCATGAGCAATCTCATACAAGATCCAGTGACATTAATTTTTTTCAAAGCGAAGTCAAAGCTGTCAGAAAAATGGAGGACTCTAGATATGAACAGCTATTTTCCGCGTTTAAGGAATTAATATATACCTATCCAAAGGCGGATTTTGAGAGCTGGGAGTATAAAACTCGAGTACCAGTTTCTATGGTACAACAAGCATATGATGATTGTGTAAAACATCATACGAAGTTAACTGAAGTTGCGAATGAGCTATTGACTGAATCATACGTGAATGTACAACGTGCTCGTGATCTAAAGCTCAGAGTTGATGAAACATATGCCAGCTTAGGTAAGAGAGGTGGAAAATGATCGATATATTAGAAAATCATTCAGGAAAAATAGGTCTTGCTTTAGGATGCTGTGCTTTGGTAGGCGGTGGTGTTTTATTAGGTTTTGTACCAGGTGGGGCAGTGTTTGTGGCGGCTTATGGTAGTCACATTTTTGTCGCGGTTACTGCGGCCACAGCCGTCGGTGCTGTGGCTTCCGGGGCGAGTTATTTACGAAGAGAGCATGCTCATCGAGAGGCGCGTGAGCGGGATTTGAATCAATTAGAACAAACGGAAAGAACAGCGGTTGAAAGTGCCCTTAATATTGTGAGTGAAAATCAAAGAAATGCACCGAATTTAAATACGAGCAGACAAAGTAGCTCTCTTGGTTCGATAGACGAATTAAAGCTTAGGATCGACTCTCTTGAGGCTAAAGACAACACTATGACAGTACGTCTGCAAAGGATGGAGCGTCTTTATGCAGATTTATCCAAAAGGCTGGCTCGCCAAGCAGTAGATGAAGAAAGACGTGCTTATACGGAATCAGAGAACGAAGAGGTCAATCCACCGTTGTTGCCGCAGTATAATATGTTTGTCACTCAACCACGAATTCCATTAGAAATAGTAGGGCATGAGGAGAAGAAGCGCTGCGTCAAGGATTTGTTGTAACTCGATAGTTTCTTGAAAAAATTTAATCAGGCAAAAGGCAATTAAAATGGGCTCAGATTTATCAGAATTTCTTGCGCTGTTACCTTTAGGGGTGACCTTACGCGAACGTAATCATGCAGATTTAGCATCGAAGGTCATTATCGCGAAGGATAAATATCAGGTCAGCCTTGATAAAAATAATGAATACACCTTTACAAATGCTGATTTTTGTTTGTCAGATCAGAGCCATCGAGTATTTTATGACAAAAATGATAAAATTCTCGAATATACTTACGATGGTAAATTGCTGTCCTTAGATATCTTCAGTGTTAAACAAGCAAATTTATTCATCGATATTTCAACATCGCTCTGTAGTATTCAAGCAATGGGGCCGCTTTGTATCCGTGGTCAATTTAACATTGAATCAGAATTAGTTATCAAAGCTTCAAGCTTGAGTTTTGATGGGGTTATGACTTCTCAAAATTCTGTAGTACTTAGTGCTACAGAAGGATTGAGTTTGTCTGGCGAAGTTGATACTAAAGCAATGATCATTCGGGCTGGTCATTGTCATCAATTTGCAAGTGTACTTGTTCATGAGCATTGTGATATTGCATTACGGGTTTTTCGTCAAACATCACATTCTTCTTTTAAAACAAATACGTTACGTTTAATTGCTGATATTTGTAAAATCGAAGGGCAAATGGAAGTGCATTCAGCTAGTTTTTTGGTTGCTCGTCATCTTTTGTTAGGCGATTTAAATAATCAAACGTCTGTTTGTTTTCCTGCACAGCACCATGTCCATGTTGAGAAATGTCTTTTAATCGGTCATACCGAGGTCGCTATAGGTCGTACAGAAGAAGTCTCTCAAAACTCACAATGGCTGGTTGATGAGACTGTAACTATAGGTTCTCAATCACAGATTAAATTTCATCATACACATATTCACTGCAATAAAATGGACAACCAAGGTGAGTTATTTCTAAAACATTGTAGGGTGAATATTAAGAATTTTTATATGGAGTCAGGTTGTTTCGATTCATTTGAATCAAGTTGGATTGGTAACAAGCTATATGTTTTTGCGGGTAAATGGATTGTAAAAGATAAGAGTATGTTGGTTTTAGAGGATAAACTACTCGTTGATATGGCAGTCATTGCTGAAATGACCCGAACTGAAGTGCGTGTGGCAAATCAGATCTTATTCTTTGGAGAATCTAATCTCACCAACAGTCATTTGAAAACGAAGGATTTGTTCTTCCATGGACACTTACGGTTGAAAAATTTGGTTATCGATGCAACAAGTGTTGAGTATCAATCATCCAATGCGCGGTTAACCAAGAATTATGTCAAAGCAAAACAGATTTTGTTGAGCGGTAGTACTAAAGAAAAGAAATTCATATTCAAAAATAGCCGTTTAGTCGCAAAATATTTCGCGATTGACCAACATGTTTACATGGATGAGAGCAGCATGATTGGGATCGATGATGCAAAAGTCGCCCATATCATACAAGGTCAATTAATGCTGAATAACTCTAGATTGATTACCGATAGCCGCATATGTTCTTTAATGGGTGCTCATATCCATCTATGTGGGCTAAGTGAAATTATATCAAGTAGCATTGATTCATCGGGTGCTTTAAGCATAGATGATTCATTAGTTCAATGTGATGATTTAAATTTACAACAGGCGACGACTAAAGTGCACAGTGGTTTTGTGTACGTTAGTCATCACGCCGAGGCTAAAGCATCACTGTTAGCACTCGATGAGGGTAGCGAATTATTCGCTGAAAATATGCATATTAGTCATAACAGTCAATTGCGTTTAAAAAAGAGTAATCTATTCGTTGCACATGAAATTGTGTCAAGCTTTGATTCTAAAGTTCAAAGTGAAGCATCACACATTGTTTCTAAAAAAATAGTTTTTCAAGGCCCAACAGCGCTTACGAATACGCTACTTTCGGCAGAAGAGCTTTTGATTTATGAACTTTTTTTGACGCAGTATACTCGAGTTCATGCAGATAAAAAGATTATTTTTGCCGATACGGCTCAAGCTAAAATCATTAACAGCGCATTAAGTAGTCAAACGATAGGGTCGTTTGGTCACCTGAACATGACCGATAGTCAAGCGGATGCCAAACATAATATGTCTTTATGGACTGGATCGCGAACAATACTTGAAGGTGAAACGATTATTAAGGCCCACGACAATGTTGTGCGCGGTGAATTGAAAACTCAAAAATCAAATTCAAAGAATAGCGCTCTAAAGCCGACCATTATTGCTGAAAATCGCCTGGATATCTCTAAAAAAGCAAATATAACAGGCAATGAGGACTTATGTTTACTCGCTTCTCTGGTTAATAAAACTGGGAAAATTAAGTTGAAAGCATCTCTAGTCGCCAAAGGGCGTCTTTTCAATAATGTGAATGAACTGAGTGCCGATTCTGTTGATCTTGGTTTTGATGATGCGGTTGTCAATCAAGGGTCTATATCTGCTAAAAACATTAAAATTCACAGTAATTTAATGAATATTTTTGGGCGTATTGGCGCTGAGGAGTCGATGATTAGCTCAGGCTTTTTGAATTTCAATATGGGATTGATTGCAGCCAATAATTATATGAATGATAGCTTGGTGTCGATGAATATGGGTATTATTGCACCGAATCTGTTAGCAGATCCAAGATTCATATTCTCAAGGAATAATTTAATCAGTACTGCAAGAACATTCGCCATGATGTGGGCACCGGTGCATACATCAGGGATTCAGCTTGCATTTACGTTACATGGTTTTTATTGGAGCTCAGTAGACTTATATGAAAAAACAAAAGAGTTTACGCGCATTTTCGATTTAAAACGGCATGAATATATGCCGATTTTGTGCAAAATGAAATCCCTGATGCTTCTAGGGCATGGAATGTATGCCAGTGGCAATTCACTTTACAATCAAGAGCACATCAATTGGCAGACTAGTTTCAGCAAGCTATATAACAACCCGAATGAGTATGGACAGGATTGGTATCAAACAGTTCAACACACCAATTGGCAAGATTTTGGCTTAAATAGTGCCGAAACTTTTGCAGGAAGCTATACTGATACCAGTTTAATCCATGCAAATCTTGGCATAAGTCTGGAGGCTAATACGTCCAAAACAAATTGGATTCATGTGAATATAGGGCAAGAGCGCTCTTTGTTTACACACAATATCGCAACCAATATCTTATGTAATCGAGGTCAGTCTACGGGCAGTAAATCAAGCTTTACTGCTGCCAGTATTCAAAATCAGGGAACACTTTCGGGTACAGAGCAGTTTTATTTGCGTTCTACAACAGTTGATAATACAGGTGGGTCTATCAAAGGGGTACATGCCTCTATTGATATTGAAAAACTTGAGCAAAATGGTGAGCTTGTTGTATACGAAGGGCGTGTACATATTGACGCTTTGCAAAATAGAAAGGACGCTAAAACCACATTAAATCGGGTGATTCTAGATGGCAAAACGCTAGAGTCTACAGGTTACTTAGATCTAAATCATAGTTATGTTCGTGAAAAAGAGCATTTTATTACCAGCACAAGCGATCAATTTAAATCGGATGATGTTAGGATTGAAACCGGAAAATTTCATGTTAACGGGCAATTAGATTATCAGCACCATTTGTTTATTAAGGCAAGTAGTGCGGTATTAGGTAAAGGTTCCGTGGTGAATGGTCAGAAAACGGAGGCGGACCAATTATTTATCCAACCATCAGAAGATAATCTAGAGGCAAAGCCTACTCTAAATCCACAGCATATTTTAATTATTGAAGCACCAAAAGTGAAATTAGATGGGAATATGAGTGGTGGTGATTACATAGACATTCATGGTGAACAAAGTGCTGATGGTAAAGATACGACTCCATGTGAAACGTTAACAATAAGTGACCCTGCTATGATTGGTTTGAGTCACGGCCGAATCAAAACACATGCTTTGAGTCTTCAGGGGAGTGCATCTTTCAATGATTTTATTCTAGAAGCGGATGTGGCTGATATCAAGCAGGATTCCAAGCCCGAATTTATTGACACCTATCTTATTGGACACAGTGTAACAGATGAGAGTCGTTTGGCATTTTGTGGTGACTCAGGGGTAATAGCTGATGATTACCAGCATAGTGGTTATTATGCGCAATTCACTCAAGATGGCAAAAAGAGTACATTTTCAGTCAAAGCAAAAACAGCAAACTTACAAGGCGGAGGAGATTTGGATCATGCCGTGTTTCAAATCGACCATTTTGAAAATGCTGCAGAATTTATTGCGGGTATAGGTGCTTATTCTAATTATCATACTCATCAGAGCTTAGGTTTTAGTACTTTAGATGATGTAAGTTTAATTTATTCAGTAGATAGAGATTGTGATATAACGGTACAGGCAGCCAGTATTGAGAATCAATTTGACTATGATAAACCGTATCAATTGTCCTTTATCAGTACGGTAGGAGATATTACATTTTTAAAAACGCTACAGGGCTCGAATGTGTATGTATTTTCTGCGAGAGATATTCTAAATCGTGGACAGGTTTTTGGTACAGATAAGGTATTTTTTCAGGCGAAAAGAAACGTTGAAAATCGTGGAAAAATTGCATCAGGCAAATACACTCAAATCTTGGCAAAAGGTAATGTGACGAATCTATGTGAAGAAGAGATATACCAAGGACAATGGGATAAACGACGTGATTATAGAGCGGCAGTCATCATTGGTGGAACAGGTGAGGATACCGAGGGTATTGGGTTACATATTGAAGCAGATGGAGAAGTTCTATCGGATGCTTCTGATTTTTTAAGCCAAGGGTCCAACTATATTCAGGGGAAGAACGGTGTGCATTTTGGTGTACGATATCACACTTATACGAGCTTGGAAAATACAGACTTTATTCATTGTGGAGATCCGCATAAAAGCCGTTGGAATCTTGTGAATGATGCGAAATTAGCTTGGGATAAAGTTAGAGATAAGCGAATAGAAACGATCGCAATAGATACTGATGTTGGCCTTTCTCATATTCAATCCGCTAATGGGCGAAATATTGTTCTCTCAGAAGAGGGTGAAGTAAGCTCAGTCGGCACGCAATTTGTATCTCCTATGGGTACGGATATCTATGCCAAGGGAGATGTAAAGTTATACAGTTTACAGCTTAATAACAAAGTTCATCAAAATACGAATTATCGTATTAGTTTATTTGACTCATCCAGAGACTATTATTATCAGTTATCACAGCCTACGCTATTTTTAGATAATGGACTGACTCGTATTCACTCTTTTGAAGGTAATGTAGATGCCAGTGGGGCCTATTTTATTGGTGGCGGTGAGTTAGAAATCAAAGCAAAGAAGAAGGTTTTTTTAGGGGTTGATATTTTAGACCATGAGACAGAAGAGAGGGTACGATCATTTGAGTGGTCAATGTTTGGCAAAGGCGCGTGGGATACTTATAAACAAGGCGGAAAAATTTGGAATATTGGCGCAGCCATTGATCCAAGCTTGAATAAAGTAAACACAGTCTATCGAAGCCAGTCTGAGGCAGAGCGTTTAGCGAGTACGGTTAATTTAGGGATAGATTTAGTAAACACGGGCAATAGTTTAATGCGTGGGATAGCCAAAGAAAATATAACCGATGAATTATTAGCAAGATATGGTTTGGGTCACGATGGACATATAGCTCCTTCTATAACCTTATCCTTAGCTCAGAGAAAAAGTAAAGCAAGTTATCAAACACAGGCACAAGGCGGAATTGATCGCGGTGGCAATGTGACGATAGAAGCAGGAGGTGGCTTTGAACTAAAAAATGGCGCTCGAATCCACACACTTAAAAAGTTAGATGTTAATACGCCTGAAATAAGGGCGCATGCTGCAAATCTTCACTCATCGACACAACAAACCACGATAAATGAAAGTATAGGGATTGTGGGTCTTGATGGTGTTGAGTCTTTGGGAGCATCCTATAATCACACGAAAACATCTGCAGCAAATATAGTCAATGCAGAGCTATCAGCATGTGGTGGTGTACATTTACATTATCATGGTGGCGAGGTAGACGTTGTAGAGTTAGATGGTGCCAATATAGATGGTGATATTGATGCAAAAATTAGGATGTTGATTATTCGAGATCTACAAGATACTAGTCAAACTCAAACAAAATCAGTAAGCGCTGCAACGCATGGCATGTTTGGGGGATATAAAGGAAAGGGTTACAGCAGAATCACCCAACAGCACAGTGGTATTCATAGTATAGCCGGTATTAATACAGACGGTCATGAACTGGTGGCACATGACACCTATATGCTAGGTGGCAAGATAAGCACAGAAGGAAAAAATCATTTCAAGACGGATAATTTGATGGCTGAAGTGTTGGGGGATGTGGAGCACCGTAATGGTTTTGGAATCAACGGCAATCTCCACGACGGGAAGCGTGTATTGAGTGGACATCCATCCAATAGAGCAGGCGAGCCTATTTTTACAGTAGCTAATGTTCAAATGGATAAAAAGGATTTTGTCGCCATTCAAAAGCCTGTGATTTATGGCAATCAGAGTACAGAATTTTCAGTTCAATCCTTGAAAGGAGAAGTAGAGACGCAGCATGAGAATGGTAAAGTCATTCAAAAAGATAGCTCATTGCATGTACAAGTAGACGTACCCTTGACGAACCATGAATTTCTAGCACAAGTATCAGAGAATGCACATGGTGCTGAGGTAAGGCTATCAACTTTGTTACAATCTAACTCTCAACCGCAGGAATATACAACTGTAGAGCGACCAACTCCAAAGGTTCCGATCGAAGAAAATAGTGCAAGCGCTTCACTTTTAGCGCATCGTCGCAGACGCCGAAAAACGAGCGACCATTCATTAGATACAGAGCACATGGACGCACTTGAAAGCAGAGAAAATGCATCTAAAAAGTTGTTTTCCAAAAATGAAGCTGAAGAAATCAGCATAACCGCTGTCAAAGCATATGGTTCAGCAGTTTTTGATGAAATGGAAAAAACATCAAATTTAAGTCATGTGGGTAAGCGCTCTCTTTTTGCTTCCAGCACAAAAGCGAACGGTATTCGACATTTTCGAAAATTAGACTTGATGTGGAAACTATGGATGAATGAAGAGTTGGCGCTATTAGATGATGATGTTCCTAAAAAAGATAAGTTTAAACGAGGAGTTGCTAATACTATTGTGGAATCCGATTTGGATTTTGCTCTAGAGCTCGCATTGAAAGATGCGGCTTGGCCCATGGGATTAGCGTTAACATTATTAAGCATATCCGATAAGTTCTATGATAAAAACGCGATGAAACAGCGTTTAGAAACTGGAGAATCACATTTGTCTGAAGTACGAACACGTTACATCTCGGGCGATATTATAGCAGGATGGATGCTAGAAAGAGCGGCATTCGATCAAATCGCATCTGCAAGACGTATGCAAGCGGCTCACAATATTTCGAATTTATCAGATAAAGCGGCTAAAAAATTAGTTGCTTGTTGGGATTCCACGGGAGAAATAGAATGGTCTAAGCCGAAAAAATTCATAAATTGTTTTTTTTCGCCACAAATTAAGACTCTAAATGAAATCCAAAGCCAAAAATCAAACGCATCGCAACGTAATGGTTTATAAAAAAATCTTGCCTATGTTATTGAATTATTACAACATGGTGTATCAATAGTTTTTGACTTTTCTGGTAACAGACCAGCTGATAGGGAGTGGGTGAAATCAATTTTTGAGCGTACTCAAGTTGCCCAAAGGATCAAAAATAATAACTGACCAAGAATTTGATGTGATAACTCAATATTTTTGATCCACCGGGACAAAACGAGAAATATTGCATTGAGTATCATTATCGAGAAAGTGATGGTGAGATTTAGATTAAAATCAAAGGTTGTCAAATATATTTTTATTGCCATGATCCTTACCAGCTGCCAAAAAAGGGGATTACAATCAGATCTCAAGTTGATGTTTGACACAGTAGTTGATAATCACCCGGGTATCTATAATGAGTCAGATCCAAAATTCAGCGAAAAACTAAAATTAGCATATGCATCAGCTAAAGAAAAATTATCTAAAACATCGGATTTAGAAAAACAGAAAGAAATAATTACAGAGTTTGGCCAAAGCTTTCACGATACACATTTAGGAGTGTACTGGTATAACACGTCTTTACAATCAAAATTAGTGAATAATACATCAGAAAATTTTCAAATTACTTACTTGAGAGATGGAGTTGTTTGGGTACCGTTGCCAAGGTTTTATAACCTAAATAAACAACAAGAAAAAGAATTTAAAAATTTAATCGATATGATGCCTCAGTTAAGAGATAAACGAGCTGTCGTGTTTGATCTAAGAGGTAACACAGGTGGCGATTCAGCGTATGGCACAGAAATATGTAGTGCATTGTTTGGTAGAGATTATGCTGAATATAAAACATCAATGGCTTATCGTAGTATGGTTACAGAGTATCGTGCAAGCCGAGGAAATTTACGACATTTAAAAAAGTTATATGCCAAGTACCATGCATCACACAATCAAGTATTAAATCATACCGCTCAATTTTTAGAACAAATTATAGAAAACATGGAAGAAAGTATTGCTCATAACAGGCCATACTCTAAAGATAAAATAGAAAAGTCACCATTTTCGAAGATAAAAAACCCCACACATGAAGTAACAGCTACAATTATTGTTGTGATAGATCGTCATAATGTGAGTGCAGCACTTGATTTCATTGATGAAATTAAGTTGATGAAATCGGTCGTATTAGTTGGACAAAAGACTAAAGCTGACAGATTGTACATAGAAATTCGAGAAGTTGAATTCCCTAGCAAGTTAGGTGCTTTTTATTTTCCAATCAAAATTCATAGAAACCGGCCTCGTGCAGATAACGTACCGTATTTGCCAAATTTCGAATATGACACCTCTAATACAGTCAAATTGCAGGAATATATTATTAATTTATTGGACACGACAAAAAAGCTTGACTATGACGTTGCGTCATAGCCTAACCTTGGAAACAAGGAGGAAAAAACGATGAAACAATGGTACGCGAAAGAATTAAGTCAACTCACGCAAGTCTCGGTGCGAGCCTTGCACCACTACGACAAGATTGGGTTACTTAAACCGAGTATGCGTTTATCCAATGGTTATCGTTTGTACTCCGAGAAGGATTTATTAAGGTTACAACAAATTATTGCGCTTAAATTTTTTGGATTTGAGTTGACTCAAATCCAATTATTGCTTGCCAAGCAAGAGGGTGTTGCAGAGAACTTTGCGATGCAATCTAAGTTTTTGCAGGAAAAAGCAAATGCACTTCAAGAAGCGAGCGAGATTTTAAAGCGTATAACGGAAGACTGTAGCCATAAAAAATCCATTCCATGGGAAAATATTATACAGTTAATTGAGGTATATCAAATGACGCAACAATTAGAACATGCTTGGGTTAAAGAAATATTCACATCCGATGAATTAAAACAGTATGCTGAGTTCGAAAAAGAAATGAAAGCATCTGGCGACAAAGCCATTTTTAAGAAAAGCTGGCAACAATTGGTGGATGAACTAAAAAGTAATTTTCAAAACGATCCTTATTCAAAAACTGGGATTGATTTGGGTAAAAAATACATGGATTGGGTGAATAATATCTATGGTAAAAAATATGCCCATCTGAGAACAAAAAAGTGGGAGCAAGGCTTTGGAGAAGGAAAAGGTCTCGATGAAATTGGCTTAACATCTGAGCAAATGGCTTGGATAGAAAAAGCTGTGGATGCTTACTGGCGAGCTCGAATTGGTGAGCTTTTGAGCCAAATTGGCACAATTTCTTCTTCTGATGCTTTAACACATTGGAATGAAATTCTCGATGAGATGTATGGCGATGATGCTGTTACAAAAAAAGAACGTCAAGGAATGATTATCGAAATGGCGTTAAAAGAAGAGCGTGTCAGTCAAAAAGCCAAAGATTGGTTAAGAGGCTTATCGAAATCATAGCGGGTTAAATCTATGGCATAATATTGAGTGTATTTTTATGCCATAGATTTTTGGTATCATGCCTGCTGTTACTGTAGCGAGATTTTTTATGAAAGAGTTGCACGAAATAAAACAAGCCATAACGGAATTATGTAAAGACCGTTGCAATAATCCAGGTTCTTTTGAGGAGTTTACTACTCGACTCGCCAATTTAGGAGTAGTAAGACAAACCTATGATGTGATGAAGAATGAGCTGCTATTTTATTCAAAGAATCAATTTATATTCACATTGCCTATTTCAGAAATTGATAAAACATCGGATATGTATCCTTTTTCTATTGGCGATGTTTTTAATTTAGATGCTGTAAAGAAAGCAATTATGGATTTTGATTCTGGAATTATTTCGTCCGCTACAGCATTTCATAGTGAAATTGCCTTAGCTGGGATTGTTTATGTTAGCGTTCATCTTGTGCCAAGAAAAATTTATTATTTAAGCCAAGACGCTCAACATTATTTAGAGTCATATTAATCAAATAATAGTCAATTATTTTTGAGGCAACATGATATTTAATTATGATTTATGTCTATCAATCATCCATGGAATAAATTCAAGGGTTATGATTTGTTTTCATGGTTACGGAGGAAATTGTAACCTGATCACAGATTTAAAAGATTCTGGTTTGATTGATTCCACGCTTGTTGGCTTTAATTTTCCAGATCATGATATCTCTGAAAAAACGTATGATCCTAATCAATTAACATTCGGGACAATTGCAGAATTATTACCTGCTTTATATGTGTTAAAAAAATATATCATTGATGACAATATGCAGTCGATTGATCTTTATGGACGATCGGCTGGGGGTGGTGCTCTCATTAACGTGATTGCCATTTTAAATACAGGGCGGTTTAGTGACGAGCTTCAAAATATAGGCATCGGTATCGAAGAGAAAAAACAGCTTTTAACGGCGATTCAAAATGGATTGATTATTTTGGATGTTCCCTTGAAATCAGTAGAGGAAATTATTGATTTAAGGGGTGCAACAGATGAGCTTAATATTCTGGCTAAAAATTATCGAGACAATCATCTTCGCCCTATTGATACGATAGCTTCTCTTCATGGATTATCTTTAGATATTATCGTTCATTTTCAAGAATCAGATGAGATTATTTCTAATCGAGATGATCAAATGTATATCGATAAATTGACCGAAGCCAATAGCTTGGGTTGCTCCTCCGTCATTTTAGGCAGAGATGCTGGGCATACGGGTTTACATCAATCGCTTTGGCAATTTTATGCTGAAAAATTATCTGAAAGAGAAATGTCTGTCAGGTCAAAAATTTAATTTGAATGCCACAATATGATTAAACAGGCACTTTACACCTCAAGATCATGCGGTGCAGGATATTGTACACCCATGGTGTGCATCCAATGATTCATTTCAGTTAATTCTGAGGGTGATAAAGTAACTTCTAACGCGCCTAGATTCTCATTTAAACGCTCAATGGAGCGGGTTCCAGGAATAGGAACAATTGTTTTATGTTGAGAAAGTAACCATGCCAGCGCTAGTTGGGCTGGTGTGCAATGTTTATCGTTCGCAAAAGCGATTAATCTATCAATCAATTTCAGATTGTGTTTTAGATATTCTCCATTAAATTTAGGCAGTAACCGTCGAAAGTCATTTTCTTCAAGTTTTGCTGTATCACGATAACGACCAGATAAAAAACCTCGACCTAATGGGGAATATGGAACAAATCCGATGTCTAACTCTTGGCAGGCACTTAGCACACCATTTTGTTCCGGTTTTCTTTCCCATAATGAATATTCAGATTGCAGCGCTGTAATAGGATGAACGGCTATTGCTTTTTTTAATGTGGGTACGGTGACTTCAGACAATCCAACGTAACGAATTTTACCTGCGGCAACCAAATCAGCGAATGCACCAACAGATTCCTCAATGGATACTGACTTATCTGCACGATGTAGATAATAAAGATCGATAACATCAACGCCTAAGCGTTTTAAGCTTGCATCACATGCTTTTTTAATGTGCTGAGGTGAGCCATCTACTTTTCCCAGGCTGACAAAACCGCACTTCGTGGCTAATATGACTTTTTCTCTTAATCCGCCTGCAAGAGCTTTTTGAATTAAGACCTCATTGTGACCATCACCATATAAGTCTGAGGTATCGAGCAGTGTGACACCTTTTTCAATGGCTTCGCGAATAACGCGAATAGATTGTTGATCATCAAAACGTCCATACCCTAAAGACATTCCCATACAACCTAAGCCTAAACTAGAAACCTCGAGTTTTCCCAATGTACGTTTTTGCATATTTTTTCTCTCAAAGAATTTTCTGAACAATCATTTACATTAATTTTTTAATCATAACTCGTTCTGGGTAAGGAAACTCCATAAAACCAGCTTGATTCCAATCAGGCATTTTGATCCTCACTTGCAAATTTAAAATTATGAAGCCATTGGATCACACAACAGTGCCATAAAAATATGGTTTTCATATTTCCCATCAATACAGCTCTTATTTTTATGAATGCCTTCCACAACAAAGCCTATCTTTTCATAAAGCGCGATAGCGGGCTTATTATGCTCAAATACAGTTAATTCAATACGGGTTAATCCTTTTATTTTCGCCTGATGAAGTACTGCCCTGATTAGAGCTTCGCCAACGCCTTGTCCACGATAATCTGCTAATACTCCAATACCCAAAGATCCAACATGAGCAAATACAGGGCGATCAAGTGATGTTATGTCACACCAACCAATGATTTTTTCTTCACTTAATGCGACAAAATGTGGCCAACCTTCGTTGATATTGTTTTGAACAAAGCTGATTGTGGTATGTATGGGCGGTCCCTCTAAAAACGCCAAATATTTGCGTTCTCTAGCGACACTATCAACAGCATGCCAAAACCCTTCTATGTGTTTTTCTTCTATGGGAACAATATTAAATTTCATTTTTTACCTCATACTATGACTATTGTAGTTTTTTGTATTCTCGAAAATGGCCGCATTCCTTATATCCTAACTGCCGATATAGTGGGTAACCTTCATCCGATGCCTGCAAAACTGCAATGTGATAGCCAAGCTCTTTTGCTCGCTTTAATCGAAATTCTTGCATGGCTTTAGCATAACCTTTTCTACGTTCAGTGGGTGCGGTTGATAACCAATGTAATCCTGCCACTTGCGCAAAATAGCAGGACAAGCCACGTACGACAGGTTTTCCATCAACATACCCAACATAATATTCAATTGGATCATCATCGGTTAAAATTGAAGCAATCCATGAGAAGTAAGTTTTAAATGCAGCCTCATCATTGGCAAGTACTAATGCAAAATCAAGGAGTGTTTTTTCATCCGTTGCACGAATAATTTTGAGTTCTGGTATCGAAGAAATATGCTCATCCCATGCATCTAAATCAAAATACATCGCACAATTATTTTCTGTATTTTTATAACCATAATTTTCCAAATGTGTTGATAAATTCGCAGGTTGATCATGGGGACTTATCCACCATGAAAAGGGAGTTTTTTTCTGCTCAAAGTAATCGGTCACTTCTGAAATCTTTTTATTAGCATCTGCTGAAGAAAAATCAGCATCAATTGCATAATTAAACGTGTCATCTGTTAATCCCGAATTGACTAAAGTAAAGCCAGGGATTCTGATCAGTTCAACGTGATTTAAGTATTGAGCAAAATGGGTCATATGGATATTTAGATTAGCTTCCATTGCTTTGACTAGTTTGTCATGAGACCAGTCTTTAGCAAGTGGTCCTGTGTTTGACAACACGTAATCTCTCTTTCTTTCTCGCCATAGTTTGGCTTTTGTGTCAATTTCTTGAACAAGTTTATCTTTTCCAGAAACATAAGAATAGATATCATCAGGAAATTGAGTTGCCAGTTGTATTTTAAGTTTTGCATAATCATCGGCTACGTTGGGATGTTGGATAACGTAATCTCTGAAATTAATATGACGATTGATTTGAGGGCTTCCTCTTTCATGCAGATGTAAATGAAACCGGATTGTTTGATCTTGCCGTTTTGTAAAGAAGCTTACATGAGGAATGATTTGACGTCGGATTGAGTCATAATTTAATAGAGTTAATTTTTCCGATATAGCATGAATATCATCTACATTATCGAGTACCAGCATCATATCAATGGCAGGTTTTGCTGGCATACCAGGAATACTGGTGCTGCCGATATGATAAATTTCTTTAAGGTATGCGCCTAAAGCTTTTTGAATAAGATTAGCCTCGTTTCTAAATAGCTCAGACCAACGCATGTCATATGGAACCATCTCTACTTTGTATGATATAGCTGCCGTCATTTAATTTCTGCCAAATGGCGTTGTGTTCTATCTATTTTATGTTTTTTAGAGTCTTTTATGTACTCTATAACAATCTTCATTGAGATTTCCTCGGTAAACGCATTAACTTGTTCAAATATGGAGTATGTTGAAGCCAAAATTAAAGATGTGATAAGTTGGATTTGGTTTCAAAGTTCTACATTGTTCGGCTGACTTGCCACAATCCGGAATTTGGAGGTGGACCCCCATAGTAAGTATATTCCGAACTCATAGGCGAGAGGAAGTGATAAATTTTGGTCAGTGTTATTCATTAATTTCAGTTGATAACGTGAGAGTCGCATAGATGCATATATAACGAGAAGATCGTTCATTTAATTTTAGATAAAGCACCATACCATCGCTCTACATTAGTGGCTGAACGAGCTGATGCATTGAACATAAAATTACATTTCCTTCCACCCTATAGCCCTAATCTCAACCCGATACAACGATTATGGGAAGTGATGAATGAACATAAATGTGCTTCCTTGCAGGAGATTCTTCGCTCCGCTCAGAAAGACGTCACATTTTTAATGGGATAGCCGTGGTTTGACGATGTGTCTAAGTTGGCAGCGCTTCGACTTATCAGTATAATCTATTTTTTTTGACCTCTTGAAGGACTCTCATGCAGTTTATTGATCTTAAAACTCAATCGAAACGGATTGAAGCCCCCTTGTTTGAACGCTTCAAAACGATTATGAATCAAGCAAGTTATGTCATGGGCCCAGATGTATTAGAGCTTGAAAAAGCTTTGGCCTCTTTTGTCGGTGTAAAACACGCCATTACAGTGGCCAGTGGAACAGACGCATTATTGATTGCTTTGATGGCTTTAGGGGTAGAAGCTGGCGATGAAGTGATCACGACCCCGTTTAGCTTTTTTGCGACGGCAGAAGTCATTGTATTGCTTGGAGCCAAGCCTGTTTTTGTTGACATTGATCCATTGACTTACAATATTGATGCCGAACTAATCGAAGCTGCAATTACACCCAAAACAAAAGCCATTATTCCGGTGAGCTTGTATGGGCAATGTGCTGACATGGCGGCAATTAATGCGATTGGTGAAAAATACAATTTGCCGGTGATTGAAGACGCAGCTCAAAGCTTTGGCGCGACTTATCATGGCGCGCGTTCTGCGGGATTATCTTCAATTGGATGTACAAGCTTCTTCCCTTCAAAACCTTTAGGAGCATATGGGGATGGCGGGGCTTGCTTTACAAACGATGATGAATTGGCCACACGAATGATAGAAATTCGTTTACACGGACAGTCTGAGCGTTATTTACATACTCGATTGGGAATAAATGGTCGATTAGATACATTTCAAGCCGCTGTTTTGCTGGAAAAAATGGCGATTTTTCCCGAGGAAATTGAACTAAGACAAGCGGTTGCAGATCGTTACGCCGCTTTGTTGCCCAAAGAAATTCGAACACCAGTTGTTCGTCCTTGGAATAGAAGCGTGTACGCTCAATATACCATTGAGGTCCGAGAGCGCAACGCGGTGCAACAAGGATTGCAAGCAAGAGGTATTCCTACTGCAGTTCATTATCCTTATGGATTACATCAGCAACCTATTCTGAAAAAATTATTTCCAGAAGAAGTGCATTTCCCAGTTGCAGAGCACGCAGCAAAACATGTGTTGAGTTTGCCTATGCATCCTTATCTTGAGTTCGACCAACAAATTCAAATTGTTGAAGCACTCAAAGAAGTACTCGATGTTGCTGTAGAAATTTAAGAGGAGATGTCATGAAGCGTGTACTTTCGGTTGATTTGCCGTCGTATATTGGTCAACGTGTTCGCGTGTCAGGCTGGCTGCATGCTTTGCGTTCTTTTGGAAAGATATATTTTCTGGTTTTGCGTGACAGAAAAGGCTTATCTCAAATTATTGTTGAAAATGCAGATGATTTTACAAAACTTCGAGCATTGCAAGTGGGATCGGTACTGACTGTTTTCGGTGATGTATCTCAAAATGAGAAGGCACAACTGAAAGTCGAGTTGGTGCGGCCGGAAATCAATATTGATGTTGCAATTACAGAGCCGCCGCTTATTGAATATGTGAAACCGGAGATCCCTTACGAATTGGATTTTATTTTGGATCATCGCGCTTTGTCGCTTCGAAACAGAAAGATTCAAGCTGTTTTTACTATTCAAGCTGAAATTGCACATGCATACCGTCAGTATATGCACGATGTTGTCGGTGCCGTCGAATATTTTTCTCCGAACATTATCGGTGCATCCAGTGAAGGGGGCGCTGAGTTTTTTAATGTCGACTATTTCGGATACACCGCAACATTGGCACAAAGCAGCCAGCTTTATAAACAGGTGATGGTCGGTGTAAATGAGCGTGTTTTTGCTTTAATGCCTTTCTTTAGAGCAGAAAAATCACATACAACACGTCATCTTTCAGAAGGAAAGCAATTCGAATTTGAAATGGGATTTTTCGATGATTGGCACGAATTAATGGATATTCAAGAAGGAGCCATCAAAGCCATCTTGTCCCATCTCAAGGCTTTTTGTGCTGATGCTTTGGCGTTGCTGGACGGGCAATTGATAGAAGCACCGTTGGATGTTTCATTTCCTCGTCTTACTTTTGAGGCTGCGCAGCAAATTTATTTTGAGCGTACTGGAGTGGATGAGCGAAATGAAGATGATCTCAGCCCCGCAGCAGAAAAAGAGTTATGCCAATATGCTTTAGAAACGTATGGAACAGAGCTTGTATTTATTACAGACTGGAAAACAAGTAAACGTCCGTTTTATTCTTTTCCAAAACCATCACAGCCTGAATTAACCAATACATTTGATTTATTGTGTGCGGGCACCGAAATTACTTCGGGTGGACAACGTCGGCATACCCATGAGTCTATGCTAGAAGGTATTCACTTAAAAGGCATGGATCCGGCCAATTTTGAAGATTATCTCAGCATTTTTAAATATGGAATGCCGGAGCATGGTGGATTTGGCATGGGCCTTGAGCGCTTGACCATGACCTTGTTAAAGTTAAAAAATATTCGCGAAGCCTCGTTGTTCCCGTCTGATCCGAAGCGGATTGCAGGAAACCGAATTAAAGCCAATATTTTTTACGGCGCAGAAAATGTTCGCAATGAAATCATTCGTGTGCTTAAAAATCGGGAGTTTGATTTTCTCCATCAAGTGCATGAAGTGGATGCGCAGCACGATTCCAATGTCGTTCGCATTAAGGCATTAATTTTAAAAGGCAAACAAACAAAGAAAAACTACCAGTTTAATTTGCCGGTTCATTTGAAAATTGACATGAAGCGTGTGGCCGAGCTTGTCGGTGAAAAATGTGAGTTTGAGACAGCTGAAGTCATTGAAGAGCGTTATGGACTGAAGGTAGGAGGCATTCCTCCTTGGGGGCCTTTGCTGAATCTTGAAACATATTATGAGCGGAGCATTGCTGAAAGCGAGAGCCAGGTTGGATTCAGTATTGGTGTTGCGACTGAATCGGTGGTGATGGATTCGCTTCAATTGATTCAGATTGTTGAGCCTACTTTGGCTGATTTTTCTTAGAACTTGTCTTCACAGTCGACTACGTCAGTTGAAATACCGAGCGACTGTGAAACAAGCCCTTATCTAAACTCCAAATCTGTCAACTGATGGCTCGTTTTGTTCGTTTTGAACAATCTTAGCCGTCGGTTTTTTGGCAGAACCAAATCGCGAAAAAAAGCCGATAATGCGATTTTGAGGTCGAGGTTCTTCTACGACTCTTCTCAATTTTGGAAGCGAATTCCGTTCTCTTCGGATTTGAGTGGCGTCCGCACAAATTGATTCCGCCAATTGCCTTGGGTTTTCTGAATCAAATATGCGCTGATATAATTGCGCTTTAGTCAGCTCGTTATCCAATAAACCATACCCTTTGAGTGCCAACAATCCATACCCAAACTCGATATTTTGGGGGTGTCTGAGAAGATCAGTAAGGAGTTGATGTCTGATTTCAGGATAAAATAATTCCGATTGAATGAGTTTAGTGAGCATTTTCGAAAGTTCGCTATGCCCCTCATAGGCTACTATTTTTTGAATAAAATCAATCTGCTCTTCCTCAGATAATGTTTCGAAAAATTGTTTTTGATTCAAAGTGTTGATCACATTAAATAAGGCTAAATAATCGCTTGAAATAATCAGGTCAAGAAATTCTGTTTTTTCGCTCTTGAGGCTAGCAGAAGATTTTGAGGTACTTTTTGAGTTTGTAGAAAGATGTAGAGTTGATTCTGCATCAGAAAATAGTGTGTCAAAGAGATTGTGTTGCTTGAAAATACAAAGTAATTCAGCGAATTTTTCAGGATTGTCTTTTTCGAAAATCTTTTCTTTTTTAACCTGAATTTTTGAATGATAATATAGGTTGTGTTTGAGCAGTATCACGATTCCTTTGGCAGATTTATCTGATTTCAAGTGATTTTGAATAAAATGAATATAGTGAACACACTCTTTCTCTTCTAGTAATTTTTTTTCCGCAAAGTGGATAAGTCCGTGCGCCATGTTGTATGGTGAGGCCGCGCATCCAAGAGCATTCTCGTAATCAAGAAGATGATTCTGCCACAGCAAAAGTACTGCTTTTGCGTAATTCAAAGGTTTTGAGTGTTTCAGCGCTTTAACAATAAAGGATTCTAATAATTCTTTATTGTCAGTCTGAATCTTTTTTATCGTGTTCAGAACGTCAATGACAAGCTGTGGCTGCTCCAATGTGCGAATGGTCTCGTAATACAAACGATATTGTGAATCGTTTAAATGTCCTTCTAATTGCAATGCAGTGATGGCACAGCTCGCTTTCATCGGATTAGCATGAGCGGTCACAACTTCAATTAAAAACTCAGCATCATCTCTTTCTAAAATGTTTTGATTTTCTAGTTCCTGAATGGCGTTTAAAGTTGAGCCGGCATCGCCTTTTTCGAAAAGAAGTTTGATATAAGCTTCGATGTTAGAAGTCGAAAAGAGGTGGTGATTTTGAAAAATTGACATGATATCAGAAAAAGAAGTCAAATATTCAACGGGCTGTTTGATCAGAAAGTCGAGATAGCTCCGAATATTGACAGAGGTCAGCAATCTATAATGAAATAGGTGAGAGAGTGTCTTTGAAAAATGATCAAGGTTTTCTTGCGCGCCCAGTTGTTCTAGAAAAGTTTGGCTCAACAGCTGATACGGTTGAATGAGTGCGCACATATCAAGCAAGTTTTTGGATATTTTGCCTGTTAATATCGTTTTTATGAGGGGCTCTGTTAGTTGTTTTTTCTCATTTAAAAGAAAAGACAGTAATTCAGACGTAAATTTTAGATCGCAGCAATTGGTCGTCATTTGAACATATTGAGGTGAAAGAGCTCCTATGCTTGATAAGAGATAAAAAATATGCATGAGATACGCTTCATTTGATTTTTTTGATTGCAATTCGTGTGCCATGATTGTCATATTTTCTAATGTTTCTGTAGAGACGTAGTCATGTCCCCACATGAGAAGTAAGTCAAAAAAAATGCGAAATTCTTCACGTAATTGTTTGGGTATGCCCAGTATAGTTTCCTTAAAGTGAGCTTTATCTATGGTCTTCAGTTTTTTTAGTATGAGGTCAAAAATTTTTTTTCGACTCGCAATGCAATTTTGTTCTATCTTTGTGAGGGCATAGGCAGCTCGATAGCTTAATGAAAAAGCAGCCAGGAGATCATTGGCAAGAGATTGGTATTCATGCGGGATAGGTGTTGCGTAAATATTTGATATTTCGGCATGTAAATGACTTAATTCTTGAATAGAGTATGACTGATGCTCATCACTTAAATTTTGAGTGTAGATGAGTCTAAATAGCAATGATTCTGCTTCATTTAAGCCGTTATAAATGAGAGAGACTTGATGATCGTGAAAATCATTACTACTGTTTGAGCCGCATATCCAATCCGCGCATAAAGGTAGTCTTGGAATAGGTGGAATGGATAATTCACCCAACACATAGCATGCTGCCTGTATCATCTTATAAATATAGGTTGTGACCTCGCCGATGGTTTTGTGTGCTGACGGTCTAAAAAAATGATGGATTTTTGAAGGGGAGAGTATATCTGATCTAAAAGTCTGGATACGAGAATTGCATTCGTTGAGTATGTCTGCATTTTCAATTTGATTGGATGTTAGCATTTTGGATGCCAACAAAGCGTGGCAAATTTTTATCGCATCCTCACTGTAAATTCCTTCTTTCAGTGGCCATAAATCTTTTATGATTTCGATTGTGATCATTTGCTCAATAGGTGACAACTTTAAGTAAACACGACTTAGTTTCATTCTTATGTCTGATGAGAGCTCCTTTGGGTTTTTTAAAAATGTGAATGCATCTGCATTTTGAACGGGGTCAAACTCACCTGACAGTATGTTTCCGAGAAAGTTAACTTGATAACACCACGTTGATGTTGTGGGGGAGTGCTTGATTTCCCAAACGTACATTTGTCCATGCTTCGACGGGGGCGCATTTAAGTCCTTTTCCGAGATGAAGGTGCATTCAGAAATATTTAAAATCTCTTTTAATTTTTCAGGAGAGACATTTGTATGCTCAAGCCATTTTTCTGAAGTCTCATAGACAGGTGGTTTTAGGGAAGCGTAATGAGTGAACTCTTCCTCTGAGATTTGAGGGAATGTTTCCTTGGTTATTCCTAATGCACCGGCACGGATATTTTTTTTTGCGTAAATAATCCCGTCTTTTTGATATGACAGTTGGTTGACTCGATTGGCCTCGTAGCAATCCCCAAATTTTTCTAACGGAATTTCAGCAAAGTAAGTCGTCGTTCTCAAATAGCAGTGTATTCTTTGGGTAGACAAATTGATGACGTAATAAGGATTTTCTTCCTCGATTGGCTCTGTGCGCCATGACAACGGTTCTGTTGTTATGGACGAGCCAATGTCTTGTATTTTGCAATAGACATCATTGTTTTCATGTATACAGAAAAAAATCCATTGTTTTGGATGATGATGGATGTCAATGACAAGATAAGGACCTAAATGATGCATGATGTGTTTTTTTGTTTGCAAAGGATCTTATTGTAACATAATTAATCATTTTATCAATCAATCATGTTGTTTGATTTATGATTTAACTTCAATATACTATTCATTCAAAGCGGAGATTTTTTATAAAAATAGTGCTTGTAAATCGTTTGTAAACCGTAGTCCAAGAGGCGTGATAACCCACGCGTCTTTTCCTAACTCTAGTAAGCCTTTTTGAGCTGCCAGTTGAAGATGGGGTGCAATTACTTCTAAGTCTATTCCTGTTCGTTGTTCAAATAATTCATAAGCAATCGGTTGGAGTAGGCGTGTGGCATTGAGCATGAATTCAAAACAAATGTCTTGTGTCTGAAGCAATGTTTCGGGAAGTGCTTTTTGACGAAGTCCCAGATAGTCTTTGGGCATGCGGTGTTTTTGCGTACGCACAATTCGTTTATCTCGATGGGTGAATTTTCCATGTGCGCCAGCACCAATTCCATAGTAATCACCAAACAGCCAATAGTTCATATTGTGATTTGCTTCCTTTCCTTTTTGGCTGAAAGCAGATGTTTCGTATCGTTGTAATCCATGTTGTTTCAGTATTTCAAATCCTTCTTCTTCAAGTGTTGCGGTGAATGCATCTGTTGGTGTCGGCGGTTGTGTGCTGTAAAAAACAGTATTGGGTTCGATTGTCAATTGATACCAAGACAAATGCTCTGGTGCGTGAGACAGTCCAATTTTAAGATCATTTAAGCCTTCTTGGTGTGTTTGATGTGGAAGACTATGCATTAAATCTAGATTTATATTATCAAACCCCGCTTTTCGAGCGATTTTTATTGCATTTTGAGCTGTTTGGCTATCATGAATTCTTCCCAGTTTTTTTAAATGATGATCATGAAAACTCTGTATGCCAAGCGATAAGCGATTGATTCCAAGCGTGCGATAGTCTTGAAAACGTTGACTATCAATTGTTCCGGGATTTGCTTCTAGTGTGATTTCGATATTTTTTCTAAAAGACAGTCGTTTATGCAGGCCATTAAAAAGTCGCTCATAGGCCTGTGCCGATAAAAGACTGGGTGTTCCTCCACCGATGAAAATGGAATAGATTTCTCGAGGTGGTTTTGTTTTCAGTTCTTCGTCTAGATCGTTGAGGAGCGCATCGATATATTCAATTTCTGGACGTTGTTCTGGGGTGCGATGGGAGTTAAAATCACAATAAGGACATTTTTGTATGCACCAAGGGATGTGAATATAGAGGGATAGTGGTAACATAGGCATACGGTAGATTTATCGGTTGAGCGGTTCGTTTATTTTATTCGGAACGGGTGTGGATTTATTCCATTTCCTTTTCCAAAGCTAAGAACAAACATAAAGTTGTAAGAGTATATCATATCAACGAGGATTATATTCATGAGAAAAAAAGTGAAAGTGCTTGTCAGTGGTGCTGCGGGGCAAATTAGTTACGCATTGTTACCACAAATTGGTTCTGGTCAGATGTTTGGTCAAGATACTGATGTTGAATTGGTGTTGCTTGAACTTCCACAATCTTTAGAGCGCCTGAGAGGTGTTGTGATGGAGCTTGAAGACTGCGCTTTTCCTCTTTTAAAAAATATTATTTGTACGGATGATCTAAATGTAGCCGCTGATAATATCAATTGGGCGTTGTTGGTCGGCTCTGTTCCCCGAAAACAAGGGATGGAGCGTTCCGATCTATTGAAAATCAATGGTGGTATCTTCATTGATCAAGGCCGTGCCATCAATGAGCGAGCAGCCGACGATGTTCGTGTTTTTGTTGTCGGTAACCCATGTAATACAAACTGTCTAATCGCAAAGCATCATGCGAAAGATATTCCAGATGATCGATTTTATGCGATGACGATGCTAGATGAGTTGCGAGCACGAACTCAACTGGCTAAAAAAGCGAATGTTGATGTCACTGCGGTCACTGAAATGACCATTTGGGGAAATCATTCTTCCACACAATATCCTGACTTTTATCATGCCAAGATCAATGGTGAGTCTGCAGCCAAAGTCATTGGTGATGATACATGGTTAAAAGAAACTTTTGTTCCCACGATACAACAACGTGGCGCCGCTGTAATCAAAGCACGAGGTGCTTCATCTGCTGCTTCTGCTGCAAATGGAGTTGTACAGACTGTTTATCATTTGATTCATGATACGCCTCGGAATGACTCTTTTTCAGTTGCATTAAATTCAACAGGTCAATATGGTGTGGACGAGGGGCTGATGTTTTCTTTCCCTTGTCGGGTAGAAAATGGTGATTTTCGTGTCATCGAAGATGTTGAGTTAAACGCTTATTCAACAGAAAAATTCAATGCAACCTTAAATGAGTTACGTTCTGAGCGCGATGCGGTGAAAACACTTGGTCTGCTTGACTGAGAATATTGGCTGATAAAGATTGTCCCTCTTTTGCAGAAGCAAAAGAGGGATCTTTGGAGATTCATATTTGAGGACTTTAGGTTGTGCCATCATTTGTTGCTGAACTGCGTTTGAGTTTGAAGTCGAGTTGGTCGTACTTTTTTCTTAAGCATACAGCAGTGGGCGATGTGCTTTTTGATGTTGAGTGTTCAAGCGAGTTTGATTTTATCAAAGTTTATCGCTCATCTTCCTTTGTGGTTCAAATCTTATTAAATTTCCTAATTAAAGATGAGTGGATGTATGAATGCTTCGAGCGCATGTCCAGCATTTACTTGCTTTTAGAAAGTGCTGATTTATTGCAAAAAGAGTATTTTGATTCGATGTTAGAAATTGCAAATTACATGCAATTTTTTGGTGCACTCTGTTGTCTGAATTCTGCGGGTATTTTGTCACCAGAAAATCAAATGTTGATCTTTGAGCAAGAGGATACGGAAAGATTAAACACAGTTTTATCTTGTCTTCTTTCGGTGAGACTTTTGAATCAGCAAAATTTTATAAGCCTACTTCAGCCACAACATGCAAGTTTACTGCATTCAGATTTTTTAGATCATCTACCTAAAGAGGCATTGACTCAAGCCAATTTTGACAAGTTAATTTTAGCCAGCAAAGAGGATGATCCTTCTATGGCATTAACCCGTGTTTTCAATGACATTTCGAAGCATGCACATGGTGTAGTTCTCAATCCAATACAGAGTACACATACGACGTCTGTGCATCGTTCTGTTGCCCGTAGTCTTTTGAAACTTAAATCCAGTTATGGTGAAAAATTAAACATAGATGAAATGGTGTCTCAAGTTCAAATGGAGATCAATTTTTTGTCGGATGATGAATTTGTTTATCGTGCAGCGAAGCGTTCCATAACGTATTTGCTGCAGATGAGTGAAACCGTAATGGAACCTTTATCTAAAGTATCTATTCGCGAGTTGTTGGCGTTGGTTTATTGCGCCATACATGACAAGAGCAAACGCGATGGGACGCTTGAAGATGCAAAAAAATTATTCATAGAAGGTCTTTTTCAGATTCAACGAAATGACAATTTGAGTCAAGATGAAATCGAAGAAAACACATCAGAACATTTGACAGATGATCCCATTTGTCCTGGTGGAGTTTTTAATAAAATGATGGAAAAATTAAGCGGAATTCATGCGGATGTATCCGTGATTTTTGTCACTTCAGAGTTGGCAAGTTTAAAATTTCCTAAAATATTGAGGCAACACACGCTAAAATATCTAGATGAACAGAGCATCAAACCCAATTTTGATTTTTTGTTGAAAACTCTCAAAAAAGAAAATGGAAGTATTGCATCCATATGGCCTGCCATTCAATCTGATGTTCAAGAAACCGTTTGGCATGAGTTTTCTCAAGCATTTTCAGATAATCCTTATGATAAGCGTTTTAAAGATTTTTTCGAAACAGGAGCAGAATTTTCACTATCTTGTCTCGATCTTGAGGAAATTGAGGAAAAATACTCGATTTCTTTGGTTTCTTTCTTCAAAAAAAGTGATATGCATTCTCCAAAATTGGAAGATGAGGCGGTATTTCAAAAGAGAGATGGACCTGTTATTTGATGGTTTTTGGTATCAGGGTTGAAGAAAATCAATCAAAGCATGATTTGAATGGAAATTTAATCTATCGGATATCACTTCTTTCAACGCGTGTGCTGCCACTGATTTAGGCTGTTGCGTCATTTTATCTCTTATATATTGATATTTTGACAAGTCAGTATTTAGTGTATCAATATGGGCTAATAATGGATCATGAGCAATTTTTTTCCCCGAGCGCTCAAGCGCAACGCGATATTGATTTATAAAACTAGAAACGACATCACTGTAAAAGACATTTTCATCAGATGAAGACAGTTGATGGTGATGAATCATATCCATGGTGTCTAAATAGCCAGAGGTTATCAGAAAGTCTCGTTCTTTCGTTGCTCTATCAAAATCTACTGCGTAGAGGTTTCCCACATTTAATCCGACCGTGCGTAAAGGATACTTCTTGCGAATGGTTTGAAGTCTAGCCTCATTTTTCTCTGTCTGTTTATAATGTAAATTAATTTTTGCAAGATTCAATGCTGTGAGCACACGCAGGCCATAATTTCTAGAAAATTGCTCAATTCTGCTCGGCTTAAATAACTGAGGTTTTGCGCGATCTGGGTTAACCTCATCAGCTCGAGAGCCATATAAGGCATTAAAAACCCCAGGATTAATAAAAAAGGCTCTCCAGTCGAATGGATTTTCCCAATCAAACCAAGACAGCAGGATGGCAAAGATTGATTTTTTTCTTGGTGACTCTTCGATGAAAGCAAACACTAAAGTGTTTTGAGGTTTATTGTTTTGATAGCCTTTATTGGGAACTGCATCAAAAGCTTCTGTTGGAATGTTATCGTAAGTTCCCCCATCATAGTAAAGCTTGTTATTAATCATTACTGGTTTGAGCAAGCCAGGTATGGACGAAGAAGCTTTGCATGCGAGCGCGATTTCTACATCTGGAGTTTCTATATGATTGAACAATTGTAATGCTCCGCCTTGCGCGTGCACCGCTGTCACGGTAAGTTCCTTGAAATATTCAGGATATTCAAGATAGAGATGGTGGATATCATTGAAGGTAATGAGTTGTGAAGCCGAATTGTTTGATAATCTATCATAAATTATCTGGGATTTTGGCTTGAGTTGCTCCGTGCTTTGCAGACTTGTTAAACGATTTTTAATACTCTTTCGAATATTTTCTTTAAGAAACTCATACAAAGGAGCAGCATCTCTTTCAGTCTGAAAAATACTGTTTTTTTCTCCTAGAAATTTCTTAAAATGCATTGTAGATAATTTTAATTTAAGACTTTGAGGAGACATGCCTGCTGATATAAAAGCTGCTGTTAGGGCACCTGCTGATGTTCCGGAAACATGCGTGACACTATCGAATAGATGTGTTTCATGCATGGCAGCGTATGCTCCTATATAGAGAACTCCTCTTGCTCCACCACCACTAAACACAAGGCGTTCAATCTTTTGTTTTTCCATATTTTTTCATTTCTTCTCAATTGTTGCAGAGGACACCAAAGCTGATGCATTACAACACCTCAATCAATGTCTTTGGTTCGCCACTCAGCTTAAACAATTCACTTTTTACATAGTACGTCAATGTGTGAAATATTTGATTTTAGTGTTTAAATTTTATCAGTTGATTGTTGATTTGTCAACTATTGCTTACAAAAAGATCATTGAGTTTATTTTTATATCTGATTTAGCCTATAATAAGAGATATCGGGTTTTTTTGAGTATGTAATGATCGGAAATCTGTATACGGTAGATGTGCTCAGCTTATTAGATGAAGATGGCTTAAATAGGCTTGACCAGTGGGCTCATCAGATGAACGGGATTACGCAAGACGATCTTGCTGAAGCGTATGCTCATCGTGACATTCTCGCTCGACATTTGAAAAATATAGATGAAAATTTGTCGCAGGTCAGTTTGCCTTTAATTCCCTATCTACTTCCAGCACAAAAAGAACATTTAAAGCGGCGGTTGGTTCGTGCGCATTATTTTTCCTCTTTGCAATTGCGCATAGATGAAATTGAGTATCGTTGGGATGATGTGAAGAGACAAAAATCGAAGTGTGCTCATTACGAAAAATTGATGCAAGCAATCGATACCAGTCTTTTACCCCCATCGCCCAGTCTACAACTTCAAACATTAACGTCCAATTCTACCAAAGCAACCACTTGGTTTGGCGCATGGTGTCTTGCGCCTATGATCGGCAATCTGATGATTGAGTTATGTTCAGGAAAAACATCAGTGATAAAAAACTTTGTCACTGAAATCGACAGAAAAGATATCTACATGGGGTGGAGTCGAAATTTTATCTCTTGTTTTTTTAATCTGTTGCCTATGGGACATGCAATGAAGCCTGAGTTATCTAGCACCCTTCGTGATATTGGCGGCGGAATATCGATGGTCAATGTTGTGGTGGTGAATACTGCTTTGGCAATTGAGTGTTACCTTGTTTTAAAAAATACGTTTGCTGGTGCTTGGGCGACTCGAGCGACCAGTCGTCCAGTCAATCCTTTTCAACAATTTACAACTCAGATTCGTCAACGTCGTTTTGTTTTATTAAATTGGTTTTTTTTATCCATCATGCATTTGGCTGCTTTTTTATGTTTTAGTGGCTTATTAGATGTGTGGCCTTGGGGACCTGTTTTTTCAGTTGGCGCACGTCTTATCCAGCTTGTGCTATCGTATTTTCGATACCAAAATGATGAAGCTGCGTATTTTAAAAACTCAGAACGATTGATGAATCAAATCATGCAATTGAATGCAAAAGAACAAGAGTTTCTCCTGAGATTACAAAATGAGGATGATTTAAAAAAACGTGAGGAATTATCTAAAAAATATCAGTTCATTCGTGAGGAATTGGATTTTTTAGTGTCTCTTCATAAAAAATCAGAATATGAATGGTCTTTGAGAAAAGAAGAGTATTTCTGGCAGAGTCGATTGAGTACTTTATTCTTTTCTGGTGTGATGATGTTTAGTTTTCTTATTATTCCTGCGTCCATAGTGGCTCCTCCCATTGGTCTTGTGATTGGTTTTGTTGGTGCTTGCATTTGTATTACAAGTGTTATTTCTATGTCTCGTATGCGTTCACATATGGAAGAGGAAAAAATCAGGCAAAATATTCTGAGCATTCATCAAGGACAAAATGTGAAGTCTGGGTTTGCTGACGAGCAATTGTCATACTATTTCAATCGATTTATTAGTCTTAAAGATGGCGAGCAAACCCACGAATCTAGCTTGCAGATGAAGCAATGCTATTTGTTGATGCTGCAGACAGTTTATCGATCTGAATATGAGTCCAAAGTCATTGAGCGGCAAAAAACAATGATGTGGATTAACATGGCCAGAGACGTGTTTATTCCTTTATTGGCGATCGGTTTATTCATTCTGATTCCGACTCCAATCGGCATTGCTGCAGTAGTCGGCTTTGCGCTGCTTTGTTTTTTTGCTAAGACTTTAATTGAAAAATATCAGCCACTGCCGCCTTTCTGTGATGTGAAATTTGACGAAGAAAAATACAAAAAATTTTTATCGGATCCCCAAATAGAAAATCTTTCCAGTGCAGAAATCTCATCAAAATCAAGAAAAGAAAGATGGTCTGTGGATGGAAGAGACGATTTTGACGATTTTTCTCCCGATTTAAGTTCCGTTTAGACTCCCATCTTTAGGAATTCCGCATTGCTCGGCTATAATTAGTGTATAGGTTACAACTAGGAAAATGTATGCTAACCAAAGAAGAGTTTTTTGAGTTTTTGGATAAAAACAGTCAGCTCCAACATGATGTGACGCATATAGGAGATGAAGCATTTCACAAAAGAAAAGCTGCTAGTTATGAGCAAGCGTGGCATGATTATCTTGGTTGTATTGACCTCATGAGAAAAAATGGCAAGACATTTTCTAATGATAACTTACTTAATTTCCAACAAATGAGTGAATTCATCACGGATAAAGTAGCTAACTTATTACTTACGCAAGGTCCTTTTCATCAATTATTAGAAAGATGGACGAAAGCAGCAACGTCTTGGGGAATATTTGCTTCTAAAAAATTTAATCTACCTGTAGAAATAGAACGAGCGCTTGCTGAGATGGAGCCGACATTTTTACAAAAGATAAGACCTTTCATGGATTATCCTGAATTCTCTCCTAAAAAAATGTTGATGAATACGTCGTTAATGTATTGCGTGAGTAATACTCAAGAGATTTGGGCACGCACGTTAATACATGCAGGCGCAGATATTAATAAATACAACCCTGTCTACGGTAATAATCCTTTATTATTGGCTGTTAGCAAGGGATGGAATCATTCTAGTGCGTCAAACTTTGGTGATGATTCGATTGTTCCGCCTCGTGATGAACATGATGTGTACAACACAATCATTCACGCTGAAAACCAGTTTGGGATTATAAAATGCTTACTCGCCAGTCCTCAATTAGATATCAACGCACAACATTTGGCAAATGGGATGACCGCTTTACACATTGCTTGTTTAAGAGGAGATGAGGCTGAATTTATTCAAATATTAATAGATAAAGGCGCTGATATTAACATAAAGGATGATGATGGAAAAACTCCTATAGACTATTTGGATACTTCTTATGAAGACGCACAAGCCATGATCGTAAAACTTACCGGTGGTTATCATTATTTTTCTAATAAAAAATTCCCTCATTCTTCTGATGTTGCAACTTTGCCGAGTCGAGAGTTTCGCCAAAATAATATTGAGGACATTCGCAAAAGTTTTCAGCACAGCTTAAAACCGAATTAAATGACCAATGGTTCACTTAGCTTAAAGGCGGCTAAATTCAATCAAAGCCCATTCATCACTGATGTCGTATTTTTCTACGCGAAAATGCTGTTGGTAGGCATTTTCTAATGTGTTTATTTGGGACGCAAAAATACCTGAGACAATCAGTTTTCCCTCGGGTTTTAGCAATCGATAGAACGTTTTTTCAAGGCTCAGAAGAGGTGTTAATAAAATGTTGGCTAAGATAAGGTCGACAGGTGTTTCGAGTTTTTCTGGATGTGATATGCTAATTTGATCATCAGAAATGTGATTCATTGCTTGATTTTGGGCCGTTGCAAGTAACGCTTGATCATCAATATCGACTGCATAAGCATGGGTTGCCCCAAGTTTTAACGCCGCGAGTGCTAAAATACCTGAGCCACATCCATAGTCGATTAATGTTTGATGAGATAAATCATAACCATCAAGCCATTTTAGACACAATGCAGTTGTGTTGTGTGTGCCTGTTCCAAAGGCCAGACCTGGATCTAGAATAAGATTGACCGCTTCTTCTTGAGGTGGTTTGAGCCAAGAGGGACAAATCCAAAGTCGATGACCAAATTGTATGGGCTGAAAACGCTCCAAACAAACGCGCTCCCAATCTTGATCGGGTAGCTCTTCTAAGGTTTGTTCCATTTCGGCATGTGCTTTTTGAAGATATTGCTTTGCTTTTTCTGCTGTTTCTTTTTCTTCAAAAAGAGCGGTTAAGATGAGCTGATTCCATAGAGGCGTTTCGCCGACACCGGGCTCAAGGATAGGCTGATCTTCATAATCCATCATAGAAACAGATAAAGCGCCCAATTCTTCGAGCGCTTCTGATAATGTGTCTGCCATGTTTTCAGGGCAGGGTAAAACACGTAACTCGTACAAAAATCACTCCTCTTTTAACATTTTTTCAAGGTAGTGAATATTGGTTCCGCCCTGAATAAAACCTTTGTCATTTAGAATACGACGATGCAACTCAATGTTTGTTTTGATGCCTTCAATGACAATCTCGTCCAACGCATGGCGCATTTTGGCCAGTGCATCCTGACGAGTTGCACCGTAGCTGATTAATTTTCCAATCATCGAGTCGTAATGAGGAGGAACGGTGTAACTGTTGTACAAATGTGAGTCAAATCGGATTCCTGGTCCACCGGGTTGATGCAACCAGCGAATTGTACCAGGAGATGGCATGAATGTTTTCGGATCTTCTGCGTTGATTCGACATTCAATGGCGTGCCCTTTGAAATGAATTTCCTCTTGTTTTAGCGTGAGTGGATAGTCGCTGGCAATTTTGATTTGCTCTTTAATCAAATCGACACCCGTAATCAGTTCAGTCACCGGGTGTTCAACTTGAATACGAGTATTCATCTCAATAAAATAAAAAGCGCCATCTTGATACAGAAACTCGAATGTACCAGCACCCCGATATTGTAGTTGTTCACAGGCACGCACAACGGTGTCGCCCATCTTTTTACGAAGTTCCGTAGAAATACCCGGTGCTGTTGCTTCTTCAATGACTTTCTGATGTCGTCGTTGCATGGAGCAATCTCGTTCACCTAAATGAACAGCGTAGCCTTTTCCATCACCCAATACTTGAAACTCAATGTGTCTGGGGTTTTCTAAGAACTTCTCCATGTACACCATTGAGTTATTGAAAGCGGCTTGTGCTTCACTGCGTGTCAACGCAATAGCGTTGATCAGATGTGCCGCTTCTCTGACAACGCGCATTCCTCGACCGCCGCCACCGCCTGCCGCTTTGATAATAACAGGATAGCCAATTTTTTCTGCGAGTTTTAAATTATGCGCCTCATCGTCACCTAAAGGACCATCAGAACCAGGAACACAAGGCACGCCTGCCGCTTTCATTGCTGAGATGGCGGACACTTTATCGCCCATCAGGCGAATTGTCTCTGGGCGTGGCCCGATAAAACAAAAGCCGCTTTGTTCGACAATCTCTGCAAAGTGAGCATTTTCAGATAAAAAACCATACCCTGGATGGATGCCAACTGCATCCGTGATTTCTGCTGCCGAAATGATAGCCGGGATATTAAGGTAGCTTTTTTGAGAGGGGCCTGGTCCGATACAAACCGTTTCATCTGCAAGTCTGACATGCAATAAGTCTTTATCGACATCAGAGTGCACTGCAACCGTTGCAATACCGAGTTCTTTGCACGCTCTCAATATGCGCAATGCAATCTCACCTCGGTTGGCGATCAAAATTTTTGTTAACATAAATCATGAACCTTATTCGATGATGAAAAGCGCTTCGTCATATTCCACGGGGTCGCCATTTTTGACCAAAATTGCCTTGATCACACCGGCTCGGTCAGCCTCGACTTCATTGAACATTTTCATGGCTTCAATAATGCAAAGTGTGTCTCCAACTTTTACTGTTTGACCCACAGAAACAAAGGGTGCGGCTTCTGGCGAAGAGGCCATATACACTGTCCCCACCATTGGAGATAGCACTCGATGCCCAACTATCGCCTGTGGAGCTTCTGTGTGAGGTCGTTCTTCTTTAGGTGCTGGTGCATTTTGCTGTATGGCGGGTTGCGCTGGAGCCGTATGTGCAATCACATGATGATGTGCTGGTGCAAAATGTTTTGCATGCAGATCAGCTGCGGGATAGCGACTTAGGCGTAAAGACTCTTCGCCTTCTTTAATCTCAATTTCAGCAATGCCGGTCTCATCCAGTAATTCTATTAATTTTTTAATCTTTCGAATGTCCATAAAATCGTTGTTCTCTTAAGTTAGTTTTCGAATAACAGCTTCTAATGCAAGCACGTAACCATCGGTGCCAAAACCTTGAATTATACCTTCTGCAATATCAGAAAAGTAAGAATTTTGTCTAAAAGACTCTCTCTGATAAAGATTGCTAATATGCACTTCTATAAAAGGGATCTGAACGGCTAACAGGGCGTCTCTCAATGCAATACTTGTGTGTGTATATGCCGCAGGATTAAAAATGATATAGTCAATCGCTTTAATACCTGCTTCATGAATGAGCTCGATGAGAGTCGATTCTGATTGACTTTGCTGTGTATAAAGTCGAATGCCTGATTTTTCTGCCTGTGCCGTGAGCATCGCATTTAGCGTTTCTAGGGATATTTCACCATAGCGCTCAGGCTCGCGCGTTCCCAATAAATTTAAATTAGGGCCATGAAGAAGAAAAACTTGTTTCATTCCACGTCAACAAAAAAAACGGATTATCGATTTTGCCTGATTTTTTTTATAATGTCCAGGCGATGAAACACAACTCAGGGCAAAAATCTCTTGATTTTATGCATAATCTCTGGCTATATATTCCGCTCCTGCACACAAGGATATCGTGCGGGATTTTGTCCAACTTATTATCCAGGAGGAAACATGCGTTCTTTTTTTATTCTGACGTCAATGGGGTGTTTATTGCACCTTTCTAGTGCTGTGTTCGCAGCAGAAAAAGTAGTTTTCAGCCGTTCAAAAGCCACATCGCTTCAGCAGCAAGAGCTTCTTATGCATCAGCTCACAACACTTTCAGTGCATCTCGATGCACATGGTGCACGCCATACACGTTACCAACAATATCACCAGGGAGTTCCTGTTTGGGGAGCTTATATTGCCAAACATGAAATACTTGGAAGAAAAAATTACAGCCAAGGTCTGGTGTATCAGCATTTGGAAGAGGATCTGGGTGAAAAGCCGGATTCATACGAATCTGCATCGCCTATTTTAGATGAGGTGTATGCCCGTTATCCAAAATCGAATTTTTCTAAAAAAAATGTACAAGCGATTATATACATTGATGAACAAGAAGTGGCACATTGGGCATATCAAATTTTAATAACATACCACAATGAGCATTCTCGCCCAGAAAAACTAGCCTTCATTGTAGATGCAAAGACAGGAAAAATTTACAAAGTTTGGGACACCATTAAAACATTGATGAAAGTCGATGGGTTGGGGTTTGGCGGAAATGCTCGTATAGGAAAAATTCAGTACGGTCAGGATAGGCCGCCTTTGTCTTTGGTTCGCAATGAATCGAAGTCAATTTGTTTGATGCAAAATCAGTTTGTGACGGTTCAAGACATGCATTCTCAATATTTTGGCCGAAGTCCAATTGCGAGTTTCGATTGTGCTGAAACAGGTCCTTACTGGACGGGTGAAAATCAAGATGGTTACGATGAAACCAATCAAGCGTATTCACCGATTAACGATGCTTTGTATATTGGGACTTTGATACATGATTTTTTTTCCGATTGGTATCATCTGGATGCACTGGGTGGCACAAAAGAGGATCCCAAAACACTGATTATGCGCGTCCATTATGGAAAGTCATATGAAAATGCATTTTGGGATGGTCAGCAAATGTCTTTTGGTGATGGGGCAAAAGCGATGTATCCATTGGTCGTATTGAGTGTGGCTGCTCATGAAATTGCCCATGGATTTACAGAACATCATTCCAATCTCTACTACATTGGTCAGTCGGGTGCCATTAATGAATCTTTTTCCGATATGGCAGCACAAGCGGCAGAATATTATGCGCATGGAAAAAACAGTTGGACGATTGCTCACGATGCAATTAAAGATCGAGAAAAAGTACTGAGAGACATGCGTAATCCTTCTTCTGATGGAAAATCAATTGACAATAAAAATCATTATTACAGTGAATTGGATGTGCATTATGCCAGTGGTGTCTATAATCGATTTTTCTATTTGCTTGCGAATACTCCGAATTGGGACACCAAAAAAGCTTTTGACGTTGTGTTGAAAGCGAACATGGATTACTGGGTTCCAACGAGTGGTTATGAAGATGCGGCTTGTGGCGTGTTATGGTCTGCAGAAGATTTAGATTACTCGATTGCAGATGTTCGAGCTGCATTCAAAAAAGTGGGCATAGAAGCCAAAAAGTGTGGCGTTTAAATCAACTCGTGTGAGTCTGTTACTGGTGTAGAGCTCTGTATGACAGATTACTATCATACAGAGTCATTACACTTCTTAAAGTGCTTCTGCTGCTTCTATCTGCTCTTCATATATGCCGAGGCTTGCTAGGCTATTTGCGTGAGCGCGTTGTAACAGTGTTTGTTGTGCTGCTTCAACATTTTCTGCCTGACCGCGCCAAGCTTGAAGACACTCATCTTGCAATGCTCGACCATAAGAGAAACTGAGTAACCAGGGTTGTTCACCGATAGAGTTGATTGCATTTAGATTCTGCGTGGCTTGCTCGGGTGTTTGTCCGCCAGACAAGAAGTTGATGGTGGGGACCGCAGCAGGGACGTGGTTTCTAAAAACACTTAATGTAAAATCGGCAATTTCTTCTGGGCTGCTGAAAGTCGGATTATCTTTGCCACAAGTGACCATACTTGGTTTTAAAATAATGTGTTCAAGCTCAACTTGGTGAATAAAAAGAGCGTTGAATACTTCATGAAGTACCATCTCGGCCACTTCTGCACATTGTTCAATGCTGTGATCACCGTCCATTAAAATTTCAGGTTCTACAATTGGAACAATGCCGGCTTCTTGGCAAGTTGATGCATAGCGTGCAAGCATTTCAGCACCCGCTTTAATTGCAGTTAAGCTTGGTGTGTATTCTGAAATGGAATACACGTTTCTCCACTTCGCGAAACGAGCTCCCAATCCTTTGAAATGAATGAGACGATCCATTAAACCGTCTAAACCTTGTGTGACTTTTTCGCCTTCGGTGTGAGGAAGATTCACAAGACCTTTATCCACTTTGATTCCAGGAACAATCCCTTTTTGAGCGAACAGCTCTGCGATAGGAGTGCCTTTATCATCTTTATGCGCAAAAGTTTCTTCAAATAAAATAACCCCGTTCACGTAATCTTCAAGATGAGGAGTCGTGGCCAATAATATTCTATAGTCCTTGCGATTGGTCTCGTTGTTTTCAATACCAATGCTTGCAAAGCGTTTGGCAATTGTGCCAGTGCTTTCATCTGCAGCTAAAATGCCTTTGCCTGGAATGACCAGTTGCTCCATCGTTTCAGATAGTTCGTGGTAATACATGCGGGTTCCTTTTAATTAAAGTAAAATAATGTCGAAAATAACCTATAAGTATACTGATTATGATCCTAACGTGAAATATATTTTTCTCGCACAATGTGTTGAGTTGAAAAATTTAAACTTTCTAGTAGCTGATAAGTTTGATCCACCATATTGGGATTTCCACATAAATAAACAACATCTTCTAATGGGTTTGGATTTAGTGTTTTCAATATGTCTTGTACGTGACCTAAACGTTCCTCGGATGAATTGGTTTTTTCCGCGCGACTAAGGCAGGCATGGTAAGTGGCGCGCTCATGAGTGTTTGAGAAAGCTGTAAATTCTTCGTGGTAAAGACAGTCTTCACGCAAAGGGACACCTTGTAAAATGACAACCGAAGCGGAGCTATTTTGTATTGTTTGTTTAAGTGTTGTAAGCATGGCTCGATAGGGCGTGATACCAGTACTTGTTCCAATGAGAATATAGCGTTTGGGCGCTGATTCTTTGAGTATGAGTCGACCAAACGGACCTCGGGCTTGGATTGTATCTTGGGGCTGAAGTTGATCCAAAAAAGAAGAAGCAACTCCTCCGGGTATAAGGCTTGCGGCGAATTCTAAGCGTCCTTCCTGGTTCGGTGCGCTCGCAAGGCTATAACTGCGGTGAATGGTCTGGCCTTGGTGTTCGAAATAGAGGGTTATAAATTGTCCAGGTAAATAATTGAGTGTGTTATGATTTGATAAATGGAACACAAAATGCTTTACTCTATTTGTAATCATGCGAGACGATTCTAGGGTCAGTGTGAAGAACTCTGGTTTCATGATCTTTTCAGTTTGTGAATAAAATTGGGGTTACTATAGCAAGACTTTAAAAAAACCTCGAGTAAAGAATTCAAAGAAAACGGAACGAGGATGATAGATTTAACCACTATACTCATCAATTTGAGCAACTCGATGCAGCCTATACAGAAATTGTTATCTGGAATGGGGTATGTGTCTGGTTCGGTTTTGATGATCATAGGGCTTGGAAAACTAAAAGGGTTGCTACAATCTCACCAACAAAATAATCAGGAAGGTTTGGGTGCTGGTTTTGCATTTATTTTAGGTGGTGCTTTGTTGATTTACCTGCCATCTAGCGTCAGTGTTTTTTCAAATACTTTTTTTGGCTCGGCCAATGTATTGAGTTATGATAGTTCAACAGTAACGCCACTTTATCATGCCCTAATCGTGATCATTCAAACAACCGGGTTACTCTGGTTTGTGAGAGGCACGTTTTTGATTGTTGCATCCAGTAAACCGGGTGATAACAAAATTGGGCCAAAAGGATTTGCCTTTTTGTTTGCAGGTATTTTAGCCATGAATATTGAAGCAACTCTTACCGCATTGAATACAACGATGAACTATGTGTTTCAATGGATATCAGGTCATCGTCATTAGGGTTTTATATGGTCTTGGTTTGTTCTAAAAATTACCGAAGGGAATATCGCTAAGCAGAGTCTTTGGGCGTGTTGTCTTCTTCGTCACAGATTTTGAGATGATTGGCTTTGGCAAAATCAAGAATTGCTTGATAAACTTGCGGACTTGATTCTTTGAGTTTAGGATCGAGCAAAATGCACTTGTAGCCGTTTTGATTAATGGTAGGCTGTAGGAGGGGAGAGTAGTATATACGGCTATCTTTAAAGCTCGCCAAGGTGCCGCTCATGCGTTCAGCCCAATCACTTGGTCTGAAGACTTTTCCCTGATCGGTGACGCCTTGTATCATTATCTTTTTGTCTTTTGTGTTTTTACCCATGATAAACTACGTATACAGTCATGGGTGTAGTATATACCAAAGCTGCTCTAAAATGCGACTTTTGGTTTGATATGATTCAATTTATTGTATAAGTATGAAATTTAATTCTAGGGGTTTATCATCGTGAAACAAAAAGTATCGGGCATTTACTTACTACCAAATTTATTGACCACAAGTAGCTTATTTGCTGCTTTTTACTCGATTGTGGCGTCTTTTAAAGGATTTTACGATGTGGCGGCTATTGCGATTTTTATTGGGATGATAGCCGATAGTTTGGATGGACGAATTGCACGCATGACCAATACACAAACTGCATTTGGTGCGGAATACGACAGTCTCTCTGATTTGGTGTCTTTTGGAGTAGCGCCTGCCTTATTGATTTATACTTGGAGTTTGGAGCGTTTAGGCAAATTTGGCTGGTTGGTTGCTTTTATTTATACGGCGGCTGTGGCTTTACGTTTGGCTCGATTCAATACGCAACTTGAAACAGCTGACAAGCGATATTTTCAAGGACTGGCTTGTCCAACAGGAGGTGCTATTTTGGCTTCTATGGTTTGGATTGGTGAATCCTATGGAGTTAAGCCGCACCAAATTGATGTGTTGGTCATCTTTTTATCTGTTATGACTTCTATTTTAATGGTCAGCAATATTCGCTATTACAGCTTTAAAGATCTTGATGTTCGTGGAAAAAACCGCTTTTTACACGTTCTTTTTATTGTTCTACTATTTGTTGCAGTGGCACTAAATCCTGCTGTTGTATTGTTTGCTGCGTCTGTTGGTTATGCTTTGTCTGGTCCAATACAAACCTTAATTGCATTGCATCGTGTTCGAAAATGTCGTAAACAGCTTTCAAAAGCAAGAAAATTGAAGAAAACATGCATAGATTCAAAATGATAAACAGAGTATGATTATTTTTATCGTTCAAACTAGGACAAGGATGCCTTGATGAAGTCTCTCGTTTGGGTTGTCTTGATGTGCGTGATTCCTCAAGCGTTTTCGGGATGCGATCTACATGACTTTCGCTGGTCTTGCGATCTTCCTGCCGCTAAAACGCCAACGGTGAAAAAAGTATTTACTGTCTATTGTAATAATCTTCCGGTATATGTTGACGAAGCAACGTATCTTGAAGCGTTGCGTTACCAACATGCCAACATCAACCTTGATTTGTTTGTTGAGGGTGATTATGTGGCTGGCCCTTGTATTCCTGGTAGTGTCGCCAGTATTCGAGCGTTATCTTTCGAAAGAGAAACGCCAATGGGTCAACGCTATATACCGGCAGGACTTTATAAATAATTTCAGGGAGGTTGATATGTCGGTTGCGTCATTTTCAAGCTTTTGGCAGCGATTTCAATGTATAAAAAAAGCACGTGTAATTTCACCTGTTCTCATGTTTTATGGAGCTGTGGCTTCTACTCATGCTTCAAATGAAGGGTTGCATCTAGATTGGATGAATCCAGCTATTTCCCCTCAAGAAAACTTTTTTCTTTATGCCAACGGACAATGGCAAAAAGATAATCCGATCCCTCCTCATTATGCGAGTTGGGGAGCTTTTTCGTTGTTAATGGACCAAATCGAAGATTTGATGCATCAGTTGGTCATTAATGCGTCTCAAGAAAACGCACCATCTCATAGTTTGGCACAAAAAGTAGGTGATTTTTACCTGAGTGGTATGGATGAAGCTGCAATTGAGAAAGCAGGATTAACTCCATTAAAACCTATTTTAGATAAAATCAATGCGTTTGAGCGCATTGAAGAGTTGCCTCGGCTCGTTGCTGAGTTACAACTTTTGGGTGTTGACGTATTTTTTAATTTTGGTGCAATGCAAGATTTCAAAGACAGTCAAAAAATGATTGCCGGTGTATTTCAAGGAGGATTATCGTTACCTGATCGTGATTATTATCTTCAAAAAGGGGAAAAATTTGACGCCGTTCGTCAAGCTTTTCTAACTTACATGAGCACTATTTTTAGCTTGTCTGGAGAAACCGCCGAGGAAGCATCCGCACATGCGAAACGAGTGTTAGAGATAGAAACCCAAATTGCACAAGCGTCGAAACCTCAGTCAGAATTACGTAATCCTGAGGCAGTTTATCATTTGTTGTCACTAAAAGAGCTGTCTCAAATGACGCCTCATTTTTCTTGGTCCGCTTATTTCAAAGCACTTGAACTGAAAGATATAAGTCATGTGAATATCGAGACTCCTTCTTTTATGACAGCAGAAGATCAGTTGTGGAAAACTGTTGCCATAGAGGATTGGCGACTGTATTTAAAATGGCATTTATTGGCGAGTTTTGCAAACGAGTTACCCGCTTCTTTTGAAGATGCAACTTTCAAAATGTCGCAAGTTTTAAGAGGGGTTAAAACACAGTTGCCTCGATGGAAGCGTGTGCTTCGTCAAGAGGAGAACAGTCTTGGTTTTGCGATAGGAGAGCTGTACATCCAACATTACGCCAAAGAGTCATCTAGACGTCAAGTCATGGAAATGACGGAAAATATTTACAATGTATTTCAAAATGAGCTAAAAAATTTGCACTGGATGTCACAAGAGACACGAAAGGCGGCGCTGGCAAAATTGCAGTTGATGAAAAAACGCATTGGCTATCCTAAAACGTGGTGGGATTACAGTAGCTTGGACATTGTGAAAAGTCCTTATGTTGTGAATGTGATGCGCGCTAATATTTATCTTTCAAAGCGAGATCTGCATAAGATCGGTCGGCCAGTTGATCCAGAAGAGTGGTACATGGCTCCTCAAGTTGTGAATGCATATTACGACCCATCTATGAACCATATCACGATTCCAATGGGAATTTTGGCCTCTCCTTTTTACGACGAAAATGCGCCATTGGCTGTCAATTATGGTGGAATTGGTGCCGTAATTGGTCATGAAATTACACACGGTTTTGATGATCAGGGTGCAAAATTTGATGGTCGTGGAAATTTGAATAACTGGTGGACAAAAGAGGATTTTGAAGAGTTTCAGCGTGCGACAGCGTGTATTTCCGATCAATTTTCAACATATAAAGTCTCAGATCTCTCTGTGAATGGACCTTTGGTTGTTGGCGAGGCAACTGCTGATTTAGGTGGACTAAAAATTGCTTATCTTGCTTTTCATGCATCTAAAGAGTACCGTGAGGCAAAAACAATCGAGGGATTAACACCCGATCAGCAGTTTTTCTTGGGCTTTGCACATATATGGGCAAACAATACTCGACCAGAACAAGCACGTTTATGGGCGATTACCGATCCGCATCCTCCCGCAATGTATCGTGTTAACGGCAGTTTAGCAAATTTAGAAGCCTTCAAAAAAGCATTTGGAATTACATCTTCTTCAAAAGAGAATAGGTGTGAAGTATGGTAGTGAATAAGCCCTTCCTCAAGAGGGGCTGACTGCTGAAGAGAACGGTCTATAAGAGCCTATTCTTCTTCGCCAAACCGATTTGAAATGAGCAGGGTCATGGCTTCTTGCATTTCTGCTTCATCAGGACCTTCTATTTTTAGACAGAGTTCTGTGCCTTGCGTTGCCGCAAGCAGCATAACCGCCATAATGCTTTTGCCATTGATTGTTTGATGTTCTTTTGTAACATCAATACGGCTTTGAAATCTGTTGGCAGTCGAAACAAACTTGGCTGAAGCTCTAGCATGTAGGCCAAGTTTGTTGATTATTGTCACTTTTACTTCAATCATCTTAATGTACTACAAAAATAAGAAAAACTACTCTCGGTGGTGCATTAGTTTTTCTTTGTGTTTCAGGAGTTGTCTATCAAGTTTGTCAACCAGAGCGTCAACTGCCGCGTACATGTCTTCGGATTTGGCTTCGGCATGGACTTCCATTTTTGCTACAAGCAATGTTGCCTCAGCAATGTGATCCAGCTTTTCCAAATGAAAAGTAAAGTGAGCAGCGATAATTTTGTCAAAATGTCGTTCTAGCTTAGAAAATTTCTCTTTGACATAGCCTTTGAGCGCGTCGGTAACATCGACACCGTGACCTGTATATTCGATTTGCATGGTAAAACTCCTTTTACGGACACAAAAATGTGAGGCAATTCTCACCCCACACTTTAAGTCTAACTGCCTTATCAATGTTTATCAAATGAACAGATAAATTTTTGACAATTACTTGACTTTTTTCTCTTTGAAAATGACATGTTTGCGAACAACAGGATCATACATTCTCAATTCGAGTTTTTCTGGATGATTACGAGGATTTTTAGTTGTTGTAACGAAATAACCCGTTCCTGCAGTAGATTCCATTTTAACAATGATGGTCACAGCGGCCATAATGACTCCTTAAATTTAAACTTTTTCGCCTTTTGCGCGAAGCATATCGAGAATTGCTTTGATGCCCAATTTATCGATCATGCGGATACCTTTGGCACTGATTTTAAGCGTTACAAAACGATTTTCTTCCGCAACCCAGATTCGACGTTGTTGAATATTAGGTAGAAAGCGACGCTTTGTTTTATTGTTGGCATGCGAAACATTGTTTCCAGTGGTGGGTCGCTTGCCGGTGATTTGACACACTCGTGACATAATAAACTCCGAAATTCAAGTTAAAAACTCGAAAGTTTGCTAATTAGAAGTCGCATTTTATATCAAAAAAATGATTTTTGTGCAAGCTTTTCCTGCGATATCCAGAAGAGTATTTTGATCTTATTTTACGCTCTTAGGTTTCTCTGTGATAAGATTCACTTTTTTACAGTGGTGTTGAGAATAAAATAAGGGTAATGATTAACCATGAAGCGAGAAATTAGGAGTTTTGTTCGGCGAGCGGGGAGAATTACTGTTCGTCAAAAGCAGGGACTTGATGCGCATTTGACTCAATATGCGTTGAAAAATGAAGGTGTCAATTGGGATTTTTCTGCTATTTTTGGCAGTGAGGCTCCGGTTGTGGTTGAGATTGGTTTTGGGATGGGGGCGTCACTTCTTGAAATGGCCAAACAAAATCCATCTCTTCATTATATCGGAATTGAAGTGCATGATGCCGGTATTGGACATTTGGCTGCTGGTTTATCCGAACAAGGTTTGACCAATGTACGCATCGCGCCTATGGATGCGGTCGAAGCATTTAAGTCTTGCATTCCAGATCATTCACTGTCTGGAATACAAATATTTTTCCCTGACCCTTGGCCTAAAAAGCGACATCACAAACGTCGATTGATTCAATCTGATTTTGTGTCACTTTTGGTGCAAAAATTAAAGCCAGCAGGTTTTTTACATGCCGCAACTGACTGGACGGAGTATGCTGACTGGATGATGGAAGTGCTGAATGCTGAATCTCGACTCTCGAACCAAAATAAGCAAGGAGGGTTTGTTCCTCGTCCTTCAACAAGACCGTATACAAAATTTGAAGTCAGAGGCGAAAAGTTGGGTCACGAGGTATTTGACATGATCTTTGTGAGATCATAGTGGATATTTATTGCATTGTTGTGTAAAATAAAAGTACATGCACATGAATAATAAGCTTGTTATGCCACCTTTAGAAGAGAAAAAAACCTATCTTGAGAAGGCCGATCCAACTGGATTAATGACTTTTTTGCGGTTTTTGAATTCGGGGCATTATTCTCCGCTTGTTCGTTCTGTTCGTTACTCTCTCCTTGCGGTTTGCGGTGACAGTCGAGCCGAAGTCCAGGCGCGTATTGCACTTGCACATTCAAAGAAGGTGAGCGATGAGTCTTTATTTAGCCTGGATTCGACACGATCACTCATCGTCAATCGTCTTAATAAGCGCGAGTGGAACCCTCGTTTGCTGGATTATATTAGTGGTCATAAAGACGAAGGTGTTCCATTTTGTAATTTTGATACCGAGCCTGCGCCTGTTTCTCAATTAAAAAAAATAGTGAATGCCCTTTATCATGCTGAAGAAGCGCTTAAGGCGGTTGAACAGCTCAACCTTGAAGAACTGTCATTGAAAGAAGGCAACACCTTAGATGATGCGGTTCAAACTTTGCTGGGTGTGTTCTCTGAGCACGTTTATGAATTGTCTATGCTAACGACTCATCCTGATCTAGAGTTAAATGCTTTTTGGGGTGAGGAATGGAAAAAATTAAGCGGATTTTTGTTTGCAATTATGGATAAATTGCCTCAATTGGTCTCTGAGCAAGTCCATTCACTACATGACAATTATCATGTTGATCTAAAAACAAAAGAAGGCGCGGCTCAACAGTTTGGTCTTTGGAGTGGTACTCTTTTAGAGCATTTAAGACCGACTCGAGAAATGAATTATTCAGCGGTTTCCTACTTTTCTGCCGATATATCGGTTTATCTTAATCGTTTGACTCAGCTGATTCAAAACACCGCCAATACTTGGTTTTCTGCTGATTACTTAAATCAAGAAAAAAAGAAAATTGAAGAATATCAGATCAGCAAAGAGCGTCTTCATGAATTGAACAACGCATCTGTTCGGCTTGCGGCGGCTTTTCAGAGTTTGAATTCAGGAATAGAGGCTTTGCAGCCTTTAAATGCGTACGCACTAGTGGGGATTGTGCGAAATACAGTGACCCTCGTTGAAGGGATCATCGATGAATCTGGCCATTTTAGAGCCGGCTCAGAAGCGTTGGTTCGCTCGTCTTTGGCTGAAATTAAATATACTGTCTTTTTCGAATTAGTCAAAACTCTTGATAAACTGGAAGATGAATCTTTGATGAGGCCCGGGGTACTTTCATCACCGGTTGTTTCCGCTCTAGACGATTTTTATGCGGCTATTTTTAGTTATGTGAACAGTTTTGTGGATCTGTCTACTCAAGGGCAAGATCTTTCTTGTTTAATTGATTCTCGATTTATTCAAATGAGGCGGGATGCTCTACTGTCGCGTGAATCTGAGCGAGGGCGGCAATGGTTTGAACATCAGTCGCGAAATAAGATGTTGGACGAGTTTTTTGGCCGATTGAAAGCGTATCGGGGAAAACGTCTAAGCAAACTCACTCCAGAAGAAAAAGCTCCTCTCTTGAGCTTGTTTTCTATTGTTCAACCGTTGATAGCAGAAGCCGACCTTTCTATTTCCAATGTCATTGCTGAATCATTGCTGCCACAAGAAAGACGACCACAAGAAAAAACCGATCATGAGCCCAAATCAGATAAAAAACCTGAAGAGACGCCTAAAGGTTTTGGTTTTGTATGGCGTGAGGCATCAAAATTTGGACAAGTGATCGGCGAAGGACTTTCAGCAACTTATGCGTTTGTCGAGCAAGATGTGTTTGGTTATCACAGTGATCGTGTTGAATTTCTTGATGAAGGCTATACGCTTGCTTTGCGCCCAGCTTATCTTTCTTCACAGATGCTGTCTTCTCGTCATTTGTATGTTTCTGTTTCAGACGACAGGGTTGTGTTGACAATTAAAAAGCCAAATGAACTTGCGGAACGAAAGGTTGTGACCGATTTTCCTGCCCCTCGTCCTTTCTCACTCGAAAAACTATCTGAAATTGAAGGCGAGCTCTTTAAATATGCTCGTGAGCATGAAGCCTTGCGCCTACCTCTTTCATTGTCTCAGAAAATCAAACATAAAATAACCAAAGAAAAAACAACACTTGATTATAGAGCGTTGACTGGAAAAGATTGTCGCACCCATATTTTGCATTCAGCCGGCGCGTTTCATCAACATCCTTACCCTCAAGATCAAGATGTTTACCTTGAAGCGACCCCATTTTCAGAGCCAACTGGTCAGAATTGGTTATCGCGTTATACAAAAGCCACGATAACCAGAAATAAATTTTATGACGCGAAAGAAGCGTTTTCTGCTTTTTTTACATTGTTGGAAAGTGCCGAAAAAGATGCAGTTTTGCGTCGATTTGAAAATAAAAGTGAACTAAGAGCCCTTTATTTTATTATTCAGCCTTATTTGGTATCATCATTGCGAACCATTCTAACCGGCAATTTATCATCGGAGCTCGACAAAAAGATTATCGATGCCTTGAATGGTCGTACGACAAGATCCAGCGAACTCCCAATCAAAGTGATTTTAGATTTAAAAGTTGCGATTCAAGAAGATTTTAATAAGAGAGAAAAAACGTTTGCTGAAAATTTATCTGTTATTGAGAAGGAAGCGCAAAAAGAGATTCAAACAACGCCTATCACGCAACTGATCAAAGAAAACCCTTTTGGTGACAGAAAAGGATATTTGATTAAAGATAAAAGATATACCGAGTCTGTTAAAAAATTAGAAGAGCATTTCAATCATTTTACCAATCGATTGTTTCCTTCAAGCATATTACAAAAGCTTAAACCACAAACCCCACCGGTGGCTGATGCGCTTGTTAATTATACATTCAGCGGTGAAACGGATGCATTGCCTTTCCCAGAGGCTGAGCCAGGCGAAAGCTTAGATTATTTTAAGCAAGAAAAGCAAGTTTTGGCATTGAAACAACTCTATAACATTTTGTATCGTTTAAAAGATGCCGCCATTCATGTTGAAGCGTTAAACGAAGACCATTATTGGGTCTTGTATGTCATACACGTTGTGCGGTTCGAAGAGCAGTTGCGTAAAGCCGCACTTTTGTCTTACGAATTGTCCAAAGATCAACACTTTAGTGCGTTGGCCAATGACTTGCTGCGAACATGCAATGAAATAGTTGGCGCTTTGAAGACACTCAGTGCACCTTATACGCCTGATAAGTTAGATAAAGACAGTAACCGAGAAGAAGTTCGAGACCCTATTTTTTATATGGTGAATGGTTTAGTCATCGCACAAAAACAAATCGACGAATGGCAAAAAGGTGCCTATATTTCGGAGCAGTCAGCCAAAGAGGCCAATCGTTTTGCCGAAGATGTCTCAGAGAAAATTCGTAAAATTGTAGAGTCCAATAGTTATCTTCAATGGATTTTGAAAACAGATGTTTTTTACAATCTATTCTTAGATGTTAAAGCGCGTTGGAATCAGTTTTCTGCTTCATCAACAAAAGCCATTGAGGCAAATTTAGAGTCAATCTATACTGAAAATTTTACAAAAATATTGATTGAAGCTGATCAATGGGAAAGAAAATTGGGTTTGAAAATGGGGACATTATCTGACCCAATCAAAGAAGTTTTGGATGCATATTATTCTGGAATGGTAGAAATCTTAAGTCGTGATGCGGCACATCATATTGGTCTTGTCACAACAGCATTACCTTTACAAAAAAGACAGGAGGCGGTACGTCAAGCACGCGTGTCGCATGCAAGTGATTTAGTACAGGCCAATCATGATTTGGCTTGTATCCAACAGATGAATTTGCTGTTTACAGAAAATCCACAGAAAACAGATGAGTTTCTGAAGAAAACTTTAAATGAGACAGATGCTTTTGCTGTGAGTTATGATACGGCTCTACCTCTTTTGAGGCAGGTGCTATCGAATGAAATTGCGCGTGATTATATCAAGTATAAGATGAGAGGATTTTCTGACATCATCCCTGTTCTTTTGATGGAAAAGCCTTTTGTTGAAGAACATGCCGTGCTATATCGAGAAGCGTTGAAAGAAACCTTAATACTGGCCGAGGCATTTTTCCAAGGAGAAGCAAAAACAGCGAGATTCTCCACGGAAAATGTTGAAACACAAGAGCGACATCTTCGTGCTAAAAATGAATCTGAAACGCAATCGCGTCAAAAAAATATAGACCAAATTATTAGAAAATTGGTGACTGAACGTTTGTCAAAATATAAAAGCGCATCGAAAATGTTTTTTTCAATTCGAGCTTTTTATGACAAAATGCTGACAGATGAAATTGAAAAACATACTCCTGATTTTCTAACGCATATCTCTCAAAAAGAAGCATTAGAACCTCAGGTTGAGCAGTTCTTGAATGAAAAAGTGACTGATTTTGACACGCGTTATTTATCCGATTTTTCTCAACTAGAGCAGTTGTATCAAGCGCTTTCCGAATTAGAGAGTTATCTAAAAGAGCAACAAAGACAACTTTCATCAAGTCATTCTTTTTATAAGCACACATGGGCGCTAGAAACACATCACACATTGACTGATAAAAAGACATTACATGACGAGCTAAAAGCGATCTTAGACACTGAGGGTATTGTAACTGCAGATGATCCATTTGGAATTAAAAAGCGCATCACTGACTTCAGAGAGAAAATTAGTGATCCACGAACGGCTACTCGTCTTTTAAGCACCGAAAATACATATAAAATTTCACCTTTAAGTTGGCTTTTACATTGGTTTGTCAATTTGTTGAGCTTGGTTGGTGTATATAAGAGTGAAGCACAAATTATCCATGAGTGTTTTGTGAATAGGTCTCTGCAAAAATCCGATCCAACTCCTCCTGTTGTCGTTCGTAAAGAATCTAATGGGCTGAATGCTGTTTTGACCTATGGGATGCGATTTTTTACTGGCAAGAAGCCTGATGATGGAGATACCCCATCTGATCAACATAAGCCCAACCCATAAAAAATCAGTGGGGTAATGCAATAGATTTATTCAGTAAAATTGTTACAATGGCCGCACGGATCCTTTAACCGAGAGTTCTTGTGCCGTCGAGGATATTAAGTTTTTATAAAGAAGTAAAACTTTCAAGTTTGCTTCAGTGTTTACGATATTCGCTTCTTGGAATTTTTGGGGAAAAAGAGTCAGAGCTTCGAGCGCGGATACTTTTAAAAACTTTGCAGCAACAACAACGACATCCTCTCGTCCATGTTTTATTAAACTCACTTCAAAAGCATTTGAATCATCCTTTTTGGCATCAAGCGCGATTGGCGCCTTTTTTGCAGAATATACAGCGAAATGGAATCGCGTTTCAGCAAGAGAAAGACGATCCAGATGTGATTGTGCAAATCAAAAAAATTATCCATATTTTAGAGCTGGCAGAGCAAGTACTGCTTGTCATTGAGCAAATCGATGAAGAAGCCTCTTTTTTTAATTTGTTGAAAGGTCTGGATTGTATTGATACAACAGAAAAAATTTATGAAATATGCAAACTGTTGATGTGGCCTGATGTAGATTTGATTTTTGAATTCGAAAAAGAATGGCGTTTTCTTTTGTTGTGCGTTGAGCCGTTGTATGATTTTTTTTCAAGACCAAATGCGCTTGAATCGTCAATTGAAAATTTTAAAGAGAGCGGGAATTACTTATTTGAGCTGTTGGGGTATAGTACTGACGCTTTAACTTACCCATTGCACACCGACTTACTTTTTCAGATGAAGCAGATATTGCCAGAATATCTTGAGCAATGGCGCCTCAGTTTTGAATTACTTGTTCAAAGTCGTGCTGAAGATCGTTCTGCACGCTCACCTATATTGACTTTAGAAGAGCATTTTTTGATTTGGATCTCTCCCTTAGAGCGTCTTTTCAAAGAGAGTTTCTTTCGTTTTGGTTTTCTTCAAGATATGCTAGAAACATTACGAAATGGACATCGTCTCGCTTGGTCTATTTGTTACGATCTTCCTCCGCTTCAGGCGGATCATCAAAAGTTGGTTCAATCCAAATTGAACCAGTTTCGATTGGAATTCTGTCTGCCTTTCCTTGTTTTTTTAGATAAAGTCGAGGAAAAATTTATTTTATATCCGGGCGTTCTCACTGATGATGTGATTTATCGTCTTGATTGTTTATTTGAGACACTGAGCAATGTGGCAATGCGAGTCATTTCGTTGCCTCAAGAAGAACGACTCTTAAGTACGCAAGCTTTTTTAAGACAACGTCTAGAATGTCTCTATCAAAGACAATCTGATTTAAATAAAAAGAGTACGGTGTTATACCAAAAAGGGCGAAGTGCCAGTTACATTGATGCCAATCGATTATTTTTATTGAGCGTGAATCAAGATATCGTCAATCATATTTATAAGAAATGGCCGATGATGCGAGGGGTTTCTTTTGATAAAATGTCTTCAAAAAATGAGATTTTTTTGTACTGTCGATCGTTTCCGCTTGACCGTGATTTTCTTGTAAATTTATCACGCTTTTTTATGGAAAAAAGTGTGTCTTTTCAATCTGGTTTTCACCCTGTTGTGCAACCTCAGTTAAAAGTACATCCACCTTCTTTCCAAGAGCGGGTGGTGCATCAACTCACTTTTTCTTTTAATGATATCCCATATCCTGAAATTCTAGAGCCCAAAAATGCGCTAAAAACGCCTCAGTCCATACTCTGGATCAAACAATTGGCCAATGTATTTGCACATTTATCGCACGGACTGAGTCAACTGAGTCTTTTAGACATCGATAAATCGCATGATACAGAAACGCAACCGTTCTTAAAAAGCTGCTTTGTCAAAACGATTCTTGTCACACGCATAGGGCTGATCGAACACCATTTTCGTCAAGTGTTGTGGGGGATGATGGATCTTCATCAGCAAGGTTATTGGCATCATCTTTATCAAGCGCATCGCGTACGTATAAAAGCTTCTTCAGGCCTATTGCAGCATATGTTGCCTGTCCAGAATATTTTGCATTTTAAGACATTACAAGAAGAGGGGATGCGGTTATTTCGTGAGTCAGTTCCTGGAGAATATTCCTTTACCCAAATTTTAGCTTGGGTTGATTTTGGTTTAAAAAATCGAAACTGGTTGTTATCAACCACGGTCTATGATTGGGATGCTTTACTTCAAAAAAAGAAGGCTTTCGTTTCTTTTTGGGGACTCATTTTAAATGAAGTGGATGCCTTGGAAGAAGGATTCTTGCTGCGTGAAGGCACCTTATCTGATTCGATTGAACAATGGATGATGCATTTTCAAAAATTTATTTCTGAATTTTCATGGCCTAATTTAAGAGAGGAAATTCGCGTAGAGCGATTGAATTTATTAGAAAAGCGCGAAAACCTATCTCAAAAAGAACAACGAAATGTACAAAACAAACTTGAGAATGCAATACGGATTGAAAAAGCCTTAAAACAACTCAATATCCCGCGTATTACCAAATCTGATTTGGCTTTATTTTTACAAACACACAGCTTGTCTTTCGAGCTGATGATCACTTTATTAAACGATGCGTATACGCGTTGTGAAGTTGCATATCGTGAAATTTCTTCTGAGAAAAATTTAGTTTCTTTTCTGAATATTGAAAATATGCAAGACACTCTCTCAGTAGATGTTTTAAAGGCATTGATGGAGGTGTGTTTGCGGCATTTTGAGGGGGTCTTGCAGGGAGAGCATATACTAAACGAAGTGCGAGCAACCAAGGCTTCTCATCTTAAAAAAGAAGCACAATTTCGATTTGGGCCTTCTCGTGCTGATGGTGAACTGCTGCATGTGCGACAAGCGGTGTCTCATTTTAAACGTTATATTGAAACACAAAAAAAATGGCTTCAAGAGAGGCCAGTGACGGCTTCTTTTGAGTCAGCAAGTACGCTACAAAAAAAATCGAATTGCTTGAAACGTATCGAGGACATTTTGAATAACAATTCTTTCAGTGTTGCGTTCAAACGCAGGATTTTAACACAAACACTTGAAAAGCCATCTTTCAAACGAGATATGCTCGCTTATCATCGGTACAATACATTAGGTTGGGCTTGGTTATCGCAATGTTTCTGGCGTTTTCTGCAGATGATAGGGCTTTATACACCGACTCAGCAATCTTTGTATCAAAATCTTTTGAATCAGGTCTGTGAAATAACACCTGCAAAAAATCGAGCGCCACGCTTCTTTGCGACATCTCGAAAGCAAAATTTTGTGGACGGTCTATACTCATACATAACGACTTCACTATGAGGAAGAGTTATGAAACGTGCAATTTATGGATTCACAATTGCTTTTATAATGGCGGCTTTGAGTGCCTGCTGCTCGACACATATGGACTGTGAGCCCAGTTGCGGGTCCTGTAATGTGAGCAGCGTAGGCTGGTACTAAGCGCTTATCGTTAAAACATCACAACTTGCCTCTTCAGCGAGTGCACGAGCGGCGTTTCCAAAGAGTGTGGAAATGGCGTCTTTGTGATGTTTTCCTATGATAAGTAGGTCGCATTGTAGTGTTTCTATTTTAAGAAGTGTTTGCGATTTGATGGAACCCACCTCAACGAAAACTCTTTCTTTCGGAATAGAAAATGTGTCACCTAACATCTGTAAAACAGACTCTGCGTCTTCTTTGACTGGCGTATCAAACTCAGCAAAACCTAGCCCTTGAGCAAGCTGTAAACTTGCGGGTGGCTCAATGACATGCAGCAAGTATAAAACCGCATTAAACTGTTTTGCAATTTGTACGGCTTGTTCGCATAAATCAAAGTGTGTTTCACTGAGATCAGTGGCATGTAAAATATGTGTGTACATGTGTAAACTCATCGCTTAAGATCTTTTCGTTAGACGATACAACGATGAGGGGTTTGATGCAAGCCGATTTTGTTCACTTGCGTGTGCATACAGAGTTTTCGCTGGTAGACAGCATTATTCGTGTTGATGATCTGATGGAGACCGTTTCAACATTGGGTATGCATGCTGTTGCCGTGACTGATTTTTGTAATTTATTTGCTGCAGTTAAATGTTATAAAGCAGCGCTGTCTCAGCGTGTTAAGCCATTAATTGGTGCAGATTTCCTGTGTGTCATGAGCGAAGATAAGCCTGACTCTGTTGTTGAGTTGACTTTGCTTTGTCAGAATAATGAGGGATATCGTAACCTAACTCGGTTGGTTTCTCGTGCTTATATCGAGGGGCAGTCTCAAGGGCGTCCGCGGATATTTTTTTCTTGGCTGCAAGAATACCAAACAGGCCTTATTTTATTGTCTGGAGGCCGAAAGGGCGATATAGGCCAAGCTTTGTTGCAACAAGATAAATCTCGAGCTCTAGATGCAGCTCGACGCTGGAAAGACATTTTTGCTGACCGTTTTTATTTAGAGATTCAGCGAACGGGGCGAGAAGATGAGGCTTTGTATAATGCAGCGATTTTGGAAGTTGCTTCAACGGTTGATCTTCCTCTGGTTGCCACAAATGACGTTTGTTTTTTAAAACCAGATTTGTTTGATGCGCATGAAGCGCGTGTTTGTATTCACGACGGTGAAATACTTGCAAATCCCAAACGCCCGAAACGTTACAGCCCGGAACAATATTTGCGCTCTCCAGAAGAAATGCAAGTGTTATTTCAAGATTTGCCTGAGGCATTACAAAATACGGTTGAGATCAGTAAGCGATGCACTGTTGAGTTAAATCTTGGTAAAAATTTTCTACCACAGTTTCCTGTGCCGTCAGGATATACCGAAGAAGCTTATTTAGACGAACTTGCTCTTAAAGGATTGCAAGAGCGGTTGATTCGTATTCGCGCTCGAACGCCCAATCTATCGGCAGATTTTGAACATGCTTACAAGTCTCGGTTAGAAATAGAACTTCGAGTGATTCATTCCATGGGGTTTGCAGGCTACTTTTTGATTGTTGCTGATTTTGTTCAATGGGCAAAAGAGCATGATGTCCCTGTGGGGCCTGGACGGGGATCGGGTGCGGGCTCGCTTGTTGCTTATGCTTTAAAAATTACAGATTTAGATCCATTGGCATATGATTTGCTATTTGAGCGTTTTTTGAATCCTGAACGTGTCTCCATGCCTGATTTCGATATCGACTTTTGCATGGATGGTCGAGATCGGGTCATTGAGTATGTCGCATTGAGATACGGCCGTGAAAGTGTTTCTCAAATTATCACATTTGGTACGATGGCGGCTAAAGCAGTCATACGAGACGTCGGGCGTGTGCTTGGGCATCCCTATGGTTTCGTAGACAAACTCGCAAAATTAATTCCTTTTGAGCTCGGTATGACACTCGAGCGCGCCTTAGAACAAGAGGCCCAACTTAAAGCGCGTTACGAAGAAGAAGAAGAGGTTACGGCGTTGTTTAATCTTGCGCTGGCCTTGGAAGGGATTACCAGAAATGCGGGAAAACACGCGGGAGGCGTTGTGATTGCGCCGTCTGCTTTAACTGATTTTACAGCTGTTTTTTGCGAAGAGGGCTCTCAACAGTGGGTCAGTCAATTTGATAAAGATGATGTAGAAGCCGCTGGGCTTGTAAAGTTTGACTTTTTGGGATTGAGAACACTTACAATCATCAACAATGCTTTAAAAACCATTCGTCAACAGCAGAAACAGGGCGTTCTGATTGACATCAATGACATTCCGATGGACGATGATGCAACTTTCAATTTGATCAAGTCCTGTCAAACAACTGCGGTGTTTCAAGTTGAGTCGCGGGGTATGCGTGATTTGATTCATCGATTACAGCCTGATTGTTTCGAAGATTTAATCGCGTTAGTTGCTCTTTTTAGACCAGGTCCTTTGCAATCAGGTATGGTGGATGATTTCATCGATAGGAAGCACGGACGCGCAAAAGTTGAATATCCCCATATGGATATTGAGCCGATTTTACGCCCGACTTATGGTGTCATTTTATACCAAGAGCAGGTCATGCAGATCGCTCAGGTTTTAGCGAACTATACGCTAGGCGGTGCTGATATCCTAAGACGTGCAATGGGTAAAAAGAAACCAGAGGAAATGGCGAAACAAAGAGCCATTTTTATTGATGGTGCTTCTGCACGTGGTGTTGACCAAGATGTATCGGCTATGATATTTGATTTGATGGAAAAGTTTGCCGGTTATGGATTTAATAAATCGCATTCTGCCGCTTATGCGTTACTTTCTTATCAGACCGCTTGGTTAAAAGCACATCATCCTGCAGCTTTTATGGCTGCTGTATTGTCCGCTGATATGGACAATACAGACAAAGTGGTTTTGTTGCTCGAAGAGTGTCGTCATCTAGGACTTTTAGTGATCCCGCCGTCCATCCGAACGGCTGAATTTCATTTTACTGTGCGTGATGAAAAAACAATCGTGTACGGTTTGGGAGCAATTAAAGGGCTTGGTGAAAGTGCAATACAGGCTATTCTTGAAGCGAGAAAGTCTCTACAAGAGGGTGATTCTCTGTTTGAGTTTTGTCGATATGTGGATTTACGCCGTGTGAATCGTCGTGTTTTTGAAGTGCTCATTAAAAGCGGGGCGCTCGATGATTTTAAATGCGATAGAGCCGTTATGTTCGCAGCTCTCGATCGTGCAATTGAAGAAGGAAATGCTTTTAATCAACAACAAATGTATCAACAAGCCACTTTATTTGATCATTGGGACGACATGCGCGTCCCTGAATATCCAGTTGTAAAGCCTTGGTCAATGCAAGAGCGTTTGAAGGCTGAAAAAGCCACATTGGGTTTTTATTTGAGTGGACATCCAATTGATATTTATCAAGCTGAGTTTTCAAAAATAGTGACGCCTTTTGCAGCGCTTTCTTCTAAAATGACCAAGAAGGCAGTGATTTGTGGCATGGTCACAGGTATCCGCCGAGTCATGACGAAACGTGGAAAGCCATTGATGATTTTATCTTTGGAAGACAAAACAGGGCGCATGGATGTGGTCGTTTTTTCGGAACTTCATGAAGAAAATATTTCTATTGAGGTCGAGAAACCTTTGGTGATTTCGTGTGAGTTGTCACAAGATGGCTATACGGGCGGTGTGAAATTGACTGCGCAGAATATTTATTCGGTGGCGCAAGCGCGAGCCCATTTTGCTGCTCATATTCGATTGACGTTGACACCAGATGTTCAACCATTGTCTCTGCAGTCGCTTTTACAGGAGAATCCTGGCGAGTGTAACGTTGCTTTTTGGTATAAAAGTGCAGTTGCAAAAGCTCGTCTCTTTCCACAAAAATCATGGGCCATTTTACCCGATGATGCACTTTTAGAAGCTTTGGCTGAAAAGGGAGTTGATATTGAGATTTGTTATGGAGAAGGGTGAATGAAGCGCGTTTGGGGAGTTTATTTTCTCATTTTATGGTCAGTTTTAACCAGTCTTTATGCCGCTGATAAAAAAGAACAATACACGCGTTCTTTTTGGTATCCAAGCTATCATGGAGAGCGTCTAGCCTATTGTAATCTGCGAGAAACAGAGTGTGGCGAACCGATTGCAAATGCATATTGTGAGTTACTAGGCTATGCAAAAGCTAGAAAACACCGCATTCAACATCATGTCGGTCGGGTTCATTATTTTGCCAATGAAGGCGAATGCACCGGATGGAAGTGTGACGGATTTTTATTTATTGATTGCGAAGGAAAATTTAAAGAAAAGCCACATCCTGTTTATCAATATCGCAAAAAAGAGTTTGTTTATCCGCGATTTGGGAACGACCGCGTGGCTTGGTGTTACAATGAGCATAAGCAGTGTGGCCGGCGTGCAGCTTACTCTTTTTGTCGACGAATGGGGTATAGAGAATCTGTTTTATTTGAGCAAGATGAAAAAGCTCAGGCGACCAAGACACTTGGAGATAAAATTCTTTGCTACGGTCATGCTTGCAAAGGATTTAAGCGTATTGTGTGCAAGCGATAATTTGATGTGTCTAACGGACGAGGCAAACAAAGCGTTCTGAGGTAATGAGTACCGAAGAACGCTTTGGAGAATGCTCTTTATTCTTCGTGCTCTTCAGGTTTAGCTTCTGTTGGTTTTTTTGGAGATTCTTTGGTTTGTGGCTCTGTTGTTTCTTGAGCTCGTTTTTGCTTATACATATCAACGATTTCAGACACGCTTGTCTTCATGTCATGAAATAGTTTGCTCGCCATGTTGGTTATTTCATTGAGATCGGGCATTTTTGATTTAAAATCGTTCATGGTTTGACTCCATCTTAATTTAGGCATCCTATCGGTTATTATAGACTAAAAAAATACAATGTATAATCTTGATGAGACTGTTCATATTATCTTAGAAGATCGAGCCTTAGGTGTGCGTTCCTCTTTTTTGTCATTTAAAAACCAAATTGACCAGGTCGTTGTTTTCGAAAAAAGAGATATCGCGCATGCTTTTAGTCTCATGCGAGTTTGGCAGAAAAAGGGACTCTATATTGCAGGATTTGTTGCTTATGAAACAGGCTTGTTCTTACATGATATTGAACTGAAAGACAGTTGTCTTGGTGAGGCGAATCCTTCTCTAAAATTACCTTTATTGCACTTTGTGGCATATCAAAACTTAGAAAAAAATGCATTTTTACCACCCCCCGAATCTTATCAAGTCAAGCATCTTCGCTTGGGATGGAATTTTTCAGAGTACGATTTGGCGTTTCAACAAGTGCAGCAGCATATCCGCAAGGGGGATACTTATCAGGTTAATTTAACATCAAAATATTTTTTTGATGTGGATGGAGATGTGACACATTTATACCGTCAATTAAGAAAAATGCAGCGCTCTCAATATTCCGGACTTCTGTTGTTTCCTGAATACCAAATTTTAAGTTTATCACCGGAATTATTTTTTTCAAAAGTTGGAAAAACGCTCAAAACAAAACCCATGAAAGGGACTATATCGAGAGGCGCGACTCCGGCTGAAGATGAGTGCAAGCGCACCTGGTTGGCTCAAGATGAAAAATCGAGAGCAGAGAATACCATGATAGTTGATTTACTGAGAAATGACATGTCGCGAGTTTCGGTTCCGGGTAGTGTGCGTGTTTCTGCGCTTCTTGAAATCGAGTGTTATCAAACAGTGCATCAAATGACCTCTACTATTGAAAGTGAAGTAGATGAAAAAATTGATATTTTCGATCTTTTTAAAGCACTTTTTCCTTGCGGCTCAATCACGGGAGCTCCTAAAAAGCGCACCATGGAGATTATTCAAGAAATTGAGGCGTATCCAAGAGGTCTTTATACTGGATCGATTGGTTATATTTTGCCAAATAATGACATGTGCTTTAATGTAGCCATCAGAACTTTAGTGATCCAAAACGGAAAAGGGGAATTGGGTTTAGGCGGTGGTATTGTGTATGATTCTATTGCGGAACAAGAGTATGAAGAACTGAAATTAAAAGGGCGTTTTTTTACAGGAGATAAGCCTTGAGTCGTCCAATTTTAATGATTGATCACGATGATTCTTTTACAGATACCATTGTCAGTTATTTTGAAAAATTAGGACAGAAAACGCATAAAATTCATTATCTTGATCCAACTTTACTAGATTTAGAGAGACATCAACCAAAAGGATTGGTTTTATCTCCTGGGCCAGGGCATCCACTAGAAAAAAAAGAAACAATCCGATTTATTCAGAAAAATTTAGACGCTTACCCCATTTTAGGAATTTGTCTTGGAATGCAAGCCATTGCGGTGGCTTTGGGGGCGGATGTGATTTTAGCAACGGAGGTTGTGCACGGTAAGTTGTCGCCCATTTACCATGAAAAAAAGGGATTATTTGATGATATTCCGATTCCTTTTCGCGCTACACGCTATCATTCATTAATGGTGGATGCGACAACGTTACCCGATGAGTTGTGTGTGGATGCGTGGACGTTTGACTCAAATAAAAATCACATCCCTATGGGCATTTCACATGTTAAAAAACCAGTTTTTGGACTGCAGTTCCATCCTGAAGCAATTTTATCTGAAAATGGGTTCGATTTATTGAGTAATTTTTTAAAATATTGCGCCATATAAATGATTTTTTATTGTACATATCTCATAAGTCCCGTAAAAATTTTTCGAACGGCCTTGCTAAGACGTCGTATCTCTTTTACTATGAATGGGAGTTGATTTTAATGGGTAAAGCGTGATGAAAATCGATCAAATCTTTGCAGAACAACCTGTCTTAATTGCATTGGACATTGATGCTTTGCTTTTTGATAAGATCGAGCGTGCTGCTGAAGCGGGGTACTCCGTCATTGAAATCAACGGCATTGACGCCTTTATGTTGGAGCGTGTTTTAACTGAGTTTCCAGATCTTAAAATTGGTGTAGGAAATGTGATTAGCCCGCAACAGTTAGAGGATGCGCATCAAGCTGGAGCACATTTTATGACGAGCCCCGGTTTTTTGCCGAATTTAGTTCAAACCGCACAAATATATTCTATTAATTATCTGCCAGGAGTATCGACTCTTAGTGAAGCAATGCAGGCTTTTTCTTTAAATTGTCATTACGTGCGTCCTTTTCCCGCTTCTCTATCCATGTGTACTTTGTTGAGTAAGTATTTGCCTTTACTGCGCTTAGTTCCTGCTGAGATTGAGTTTGATGAGGCTGAGCATTTTTTAAATCTCCCTGTTGTCAGCGCAGTCAGTGTTTTAAATCCTGAAATGCGCATTTTAAGCGCGATTTAGGAACAACTCAAGTCGTTGCAGTTGGATGGCGCTGGATAAAAAAATGTTGCTTCATGTTTGTTGTAATGAAGATTCATGATGCATGCGTTCGGAATTTGCTGAAGTTTTTTGATAAACTCTAGCTCTGTTTTGCCTTGTAATTTAATCGTGAAGATCAATTGTTTGGCTTTTTTTGATTCAATCCATTTTAGAATAAGAGCGTAAGCGCGACTAGGATAGCAGGCTATATCAGATAAGACCCAGTCATATTGGCTTTCAAGTTTTTGCGGTTCAAGTGCGAATGCGCTCTGCTTTAAAAAAGTGACTTGAGGAGAGCGCATTAGAAGAGGATGAAGCTCGGCCTTATCGATGGCTGTGACTGCAGCACCACAAGACTGCACCACATAAGTCCATCCGCCTGGAGAAGCACCGAGATCCATCGCCACTTCATCAGGTTCGGGATGGCGATTTAGTAATGTCATGGCTTCCCATAACTTGAGATAAGCTCGGCTGGGTGGATTGACTTTATCTTCAACAAAAAAACAATTTCCATCAGGCCATGCTTTTAGTCTTTTTTTACTGAAAACTAATGTATTTGCGTCGATCAGACTGAACGCACCTATTTCAGGAATGGGTTTCTCTAAAGGAAACGATCGCGTCATTGGTGGTATTTTAATCAATTGAGCTTCTATAAGTTTCGAGCGTCGGATGTGACTGAGAGGATGTAAGTACCAATATTTTCCGTGTTGTCTCAGTAAATTTACCGCATCTTTTATTGATTGAAAAGAGCAGATAATGGGATCGAACCAGACATCTTTCGCAAAACAAACGGGTTTGGGAGGTTTATCGGAAAAAACCAAATCCTCTATGATGACACTGTTATCTTGTAATTCATCGCGAAGTTCAGTGATAAATTCTGGTTTGACTACATAAATGACGGAAGAGGGGATAGAGGTGTGCATTTTAAATTTATATGACTTTGATAGTTAAAAAGATAAGTATTTTCAAAAAAGGCCTAATGCCGACTTTAGCTTGGATCATACGTGAAGTCTTTGTTTCTTGAAAGAGTGACGTGATATTTCTAAATTTCTTTAATAAACGATCTTATTAAATATTCATTTTGTTCTTTTTGTTGTATGATTGTGTTTTTGATTTGTTGTTTGTTTATTATGAAAGAGTTTGTCGACCATATTTTATTGAGTTTTAAGCAGTGCGATCCTAGTGAGTGGACAGTTGATTTTAAAAAAAGCTCATTTTTTAAATTACTGAGTCAACAAGAAGCATTAGACGAATGTGACTTCATCACCGCTTATTTTAGGACGAGTGCCAGTTTCCGTGTTGTTTTTGATGAGGATGTACTGAAGCCACACTTTCAAACAAGATTTTATGCATTGAGATGTCTGGCGAGATTGTTGGATTCATATAAATCACTTCAAAAAGAGCATTTAGAGTGCTTGATGGAAAAAGCCATGTCAGATGACTTCGACGGTTTGATTGCTGAGATAAAGCGGATTAGACCGCATGCGAATCATCCATTTTTGTCTGTATTGTTAGATTTTCAAAAGTTCGGATTTCTAAACAAAGAAAATTTCAATGTTCTTTGGAAGTTGACTTCTTCATTATCTAAGTTAACAGATATAGATGAGCGTTATCGGGCTCTAAAAACATCACTTGATTACCTTAAGGAGCTCAGCATATTAAACGAGGACCATTTGAAATCGCTGTTTTCTCGTTGTAGTCGGTACCAGGGAGAGATTTCGAGATTTTTAATCTCAAATAATCTCTTTAAAGACTTAAAATCCGCTAAAATTTTAAAACAAGAATACGCCGTAAAAATTTTGCAATATGATGCTGCTTTATTACAGAAATTAAGTGATGTGGTCCACATTTTGAAAGAAAAAAATGCATTGACTGCACAGAACCTTGAATTAGTTTTTTATCATCCACATATAGAATTCTTATGTGGAACAATGAGAATTCTACCTGAATTCATTTATTCGTCACCACAACGGTTTAGCGCGATCGCCGATCCGGCGAATGCAAGATTACTGGGGCAGTGGGCGATCAATCATATTTGGCACAGAGTTCCGCCTCAACTTTGGACGGAAGACAATTTTATTAGATTAACTATTGCCAGCAGATATCCAGATGATGGAACCAGATTGTTAGCGGTTCGCGATGCAATTCTTGGCATCAATCGACTTGGCATCAATCGACTTGGTATCAATCAGCGGCAATCGACTCATACGGCTTCTGTGCATCGTTCTGTTTCAAAAAGTGCTAAGGCATTACGAGACTATTATGGACGATTTTATGACTCCAAAAAGGCGATCGAGCTTTATACAGTCATTAAACTTCTACCTAAGTCGTTCAAAACTGATACTGCTAATCGTGCAGTAAAGCGCATTTTTATGGAACAAATCGGTCGTTATGCCGATCCAGAATCATCTGTTTCCCTCTATAAACTGTTGATATTGGCTTATCTTGCAATACGCGATGACAGTCGGCGTATGGGAACTTTTGAAGATGCAATGAATCAATTGGTAGAAGGACTTTATGAAATTCAACGTGGTTATAATTTAAATGATCAGGGCGTTGATAACATGGCTGTTGACTCACCTATTTGCCCTGCCGGTAGTTTTAATAAAATTATAGAAAAACTACAAGGAATTCATCCCGATGTTGAGTTGCTAGTCGTCACTCCTGAATTAGCCAATTTGAAATTTCCGAAAATAGTGAAGCGTCATTTAATGGCTTATTTAGAAAAAAACGAATTGGCTTCTGATTGGTTAGAAAAAATCAGAGCGTCTGGCAACAGTATCGAGCCGATTTGGAGTGTAATCAGAGCTGAAGTTGAAAAAGAGTCTTGGGAGGAGTTTCAGGAAGCTTTTTCAAGAAATCCAGAACATACCAAATACAAGGCGTTGATTGATGCGGCACAATACATTTCATTGTCCGATGTTGAATTAGAGCAGCTTTCTAATTTGAGCAAAGAAAAATCTTTTGAATTGGCGATTTGTCCAGATGAGTCTGAAACAAGCACAGCAACGGCTGCGGCTAATAGTATGGTCAGGAATTCTTTTTGGGCAGAAAAAAATGCATCAGCCAAAGAGGATGGCGCTCAAGAAGAAGTTCAATTAGGAAAAAGAAAATATCCGGGGTGAGATGAATTAATTTAATTCAAAAAGATAATAAAATTGACACTGAAATGTATTTTGTATATCATACCACCATTTTTTGACAAAATGGTGGTGAATAATGTCTAAATTTGCTGATCTAGCTGTTAATGTTTTCGATGTAATCAAAGAAATTGTGAAGTCCTATTTAACGGATGATCCCGGAACAGTCTTTTATCGAACTCAAGAATTAGCGGAATTATTAGATAATTTATCATCTGAAAAAGTAAAATCACTAAAACTGCATTTTGGTGACGCGTTTAAGCGCTATGGGACGCCTCCACCAAGACCTCATTATGCAAAATTGTATCATGCTCGCATATTACTGATACTTGAACTTAAAAAATTGCTATTACAGCCCAACTCAGATTATCTACAAAAAATAGTTGATGATGTTTTTTTGGACACAATTTCAGATGTATTACAAAAAAAATCGTTCAATCTAAGTGCCATGACAGGCAAGCAAATTGATTTTTTATTTGACAGTCTTAAAACTGAGTTTCGTACACATTTTATTCGTCGTATTAACAAAATGCGCATTGATAATGACAAAACCGCACCTGTTGCTCGAGATGATTCTCCAGAAATATGCGCTATTTTTTATGATGAAGTAGAGGGGGGCATGAATAGCTCATGTGCCACATCAACACCATTCTCATTTTCTGGATGTGACGGCACCTCTTCTGCACATACAACCAGATTGTTTTCACCAGTAAAATTAGTCTCATCGAGAGCAAACATTGCTGTAGTTTACGATTCTGATTTAGAAGAAGAGGTTGAGGAAACCATTGTTGAGTTTAATAAACTCAGCGTTAGTTGATTGGACTGATCCGCACACTATGTCTTAGTGGTATATGCAAAATATCCCTAAAAACATAGTGTACATTTGCTCGAACAGTTAGGCCATCTCTGTCATCATCAGTTCAATGGTGCGTTTTGCAAGAGACGCTTTAAATTCCGGGGTCAAATTGCAAGAAATGACCATATATGGTTTTTTAGATGCATTTTCTCGAATAAAGCAGACATCTAAAATAAAATCCATATCTAAAAGCTCATATTGAGGCATTGCGCAAGGGATCGTGGGCATTCCAAAAAGGATGGAGTCTGCTGATTCATTCACAAAATTGTTCCACAAGTTTAGATTAACAAGAAATAGATCGCGTCGTTTAAAAGACGCCAGTCTCCAGCAAAGCTGGAACATTTTGTGGCTTTCATAGCGTATTTTAAAAAGTTTGATGAGCTTTACGTAAAAAGGCATCATAACTCGTGCGATAGCCGCTTTGACCCATGATTTTTTTGTATAACAATTCATAAAACAAGCAAATTTCAACAGACTGGAAAATCGTTGGTTTTCAGCTGTATTGAGCATGTCCTGGTGTATTTGTTCCGAGAGTATTTTTAAATCGCTGTGTTGATGAATAGACACTTTCATTGGATCAACGCGCACAAAACAACCAATGGTTTTGTCATATTCAATTGTTTCACGTGTCGACTTGATCAGGTTGATTAATATTGGTTTTTGAACGGCCTTTTGATGCTCATCTTGATGTTCATATAAAGCTTTTGACAACACAGCTGAAATCGCATCACTAATGGTCACCCGTTGTGCGGCGGCAAAGGATTTAAGCTTTTGTATGGCTTCTTCTGGAATTTCGATATAAGAAGAGTAAGGAAATTTTGCGTGTTTCATCGAAGAAACAATATGCTCTTTGGGAAAAACAAGCAGACGAGCATCATGCAGGTAGTGTTCCCAAAATGCAATTTTTGATTCTGTTTCCTCATTTGTGGTCAGTTGCTCTTCGTGTAGATAATCTTTGAATGAGATCAATGGTTGCACTTGTTCTTCTGTGTTGGACTCATTGTCTAAAAGATAACCGGTTGAGAGTTCTTCACATAAAATTTCCATGGATCGCTCATCAGCAATGAGATGAGGCATACAAAGCTGTATTTCACTTTCTTTATCTTTGAGATAGAACAGCCGAGCAATGACAAAAGGGGAGTTTTTTGGCCAAGGATAAAGCTCCAAAAGTTCATTTAGTGAGCTTATCAAGATAGATTCTGGATTTTCAATTTGCTCAAGATGCTCAATTCGCTCCAGTGAAAATGGAAGCATGGTATGGAATTTCTGAGTTGGAATGAGTTTAGAAATTCGATAATACAGTGTTTCGTGTTTTTTGAAGGTGTATTCAAATGCTTGATAGAGTCTATCGATGTCCAGATGTCCCTTGAGCCTTTTTCGCGTTAAAATATTCATTTTTTTCGCTTTGGGTTCAAAAATATGTGACAGCCACAGCATCAATTGAAAGTCGGCTAAAGGCAGTTTTTTAGAGTCGTTTAGTGAGTTGGCTGGCTTAACGCGAACAGGACTGGTGTCTTGTTGTTCTAATAGTTTTGCCAGTTGTTCAATTGTTCCTGAACGATAGAAATCTGCGAAAGAAACCGTTTTATGTAATGTATTTTTGATCATGGAAAGAATACGTGCCGCAATCAAGGAATGCCCACCTAAACTTAAAAAATGATCGGTAATGCCCACCTCAGGGATATCCAAGGCCTTGGCCCATATTGAAGCAATTTTACCTTCCATCGAGGTTCTTGGTTTAGTTGCTGCTCCTATTTTTGCAAAATCATGTTTGGGGAGTAAACTGCGGTCGAGTTTTCCATTGCTGGTCAAAGGAAAGGAGTCGAGCGCGATAAAAGCTGTTGGCAACATGTATTCTGGCAGGTGATTTTGGAGGAAGTCGTTTAAAGCTGTCTCGTCTATGGCATGATCTGCTGTATAATAGGCAACCAGATAACTGTTTTTCCCCGTAGAAGTGTGTTGCTCCTGGGCAAGTACAATGCTTTGTTGAATACCTGTATATTGTGTCAATACGTGTTCTATTTCACCCAACTCAATTCTGAAGCCTCGAATTTTTACCTGAAAGTCATTTCGGCCCAAATAATCGATATAACCATCTGTTGTCCATCTCGCAAGATCTCCTGTTTTATATAAAACAGGACTTGTGTGTGCTTGGTTTTGAAAGAACGGATTCACAACGAAACGTTCTTTTGTTAGTTCCGGTTTATTCCAATATTCTCGGGCTAAGCCTACACCGCCGATATAGAGTTCACCTGCTTCTCCAATAGGCATGGGATGCATATTGGCATCAAGAATATAGATTTGAGTATTTTGAATGGGATTTCCGATATAAACTTTTTCGATGTTTCTTGTACACGGAAAATAAGTCACGTCAATCGAGGCTTCTGTTGGACCATAAAGATTGTGGACCTCTACTGCATGTGTTGCTAGTTCGTAAAATGCATCAACCTGACCTTTAGCGAGTGCTTCTCCACTGCAAAAAACATAACGAAGAGACTCAGGAACTTGTTGTTTTGCATCGGCAAGTGCTTGAGTAAAAACAGTCAGCATGCTGGGAACAAAGTGCAATGTTGTCACTCGTTGTGCTTCTATCAAGGCGTGCAGGTAGAGTGGATCTTGATGGCCATCAGGCTCAGCCATAACGAGTGTTGCACCAACTTGATGCGCCCATAAAAGTTCCCACACAGAGACATCAAAACAGTACGGTGTTTTCTGAAGGACGACGTCTTTTGCATCAAGTGGATAAGCCCGCTGCATCCAGTCGATGCGGTTAACCACTCCTCGATGAGGAATGGCCACACCCTTGGGTTTTCCTGTTGTTCCTGAGGTATATAAAATATAGGCCAGATGATGTGGTGTATGCAGCGATGGAAGTGGAGTCTTGTTTTCTTGAGCGTAGGGTTCTTCTTCGAGGTAGACGACAGTCTGTTTTTTTTCAGACTTTAAAAGTGTTTCGAGTCCTCTTTGAGTCAATACGAGATCGGTTTGAGTATCCTCTAAAATATACTGAATTCGTTCTGACGGATATTTAGGATCAATTGGAACATATGCGCCTCCTGCCTTTAAGATACCTAAAATGCCAATCATCATTTCCAACGAGCGATTTAAGAAAAGTGCGATTGGAGTGTCCGGTTTAAAGTCGCCTTTTTTCTGTATGTAGTGAGCGCGAATAAAATGTGCAAGTTGTGTCGATGCCTCGTCTAAATCTTGATAACTTAAACCAGTATGACCAAAAACCAACGCAAGTGCGTCAGGTGTTTTTATGGCCTGCGCTCGAAACAAAGCATCCAGTGTCGTGTCTGGAAAACTGATTTCGGCACCGTTGCTTATCTGGTGAAAGTGAAGCTCATCGGCAGTTAGATTGTGACCATTCATTGTCGTGGGGTGTGCATTCGTAAAAAGCAAGTTTTGATATCCGTTTGATTGTCCCTTACAAAGGTGCTTAGTCTAGCGAAGAAAGGTCTCTCCTGCAAGGCATCTAAGCGAATGAAATTTGTTTGCGTGCAAATAATCGTTGTAGGAAAAAAGCAAGAAAAAACATGATGATTGCAGCAAAGGTTGTTGCAACACCCATGAATAAGTAATAATGAGTAAACAATGGAATGCTCTGAAGTGCTGGTATAGAGGTGCTGGGTAACGCAACAAGATGAGCGACCTCTCCGGATAAAATTTGTGAAATAGAACTTGCCAGATACCACGCTCCCATCGCAAGTCCAATGGTTTCATGGTGACAATATAACCCAATCATACTAAGGCCAATCGCACTCACAAGAAGTTCAGCAAGTGTAATAAAAATATAAGTGAATATTAGAAAATTCCCGTTGATAATGCCCGTTTGAGTGTGCATGCACGCATACCCCAAAAGCAATAAAGCAAAACCTGAAAGTAACGTACCCACGGCAAATTGATAAGGCGTGTAAAATCGTGGAAAACGATGATAAAACCGAGAGATTTGCGAGCCTATCACAATAATGAGTAATGGATTTAAAAGCTGATATTGCGCCGGAGAAATGGTGAAGCCTAGAAATTGATGGTCCGTGTTTTGCTGAGCGAATAAAATGAGAGTCGTGTTCATTTGGCTATAGATGATAAAAAACACAATGGCCTCAAAAATCATCAAACAAGCCGTGAGTTGTTTGATCCGACTTTCTCCCGGAAGTTGTGTGCTTTGATAAATAAACCATACAATAGCGGTCAGACTGCCAAAGGCAATGATGACGCTAAATAGATCTGTAAATTGGTACGCACATAAAGTAAAGAGATAAATGGAGAGGAGATAACCCACAAGTTTTAAAATTAAGTTGGGGGTTATTTTTTTCTTATCAAGTGCTGTTGCAATATTGTCATATAGGGGATAGCGATATGCAAAATTTAAAGCGGCGATGGACTTTCCAAAAAAAGTGACAGCCAATACAGACAGTGGACCAAATGCACTATCTAAGAGCGTTGGTGCAATAAAAATAGAAAGGAGGGCGCCAACATTAATGGCGGTATAATAATAGGTCATGGCCGCTTTTGCGTGAGCTGCATCGTCGCCATAGATTCGTGTCACCATTGCTGAAGAGGTGCCCATTAATAGTGAGCTGCAACAAGGAACAAGCGCATACGTGTTGATAAATGCATTTGGTCCATAGATTGGAATTAAATAACCGCTCAACATGATAAGTAAATAGACAACAGCAAGCAGAAATCCTCCCAGTAAAATGCTGCGTCTTAGTCCCAAAAGACGATCCGCAACATATCCACCCAGAATGGGCATTAAATAGCCTGTTGCATTTGAAATCCCCATGAAAGAATAGGCATCTTCTTGGGAAAAACCGAGTCCTTTTTCGATTAATGGGCGAGTTAAAAATAAAATTAAAATGGCATTTAAAGCATAGCTGGAGAACTGACTCCAGAAAGTAAGCACAACGATATTGAGTGTTTGTTTTTGTTGGATAGTGCGGTTCATGCTGCTTAATCTTAATCGAATGCAGTAGGAATATCATGCGGGATCAGTTGGTATAAACGCAAGATCTGTTTTTCTGTGACACGGGGTGTTGATAAAGGAGGGAGATGATTCAACTCAAAAAAATCAATGTCTGAAATTTCAATATTCGGTGTTGGTGAGCCGGATAAAATTTCACAATGAAAAAAGTATTTATGGATATGCGGCCATTGTGGCGGGTGATCGTGCTTTTGTTTATCCCATAAAGCGAGCAGTTTTTTTACCGCGACATGAAATCCTGTTTCTTCGAATGTTTCTTTAATGGCGCATTCAGCAGGCGAATGATTGATGTCCACCCAGCCGCCGGGTAGAGACCACATCATGTCTGCTCGCTCTTTGACAAGCAGAACTTTGTCTTGTTTTAAAACAAAAGCTCTAACGTCTACTTTAGGAGTAGGGTAGCCTTTTTCAAGCTCAAAGTGTGCTTGTATGCTTTCGGATGAGCAATGATTAATTTCTGCTGTCAGTTCAAAAAGCATCGTACGTAAACGCGTGTAGCGCTCTACATCAAACTCCGATTGAGTATACGCAAGGCCTGCTTGGGTTAACGCCAAAGCTTCTGATATCCAGTTTAACCACATGAAAGGTTTTTGAGTGCCCAAGCGGCCTTCTTACTTTTTTCAAGATTTATTCAATGGGAATATCATCTTCAATCAAGCAGTGATCACTGTCAAGAGGCGGATGAATGAGCTCTTGTTCAAGTTGTCTGAATGCCCAAAGATCTTGATCCATTAACTGACTTGGTTTGACTGATTGTAGCGCATGTAAAATATTGCTGGGGACTTTGGGATTTTCTTCTGCGAGTTGATCAATTAGTCGTCCTACGCGTTTTCTTGCTAAGTTTTCTTGTGATCCACATAAATTACAAGGGATAATCGGGAACGCTTGTTCTTCTGCAAATGTGATAATGTCGCGTTCTTGTACGTAGCATAAAGGCCGTATCACAATGTGTTTTTTATTGTCACTTAGCAGTTTGGGAGGCATAGAACGAATGTCTCCATTGTATAAAATTGACATCAACAAAGTGCGAATTAAATCATCACGATGATGTCCTAACGCGACCTTCGTAAAGCCATGCTCTTCGGCATAACGATAAATAATACCTCTTCTAAGACGTGAGCAAAGTGAGCAATATGTTTGGCCTTCTGGAATTTTTTCTTTGACAATGCTGTATGTATCGCGTGTTAAAATTTCGTACGGAATTTCGCGTGTTTTGAGCCACTCATGTAATGTACTGTCATCCCAGCCTGGTTGCGCTTGGTCGAGTGTAAAAGCAAAAACTTCAAATTGATAATTGAAGCGTTTCCGCAACGTCATCAAAAGTGTTAATAAAGTAAATGAGTCTTTTCCGCCGGATAAGCAGACCATGACACGGTCGCCTTTTTGAATCATATTAAAGTCTGCGATTGCTTTTCCGGCGTAATGCAAGAGTTTTTTTTCTACAGAAGAGGGGGTATACGACATCATGAAAACCTATGAATGAGCTTTAGAATGAGGGGCTGTTTGATTGATCTGTATTGAAGCAAGCCATGCATTAAGCTCCTCCAAATCATCTACATTCAATGTGCCGGCCAAATGTTTTAGTTGAAGGATACTTCTCATGTAATCATACTGATCCTTCGACAATTGTAGTTGAGCTTCGAAAAGATGATGTTGTGCATTCAGCACATCCACCATGGTTCGAGTTCCCACAAGAAATTGAGTTTCCGTACTTTCAACTGTATTTTCTTGCGATTTTAATGTCTGTCTATCGGCTTTTATTTTACTGATTTCAGACAAAATAGTGTTGTAGGTCACGCGCGTATCGACGATCAAATCACGATGTACCGATTCCATTTGTTCGCTGGATGTTTGAAAATTATATTGCGCTTGGCGGGTTTGAGACTGGACAAGGCCGCCTTGAAAAACAGGAAAGTTTACCGTGACTGCAATGTTGGTCAGTTGTTGTGATGCTGGAACAAAGATGCTGTTTACATTGCGGCTAATAGCGCCTCCATCTTGTGGGGGCGCTGTTGTTAGATTTCCTGATGTAGAGTTTCGTGTTTGTACGGTTCCGCCTTGTAGACTAAACACAGGATAGTTTCCTGATGACATGGCTTTAATGTTCTCTCGGGCAGCTTGTAGATTAAAGCGAGAAGCCAGAAGCCTGTAATTTTGTTTTAAACTTGTTGCAACCCAATCCTCAATATCGCTGGGTTCAGGCGTAATCAGCGGGACATATTGGTCACGTAATGGCGCCAGATGATCGTAAACATGATTGGTCAGTTTTCTGAGCTCTTCGTTTTGTGTGACCACATCGTTTTTCGATCGGATAACGTCGGCAATTGATTGATCATAAGCTGATTGAGCGTTGTACACTGATGTAATGGGTTCTAAGCCCACATTGTATCGCTGTGTTGCTTGATCCAATTGACGTTTGTTGGCTCGTTTTTTTGCCTCAGCAAATTTAAGTGCATCTTGCGCATACAATACGCGAAGATAGGCGTCACAGGTTCTGACAATGAGTTCTTGTGCTGCATTGTTAAAAGTAGCATGAGCGGCTTTTACAGAGGCTCTCGCCTCTAACAACTTCGACCAGGCTTGATAGTTGAAAATGGTTTGTGTGGCCAATAATTGCCATTGTCGGCTGTTATACGCGTCTTTAATGCTAAACACACCTGCGCTCACATTTTGTTGGTTGGCGGTGTTTTGCGCCTTGGCTGTCAATTGAGGTAAAAGTGCGGCACGCGCTTGAGGTAAAATCTCCGTGTTTGACATAAATGTGCTGTAAGCCATTTTGAATTGTGTATCATTTTCAAGGGCCTGATGATAAACCTCAATCAAATCCACAGCTCCTGCCGGGGCAGCGAAAAACAGAAGAAGCAGTGTACGAAAAAGAGGTTTAATCATCATTTCAACAGCCTAGTTTTCTAGAAGACAAAAGTATTTTTTGATTCGGCATGCGCAAGGTAAGGCAATGCTGTTTCAAATAAAATTTGATCGTGCCACTCATTTTCATGAGAAAGTCGGTAAAGTCGCCCTTGAATTGCCGGTTGTACCCCTATCGGTGCAAAAAGTTGACCGCCAGGCAAGACTTGTAGTTGTTGTATCGTTTCAAGTTTAGGTAAACTTCCGGTAAAAATAACTGCATCGTATGGGGCATGAGAAGGCCAGCCCATTGAGGCATCACCTGTAAAAAATTCTACATTATCAAATCCCAACGCTTTAAGGCGAGCTTGTGCTTTTTGGGTAAAATCTTCGTGGCAATCCACTGTGATTACTTTTCGACAAAGACGGCTAAGCAATGCGGTCAGATAGCCTGTTCCTGTGCCCACTTCAAGTACGGTCTCACAGCCTTTGAGTGCTAGTCCTTGGAGCAATGTGGCTTCTTCTAAAGGGGTCATCATTCTTTCATCGTGAGGAAGCGTAATTTGCAAATCTGAATAGGCAAAAGCACGCATTTTTTCTGGCACAAAGTCAGTTCGTTTAATGTCAGAAAACAACGATAAAATTTTTTCATCGATGATGTGGCCTGTGCGTAATTGTTGTTTGATCATATTGATATGAGAAATGGAATTATCCATGCGTTGTCCACCACCGTTAACGAATAAAAGTACTAGGGTAAATTGTCGGCGTTATTTTAGCAAGAATTCGCATAAATAAGATAGTCTGTGATACCATACTTCGCCATTGAATAATCAGCATTGAGCGAGTTGGATTTCTTTGAGGGAGATGTTATGACTGATAGATTTACGCAATATATTGAAAGGGAGCTTGACTCAATCCGTAACGATGGTCTGTTTAAGCCAGAGCGCGTGATTGATGGGCCACAACAGGCTGTTGTTGAGGTCAATACAAAGTCTGTGATTAATTTGTGTGCCAACAATTATTTGGGTCTAGCCAATCATCCTTCTTTAATTGCCTCTGCTGAAAAGGCATTGCACGATTATGGTTACGGTATGGCTTCTGTACGTTTTATTTGCGGAACGCAAACACCACACAAACAATTAGAAAAAAAGCTCAGCGAGTTTTTAGAAAAAGAAGAGACGATTCTTTACTCGTCTTGTTTTGATGCAAATACCGGACTTTTTGAAACGTTATTGGGTCCTGAAGATGCCATTATCAGCGATGCTTTAAATCACGCCAGTATCATTGATGGTATTCGTCTTTGCAAAGCTCAGCGTTACCGTTATGCGAACAATGACATGCAAGACCTCGAGCGCCAATTGATTGCAGCCAAAGATGCCCGTTTTCGTTTAATCGCAACAGATGGTGTTTTTTCAATGGATGGAATTTTGGCAAATCTTCCTGCGATTTGTGATTTAGCCGAACAATATGATGCAATGGTCATGGTAGATGATTCTCATGCAGTTGGTTTTATGGGAAAAACAGGCAGGGGAACACCAGAACATTTTGGTGTAACTGAGCGAGTGGCGATTGTGACGGGGACGTTAGGAAAGGCATTGGGAGGCGCTTCAGGCGGATATGTTTCATCTAATTCGACCATTGTTTCTTGGTTGCGTCAGCGCTCTCGTCCCTACTTGTTTTCAAACAGTTTAGCTCCTATGATTGCGCAAACATCAATCACAGCACTTGATTTAATTTCCAAAAATACGGCGCTTTCTGAAAAGGTAAAATACAATAGTGCTTATTTTAGAAGAGGCTTAACCGCGCTTGGATTTGAATTGATTCCAGGCGAACACCCCATCATCCCAGTGATGCTGAAAGATGCCGTTTTGGCCTCACAGATGGCCAGTCAGCTTTTAGACGAAGGCATTTATGTGGTTGGCTTTTCATTTCCTGTTGTGCCTAAAGGGCTTGCGCGCATCAGGACACAGATGTCGGCAGGTTTAGAAGAACATCATTTGGATCAAGCGCTTGATGCATTTGAAAAAGTAGGTCGAGCCCTGAACGTGATTAAGGAGTGATATACCATGAAATCTCTCGTAAAAGCAAAATCTGAACCGGGTATTTGGATGGAAGATGTCCCTCTTCCCGAATGTGGTGTTAATGATGTATTGATTAAAATTAAGAAAACAGCCATTTGTGGAACCGATATCCACATTTATCTTTGGGATGATTGGGCAAAAAAAACAATTCCTGTTCCAATGACAGTGGGGCATGAATACGCCGGAGAAATTGTTGAAGTTGGTCAAGGGGTTCAAGGACTTGAAGTGGGAATGCGTGTTTCAGGTGAGGGGCACATCACGTGCGGACTTTGCCGAAATTGTCGCGCAGGAAAGCAACATCTTTGTCGAAAGACGCTTGGTGTTGGTGTTAATCGACCGGGTTGTTTTGCTGAATATTTGGCTGTACCTGCGAGCAACGTTATTGTGCTACCAGATAACATTTCTGACGAACAGGCTGCCATTTTAGATCCATTTGGAAATGCTGCTCATTGTGCTTTATCTTTTGACATGGTGGGCGAAGATGTGTTAATTACTGGCGCAGGCCCAATTGGTATTATGGCCGTTGCAATTGCGCGTCATGTGGGGGCTCGTCATATCGTTATCACGGATGTGAATGATTATCGGCTTGAGTTAGCGAAGAAAATGGGCGCGACTCGTGCGGTAAATGTGAAATACGAATCTTTGGAAAATGTCGAAAAAGACCTAAAAATGGTCGAAGGGTTTGATGTCGCGCTTGAGATGTCTGGAAATCCCCTCGCATTAAATGAAATGTTAAAAAGAATGAACCATGGGGGACATGTTGCACTTTTAGGGATCCCACCTCAGGAAACACCCATTGATTGGAACCAAGTAATTTTCAAAGGACTTATATTAAAAGGCATTTATGGCCGAGAGATGTATGAAACCTGGTATAAAATGATTGCCATGCTTCAAACTGGGCTTGATATTTCTTCGGTTGTGACGCATCGTTTTCATGTAGACGATTATGAAGATGCGTTTCAGATTATGGCTTCTGGGCAATCAGGAAAAGTGATATTGGATTGGTCTTAAGTTTAGTATCGTACAAAAATTTTTAAATTGTATTTTCATAAATGTAATAGCGTTATCTTGGAGTTTTTATGGCGCAGTATGTATACACGATGAATCGTGTGAGCAAAATGGTTGAGAATCAGCGAATGATTCTTAAAGATATTTCATTGAGTTTTTATCCTGGAGCCAAAATTGGTGTTTTGGGTTTAAACGGTTCTGGTAAGTCCACTTTGTTAAAAATTATGGCTGGATTAGATCCGAATCATGATGGAGAAGCTCGTCCTCAACCTGGAATTAAAATCGGTTATCTCGCACAAGAGCCAGAGATTGATTTGAATAAAACAGTGAGAGAAGTCATTGAAGAAGCTGTTTCGGACATGAAAAGCAAACTGACTCGCTTTGATGAAATTAGCATGCAATTTGCAGAGCCCATGTCAGATGATGAAATGAATAAGTTGTTGATGGAGCAAGGCGAACTGCAACATGCCATTGAGGCCGGCCAGGGTTGGGATCTTGATCGACGTCTTGAAATCGCAGCTGATGCGTTACGATTACCGGAATGGGACACAAAAGTAAATTTGTTATCAGGAGGCGAGCGTCGTCGAGTAGCGCTTTGTCGTTTGTTGTTGTCTAGTCCTGATATGTTGTTGCTTGATGAGCCAACCAACCATCTGGATGCTGAGAGTGTGGCATGGCTTGAGCATTATCTTGAATCGTTTCCAGGAACTGTTGTGGCCATTACGCATGATCGATATTTTCTTGATAATGCAGCTAAGTGGATTTTGGAGCTTGATAGAGGGGAAGGGATTCCTTACGAGGGTAATTATACAGCCTGGCTTGAACAGAAAAATAAGCGCCTTGAAATAGAGCAAAAACAAGAAGCGGCTCATTTGCGGGCAATTAAATCAGAACTAGAATGGGTTCGTACTGCACCGAAGGGGCGGCACGCCAAAAATAAAGCTCGGCTTGCTCGTTTTGAAGAGTTGAATTCGAAAGAGTTTCAAAAACGCAACGAGACAAATGAGATTTACATCCCGCCTGGTGAGCGTTTGGGTGACCTAGTCATTGAAGTTGACTCCGTTAAAAAAGCATTTGGTGATCGACTATTATTTGACAACTTAAGCTTTAAACTCCCTAAAGGAGGTATTCTAGGTATTCTAGGGCCAAATGGCGCAGGGAAATCAACTTTCTTGAAAATGCTACAAGGAAAAGAAACGCCTGATTCGGGTTTGATTCGGATCGGGGAAACTGTGCAAATGGTTTCTGTCGAGCAGATGCGTGATCATCTAAATGACAACAAAACGGTCTGGGAAGAAATTTCTGAAGGCCATGATATGATGCAGGTTGGCTCGTTTCAAATGCCTTCTCGTGCCTATGTCGGACGTTTTAATTTTAAAGGTGCTGATCAACAGAAAAAATTGATGCACTTGTCTGGTGGTGAACGAAATCGTGTCCATTTGGCAAAATTATTAAAAAGCGGTGGAAATGTTTTATTGTTAGACGAGCCTTCAAATGATTTGGATGTCGAAACTTTGCGAGCGTTGGAAGAGGCATTGTTAAATTTCCCTGGTTCTGCAATCGTCGTTTCGCATGATAGATGGTTTTTAAATCGCATTTGTACTCATATTTTGGCATTTGAGGGGAATTCTTCGGTGGTATTCGTAGAAGGAAACTACGCTGATTACGAAGAGGATTATAAGCGTCGTATGGGTGATAAAGCTGGTAAGCCTTCACGCATTAAATATCGACGAATAGAAAGTTAATCAGAGGAATAAAACAATGTTTAAGTCAGTATTTTTGGGATTATCCTTAGGCGTCTTGTTGGTTGGATGTGCTGAAATACCCAATACGAATGATGGCTCTACGATTATTGTCGATGATGAGGGCCGTGTGCATCAAACTGTACACTATTTGCTAGATCGAAGAGGGCGATCTTATTTTCCAATGAAAATTGAATCTAGTGGTGAGCGTATTTTTATGTTTGATCCTAAAATATACGCTTGGGCTGCTTATGACGAACAAGGGCGTCGTGTCATGACGGGAAGTGCGTCTGGTGGAAAAGATTTTTGTGAGGATGTGGGTCAACCTTGTCGTACTGTGACGGGGACTTTTCGCGTTTACAATAAACGTGGCTTAAATTGCCAATCTGGCGAGTATCCTGTTGAGACTTTTGGTGGAGCCAAAATGCCGTATTGCATGTATTTTTATCGCGGATATACAATTCATGCTGCATACGAAGTCCCAATGTACAATTCCAGTCATGGATGCATACGAGTTTTGCCAAGTGCTGCAAAATGGTTAAATGAGCACTTCATGAATGTTGGCACAAAAGTGATTGTTCTCTCTTACTCTGATGAGGACGGAGATGGAGATTGGTTAAAATACCAACCCAGAACGGAACACTAAAAATTATCTCTCAACTCAATTATGCGAGATAACGCTGAATTTTTAAGCTCTTTCATAATTCTAGTGGTTCGATTTCTCGCGGCTTGTCCGCGGGAAGCTCGACTGTTCTTTATTCAGGCTGTCTTTTCACAGAGTTATCCACAAAAAAATAAATTTTTCTTGTTTTGTAAATGTTTAGTAAAACTGGGCTTTTTACGAGGTTTTTTGCGTGAAAAACAGATGCAGACTGGGAAGTTTTTAACAAAGTTATCCACAGACTTAGATATGGCAAGCGGGTGGGTATCATAAGCAAAATAATTTATAAAATATAGTCTTGACACGCGATAGATTTCACTTTTTTTTACACAAGTGGACAGAAGAGAGATGATTTTTCTTAAGTCATGCTTTTTGAACTGAAAATATGGTAAAATAGATGCATCTTAAGGGGGGCTTTATTATGAACAACTTGCGACGCGACATTACGCTCACTCTTCTACTTAAGCTTTGCTTGCTTGCGGCACTGTGGTATGTGTGCTTTAGCGGGCCGCGCCATAAATATGATATTCATCAACTTCTATTCGAGTCGAGAAGCTCAACCACTTCTGTTGTGCAATCTTAATCGTTCTATTTTTGGGGAATTATCAATATGTTACCTGTTCATGAAGTCGTTGATTTGTCACGATTGCAATTCGCGCTTACGGCTCTTTATCATTTCTTATTTGTCCCATTGACGCTCGGACTTTCCGTGATTCTTGCCATCATGGAAACAACCTATGTCATGACCGGAAAAGCCATTTGGCAAAAAATGGTGAAATACTGGGGGACTTTATTTGGCATTAATTTTGTCTTGGGTGTTGCCACGGGATTGACTATGGAGTTTCAGTTTGGCACCAACTGGGCTTATTACTCCCACTACATTGGCGATATTTTTGGCGCTCCGTTGGCCATTGAAGGGTTGATGGCGTTTTTTCTTGAAGCCACTTTTGTAGGGCTCTTCTTTTTCGGGTGGCGTAAACTTACTCCGGTTAAGCATTTGTGTTGTACCTGGTTGCTTGCTTTAGGGACGAATTTTTCAGCGTTGTGGATTTTAATTGCCAATGGTTGGATGCAAAATCCTGTGGGCGCAATTTTCAACTACCAAACCATGCGCATGGAAGTTGAGCATTTTTCTGATGTGATTTTTAATCCAGTCGCTCAGGCAAAATTTGTACATACAGTGAGCGCTGGTTATGTGACTGGCTCTGTTTTTGTGCTGGCTATTAGCGCTTATTTTTTACTCCGAGAGCGCAATAAAGCCTTTGCTTTGCGTTCAATGAGTGTGGCTGTTGCTTTTGGTTTGGCTTCTTCTCTCTCTGTTGCAGTTTTGGGAGATGAAAGTGGCTATCTTGCTAATCATGATCAAAAAATGAAAATCGCCGCATTAGAAGCCATGTGGGAAACTGAAAAGGCTCCCGCTAGTTTGACGTTGTTTGGTCTTCCAAACGAAGAGACTAAAACGACTGATTATGCCGTTAAAGTTCCTTTTGTCTTGGGTTTGATTGCGACTCGCAGCATTAACGAGCCATTGCTTGGAATCAATGACTTGATTGTTGAGGGCAAATCAAAAATACGTGAAGGCATGTTGGCTTATAGTGCTCTTGAACGCTTACGTCGCGAACCGAATGATAAAACGGCGAAAGCTGACTTTGACGCTCATCAAAAAGCATTAGGATATGGACTTTTATTAAAGCGTTATACTGAAAAAGTAGTGGATGCAACAGAAGAACAAATTGATCAGGCGGCTCACGATCTTAAACCGAAAGTGATGCCTTTGTTTTTCTCGTTTAGAGTAATGGTTGCATGTGGATTCTGGTTTATTGCGCTGTTTGTTGTGGGTTTTTACCTCAATATTAAACACCGTCTTGATCGCACTCGTTGGTATTTGAAATGGGCGTTTTTATCGTTGCCTTTGCCTTGGGTAGCAGCCGAGCTGGGTTGGGTTGTTGCCGAATATGGACGTCAGCCTTGGGTTGTGCAAGGTATTCTACCAACCTTCATGGGAACTTCTTCTGTGAGTGTTTCTCAGTTGATGACGTCGTTATCAGGGTTTGTCATTTTTTATACCGTGCTTGCTGTAATCGAGGTTTATCTAATGATCAAGTATATTCGCTTGGGGCCTGAGGGCGTTCTTGAACATACTTCGGTCTAATTTAGGGGAAAACAAATGATATCTTTAGATTATGAAGCATTACGCGTGATATGGTGGGTCTTGTTGGGTGTGTTACTGATGGGATTTGCTGTGATGGACGGTTTTGATCTTGGTGCTGCCATGTGGTTGCCTTGGCTTGGTCAGCGTGACGAAGAGCGACGCATGATGATCAGTACCATAGCTCCAACGTGGGAAGGGAATCAAGTTTGGTTTATTTTAGGGGGAGGGGCTATTTTTGCTGCTTGGCCTCCTTTGTATGCATTGTCTTTCTCGGGTTTTTACACGGCGATGCTGGTGATCTTATTGGCTTTGATTCTGCGTCCTGTTGGGTTTAAGTATCGTTCTAAACTGTCTTCGGAGAAATGGCGTCGAACTTGGGATATGTTGTTGTGCATCAGCGGTTTTGTTCCTTCACTTGTTTTCGGGGTTGCTGTGGGCAATACGCTTCAAGGTGTTCCCTTTCATTTTGATGCTGATTTACGTGTATTTTATACCGGAACTTTTTGGATGTTACTTAATCCATTTGCTCTGTTGTGTGGCGTTGTGTCGGTTCTCATGTTGGCGATGCACGGTGCTTTTTTCTTGCGCGTAAAGCTAACGGGTGAGCTTTTCCATCGTGCGACGAAAGCGGCTTCTTATACGGCTGTGTGCCTTAGCATTCTTGTGATAGCTGCAGGAGTTTGGTTGTATCAAGGAATAGATGGATTTGTGCTAACAAAGGCTATGGCGCATGATGGTCCTTCCAATCCGCTATATAAAACGGCTGTTCAACAAGCACAAGCTTGGTTTGCCAATTATGCACAATATCCTGTTCTTTGGGTAATTCCTGCGCTGAGTGTTTGCGCACCACTGATGGCTGTTCTTTTCAAAAAATGGAGCAAGTTCGCTTTTGTATGGAGTGCGTTGAGCGTGGCTTCGATTATTGGAATGGTCGGTGTCAGCATGTTCCCATTTATTTTACCTTCTTCTACTCATCCAAGCCAAAGTTTGTTGGTTTGGGACAGTTCATCGAGTGAGTTGACATTGATGATTATGCTCGCTGCGACTGTCATCTTTTTGCCGATTGTTTTGTTGTATACCGCATGGGTTTACCGTGTGCTTCGAGGTAAGGTGACAGAACAAGATTTAAAAGAGATAGAAGAGATTGGCTATTAGGAGAAAAAAATGTGGTATTTTTCTTGGATTTTAGGAACAGGTTTGGCCTGCACATTGGCCATTATGAATGCGGTTTGGTTTGAGCTGCGTGACGCATAGTCACGGGCGACATCAACGTCAAAAGCGCGCACTTCGTTGGGCGTTGCTTTTGACGTCTATTTTTTGTTTAGTCGAATTTTTAGGCGGAATTTTTACCAAAAGCTTGGCGTTAATTTCTGATGCAGCGCACATGTTTACAGATATTGCCGCATTGGTGATGTCGTATATTGCGCTCCTCATTAGTCAAAAAAAAGCCGATCGGCTTAGAACATTCGGGTATTATCGATTCGAAATATTAGCCGCCATATTAAATGCTAGCCTGTTGTTTTTTGTTGCATTTTACATTGTGCTAGAAGCTTATCAGCGATTTTTCTCGCCGATGCCTATTGCTTCTAAAAGTGTACTTTTAATTGCCGTTCTGGGTCTTTTGGTCAATCTAATTGCCATTCGTGTTTTACACGATGAGCAAAATCATAACCTCAATTTTAAAAGTGCTTATCTTGAGGTATGGAGTGATACGCTGGGTTCGATTGGTGTAATTTTGAGTGCTTTGTTGATCCAATTATTCGGGTGGAAATGGGTTGATTCTTTTGTTGCCGTTTTAATTGCCATTTGGATATTGCCTCGAGCATGGCGTTTACTAAAAGCCAGTATTCATATTTTGCTAGAGGGAGTCCCTGAGGGGATGGACTTGCACAAGCTTGAGCAAGATTTTTTATCAGTCCAAGGGGTGCTTCAAGTACACGAGCTACATGTTTGGGCACTCAGTCAAAATAAAATCAGCCTAACGGCGCATGTTGTTTTAGATAAAGCGTATAGCGTAGAAGAAAAACTGATTGCTTTAAATGCAATGCTGATTGAAAAGTACGGCATCTTGCATACTACCCTACAATTAGAATATAAAAGTTGCGAGCAATCGCATACTTGTCTTTTATTTGATTAGATTAGATGATCTATACGTCAGATACCTGGTTTATTTTTTCCCAAACCAGGATGATAGTGTCCACGTTTTCTGAGGTTCCTGAACTACCGGTTTAGTCTGCTCGAGTTCTTTTCTCATCCTCTGCGTGTTCTGAATATTAGCCTGTGCATCGTTCGCGTTTTGTGGTTCCGCAATATTAGCCTCTGGAGTGTTCACGTTTTGCGCTTGCGCTGTAAGTCGGCTTATCACAGCAGGGTAATATTCACCAACTGTCTTCATTGCTGTTATGAAATCCGCGTTAAGGGGTTGAGAACTGTCAAGAGTGTTCACAAATGCATCAAGATTTTTTTCTGATGGGGATTCGATAACTTTTGCCAGTGCTTTCCATTCGACGGTAGTTTTCCCTTTACATTGCTCGAGAACCGTTTTTAGTTCACCAAATATTGTAGCAGGAGCTATTTTGTTTTCGATATTTTGCTTTCCTTCTTGCACCAAAAGTTCTTTTTTTGATTCTAATTGCAGTATTTGATTTCTGATTTCTATATTTTTTTGCATTTTTTCTATATTTTTTTGAAAAATGCTTTTCTCTTCGTCGTTGAGTGCTTGGATTTTTCCTAAAAAGTTTTCAATGTTAGGCAGTTTGTCGATTTCAGAAATAACGCCATTTAGTTCTGGATATTCTTGCTTATGCTGATCAAGTGCATTTTTGAGCTTATTTAGATCAGGTTCGTTTGCAAATTCAGTGAATATGTCGCTTATCTTTTTGGGATGATGATTTTTAGTTAAAAAATCATCAAAAGAATTAAGTAAAGGATCCAAATGATTGATGATTCCAAACACTGCTGATTCATATTTGATAAGATCGCTGTTTAATTGATCCATTTGTTTTTTGATGAGCGGAATTGATTCAATTTTACTTAAAAATGATTTCTTTTCGCTTTCCGCCAAATGTGCACATGCTTCTTGGATTTTATTCAGTGTAAAAGGGGATTTGGGTGGTTGAATTTTATATTGATTTAAAATCTCAATGATCTCCTTGTGAGAATCTTCAACCACTATATTAAGAATAGGTTCATCTTTCTCGCCTTTTTTCTTTATAATTTCTTTCTGTTTTTCTTTTTCTTCTTGAGGTAATTGATTCAAAATTTCATTTTGTTTTTTTTCAAGATAAGAAACAAGTTGTTGTGCGTGTTGTTCGAGATGTTGCAGTTTTGGGTCATTGCGATATTCTTTTTCTCTGTGTTTGGCAATACGCATCAAGTTATAACATTGCCAGAGAGACGATATGTTATTCGCTATCTTTTGATCTATATGACTGATTTCATCTGATTGTGCTTCAATTTCTTTTTTAAGATTAAAAATATCTTCAGCTAACATTGATAATTCAGGATGATAATAATCCTGGATTTTGGTTTGGGCCATCTCAAGTCGACCAGGTAATACTATGTCAGGATAGATTTGTCGTGCTTTTTCGATGAGATTGAGTACGTTATCATCATGTTTACTAGCAGATATCTTTTCACCAATTTTTTTATTGAGTTCATTTAAATTTTCTACAGTGGGTGACTCAAGAAATTTTTTTAAACTCATTCTTATGTCATATGTTTTTTCTCGAGTCATAGACATAGAGTCTGTATAATAATCGCAACTTTCAATTAATTTATTAATCACGGGCTTTTCTTTAGTAATGTTCTCCTTTGCCATTGTCTGCAATTTAGATGTAATTTGTTCAATCCGATTGTCAAATGCTTTTTCTGATAATTCTTTATTTCCATATTTGTTTTGAATTTCAGTTAATTGAGCAGATATTTCAGACAGTTTAGATGATTTTTCTGTTAATTTTTTAGATATTTCAGACAGTTCAGATAATTTTTTCTCTAATGAGTTTAATAATTCTTCCGCTGATTGCTGTAGATCTAAGTGAGATTTTCTGATCTCATTTAGATCTGATTCTGCTTTTTTTGTTTCGGCTCGCGCTTTTTCAAGTTTGGTTTGACCAAACGTTAATCTAGCAAAAACAAATTGAAGAAAGTAAACAGCACGGCCTAAAAAATTAGACGGCGTGAGTGACTTTTCATTTTCTTGTGCATTACCAAATTCTTGTTTTTTATTTTCGAGAACTTTTGATGATGTGTTGAATTTTTCTGTAACGGTATTGATCTTTGTTTCGATACTCCCAATAATTTCATTAAATTTGTCTTTTTCTATTTCAAGATCGCCTATCTCTTTTGCAAGAAGGCTTTCTTGTTTTTTCAGTTCCAGATAACGTTGCTTATCTTCGTTTATAGCCCAAATTTCCCGGTTTATGTTTTCTGTTTGTTCTTCTATAATCTTTTTACCGAAAGAAAGGACAACTGTTTGTTCTGTTTCATTGGATGCGATACTGTCTGATCTTGCTAGATTATTTTCATCGTATTTTTCTACTGTTGTTGAGGCATCGCTGCTGGATCGACTTCTGTTTTCTGAAAATGATTGGGCTAACTTAAAAAATGCTGCAGCGTTATCTTTTATTGTTGAAAGAGTGTCTTGCATGAATTTTATTGATGAATTCTCGTCATTGATAATGTGCTCTAGATATATAATTTCCCTATCAAGCGCATCTTTCTCTTCGATTTTTTCTTTTAGTTCCTCGCTCTTCTTCTTGAGTTTGTTTTCCATGGAAAATATATCACCAGTTGAAATCTGTTCGGCAATTATTCCTGTTTCTTTTATTTTTTGAGCTGCTTCTTTATTTAATTTTTCTAATATTGCTTCGTCTACTGAGATGAAATTTTCTATATCATCAATCTCGTCATCAAGTTGATCTCTATTGCGTCGAATGTTCTCAAGATAAAATTTGAGCTCCGCAAGCGTTTTTTCTCTTTGTTCTTTATTATCTTGAGGCATGAAATCCAGCTCCAATAACCATATAGTAAACTAATAGACTATAAAAAGAACATTTTCAAATAATAATAAGAATTTAAATAAGAATTTTTCTTGACAGAATTGGCTTAAAAAGACAAAATCGTAGCCCTTGGAAGGCTACGTAGCTCAGCTGGTTAGAGCGCGGCACTCATAATGCTGAGGTCGGTGGTTCGAGTCCACCCGTAGCCACCAAATTCCATTCTAAATTAACTTCAAAGTTTCGGCTCTTTCCCACTTTCGGGGGCATATAATCGAAGAAATGATACGGCTTTTTCTATAAGGTTTGTGCCTGTTGTATCATAAAAGTCAGGAGCAAATCCTATACCATCTTTTATTTCTTGTATGCCGATATTGGTTGAAGTTGTTGTGTTCACCTGAATTTTGCTATTGGGTAAGACCAGAAATCCAACGTCATTATAATTAAAGAAGCCGCCCGTGTGCGTGCCTATCAGGAAGACATGGTTTAATTTTTTCATATCAGCGACAAAATCTTCACAAGCTGAGGCGCATTCACGATTGACAAGCAAGGCTATGGTGCCTTGATAACCATGAAGTCTTGTGCCGTTTTTAGGGAAGGGTAATACTTGTTGATTGGGTTGCTCGTGCAAAAAATGCACCTTTTTGTTCTCTGGACTGAATAAAGATAAATTTTTATTTTTTAAGCGCTTGCTGTAATGCTTAAGAAGATTCTCTAGAATGGTCTTGGATTGTTTATCGGCATGAATATTGCTGATCATATTCATCGATGCTGCAATGTTATATAAGCTGTCGACGGATAGCTCTTCAGGATAATGAATCATTACTTTTTTTTCCAACAAAGAGGCGAGTACCATTTTTCCAAATAAGCTGCTGCCGCCGTTATTGCCTCTTAAGTCAATAATGAGATTTTTTTGAAAATTGTCCTTTGCAATCATAGAAAGCAATGTTTTTTCAGTGTTTGTTTGACCTAGCCTCATCAGTGGGATGCGAATGTATAGAGTATCCTTATCTATTTCTTTATATTCGAATTTCTGAGAAACGCCCATTTTTTCAGGAATTTGGTTTAACTTTACCGAAACTTGTTTGCCATCAACAGTGTGACATAGCGTTGTTTTGTTTTTAAAATCATTTTCTAATGCTAGTTTTATAAAAATAGGCTTGTTTGTGGTGAGCGTTGGATATCGATGGAAGCCCGGGCAATTTTTAAGGGTATGTAAGGCGTTAGTTTTCACCTGATATATTTTGTATTTTGGAAGTGATTGATAGTAGGAGTAATGCTTGGTTTTGGCATTTAATGAAAAATGGTTGTCGTAAACTGATAGGTGAGATTGAATAATCAAGCCCATGAAGTCATATATACTCATTTTTTCTGTGAGTGCTTTTTTAATTTCTTTGGTTTTATCGGCCAAATTGGTCTCATGCGGATAATAAGAGCCAATGTATTGGTATTTGTATATGCGATACAAGCAATCTAAATCTTGTTTCAATTCGGTGGCAGTTAATGTGTCGCTTTCTCCAATAATTTCTTGTTTATCTTTAATCAATAAATCTGAAAATGACTTCCATGGGCAGAGGTCTGTGTCTTGATTGTGCGCATAACAATGACTGGCGAGGAGCATGATGATGCATAATAACGGTGTTTTATACAATGGGGATTTCCTTTTTGAATCATAAGCGCAGTTTTATTTTGAAGTAAAGTGCGGCGCTAAGATATGGCGTGCAATCATTATATCTTCATTTATTTATGCAAATAAAGCTGTTGACTGAGGATTGGAGGGTGTTTATGGATGTTACGAACATTAAGGACAAAGTATAGATGTAAAATTTTAGCCAGTTTACAATTGATACGTTGATTAATATGTTGACTAAAGCTCGTGTTGTTGTCTCATTAGTGATTGATGGTAGAGTTGTGGCTTAGCTAAGTTGCATTGTACCCATGGAAAGAGTACAATTAAAAGAAGGATAAATGGAATGGATATCTACAAGGTTGTTTTAAGCAAAACAGCGAAGCATGATTTGAAAAAAGTACCCACGTATATTGCAGTGAAGTTATTCGAGTGGATTGAGGCTGTTTCTCATGATGGGTTGTTGGAGGTTAGAAAAATCAAAGGCTTTCATGATGAATCTTTGAAAGGTAACCGAAAAGGACAGCGTTCGATTCGATTAAGTAAAGCTTATCGTGCTATTTATGTCATAGCGGATGACAATCGGATGGATATTGTTGAGGTGATTGAGGTGAATAAACATGATTACTAATGAATCAAAAGAATCACTGGATTTTTTAGCCTCCTTGATTGGTAAAAAACCAACACTGGGTGATTATTTGTTGGCTCTTCGCCAGGGCGAAGAGTTGTCGCAAGTGGTGTTTGCAGAGAAGCTTGGTATTTCAAGACAGAATTTATGCGATATAGAACATAACAGACGGTTTATCAGCCCAAAAATGGCAGCAGATTTTGCGAAAAAACTTGGTTACTCAAGCAAGCAGTTTGTACGGCTTTGTTTGCAAGACTTGTTAAATCGCGAAGGATTAGAGGATTTATTCGTAGATATTGAAGATGCCGCTTAAGATGCATATAGGATGTGGAGACATCGAAACGTAGGATTGAAAACCATTTTACCGACGTCAGGAAAATGGTTCAGTTAGGCTGACGATATCATGACCTTTATAAAATATAGGGCGACAGATGATTTTTATGGGGGTATATTGGGGAGTAGATTTAAATTCACTCAAAAATAAATTAAGTAAATACAATCGCTTAGTTAACCGGCCAATACACCCGTATCCACCATATTCACGTGGTCCATAATCGGATTAAAATGCTCCCTTATTTTGGTTTGGTTCGATGATCTTGTTCACCATCATGCGTGGGCGCATCAGACAATTTGCTGTGATTTGTAAACCAGGTGTGTAACTGACCAGAAAGTTTGCTTTGAGTCCCAAACTCTTGATAAATGGACGGGACCGCACGAAAGAATCTTGTCTGATACGCATCGAGCCCACCGTACAAGTAAACTCCGATTCCTAGAGTTGCAATCGCCAGGATAACACCAACAATACGACTAAGACAGAGTGTTATGGCGTGCATTATAGGCGCGTTATCTTTAAAATCTATTTGAGCTTGTTTTAGACTGTTTTCACAAAAGGATTCAAATGATTTCATAGCGGTTAAGCGCTCTTGAGATGTTTTATAAGAAGTTTCTAAGAACTCTTTTGCATGCACATATAAATTGTGGTGCATGCGGTCTAATTTTTCTTGCGTTTGATTGCGTTGATTTTTTTTCAGTAATTGAATGTCATGGATAATGGTCAATAATTCACGTGAGTCATGCATCAGCTGACGTTGCCTATCCATGCCATTCAACATGACTTCTACTTTTTCTTTAAGCGCATTATCTGCAATGGAGTTCAATATTTGTTCTTTTTTCGTTGTTTTATCGAAAGCATGTTGCAAAATGATTGAGGCAAGATCTGGTGTTGAGTGTGGATCTGATGTGACCGCCATAATGAGATTTGCCTGAGCATTCAAAAGCTCTAGTGCATCCAGGCATGCATCATCCGAATGTTTTGCAAAACAATCTTCGGCGTTTTCTAAATGAAGTCTGCAGAATGTGAGCGTTTTAGTCCATTCCAATAAAGACACATCAGGATTGTGCAGCATTTTCATCAAAGTTGGATTATACTGTGGCTTGATAAATTTGCCAGGATGATCTTGTTCAATTTTATTATAAAGTTGCTGAATATGTTCATTTGCAATTTTCTGTTTTGGATGTTCATTTTGTTCAAAAACAGCATGAATATCGGCGGTATCCAGGCCTAAAACTTCCGGTGCAATATTTCCCTCAAGCCATTCAGTCCGATCTGAATTGGTTAGGCGATAATGCAACGCATTGCCTTGAATGGTTAATTCTATTTCATAAGTTCCAATCCAAGGCTTGCCTTGAATAAGCATACGTTTTTCACCAAAAACAAGCTCATATTCTGGTATTGCTGTTCCCAAAACCCCATAAAATATATTTTCCCCAGTTGTAGAAGAAGAACGTCCATGTGATGGCGTGTAAATGAATGCACGTAGTCTATTGAAATCTGCATTTGCTACACGTAGCATCGGTTGATTAACTGATGAGGCTAGGCCGAAGTCAATGACATGATAGTTTCCATTATCATCAACTGTGATGTTGTTATTATGAAAATCGCCATGCAGATAGTTTTTTTGGGTTTTGGAGTGTCTACCTGCGTGCAGCTGGCACAAGAGGATGCTAAGTTTTATCGAGATTTCTAAGCGCTCATCAAGATTGAAATGTGCAATTTTTCCAAGATCCTTGTCTTTATTTTCTTCAAAGTAGCGTTGGTAGAATGCTGTGCCCAAATATTGGTAGGGAATATACTTTTTAAAATTTATTTTTGATTGGGTTGAATTGGTTTCGCGAGAAGTGACTTTGTCAGAAATTCCCAAATCATAAGCAATCTCGGCTTCTTTTGATTTTTTTCCTTTCTCGGCTAGTATTTTTAGCGCATATAGTCGTCCAGTTTCATCTTCAGCTAACTTGGCTTTTCCATAAACACCCTTGCCCAGCGTTATGCGATGGATGGCGAGAATTTTACCGTCAACTATCATAAAAGACCGAGAAAGCTTACTTTCTTGACGGCGTAGTTTAGTGCCGTCAGATTTGAGTTGTCCATTGGGGCGCAGGTGTTGTTTGGCTTTGTTAAATTCTGATGTTCTTAGATTACGATCCCATTCTATTTTCATTTTTTAACCTCTTTTTCGATCTTTAGCTTTTGATTATATTACTAAAATGTCAAATATTAATCAAGTATTAAAAAATATAATCAATTTGATTTCTTTTGTTGTTTTTGCGTTGAATTTAACCACATTCGTTTTGTTACAATGCGAACATTTCACGTCAATTACGGCCAATTACCTCCCTTCTTTACCGGGCAATCTGTCCAATGCCTCTAAACATTTTAGAGATGTGCACCAAGGGTCCATGGATTCATTTTCCATCG